>NZ_WUWM01000014.1 GCF_009846885.1 Paenibacillus puerhi
CCCGCGGAGCTCAAACGAGTTTAACCGTAATCGCCATCCAATTCTTAGTCATGAATCTGGAGAAGCGACTTCGGAGTCTCTTTTTCGTTTTTTTCACCCTTTTTCGATTTAACACATTGCGCTTTATGAATTGAGTTGTTCAGCAAGCCCTATTTAAAGATGCTGACATTATTATTCTAGATGAACCAACTTCTGCGATAGATCCGATAGCGGAATCAGAGTTGTTGGAGAAGTTTTATGAAATGTCGGAGGGTAAAACAACGATAACGATTACACACAGGCTTGGTAGTTGTAGGCAGGCTGATCGCATTATTGTTTTGAGCGAAGGAAAAGTAGTTGAGGAAGGAGATCATGATACTTTAATGGCACTCAATCAGATATATGCATTTATGTATAAGTCGCAAACTAAACTATATGAATTTAAGAGCTTAGAGGGGTGTGGAAATGCTTAAGAAAAAAGCTATTGCAATTGTTTTACCATTTACTTTGCTTCTATCAGGATGTCTGGATAATCAAACTGATGACAAGAAGTCTACGGTTAAGGTATTGTATTACAACAGTGAATCTTTTTTCAATAAATACGGAAATGTCTTTCAAGCTAAAAATCCGAATATATCAATTGAGGTTGTTTCCCTTGATCCGTATTTTAAAGCAGGGCTTTCAGAAGAGAAGTTTTTAGAAGTCCTAGAAACAGAGAAACCAGATGTCTTTTATGGATTTAATCTTCAGGAATATGCAGGTAATGGAAAACTGCTGAATCTGGATACATACATTAAAAACTCCAAAATTGTAAAGCCGGAAAAAATGAACTCAAATATATTGAATTATATTAGAAATAAAGGAGGAGGGCAATTGTATGCCTTGTCTCCAACATTTCAATCGAAAGCTACTTTCTACAATAAAACACTGTTTGATAAATTTGGGATAGAGTACCCAAAGGAGCAAATGACTTGGGAGGAGTTATTTACTTTAGCTTCTCGTTTTCCCACTAGTCAAGGGGACGATAAAATATCTGGCTATTATCATAATGCTCAAGGGCCATATGGTGTTGTCAGTGAATTCGCAGAAACTGAAAAACTAGGGTATGTAAATTCTGAACGTAATAAAGTTGTATTAAACACCGACAGATGGAAAAAGGTGTTTAATACAGTTATTGATGGATATAGAAAAGGTTATATAAGAATTAATGATGGTGGGGAAGCCCAAGGGGGTGACCCTTTTCTGAATAACGCCTTTAATCAGGGTAGATCCGCTATGATGGTGGAATATATCCATGAACTCCGTTATTTACCTAAAGTAGATTTTGAATGGGGGATAACAACAGAGCCAGTTAGTTCTTCTTCACCAAATGAAAGTGCAACAGTTCAACCAAATGAGCTATTTGGTATCAATGCAGATTCTAAGAATATTGATTCATCATGGAAATTGATCGAGTATATCAATAGTGAAGAATTCGCTGAACAAAATAAGAAATCTGGACAAGATGGTAGCCTGTCAACATACTTGGGAGACATGAATCTTAATGGTGTAAATCTTGAGCCATTTTATAAATTGGGACCACAAGATGAATATTCGCCTCCGATTCCTGTGAGGTTTTTCTTTAAATTTAATGAAATGATAGATAATTCAATGGACAATGTTATAAAAAACAAGCAATCGCTTGATGAAATATTATTAGATTTAGAGAAAAAAGGTCAACTTGAGTTAGACTTGGCTCGAAACGAAGCTCCTGCTAAGTGATCGCCGATTATGGACTGTTTATGCGGTATTTTGGAGGACAAATTATGGATAAATTTAATTATTTACTAACAACATTGTTTTCCCTTGTTTTTTTTGTCTCATCTATTTCTAAAATATACAGTTTTAAAGAGTTTACTTATGCTATTTATGATTTTGAAATCTTCGGAAAAAACAAAAGGTTAATAGTGTTTTATGGGGTTGTCGGTTTGATTCTAGAGATTATATTTGCTCTTTGTTTTTCTTTGGGAATATTCTTAAAATTAATTTTCATTTTATGTATACTGCAACTGATATTTTTTACAGCATGTTTTTATAGAATGTACTTAAAGAAGCTAAAGATAAAATGTAATTGTTTTGGAAAAAGCGATAAAAATACAGATATAAAACTGTCAATTTGTAGAAACGTGCTACTCATCGTCCTTGCTTTTATAGGTTACCTTACAAATGAAAATGATCTTGGAGTTGGCTTCTTTTCACTCAATCGTTTTTTTATATGTTCAATACTCGCTCTATCGTATCAAGTGTATATCGAAAGAAAAGTCATGGTCAATATTAATAGTTAAAGAGGTGATGGATCGGTGTACCTCAGTTCAATTGTATACTCGGTAGAGATAATAGTCATATTTTCTTTGTTGATTGTAATAAGTATTATAAAGAAAAGGCAAAGAAAAAAACGAAATGACATATTAAAGGGTATTCTTGCAATTGATGATAGTGGGGCTGACATTTTGTTATTTGTGGATTCTAATGATGACAAATATATCAATTATATCGATCAGTTTAGAGAGCAAGAACCATCTTTATTAATTCAGGTGGTATATCATGGACCAGAGTGGAAGAAAAATCTTATAGAAAGGAAATTGCCAAACAATACAAAGCTTTTTTTTGATGAAAAAATTACATTGGCCTCAAAATTAGGAATCTATCATTTGCCAAGTTTCATTGTTACTAGAGAAAAAGAGAGTTCGTGGAGTTCAAGGAGGATGTTTGAGTTTCATCGAGATATGGTGTCTGCATGGAATTCAAACAGGATAGACAGTAGTCACCAATCTGCACAAATTTGAATTCGAGCAGCCATCCGGATGATGTGGGATCTGTAAAATAAAATGTGTAACCTCTTAAATCGGTCGAAAATGGGAATACTACATCCCATAGAAAACAACCGAATCGGAGGCCCTACTCATGAAGAATAATTTATGGACCAAGCAAGAACTTCGTGCTTTTGTAAAGGAACACAACTTTACTTCCCCTGAACAGATCCAAGCGACCCTGAAGGAACTCTTCAAAGATGTGCTTCAGGAGGCACTGGAAGCAGAGCTGGACACCCAGCTTGGCTATGATCGGCATGATGTTAAAAACAAACAGACCAAGAATAGCCGTAACGGTTATTCGAAGAAGACGGTCTCTTCGGAGTATGGCGACGTCGAAATCCAGGTGCCTCGGGACCGCCTTGGCGAATTTAATCCCGTAGTAGTGAAAAAACATCAGACCAGCGTCACCGGCATTGAGGAGCAGATCATCGCCTTGTACGCCAAGGGCGTCAGCACGCGGGACATTCAGGATCACCTGCAAAATCTGTATGGTATTGAGGTTTCTCCCACGCTCATTTCTAATGTTACCAATAAAATTGTTCACTTAATCAAAGAATGGCAAAACCGGCCTTTGCAAAGCGTGTACACGGTCGTGTTTCTGGATGCGATTCACTTCAAAGTGAAGCAGGACGGCCATATTGTCAACAAGGCCGCTTACATGGTCATCGGTATTGATTTGGATGGGAACAAGGATGTGCTCGGCATTTGGATTGGTGAAAACGAATCGGCCAAGTTCTGGCTCAGCGTGCTCAATGAGCTCAAAAACCGCGGGGTACAAGACATTCTCATCACCTGCGTAGACAACCTGACCGGCTTTTCTCAAGCCATTTCGGCCTGCTACCCGCAGACGGAGATCCAAAAGTGCATCATTCATCAAATTCGAAACTCCATCCGCTATGTCTCTTACAAAGACGTGAAGATGGTCACGGCCAGCTTCAAACCGATCTATAAAGCACCGACCGAGGAAGCAGCACGACTAGAAATGGACCGTTTTGAGGAGACATGGGGCGAGAAATACCCGCTCATCGTACGCTCTTGGCGGCAGAACTGGGACGAGCTTACGGCATTCTTCAAGTATCCGCCGGAGATGCGCAAGCTGATCTACACCACGAACATGATCGAGAGCTACCACCGCCAGCTGCGGAAGGTGACGAAAGGCAAAAGCATCTTCCCCACTGACGAATCCTTGCTTAAGATGTTGTATCTTTCGACGATGGATGTCCTGAGAAAGTGGACGGGGCGGGTGCAGAACTGGGGTCAGATTTTGTTGCAGTTAAGCGTATACTACCCCGAGCGCGTCCAGGTAAGGTAAAGCGGCTTTACTTGGAGGGGGGGCATGGTAGGCTGATCGCCGGCGCGAGGAGGCTTCTAGCCAACTCGCCCACTCGCGTACATCCATACCCACAGAGGCTCCGAGACAAGCCGCGGCGCTACAGTTGCTAGAACCTGGTTTAGCAGGTTACACAAAATTGTTGACAGAGTCATGATCCGTTTCGCAGCCGCCGGAATCGATCTTCAGCTTCTATGGCAAGCTAGCCTTTCACCGATCCGGCAGTCACCTGCATGAAGGATCGGTTGGCAAACACATACACAATCAGAATCGGCAGCATCGACAGACATGCCCCGGCCATCATCAGCTGCGTCTGCATAGCGGCGCTGTTGGTATAACGCAAGTTGGCCAGCCCTACGGTCAACGTCTGCATCTTCGGATTGTTCATCGTGAACACGAGCGGAAGAATGTATTCGTTCCACGCGGCCCGGAAGGTGAATAGCGCGCTGACGCCGAGACCGGGGCCAAGCAGCGGCAGGATGATGCGCCAATAAATGCCCATGAAGCTGCAGCCGTCGAGCATGGCGGCCTCGTCCAGGTCGCGTGGAATCGACTTGAAGAAGCCCATCAGGATAAAATAAGTCGTGGCATGCGCGCTGATCAGGATCAGGACGACTCCCCAAAGCGACGTGTTCAGATGAAGCTTCACCATAAGCTCAAACTGCGGCCGGAGCACGACCGCGCCGATCGAGATGAACATCGTCGAGGCTTGCAGGAAGATGTACAGCTTCCTTCCCGGGAAGAGCCTGCGGTCCACCGCATAGCCGGCCATGGAAGCGACAATCAGCGTCCCTACCGTAGCGGCAATGCTCACGAACAAGCTGTTCCAGGTGTAAGTGGAAAACTTGGCTTGCTGCCAGGCTTCGGCATAATTGCCGAATTGCCAGACCTTCGGTAAAATCGTAGCGCCTGCCGTAAGCTCCTGGTTCGTCTTGAGCGAGCCGAGCACGGTCATGACGACGGGGAATAACGTAAAGAAGGCGACGGCCAGCAAAAATCCCCACAGTACGATCGCGGAGGCTGTTTTCCCCAAGAGGCGCGTGCGCTGTATCAGCACGCGTCTTCTTTCTATTTGCACCGCATTGTCCATAATATCCTCCATCGCCTAATAGACCTGATTCAAACGCTTAGACATGTAGAAATAAATGCCTGTGATGATCCCGACGATCACGGCCGTTGCGAAACCGACCGCGCTGCCGTAGCCGATCTCTTGCGTGAGCACGGAGCCGGTCGATACGGGAAAGAGCAGCTTATACACATACAGGTACATGACCTCGGTCTTCCCGACAGGACCGCCCTCGGTAAGCACCATGATGCTCTCGTAGCCCTTGAGCGAGACGGTAATGGCCAGCATGATAATCATCTGCATGACCGGTCCGAGCATCGGAACCGTAATGCGCCAGAACTTCTGCAGAGTACCTGCACCGTCGATCGACGCGCTTTCGTATAAATCCTCCGAAATCCCCTGCAGACCGGCCAGAAACAACAGCATGTAGTTGCCGATCGCTCCCCATACCGCCACGATAATGACCGTCAGCATGGCATACTTGGGTCCGAGCCAATCGATGCTTTCGCTGATCAGATGGTATTTAAGCAGGAATTGATTCAGCAGCCCGTTATACGAGTTGAAAATGATGAAGAACACCACCGCGATGACCGCGGTGCTGATGACCGTCGGCATGAAATAAATGGCGCGAAGAATATGCCGCCCTCTCAAACCGCGGTTCAATATGACCGCCAGTACTAGGGACAGAGGAATCGTAATCGCAATTTTCGCACCTGCGTATATGATCGTGTTGACTACGGAGTCCCAGAACAGATCGTCCTTCCACAGCCGCACGAAATTGTCCAGACCGTTGAAGGTTTCCGCGCCGTACCCGTTATAGTCATAGAACATGTAGCGCATGGCCCATAGAATCGGATAAATGCCCAGCACCAATGTAAGCAGCAGGCTTGGAAACACGAAGCCGTAGTTTTCCATATGCGTCCGCCATTGTTTCATTTTTGCTTCCCCACCTCGTAGAATTCCGGGGGGGCCGTATATGGCCCCCCGGCAATCCGCTTATTTCGCGAGCATCGTACCCTGCAGCTTGATCGGATCAAAGTTCGGATCTGGCGCGACCTTGACATCGCCGGAGGCCGAGGCTTTCTCCAGCGCGGCATTATAGCGTGTGTTCAAATCCTGAATCGTGTTGTCGATCGACTCGCCGCTTAGCAGATATTTCAAGAAGGCGGCCCCGTAGTCCAGCCCCTGGACGGTCACCGGAGGCGTAATCGGCCATAAGGCGTCATGCTTGGTCAGCAGAAATCCTTCGATGCCGTTCACCTCCGGCTTCTTCGCCTGTGCGGCTATGGCGGGGACCGCCGAGATACCGAGTCCGACTTCATGATAGGTACGAAGTGTCTCGTCGGAGTACATATAGGACAGGAACTTCCAGGCCGCTTCCTTGTTTTTGGACTTGCTGGATATGCCGAGCCACTGGCCGGAGTTCGCGAAGCCGGCTGCGCCCTTCACCGTGCCGTCGATCGTCGGCGCCTGCGCTGCGGCCCACTTGATCTTCGCGGGGAATTGGCTCTTGTAGACGCCGGACTCTGCGGAGTAGGACAAGTACATGCCGATCTTGCCTTCCGCAAACTGCGCCCTCAGCGGGTCGATATCAAGCGATTCGACGCCGGGCAGCATGCTGCCGTCATCCTTCATCTGCTTGAATGCGTCAATAACCGGCTTGAATGGCGTGAAGTCGAACCTTGCCGTCTTCCAATCGAAGCCGAAGCCGTCGTGGCCGCTCAGCTGCAAAATTTCTCTTGCGGAGCGATCCAGCGCGCTCTTCGGGCTCTTGAAGTTGAGCGCGAAGCCGTATTGGCCGTTCGCTTTGCCGACCTCGGTGATTTTCTTGGCCGCCTCGACCATTTCCTTGAGCGTCGCCGGAGGCGCCTGAATGCCCGCTTTCTCGAAGAGCTCCTGATTGTAAATCAGCCGCAGCGTATAGCCGAAGTTCGGCAGCGAGTAGATTTTACCGTTGAACTGGTTTACCTGATCTTGAAAGGTCGGAGCGAATTTCTTCTTCATCTCGTCCGTCAAATACGAGTCGAGCGGCTCCAGATAACCCTTCTTGACGAAAGGAATCGTCGTGTCCTGGTTCGGGCGCAGAATATCCGGCGTCTGATTGCTGGCAAAGGCGATGTCGACCGACTGAGCGTAATTTTCCGCCATGGAGGTGACTTCCACCTCGATATTGTCGGTGTTCGTCGAATTGTACTTGCTGACGGTTTCCTTCATAAAATCCGCGTCATGACGGTCGAAGGTCCAGAACACTAGCTTTGTCTTCGCTCCGGCATCTTTGGCCGGCGATTGCGATTGCCCCTGCGTCTGCGGCTGGCTTGTCTCGGTCGTGGAGGAGCAAGCGGCCATGGCCGTCGCGAGCGTCAAGGTCAAGCAGGTGGTGAAAAGCTTTTTTGCCACCGGGTAATCCCCCCTAATCATATTGGCTGCGTTTTCATTATAAACTTTGAAGAAGGGATAGCGTGTGAGGCGAAATAAAGCAATAGGGGGACAATTTAAAGGTCGTTATCGGCCTCTATCGGCCGGCTTATGAAGGATCGGGTGCTTTTCCGCCCTTGAGGTAAGCCGTCTTGAACTCCGTGGGCGTCATGCCAACCGTTTTTTTGAATACATCGCTGAAGTAGCGCCGATCCTCATAGCCGACCGCTGCGGCGATATCCTGCACCTGCTTGTCCTCCAGAAGCAGGCGCTTTGCCTGTTCCATGCGTTCCTGCGTGAGAAACTGGACGAAAGTGATTCCGGTCACCTTTTTGAACAGATTGACGAAGTAGTTGCTGCTCAAGTGGACATGCTTCGCGCACTCGTTCAGCGTGAGCTCGGTATGGAGCTGGGCGCGAATGTACCGGATCGCTTCGTTCACCGCAAGCTGGGATTCGGACCGGTGACGGCTCTCGATCAGGCTGCAGCCGTCGCGAGCGAGGTCCACCAGCTGCTGCTGAAGATCCTTCAGCGAGACGGCCGGCAGCGCCAGCCGCTCCCGCAGCTTTCGCTCCAGCGGATGAAGCTCGGCATAGGGCACCTTCTCCAGCAGCACGCGGACGATGAAGGAGGCCAGCTCGGAGAGGACGCTCACCAGCACGATCGGCTCCGGCAGCGCTTGTCCGGATGACAGCTCCCGGAAAAGCTCTTCCAGCAGGCTTGTGGACTGTGCGGCATTTCCCGAACGCAGCCACATGGCGAGCTCCTGCTCCTTATCCTTCGAGTAGCGGGGCAGCGGTCCGCTGCTCCCCGCTACGTCGTCATACAATAAGGCAACATTGCCGCTTGCGTAGAACTGGTAGGAGAGAGCGAAGAGCGCCTCGCGGAATGCTTCGGGCAAGCCGGATACATCATCTGCCGTGCGGCCCTGCCCGATGGAGACGGTGAACTTCGTATAGCGGGCGATATGCTCGCGACAAAGCTCGGCCAGGCCGGTCTCCTCGCCTCGAGATGGGCAGGCTTGATACACGGCGACGAACCGGCAGCTTGATTCGCGGAATAGAAGGCCTTTGGTGAAGGAGGCTATCGTTTCTTCCAAAATGTTCTGCATGGAGAAACGAATCAGCTCCACCTCCTGGGTCGGCAGAGCCCGGCTCTGTTCCGCAAAGTGGTCGATCTCGATAACGAGGACGGATAAGCTGCGGGGCTCGAGGCCGATCTGCAGGAACTCCCACCTCGGCCGGATGCTGGACCAGTCGGTTTTATGATGCAGGATGAGGTGAAAGAGTTCCTGGCGGAGCAAGGGCAGACTCTCCTGCACACGCCGCTTCATCGCCTCCAGCCGCCGTTCCTCCGCGCGCGCCGCTTCGATCGCTGATCTGGCCTTCATGACGATATCGATAATCTGCTGGATCGAAAAGGGCTTCGTGATGTAATCGAAGGCGCCCAGCCGCAGCGCTTGCTGCACATAGTCGAAGTCCGTATATCCGCTGAAAAAGATAACCTTGCACTCGCAGACCTCGCTCCTCAGCGTGGTCATCATGTCCAGCCCATCGAGATGCGGCATCCGGATATCGGTTAGAATGACGTCCGGCTTGGCTGTACGGATCAGCCGCAAGCCTTCCTCGCCGTCGCTGGCCGTCCCGATGACGGTCACGCCGTAATCCGCCCAAGGGATTTGGCGGGCGATGCCGTCGGTCACGCTTTTCATATCGTCGATAACGCATAGGGTAATCGCATTACTCATCTTCTTGGTCTCCTTTGTCCAGGGGTTCGGAAAGCGGAATCTCCAGCCTAACCTCAGTACCTTGTCCCGGCTGGCTGCTGATATGAAGCGCAGCCTCGCTACCGTAGTAAAGCTGCAGTCGGTTGTAAATATTGCGCAGCGCATAACTGCCTGTGTGACCGGAGGTTCCTTCCGCAGCCTGCGTCCGAATCGCTAGCAGAACGGCCCCGGCATCCATCCCCTTGCCGTTGTCCCGGATGACGAAGACCAGCTTCTGTCCGGAGGCGGCTGCTTCGATACGAATCTCTCCGCCCGAATGCCGCTTCTGAAAGCCATGCAGGATCGCATTTTCCACGAGAGGCTGCAGGAGCAGCTTGAGCAGGGGGAAGCTCCGCAGCGACTCATCCTTCAGGTCGATGTCGAAGACGAACAGGCCTTCATAACAGCGCTGCTGCAGCAGCAAATACTGCTCGACGTGGGTCAGCTCCTTGTCTACGGTCGTCATCTCGCTACCGCTGTTAAGTCCGAGCTGAAACAGCTTGGATAAGGAAAGCACCATGTCGCCGACGTCGCCATGCTGCCCGAGCTGCGTGCGCCAATAGATGGCGTTCAGGGTATTGTATAGAAAATGCGGTGAGATCTGCGCCTGCAGCGCCTTCACTTCGGACTTGCGCTTCTCGGTTTCCGCTTCGCGCACGGTTTCGATCAACTGCTCGATCTGCTCGAGCATCCTGTTGAACCGCAGTCCGACACGGCTGAACTCGTCCTGGTAAGGACTCTCGAAGCGAACCGACAGGTCGCTGCTCTCCACGCGAAGCATCAGGCTTTTCAGCGTGTGGAGCGGCTTCATCAGCAGCAGCGTAAGCATGCGGGAGAGCAGCAGCGCAAGGATGGTGCAGCCGGCCACTACCGCCACGACAAGCCAGCGGATACGGTCCATTTGCTTGAACAGCTCCGACTTCTTCTGCACGCTGATGAGCGTCCAGCCCTCATTCATCGGCAGCTTGGCATAATTGACGACATAGTCGTCCTTGTCCAGGAGCGGAGACAAGCGTCCGCTGATCAGGGAAGGCTCGCTGGGAACGGGAGAATAGCCTGCGCGAATTTGTCCCCATAGCGCCTGGTCGGAGGTCAGCACCTCGGACCCGTCCGGCGCGACCAGCAGAATCGCTCCGCCCGGCTCGCTCAGATTCGACTGCAGCATTTCCAGCAAGCCGGCCTCCCGCACATTGACGACCAGGTATACGTCCGATACGAGAATATCCGACAGAGGCTCCATCAGAAGAGAAATGACGCGTTCATGGCCGGTGAAGAAGGGATCTTCATGCGCTTCAAGCCAGAGATTCGTGCCGGCCGACTTCAATCGGTAGTAGGGGGCCGAAAGCTGGAAGGGCCTGTCGCTGGTGCGGATAAAGCCGGTGTTGTAGAAATCGCCGATCGGCGTGGATACGAGCACATTTTGAAGCATCGGCTCGTTCAGCTTGATCTGGGCGAAGTGCGACTGGAGCGAAGACAGATGGGTCGGGTACCCGGAGGCATCGGCCATGGCGACATCGCGCATGGCGGCTTTGAACGCATCGCTGATCATCAAGGTCATGACGGATACCGCAATCTGCCGCATCTTCTCTTCCAGTACGAGCTTCAATTTGTTAATCGACTCTTGTCCGGCCTGTTCGGCATGGCTCTCTACAATACCGGCCGCGATGTAGTAGGAGCCCCATCCGGTGGAGGAGACGGCAATCGCGATAATGACAATGAGGGTTACGCGAATGCGCATGTGGAACGTCAAATTGTGAAGCAGGCGGTACCGATGGAAAGCGCTCAAGCAGATCTCCTCCGTTAAGTGGCAGCTGAATGTAACCCGGAAATATACATGCGTTACGACTGATTATAGTTGTCAGGGGACGAAAGGAAAACCATCCGCTGCTCAAACGCTATCCATTTTTGAGGACTGTCTCTGCAGATGAACTAATTTTCCTCTAAAAAAAGGAACTCCCCGTCTGGGGATGGAAATAGTATCATATCTGCAGCGTTGCTCATTTAAAGCGACAGCGAGTTAAATTTAAAGACGAGGAGAATATTGCCGTGAACGCTATCGAAAAACGAATTGATTCCTTGTATCACTATATAGCCGATTCCACCGCGCAGCCGGACCTCGATCAATTCTGGGAGCAAACGCTCCGGTTGAACGACGGGGGCGTTCCATACCGCAGAGAAGAGCTTCAGACGCCGATGCAAACCGAAGTGAGCAAGCTGATCTTCGAAGCGCATGACGGGACGCCGATTCATGGCTGGTATTTGCTGCCGCCGCAGCCGATTCGCAAGCCTTGCCCATGTATCGTCATCTATCACGGCTACCACGGCTCCAAGGGCGCGCCTGAGGATTTTGCCCACTGGCTGCTGATGGGCTTCGCCGTGTATGCGATCGATGTGCGCGGGCAGGGAGGAGAAACCGGGAACCTGGCGCCACAGTCGTTCGGAATGACGAGCGGCTGGCTGACGCAGGGCATCCTGGATAAGCATGAATGCTACTACAAGCACATCACGCTGGACGCGTTGAGAGCGATCCGGGTTGCAGCGGAGCAGCCGGAGATCGACGAAGAGCGCATGTTTGTGATGGGGACCAGCCAAGGAGGCGGGTTGGCGCTCATCACGGCTGCGCTGAGCACTCAGGTACGCGGAGCGGTGGCCAACGTACCGAATATGTGCCACATGGATTTCGGAATCCTCAATTCCACGAGCTCGCTGCAAGAGGCGGCCAAGTTCGTGACGATCTTTCCCGACAAGCTGGAGCAGGTGATGCAGACGCTCAGCTATTTCGACATTATCAATCTGGCGGATCGGATTACGGTGCCTGTGCTGTGCTCGGTGGGGCTTAAGGACTTGATCTGCATGCCGGAAGCTATATTTGCGGCCTATAACCGCCTTCATTCGAAGGATAAGACCATGGAGGTGTACCCTTTCATGGGTCACGCGCTGGGCAACGGGCAGAACCGCAAAGCCTATGAATTCATGAAACGGCTGCTTTAGACATGAACAGTAAGTGATAGCTGCTGGATATAAACGGCAGCGGGGAGGAAGCATAAACGATGCGTTATACGATATTCGGAAAGACGGGCTACCGCGTATCCTCGCTCGGATTTGGCGCTATGAATCTGCCAGGCGTTCCGTTCGAGCAAGCGCGGGCAGCCTTGAACTATGCGCTGGATGAAGGGATCAATTACATCGACACGGCCGCGGGCTATCGCAACAGCGAGGAGATAATCGGCGAGAGCATCTCACACCGGAGGTCGGAGTATTTTTTGGCCACCAAGACGAACAAGCGGGATTACGCTTCGGCTAAGGAAGAGATGGAGCGAAGTCTGATCCGAATGAAAACCGATGTGATCGACCTGATGCAGATTCACTATGTGAATAAAGTGCAGGAATTCAAAGCGGCTATGGAAGAAGACGGCGCTTACCGGGCTGCGCTGGAGATGAAGGAGAAGGGTTATATCCGGCACATCGGCATAACTGGACATCGTCCCGACCTTCTGACAAGGTGGATCCGCAAGGAGCAGTTCGACCAGGTGCTGTTCCATCTGAATTTGGCGCAGCCGTTTGCCCTGGATGAGCTGATTCCGGAGCTGACCCGGCTGAACATGGGAAAGGTGGCGATGAAGCCGCTGTCGGGGGGCTTTATCAAGCCGGTGGACAAGGCGATTCGCTATCCGTTCAGTCAGGATGTGCATGTGATTATTTCGGGGATGGTCAGTGTAGAGGAAGTCAGGGAGAACATCGCCGCCATGCGCGAAGAGGTCGGGGCCGCGGAGCGAACGGAGCTGGAAGCCTTGGCGCTTCAATTGGGCGCGCATAACTGCCGGCGCTGCAATTATTGCTCCTGTCCGGTCGAGATTGCGATTCCGGATATTATGATTTCCAGCCAGATCCGGTCGACGTTCGGCCTGCTGCCGAAGGGCGATGGATTTTATCAAAAGAATAAGGACAAGATTTTGTCCTGTGCGGATCATGATCCCTGCAAGGAGAAGCCGATCTGCGAGCCAATGTGTCCTTACGATCTGCCGATGCGGCGCGTCGTGATGGAAGCGTCTAATTATTATGCGGCGTCTCCGGAAGTGCGGTAAGTCGGGGACCGGGGATCGGTTTCAAGCTAGCGATTTACGTATAAGGAGGAATAGGCGTGGATCCATTGGAGCGTTACGTTACACAGGAGCTGCCGATGGCAGTTGAGCTTGTAGAGCCGGCGGCTGGCGATGCGGGAGCGGATGCGGATGCGCTCGTCGTCTTCGTTACCGCCGAGGAGCTGGCCTCCGGCGCTTGGGTAGGGCAGGCTGGCCTTGAGCTGCCTGCCGCAATGGTAGAGGCTGTCCGCGGGCTGGCTGCGCGCGGACAATTCGCCGGCGGCCTCGGGGAGACCGAGGCCGTGCCGACGCTGGGCCTGATGCCCGGCTATCAGGCCGTGCTGCTGTGCGGGCTGGGCGAAGCCGCCCGCACGAGCGCTGACGCCTGGCGCGACGCAGGCGTCTATGCGGCGCGCGCCGCGCTCGGCCTGCGGCTTGAGCGCCTGGCTGCGCCGCTGCCGCGCGCCGGCGCCGGGCGCGCGCAAGAGCTGAGCGAGCGCGTGCGGGCGCTCGCAGAAGGGCTCTGGCTCGGCAGCTACCGCATGCCGAGCTATGCCTTGGCGGAGGCCGGCGAAGCGCCGCCGCTGCGGAGCGTCGCGCTGCTGGGCGCCGCGGACGAGGAGCGGCGCGGGCTGGCGCCCGCGCTGGAGGCCGCGCGGGCGACGGCGCTCGGCGTCTATACGGCGCGCGACCTGACCAACCTGCCCGGCAATTACCTCGGGCCGGATGACCTCGCGCGCGCGGCACAGGGCTTGGCCGCCCGCTACGGGCTCGCTTGCACCGTGCTCGACGAGACGGGCATTCGCGAGCACGGGATGGGCGGGCTCGCCGCCGTCGGCCAAGGCAGCGTACAGCCGCCGCGGATGATCGCGGTGCGCTATGAAGGAGCGCCGGAAGCGCCGGGCGAGGTGCTCGGTCTGGTAGGAAAAGGGATTACCTTCGATACCGGCGGCATCTCGTTGAAAAAGCCGGACGGCATGGAGGAAATGATCAGCGATATGGGCGGAGCCGCCGTCCTGCTCGGTCTGATCCATGTGCTGGGCGCCTTGAAGCCGGCCATCAACGTGGTCATCGTCATCCCGACCGCTGAGAATATGCCGTCCGGGGCGGCGTTCAAGCCTGGGGACGTGATCACGATGATGAACGGTCAGACGGTGGAGGTGCTGAACACGGATGCCGAGGGCCGGATCGTGCTGGCTGACGGCGTTCTGTATGCGAAGCAGCTTGGGGCTACGCGGCTGATCGACGTCGCGACGTTGACGGGAGCGGTGCTGGTGAGCTTCGCCGACGTGGCGACGGGGGCGGTGTCGGGGGATGAGCGGCTGCTTCAAGAGGTGCTGGACAGCGCCCGCGAAGCGAACGAAAAGGTGTGGCCGCTGCCGAACTACCCCGAGTACCGGGATATGCTGAAAAGCCGCATAGCGGATATCAAAAATGCGACAAGCCGCGACCGGTGGGCTGGCTGCATTACGGGCGGACTGTTCATCGGATATTTTGCCGGAGATACGCCATGGGTTCATCTGGATACGGGAGGAACGGCCTGGTTGTGGAATGAGCGGGGGACGGAGCCTTTGGGCGGAACAGGGGCGATAGTGCGTACGCTGGCCAGCCTCGTGACCCGAAATGCTTCGGCGACCTGACCTGGTGGGCTTGACCGGTTGTCTATAGGGAACAAGAAGGCCCGGTTCGGCCTGAGCCGATCCGAGCCTTCGATGCCGCTGCCGGAGTCCGGTCTTCCGCGGCAGGGGATTAAGCGTGAAGCTGGTTGCCGCCCCTCGCAACCGAGACGAGGCCGGCCATATGCCGGACGGCGATCTCTTCCAAATCCCTGAGCGGAATAATGAAGCGGGCGACCTCGTCCGTGGTGATCGATAGACTGGTCGTGCGGGCCGCCACCTGATCCAGGTCGATCCCGACCCAGCCGGGCTTGCTCGGATGCGGGGTCAGGTCATAAGGGAGAATCGATAGAGAGGCTTGCGGAGGCTGATCGGCAGCCGCCTCGGCCGTTTCCTCCCGGCTGAGCGAGTCGAGGTGGAAGTACAGCTTACCGGCCTGCTTCCAGCGGATGAAGCCCGGGTTGAAGCTGATCGTAAGTCTCCCCGTCTCCCCGCTGTCATGGGTCCGGAGATGGACATGCTTCAGATGACGGGCCCGGATATATTGATTCGGCTCCCGATCGGGCAGCCAGATGACGATCAGGATGGGCATGGCGCTGGCGACGTACAGACAGACCGGAGATTCGAACAAGATGGAGCATGCAAGGAAAACCGCGAACGATACGATCCATAAAGCCAAAAACCAACTATTCTTCTTCCGCATTAGTGTAGAATTCCTCCAAAATGTGCAGGGTTTGACGGCAGGCGAAAGGCGCCAGCCTCGTGAGCCATGGCAAGCAAGTGGCCTTAACTGGGACCTCGAACATTCCGAGGAGCCTTGGCAGATGTTTGTTTTAGTTTACCACATCGCCGATTGGCTTGAAAGCAAGCGGCAGGATTTGGCGATATCAAATTTTTATTAAGAACAGGCTTTCGGCAGAAAGAGAGAGGATTGCGGTGAGGGCAAAAATAGCGATCATAGGCTTAGGCGATATCGCCCAGAAAGTGTATTTGCCGCTGCTGGCATCGGATGAGAGGGTGGACATCGTAGGCTTGTGCAGCCGAACCCCGGCTACCGTGGAGCGGATGGGCAGGCAGTATCGGATCGCCGGCCAATACGGGTCCGTGGGAGAGCTGCTTCGCCGGGAACGTCCGGATGTGGCGTTCGTGCACAGTCCGACTCCGACTCATGAAGAGATCGTGATGGAGTGCCTGGAGGCCGGTGTTCATGTCTATGTCGATAAGCCGCTGTCCTATCGGATAGAGGCTTCGGAGCGAATGGCGGCCTTTGCGACAGAGCATGACCTGCTGCTGGCGGTCGGGTTTAACCGCCGATTTGCCCCGCTTTATGTAGAGGCGAAGCGGAGGATGGCCGAAGCAGGAGGCTTCGACATCGCTTCGGCCATCAAGCATCGGACGAAGCTGCAGCCTTGTCCCGCCAAGCAAACGTTGTATGACGATCTGATCCATATGCTGGATCTGCTGCTGTGGCTGGGCGGGGATGACGGCGACGTTATCTCCTATACGGAACGTATGGATGAGAGCGGACGGCTGATGCTCGGCACGGGCTCGCTTCGGTTCGCCGACGGCAGTGCCGAGGGAGGGGCGACAGGGCAGTTCGCCATGGCCCGCCGGGCAGGCGCCGATCTGGAAAAGCTGGAGCTCCATGGGAGCGGCTGCTCGGTGGAGGTGGTTAACCTCGAGCGGGCGGTCTGGATGGAGCAGGGTGCGGCGCCGCAAGAGCTTTCGTTCGGCAGCTGGGATACGATTCTGCATCGGCGGGGCTTTGCCGGTATCGTCTCGCATGTGCTGGACACGCTGGCCGACCCGCAGGCTTGCACGGTACGCGCGGATCTGACGCTGCCGGTACACCGCTTGGTAGAGAGGCTGCACCCGGGGGATTAAGCATAGATAGCGGCGGTAGCGAAAGGAGCGAAACCACCCATGGAAAATAACCAGCGGGCTGAAATGCTGCCTGGGGAGGAACGGGTTCCCCCCGGGCAAACCGTGACGGAAGGCTTTCCGGTGCTGCATTACGGCGATGTCATCTATTACCGGGATATGGGCAAATGGAATTTGCGGCTGTTCGGACTGGTGGAGGAAGAGGCCTCCATCAGCTACAAGGAATTCATGGCGCTGCCCAAGCGGGAATTCCACAACGATATTCATTGCGTCACGACCTGGTCCAAGCTGGACAATGTTTGGGAGGGCGTCGCGGTATCCACGATCATGGAGCGGATCAAGCTGAAGCCCGAAGCCCGTTACGTGATGCTGCATGCCGAGCAGGGATGGACCACGAATCTGCCGCTGGACGACTTCTTGAGGGATACTTCCTTCCTTGGCTTCCGCCACAACGGCGAGCTGCTCACGCCTGAGCACGGCTACCCGGTCCGCATGGTCGTGCCGCATCTGTACTTCTGGAAAAGCGCTAAATGGCTGCGCGGCATCGAATTTATGGAGAAGGATCAGCCGGGCTTCTGGGAGCGCAATGGCTACCATATGTATGGCGATCCCTGGAAAGAAGAACGTTATGATTTTGAGTGAGAAGCTCAGTCAGGAGGCCCAGCCTGGTTCACACGAACAGGTGAAATGGAGCATCTCCGGTAAGGTCGTCCGCGCGGACGGCCTTTTTTCGTGCAGCTAAAAGAGATTACGGAAGCGTAAGTGGATGCCGGAGGCTTCGGGTGATCGTCGGAGAAGCGGACTTCCTGCCGAGTGGTTGAGAGAGAAAGAACCAGGAGACGCAGATTAATTTGGATTGGGTTATGTTCATGTTATATATATGTTATAAATATGAGAGTATTCCTTAAATAAATTCGATCAATTGTGTTTATAAACCTATTTTTTTCTAAATACAAATAAAATTATGTAAGAAACATTGACATAATTTTGTTCTGTGTCATAAAATATTAACGTGGATTGAAAGGTATCCAATTGCAGAGCTGATGCTGACTGGCGCGCGAGAAGGCGGGGCTCCTCAAAACAAACTTCAGGCAAAGTGAGGGTGACGGCTATGGAAGTGGGAATGAATGCGATTTGGGTCATGCTTGGTGCTATCCTCGTTATTTTCATGCAATGCGGGTTCGTTATGCTGGAGGCCGGGTCCACCCGGATGAAAAATGCCGGTCATATCGCAGGGAAGACGATCGTTGCACTGGGTATCGTCACGCTGGTGTTCTGGGCTGTCGGTTATGCTCTGATCTTCGGCTCGCAGGGCAATTCGCTTATCGGCTGGGGAGAGTACTTCGGATTCGATGTCAAGGATGTGCCCGAGGGCAGTATGGTAGCTCCGACGGTCATGTTTATTTTCCAGCTCGCCTTCGCCGCGATCTCGATGGCGGTAGCCTTCGGAGGCTTTGCCGAAAGGGCGAAGCTGTCCGCTTATCTGATCTTCGCTATTTTGTTCTCGGTTGTCGTCTATCCTGTAGTGGCTCACTGGATCTGGGGCGGCGGCTGGCTTGCCGAGCACGGCAAGCAGGACTTTGCAGGCTCGACGGTCGTGCACTTGACAGGCGCCATGGCCGCATTGGCTGCGACGATCCTGCTGAAGCCCCGTCTTGGCAAGTACAATAAAAACGGCACGCCTAACGACATGCCGGGTCACAATCAGGTGTTCACTACACTAGGTGTGATGCTGCTGTGGGTAGGCTGGTTCGGCTTTAATGCCGGCAGTACCCTTACAGTCGGCGATGGCAGCTTCTTCGGCTATGTGGCGATCAATACCCAGCTCGCTGCCGCTGCAGGGGCGGTTGCCGCCTTCCTGATCGCATGGGCGATCAACGGCAAGGCCGATATCGGGGTAATGCTGAACGGCGCCTTGGCCGGTCTGGTCGCGATCACCGCATCCTGCGCCTTCGTCGAATCGTGGGCCGCTATCGGGATTGGCCTGATCGCCGGTCTCGTCGTCTTCGCCAGTATGAGGATGTTCGAGAAGCTGCGCATCGACGATCCGATCTATGCTCTGTCCGCCCACGGGACGGCCGGCGTGTGGGGCACGCTATCCAATGGGATTTTCGCAACGCCTGAGCTAGCTGAGAAGGTTGGCGTCGGGAAAGCGGGGCTTCTGTACGGCGGCGGCTTGGAGCAGCTGGGCGTTCAACTGCTGGGGGTCATCGTATGCGGCGCGTTCGCTTTCCTTGCCTCCTACGTCATTCTCGCGATCATGAAAGCGGCGATGGGGCTGCGTGTAACGGAAGAGGAAGAAACGATCGGGCTCGATTTGAGCGAGCACGGTACGTATGGCTATCCGGAGCATTTGAAGGCCGCTCATGCCGAAGCCCGCGGCACAACCGCTGTACAGCAAGGCGTATAACGGCGCCTGACTGGTTGCCTGCCGAGCACTTCTATGCCCCTTACCGGGCATAGAGGTTTTTTTGATTCTAGAAGGGAGTAGGGACTTGATTAGACAAAAAAGGGTTGACTCCCCGACATTTATGATACATAATGTAGCAAAAACGACAGGGGGATATCAGACTGTTGAAAAATCGGGTTGTTGAGATCGATATTTTACGTGGGATCAGCATTTCGCTTGTCGTGATGGCCCATACCGAGGTCCCGGATCTGTTGAATGATACGCTTCGTACTTTCAGAATGCCATTGTTTTTTCTTTTATCCGGTTATTTATTTAATGTAGCGAAATATCATACTGCTTTTGGCGACTGGATCAAAAGCCGTATCATCGGCTTGCTCCTTCCTTATTTTACGGCATGCTTCGCTTTCTACGCGTTATGGCTGATCAGAGAGCAGATGGGGGAGAGCAGCGATCTCAGCCCTACTTATTTATTTGCCGGTATATTCATAGGCAATGGGGATCGGCTGGCTTTCAATACGCCGCTCTGGTTTTTGGTTTGCTTGTTCTGTGCGGAGCTTATTTTCTGGTGCGGCTGGAGGTTTGTGTTCCGCCGGGGGCTTGCTGTGCAGGCCGCTTTATTCTTCTCGCTGGCGATCGCGGGTTATGCGGTCAGCAGATTCGTACATCTGCCCTGGAGCCTGGATGTAGCCATGGTCGCTCAGGTGTTTATGTTCGCGGGTTACAGGCTTAAGGAAGCGGGGTTGTTCCGCTCTTATCGTTTTTCGGCGCCGCTGCTTGGCGTCTTCGCCGCTCTGTTCGCTCTCGGCTTGCTGAATACGGAGATTGTGGATATGAATCACAGGAAATACGGGAATATTGTGTTGTTTCTGGCCGGCGGGCTGGCGGGAAGCTTCTTGCTTATGCAGCTCGTGTCCTGGGTCAAATCATGGTCCTGGATTCACCGGATCTTCGGTGCGCTCGGTAAAGAATCGCTCATGATTCTGGTATTTCACATGGGCTTTTCATTTGTCGTACTGAATAATTTGAATAAATACGTCTTCGCCAATCATCTCCGTCTGGACTGGATTTCGTATACGATCTGGGGCGTGGCGTTCTCTTATGTTGTCGGTTTGCTGATCAATAAAATACCGGTCATCCGGTTTTTATTCAAAGGAAGACGCCACAATCCGGGTGCGGGAGCGCCGCAGGAGGGGGCGAAGCCGGGGTACGAGCTGTCGTCCTCCGGCAAGAAAGCTGTATAGCTGTCTAAGGGGTCCTGCTTATGCAGGGCCTTTTGCTTATGCAGGGGGAGTCGCGGGGCCGTTGACAACCGGAGCTGTTAAGAGGATCATGAAAAGATCGGAAGCAAAATGAGAACCGCAGGAAGCTTAAGCCTGTAAACTTGCGGAAAGGAGCATGGGTATGCCTGCTTACACAGATCAACGGACAGGAGTCGTGCCGGCCGTATGCTCGCTCGATTGTCCGGATCAGTGCGGACTGCTTATTCATAAAGAAGAGGGAAAAATCATCAAGATTGAAGGAGATCCCGATCATCCGGTTACGCAAGGGGCGATCTGTCATAAGGTGCGCCATCTTGCCGAGCGCATATACGACCCGAAGCGGCTTCGGTATCCATTGAAGCGCGTCGGACCCAAGGGGGAGGGCCGCTTTGAGCGTATATCCTGGGAGGAGGCACTCGAGACGATCTCTTCCCGCTGGAAGGCGCTGATCGGCCTGCATGGAGGGGAGTCTATACTTCCCTACAGCTTCTATGGGAATATGGGCCGGATCGGAACCGAGGGACTGGACCGGAGATTTTTTTACCGGCTGGGGGCGAGCCGGCTGCAATATTCCATCTGCCAGGCGGCCGGCTCGGAGGGCTACAACTACACGATGGGGGCCAATCTGGGGACCGATCCGGAAGATACGATTCATGCCGAGCTGATCGTGATGTGGGGAATCAACGCAGTCAGCACGAATATGCATCAGGTTATGCTGGCCGAACAGGCGCGCAAGCGCGGAGCGAAGGTCGTCGTAATCGATGTGCACCGCAACCAGACGGGGCGCTGGGCGGACTGGTTCATCCCGATCCTTCCGGGTACGGATGCCGCGCTTGCCCTCGGACTTATGCATGTGCTGTTTGCGGAAGAGATGGTCCATGAGGAGTTTCTGAGGACGTACACGGTCGGACATGAGGAGCTTCGCGAGCATGTGAAGAGCTACGACCCGCTCAAGGTGTCGGGGATTACGGGAGTGCCGGTCGAGGATATATACCGGCTGGCGCGCATGTACGGACAGACCCCTGCCTCCTTCCTGCGTATCGGCAACGGGATTCAGCATCATGACAACGGAGGGATGTGCGTGCGCACGATCTCTTGCCTGCCTGCCTTGACGGGGGCGTGGCTGGCTAAGGGAGGCGGTGCGATCAAGGGCAACAGCGGATATCTGGAGCATAATACGACTGCGCTGCAGCGGCCGGATCTGCTGGCCGCCCCCACCCGCCGGATCAATATGAATCTGATCGGGAGCGCACTGCTCGAGCTGGACCCCCCTATCCGTTCGCTGTACGTGTACAACTCGAATCCTGCTGTGGTGGCTCCCCATGCGAACAAGGTGAAGCAGGGCCTGGGGCGCGAGGACTTGTTTACGGTCGTGCACGATCTGTTTCTTACGGAAACGGCGGCGTACGCCGACATCGTGCTTCCCGCCACCTCTTCTCTGGAGAATAAGGATTTTTTCAAATCATATTGGCATCACTATGTTCATCTCCAGGAGCCGGTGATCGAGCCTTATGGCGAGAGCAAATCGAACGTCGATGTGTTTCGTCTGCTTGCGGAGGCGATGGGCTTCGAGGACCAGGCCCTGCGGGATTCGGATGATGAGCTCATCCGGCAATCGCTGGATCATCCGGCCAACCCCCGCCTGGCGGGGATTACCCTGGAGAAGCTGACGGAGAACAAATTTATGAAGGCGGATGTGCGGCCGCTTTTTCCTGGCCGGCTGCCTACGCCGAGCGGCAAAATCGAGCTGTACTCGAGACAGATGGAGCAGAAGGGTTATCCCGCCCTTCCGACTTATACGCCCCTCGTCAGCGACGAGGAGCTGCCGTTCTGGTTTATTCCCGCACCGAACCATCATTTTTTGAATTCTACATTTGCTCATAATGACAAGCATGTCCGGATGGAGCGGATGCCCAGGCTGCATATGAACGCGTGCGATGCGTCCCGGCTCGGTATCGTCAGCGGAGAGCTCGTCCGGGTCCGGAACGAAAGAGGGGAGTGCGAGCTGACGGCCGCTGTCGGAGAAGATGTGCTGCCCGGAGTTGTGGTCAGTCAAGGACTGTGGGCTGGCAAGGCAGGAGCTAAGGCGCTCGTCAACTCGCTGACGCCGGATCGGGTAGCCGATATGGGCGGCGGGGCTACCTTTTTTTCCGGCAAGGTAATGGTCGAGAAGCTGGTGTAGCCGTATGTCGCATACGCGCCGCGCCGACTGAGCCGCATGCACCGGGGCAAGCTGCTCCTCGCGGCTGATCGCCTGAACGACAGCCGTGTCGGAATAAACACTGCCGGAAAACGTACGCTCCCGGAGGAAGCCTAATTCATCCCGGGCAGACCTAGCTGCTGCGCGGGCTGACATGTTGGGAGGTCCCGGTTCATGGTATTATAAAGGCAAGAAAGCCAGGTTAAAGGAGAGATAAAATTGGATAGCGGTAAGGAGCGTCACGATACCAGGGCTCAGATTGACATGGAGGAAGCGCGCAGGCTGCTGGATAACAATCCGGACCTCGTGTTCGAGGAGCGGGCCCGGGTGGAGATTCCGGAGGAGGCCGCCGAATTTTGGCTGAAGTTTGCGGGAGAGTGGGGGGGCGCGCTCTATTTGCTCGACGAGACAAACAAGAAGCGGTATGAACGCGGTCTGCTGGACGAGGAGCGGTATGAGTGGGCCCGCAGATGCTACCGGCTCGGGCTGCTCGGGCTTAGCGATCTGTACGACCGGCTGAAGCCCTGGAAGGAAGAAGGGAAGAGCCGCGGGAGATTTGTGTATGCGATGAATTCGATCGATTGCTTCCTGATCCCCGGTTATCTGGACGATTACAGCAGGGTTCATGAAGCTGGAGCAGCCTCGTGCCGCTACTGGATTGAGGCGATCCGGGAGCAGTTGTCCCGGCAAGCGCCTGTAGAGGAGGCCGTCAGTGCCATCCATACGATGGTGAGCGAATACATCTCGCGGATGCATCTTTATGCGGCAAGATAAGCTGAAACGCCCGATGCGGTAACGCGAGCGCAGTAGTGGCAGGCCATCCCTTGGAGGGAGAGGCCTGCTTTGAGTTTGCCTTGTTCTTGCTCCAGTTCCATTTCGCGCGTCTAGTCTCTGGATTCGTCCCTGGCTTGCTGGATGCTGTCGATCAGGTTATCGACGAATTCCCTCAGCGGTGCGAGGGCCTCGTACTCTGGAGCGTACAGAAGCTCCTCGCTTGAGCGGGTCTGGCGTTCGGGCTTTGATTCGAGTACGGATAAGGGCTTGTCTGCGTCTGGATTGTTGCGGTCATTCAAAGGTATCGGCATCCTTTCTGCGGACATTCTATATCAGAGCGATGGTAGTACGATGCCCGGGATTGGGGAATTTTACTCGATAGCCCCCTATGTGAGAGAATGAGGAAAGGGTTCGTCCTAGCGAAATAGAGTTCATGGAGGAGAAGGAGAGAAGGAGACTCATGGGCAAGCGTATCATGTGGTTTGGAGTTGTGCTGATTGTCTTTATAGGGCTGAATGCTTATCTGGCATGGCTGGGGTATCGGTATTGGCAGGCTATGCTGCCCGGGGCGCCCGATTGGCCGTACGCCGGTATTTATGCTGTGCTGGCCTTTGGTTATATCGCGTCGATGCTGCTGCACCGGGTGCTGCCTTACCGGCCGTACAAGCTGCTCAAGACTATAGGGGCCTACGGCATGGGAGTTGTTTTCTACGGTCTATTGCTCACGCCGCTTGCTCATCTGGCAGGCGGGCTGCTGGTATGGGGAGGTATGGAGGAGGGGGCGGCGATACGGATTGCAGGCTCCGCAGAGCTCGCCTTACTTGCTTTCTTATTCCTGAAGGGCGCGTGGAATGCCTGGAATCCGGTCATCCGCCGGTATGACCTGGAGATAGACAAGCGGGCAGGGGACCGGGAGGAGCTGCGGATCGTTGCAGCCTCGGACCTGCATCTGGGTACGACGATAGGCAAGCGTCATATTGCCAAGCTGACCAAGCGGGTGGCCGAGCTGGGGCCGGATCTGGTCCTGCTTCCCGGCGATGTGCTGGACGACAGCTTTGAGCCCTTCGTCCGCGAAGGGATGGGCGAGGAGCTGAGCAAGCTGAAGGCGCCGCTCGGGGTATATGCCGTGCTGGGCAATCATGAGTACATCGGCGGTCATATAACCGACTATGTCGCAAAGATGCGGGAGATCGGCATTGATGTGCTGCTTGACCGTGTGGAGCTGGTGGAAGGAGCGTTTTACATCGCCGGCCGCAAGGATCATGCCGTCGAACGCTTTACGGGAGAGGCGCGGCAGCCGGTAGAGGTTCTGCTGGCGGAAGCCGACCGAGCGAGGCCCATCATTCTGCTGGACCATCAGCCTCACAAGCTGGGGGCCGCCATGGAGGCCGGCGTCGATCTCATGCTTTCGGGGCATACTCACCGGGGGCAGATGCTGCCGAATCATCTGATCACCCGCCGTCTGTTCGAGCTGGATTGGGGCTATCTGCGAAAAGGGGCGATGCATGCCGTTGTCTCCTCCGGCTTTGGCTTCTGGGGTCCGCCTATCCGGCTGGGCAGCCGCTCCGAGGTACTGGATATCCGGATCGCCTTTCGGGGAGGAGCATAGGGCCTGTACGGAACCATTCCTATCCGTCCCGGTCCCCGCCGGCTTGAGATTCAGGGCGCATCGTCCTTGGTTCCAGGCTCCGGCGGAAGGTCGTCCCGCGAGTAGGAGGCTTCCTTAGCCAGGCGGGCCGCATTCTCCCCCATCTTCTCAAGCAGCGTCCAGGCCTGCTCCTTCTCCTCTTCGGAGAGCCCTTGGGTCAGCAGGCTTCGCCAATCGATCAGGACGCCGCGCACCTCATCCTTGATATCAAGCGCCTTGGGCGTCAGAAATACCCGGTTGAACCGTTTGTCGTCCTCCCGCACCTTGCGCGTTACATAGCCTTGCTCTTCCAGTTTTCTTAAAGCCTTGGCAGTCGTGCCTTTATCGATCAGCAAGTATTCGGACAGCTCCTCCTGGCTAAGACCGTCGGCCTTGTAGAGGGCATTGAGGAAAATGTATTGGCCTCTGCCGATCTCCCGTTCCTTCAGCCGGCCGGCGACATACATTTGTCCGGACCGGTAAAGCAGCGAGATCAGCCGGGGGATCGTGTATTTGTGCTCCGCCATGCGCTTCCCTCGTCCCTTTTAAGTTAGTTGCATTTGCTATTGGAAAAAATTATACGCAGTGAACTTGGCGAATGCAAACTTTATGCCAAAGTCCGGTTGCCAAAGATGACATCATTTTGTAATATTATTTTAAGCTTATTTTAATAATACTAGATTATTCTACTAGTATAGTCAGGATAGAAAAAGATAGAATAGGACGGTGTCAGGGATGAAAGTTTTTGTTACGTTTCAGAACAAAGAGGTCCCGGTTTTCGCCGACAGCCTGAATAAGAAGACACTGAAGCTGCTTAAGGCAGCTCTCGACAAAAAGGTGACAACCGGAAGAAATACCCTTCAAAAATGTCTGAAGTCCCTCATCAGTATTGAGGTCATCGGCTGTGAGGCCATTTTGCATTCCCTTAATGAGAAAGATTCACTTGCTTTGTCCCTCTATTAGAGGGACTTTTTTTGTAATCCGCGGAATTGTCCCGGAGCCATACCGTAGGTTTCCTTGAATACCCGGTGAAAATAGGTGTAGCCTCCGAAGCCGCAGGTTTGGGCGATCTGGTCGAGCGTCATCGACGTATAGATCATCCGTTCCACGGCAGCGGCAAGCCGCAGCTCCAAGGCGTATTCCATCATCGACTTACCGAAACACTCCTTAAACAGATGGACGGCGCGGGACACGCTAAGTCCGGCCTGCTCGGCCGCTTCCTCCACCTTGAAGCTTCGGGTGGCATGCTCTTCGATGAACCGCTTCATGCGGATCGCGGCGAAGGGCTTGCCCTGCTTCGGAGTCGTTTCCGTTACCGCGCGCTCCAGGCAAAGACATAGCGCCCGCAGCAGATAGTCGATCAGCTCGGACGTGCCGCTGCCTGCTGTGCGCAGGTTCTCCAGCAGAAGCTGCTGCCAAAGCGAGACCAGCTTCTCGTCAAGGTCTATGCGGCTGACGGACGGCTTATCGGCGCGTCTCCACCACTCGTCGATCCACTTTCCTTCGCAGCATAAGTAGTAGTCCCCGCTCGCTACGGGGGCCAGCTCTCCGTCCGTCAGAGGCTGTTCCTCCATCAGCAGCGTATACGTATCCCCGGGCTTGATCAGGATCAGGTGGCCTGGTTCGATCGCGACCCCGCGCGAGTTGATATGGACATGGCAGGTGCCTTCCGTCTGCAGCCGGAATAAATAATGCGGGGAGCCGTTCTTATAATGCGTGGTGAAGCGTTCGGTATGATAAGAGTAACCGCAGGTTAGGAGGGTTGCGGTCATCGTCAGTCCTCCTTTTGCAAATCGCAGCCAAATTGTTGATGTTTTCATTATATCGTTTATATGCAGAAAATACGATTGTTTGTATAGTAGAAGGAGAAACGGCACATCATATGGAATAATAAGGGAGAGTGGGCTTCATGAGAAAGATGGGGATTGGCGTTCAGCTTTATACCTTGCGCAATGAAACGGCGGCGGATTTCCCGGGAACGCTCCGCAAGGTCGCAGAGCTTGGATATGAGGGCGTTGAATTTGCCGGGTACGGCGGGCTGTCTGCGGAGGAAATGAAAGCGCTGTTGCAGGAGCTGAACCTGAAGGTTCCGGGCAGCCATGTCAGCCTCGAGCGTCTGCGGAACGATCTGCAGGGCGAGATTGATTATTTGAAGGCGATCGGCGGCCAAGCGATTATCGTACCGTGGGCGCCGGACGAGGGTGAGGAAGGCTGGAAGTCGCTTATCTCCGAGCTGCAGACCTTGGGAGCTGAGGTGCGCAAGCAGGGCCTGGGCTTCGGCTACCATAACCATGCTTTCGAATTCGAGAGCAAGGTGGGGGATGCGTTCGTCTTCGACGCGATCTTCGAGTCTCAGCCTGAGCTGCTGGTCGAGATGGACGCATGCTGGGTGCATCGCGGAGGCCAGGACCCGGTCGCTTATATCCGCAAGTATGCCGGCCGTCTGCCATTCGTTCATGCGAAAGACTATAAAGTGGAAGGCGACAGTACGGTAACGCTGGAGCTCGGTCAAGGCATTGTGGCTTTGGATGAAGTTATCGGGGCCGCATCCGACGCCGGAGTGGAATGGCTGATTGTCGAGCAGGATAACTGTCAGAACCCTCCTCTGGAAAGTATCTCGAACAGTATGAATTGGTTGAAGGAGCATTATCTGAAGCGCGTATAGTTTTCGTGGATTCATCATTACTCAATAAGGAGAGAACGATTCATGACTAAGCTGAAGGTGGCCGTTATCGGCTGCGGCTCTATTGCCAGAGTCCGTCACATTTTCGAATATTCCCTGCTGCCGCAGGTGGAGCTAGTTGCATTCTGTGATCTTAACGAGGAGCGTGCGCAAAAGTTCGCCGATCAATACGGCGGCAAGGTGTACACGGACTATCGTACGCTGCTGGAAGAAGTTAAGCCGGATGCGGTCAGCGTCTGCACGCCGAATGCCATTCACGCGGAGGTTACGATCGCTGCGGCTAAGGTAGGCGCGCATGTGCTGGTCGAGAAGCCGATGGCGGCTACAACCGCCGAAGCGGATGCGATGATCCAAGCGGCTGAAGCGGCCGGCGTGCATCTGATGGTAGGCCACAACCAGCGGCTGATGCCTCCGCACGTGAAGGCAAAGGAAATTCTGGAAAGCGGCAAGCTCGGCAAGGTGCTGACATTCCGTACGTCTTTCGGTCATCCCGGTCCGGAACGCTGGAGCGTAGACGGCAGAGAAAGCTGGTTTTTCCGCAAGCCGGAGGCTGTCATGGGGGCAATGGGCGATCTCGGCGTGCACAAGTCTGACTTGATCCGCTGGCTGCTTGCCGACGAGGTGTCTGAAGTGGCGGCCTTCGTCGATACCCGTCATAAGGAAGGGACGGATGTAGACGATAACGCTACCTGCATTCTTCGTATGAAAAGCGGCGCGATCGGTACGCTGGTAGCGAGCTGGACGTATTACAAGGGCGAGGATAACAGCACGGTGCTCTGGTGCGAGAATGGCGTGATGAAGATCGGCACCGATCCGCAGGATCAAGTGATCGTTGAATTGCGCGACGGCACCATTGAGAAGTACAATGTAGGCGGTATTTCGACCAACGAGCAACAGCTGACCAGCGGCGTCATCCGCGAATTTGTCGAAGGCATCCTGAGCGGTACGCCACCGCGCATCTCGGGAGAAGAAGGCAAACGTTCCTTGAACGTCATCCTGGCTGCTTTCGAGTCGCAGGATACAGGCAAGATCGTTTCTTTGTAAGATACGGATACGGTAATAAAAGCTGTAGGAGGCGGACGCTAAGTCCGCTTCCTGCAGCTTTTTTACGTATAAGATGAGGAATCGGTGTTCAATATATGCATGCTTTTGATGTGTGCTTTCGTTTCCTTTGTGCCCAAATCATGCAGCTTTTGATAAATCTCCGTCAAGACGAAATCATACCCATCGTTTGCCCTGTCGTGATGATAAGGAATACCGGGGAGGGGAGTTCTAAAGAAGGTTTCATTCTCGAAATCCTCCTCTTCTTCAAACAAATCCTGAAGCTGCAAAATCTCTTCCGGGGTAGCGTCGATTTCAAATTCATACGCTGCATCGCCCTGCTGGAGCATGATGGTTTTAGATTGTACCGACACGTAATACCTGTTTTTTTCCATATCCTTACCTCCCGTTTATCTATAGAAATACATCCACAGGATTCCCCCTAAAAGAAGAAGAATCGGAAAAAGCACATTGGCGATAATAATCGGATTAGCCAAAAATGGGTGTTTTACAGTGGTGGGGTTTGTTCCTTTATCCAGTTCTTTGTTTTGAACTCTTTTTATTGTCACCAAGGAAATAACAAGAGCGAAAGCACAGACGATAAAAGCTAAGGTAACCAATATTTTTAACATCGCAGTTAACTCCTTGATTTGAATTTGTTCTTTATTATTTGGCTAAACGGAAAATTTATGTGTGACTTGTAATCGAGTAGCGAGCTTCTTTCCCCGAGGCGTTTCCTAAACTAAACTTAACTAAATAATAGGGTCTTATCTTTGCGAATAAAACACCATTACTTTCCTTTTGTTAGCTAAGAGGTTATATAAAGAGGGTTACTGAAAAATATTTAGTTAAAAAGTCAGTTTTTTAAACATTGATTTTAGTAAATGTTCATTGACTCGTTTATTGATCCGATGTTATGATTTGGATGAAACAGGGGAGGCTTGCCGAATAAATAGTAAGGGCTTATCGGAGTGTATCTGCTTGAAGAGGAAATAAGGAGGTAGATACGAGAGCTTATTACATCAATGTTGACAGCGCTTACAAAAATGGGGCTAACCACGCTTTGACTTTCCGATGAACACTTGCAGAGAACCATCATCCGTACAAAGGGAGGCTTGTCGAATGAACTTGAAAAAAAACATGTCCTTACTCGCAACCATCGCTATGACGGCAACTATGCTGGCCGCTTGTTCGCCTGGCGGAGCTAAGTCCGATCCGGCACCAGGTGCGGGAGGGGCCGCCGATTCGGGCGGGAAAGCTGCTGAGCAGAACGTGGAGCTGCGCATGGTATGGTGGGGAGCCCAAGCCCGTCATGACGCGACGCTGAAGGTGATCGAGCTGTTCGAGAAGAAGCATCCGAACATTAAGATCAGCGGCGAATATATGGGCAGCGACGGCTACTTTGACAAATTAAATACGCAAATCGCAGGCGGCAATGCGCCGGATCTGATCCAAATCGGCAACAACTATCCGGATTACGTAGCCAAGGGCGCTTTTTATGATCTGACTCCTTTCATGGGCAAAGAAATAGACATTGCCGACTTTGAGAAGTCCAGTATTGAATCCGGCGCGATGGATGGAAAGCAGTATGGGATTATCTTAGGCTCCAACGCTTATGGAATCGCTTACAACACGGAGCTGGTCAAAAAAGCGGGGATGCAGCCGCCTACCGGCGACTGGACCTGGGACGAGTTCGGGAAGTATGCGGCCGACCTTAGCAAAGCGCTGGGCAAGGGCTATTACGGGGCGGTGGACGAATCCAAGCTTCCGCTGTATTTGAATTACTTTGCCCGGCAAAGCGACAAAACCTTGTATAAGGATGGGAAGGTCGGACTCGGCAAGCAGGAGCTGGAAAACTGGCTGACGATGTGGGACAACTTCCGCAAAGCAGGGAGCACCCCGCCCGCGGACATGACGGCCGCTTATACGGAGAATCCGGAGAACTCCTCCTTCGTGGAAGGCAAAACCGTCATGCATCTGGTCTGGTCCAATCAGATCAATGCTTACCAGAAGGCGATGAAGGACGAGATCAAGGTCGTGCTGCCTCCGAAAGGCGGGGCAGGGTCGGTTCAGGGGCTGTGGCTGCAGCCGAGCCAGTTCTTGTCGGTCAACAGCAAGTCGAAGCATCCGAAGGAAGCGGCCATGTTCATCAGCTTCATGGTGAACGATCCCGAGGCTACGATGGTTCTTGGCAGCGAACGCGGCGTGCCTGGCTCTTCCAAAGCCCGTGAAGCGCTCAAGGCCAAAGCCAGCGACGTAGATAAGAAGGTATACGAGTATATCGATATCGCCGCTAAAAACTCCCGCGTGCCGGATCGTGAAATACCGAATGGCAAGGAATTCGAAACGACGCTCGTTAATACGACTCAGAAGGTTGCCTTCGGCAAAGAGACGATTGCCAACGGAGCTCAGGAAGTGTTGAACGCGGCCGAGAAGGTCGTCAATAAAAAGTAAGATGCCGATGCAGCGGACCGAATCCGGTTTAGTCCAGGGGTTCGGTCCGCTGTTCCCCTGCTTCCTACACGTATGCACGATGAAAGGGGTGCGATTATGGACTCAGTTACCGGAGTGCCGAAGAAACGATCAGCTGGGACGGCGGCGGGCTTTCTCGGGCGGCTGTGGAAACGAAATGCCATCGCGTATTTGTTTCTGCTGCCCTGGTTTATCGGATTGTTTGCCTTGACCATCGGGCCGATGCTCAGCTCCTTCTATTATTCCTTGACCAAGTTCGATGTGATTGCGCCGCCGCAGTTTATCGGCTTCGAGAATTACCGGACGATGCTGACGGCCGATCCCCGATTTTTAACGTCGCTTAAGGTGACCTTTATTTATGTATTTCTGTCCGTTCCCCTGAAGCTGGTGTTCGCCCTGCTGGTCGCGGTGCTGATGAACAAAGGACTGCGCGGGCTTGGCTTTTACCGGACGATGTATTATCTCCCTACGCTGCTGGGGGGCAGTGTGGCGATTGCGGTGCTGTGGCGTAAAATCTTTGGGGGCTCCGGCGTCGTCAATCAGTTTTTGCTGGTGTTCGGCATAGAAGCCCCGGATTGGATCGCGAATCCCGACTATGCGCTATATTCCATTGTCGCCTTGTCGGTCTGGCAGTTCGGCTCTTCGATGATCATCTTTCTGGCCGGCTTGAAGCAGATTCCGCAGGATTTCTACGAGGCCGCCCAAGTGGACGGCGCTTCCCGAATGAGGCGGTTCTGGCACATCACGCTTCCGCTGCTGACGCCGGTTATTTTCTTCAATCTGGTTATTCAGCTTATCGGGTCGTTCCAGGCGTTCACCCAATCCTTCATTATTAGCGGGGGCCAAGGCGGGCCGATGGACTCCACCCTGTTCTACACGCTCTATCTGTACATGAAGGGCTTTGCTTTCTATGAAATGGGCTATGCGTCGGCGATGGCGTGGGCGCTGCTCGTCATTATCGGGTTGTTCACCGCTGTCCTGTTCGCCACATCCAGGCTATGGGTACATTACGGGGACGGAGGACAATAAGATGGCCTATTCCAATCGCATCCAGCAGCTGGTTCTGCACGGCATCATTATTTTTCTCGGCTTGCTCATGCTGTATCCGATCCTATGGCTGATCAGCAGCTCGTTGAAGCCTGCCAACCTTATATTTACCGACTTGAGCTTATGGCCCAAGGAAGTGACCCTGGACAATTATATCAAGGGCTGGAAGGGAATCGCACGCGTGCCTTTCCTGACCTTTATGACGAATTCATTCATTATTTCAATCTTGTGCGTAGTAGGCAATCTGATATCCTGCTCGATGGCGGCTTATGCCTTCGGGCGACTGGATTTCGATCTGAAGAAAATCTGGTTCGCTCTGATGCTGGTTACGATTATGCTTCCGCATCACGTAACGATCATTCCACAATACATCCTGTTCAAGGAATTGAACTGGATCGATACGTATTATCCGCTGACCATCCCGAAGTGGCTGGCGACCGACGCCTTCTTCATCTTTTTGATGGTGCAGTTCATACGGGGGCTGCCGAAGGAGCTGGATGAATCGGCTACGATCGATGGCTGTGGAAAAATTCGGATCTACTGGCGGATCGTGCTGCCGCTTGCCGTCCCGGCTTTGATCACGACGGGGATCTTCACCTTTATCTGGACCTGGGACGACTTCTTCAGCCAGCTGCTGTATTTGAATACGGCGAAGCTGTATACGATCCCGCTCGGTCTGCGCCTGTTTATGGACTCGTCCGGCGAATCCAACTGGGGTGTACTGTTCGCGATGTCCGTGCTGTCGCTCATCCCGAGTCTGGTCATTTTCTTCAGCTGTCAGAAATATTTCGTCGAGGGCATCTCAACATCGGGCATCAAGGGCTGATGCTCTGGAAAGTCCAGGCAATCTACCAAGATGATTTCAGGAGTGATGAAGATGAGTAGCAGTCCGAATAACGGCAGAATCGAACGGTGGGGACTGTTCGAGCTTACGCTCGCGGGACCCGCCGCGGGAAATCCCTATAAGGACGTCGCCGTGAGCGCCTGCTTTCGGCATCGGCATCGCAGCCTGGAGGTCACGGGCTTCTACGATGGCGATGGCAGCTATAAGATCCGGTTTATGCCGGATATCGAGGGAGTCTGGACGTATACGGTGTCCAGCAGTCATGCTGAGCTGAGCGGAGCGGCCGGACAGTTCGTATGTACGCCGGCCAAGGAGGGCAATCACGGTCCGGTCCGGGTGAGGGACGAGACGCATTTCGAATATGAAGACGGGACGGAGTACCATCCGTTCGGTACGACGTGCTACGCCTGGATTCATCAGGAAGAAGAGCTCCAGGAGGAGACGTTGTCCACGCTGAGGCAAGGTCCCTTTAATAAGATCCGGATGTGCTTGTTCCCCAAGAGGTACAGCTTTAATGCCAATGAACCGGAGCATTTCCCGTTTGCCGGATCCAAGGCCGAGGGCTTTGATTGGGAATGCTTCAACCCCGCGTACTTTGCGAATCTGGAGAAGCGGATCCTACAGCTCGGGGAGCTTGGGATCGAAGCGGATCTCATCCTTTTCCATCCGTATGATATGGGTCATTGGGGCTTCGACCGGATGGCGGCCGAGACCGATGATTTTTATTTGCGCTATGTCATTGCGCGGCTGGGAGCTTATCGCAACGTCTGGTGGTCGCTCGCCAACGAATTTGATTTTATGAAGGAGAAGGTTATGAGCGATTGGGACCGGCTGTTCCGCGTTGTCGTGGAATCCGATCCGTACCAGCGTCTGCGCTCGATCCATAACGGCTCCAGTATGTATAACCCCGGGGGCATCATTTATTACGATCATACGAAGCCGTGGGTTACCCACGTCAGTATGCAGCACTGGGACGTGACGCTGATGAGGTCATGGCTCGCTCTGTACCGGAAGCCGGTCGTCGTGGACGAATGCTGCTATGAGGGTAATCTGCCTCAGCGCTGGGGCAATATTTCCGGGGAAGAAATGACCGCCAAGTTCTGGGACTGTTTCGCCCGCGGGGGATATGGGGGGCATGGCGAAACGTTCATGCATCCCGATAACGTTATCTGGTGGGCCCGCGGCGGTAAGCTGTATGGGGACAGCCCGCAGCGGCTTGCCTTTATGCGGAGCATTCTGGATGAAGCGCCGGCTTGGCTGAGGCCGCAGGAGCGCTTCCGGGACGTGCCGACGGTAGGCATCGAGAACGTCTACTATTTGCAATATTACAATAATCACCGTCCGGCTTACCGCGAGCTCCCTTTACCTGAAGGGGGGCGCTACCAGATCGACCTCATCGATACGTGGAATATGACAATTACCCCGCTTGAGGGTACGTATTCGGGTGTAGCGGGTATCGCTATGCCAGGCAGGCCCTATATGGCGGTTCGGGTACGTGCGATATAGAAAGAATGGAGGTGCCATGTTGAAGAATCCATCATCGTCCGGATCCGATCCGGATGTGCTTGTGAGGCAAGTAGAACGCTGGGGTTTGCTGGAGCTGACACTATCCTTGGACAACAACGGCTTGGAGTCGCCGCTCCCAGCTTCCCATATAGACAGGTCAACATGGAAGGCGGTGTTCTCCAGGAGCGGGCGGGAACGGGAACGGTTTGCCTTCCAGGATGCTCAAGGGAACATGGCGATCCGCTTTATGCCGGATGAAGAAGGCGAATGGAGCTATGCCATCCTGGCCATGCCGTCTGAGGAGGAGAGACAGGGAGAGGCGAAGCTGCGGGAGAGCGGGAATGCGGCCGAAGCCAAACCCCGCGTGGTGGCGACCGGCCGCTTCAGGTGCACGCCGCCCGGCCCCGGCAACCGGGGGCCTGTCCGAGCGGTTAGCGAGAAGGACTTTGCCTATGCGGACGGGACGCCATCCTATCCGTTCGGCACGACTTGTCTGTATGGCTATGAGGAGGCATCGTTCGAGACGACGCTTGCTTCTCTCGGCAGCGCTTCTTTCAATAAAGTGCGGATGCGGGTCGATGCAGCCTGCTCCGATAGCCACCGGCTGGAGCAGGCGGTTACGAGGCTTGGAGCGATGGGGATCGAGGTGGAGCTGCTGCTGGGGGGCAGACCGCTTACGCCGGCGGCCGTGAAGAGCTTGCGCGAGACGGTCAGCCGCTTCGGGGCTTTTCGCCATGTGGGATGGGCATTGCTTGCGGAAGGCAGCGGCCTCGATCCGGCGGCGCGCAGCGCATGGCTTCGACAGGTTCATGCTTATGGCGGGGAAGGCCATCTGCTGACGGTGCACGCGGGCGATCCCTTCCTCGACTTTGGGGATCCGTCTATTACGCATGTCAGTCTGAAGGGCCGCGATCCGAGTCAGGTTTCCCGCTATGCGGCGCTGCATGGCAAACCGGTCATTATGGATGTGTGCGGATGCGAGGGCGATGCCCCGACGCTGGAGGACAGCTTGCCAGGTGAGGAACTGGTGAATCGAATCTGGACCAGCCTTTGCCGGGGCGGCTATGCCGGTCACGGGGAAGCCTTCGTCCGCGGGCAGGGCGGTACCTGGCATACCGATGGCGGTCCGCTCCTGGGCGAGGCGGGACCGAGAATCGCGTTCTTGCGGAGCATAATGGAAGAGGCGCCGGCCGGCTTGCGCTATATGCCGGAATACTACGATGCGGCGACGATTGGTATCGACGGCCTGTATTATCTGCAGTACCACGGCATTCATCAGTTCCCTTACAAGCAGCTGTCGGTCCCGCCGGGGCGTTATACCGTTGAGCTCATCGATGTGTGGGGGATGACGGTTACGGAAGTCGCCGGAGAATTCGACGGGCATATTCATGTGCCGCTGCCTTCGCGGAAATACCAAGCGCTGCGGATACGGAATCAAGCGGTACCGCCGTCTGAGCTGCCGTTCCGTTATGAGACGGCCAAGCAGCCTTCCCCGTACTCGTCACGTATGCGGAACGGCCAGAACCAACTGCCGGCCGTCGCCAATAGACTTGAGCAGGACGATAATTTCATCCAGGCCTCGGAGCGGCTGCAGCCGGACAGCGCGGGATCGGATGAAGGCTGAGGTGAAGACCGCTCGTTATCCGAGCAGGGGCTTGCCGGGAGCATGAGGCCAGAAATGGAGGAACATATGATACGTAGTGCAAACTATGCTGCGGAAGCTGTGCCTTGCTGGGGGAGGTTTGAAGGCCGCTTCGAAGGCCCCCGTACCGGTAATCCTTACCGGGAAGTCACCTTCTATGCCGAATTCCGCTGCGGCAATCGGGCGGTGGAGGCCGAGGGCTTCTATGATGGAGAGGGGATCTATAAGCTCCGATTCATGCCGGATACGCCGGGGGTCTGGACGTATGAGACGCGCAGCAACAGCCCGCAGCTCGATGGACAGCGGGGCGGGTTCGAGGCGGTGGAGCCGGAGCCGGGCAATCGCGGGATGGTCGGGGTCAAGGATGCGTACCGGTTTCAATTTTCAGATGGGACTCCGTATTTGCCCTTCGGCACGACGCTTTATCATTGGGTGCATCATGAGGATGAGGCAGAAGAGGAGCTGACCTTGTCCGAGCTGGCCAAAGCTCCGTTTAACAAGGTCCGCATGTGTATTCTTCCTACCGGAGATATGCATTCGCAGCAGCTTGCTTTTGCAGGAAGCCGGGAGGCCGGAGCGGATGTGAGTCGCTTCAATCCCGCATTTTTCGCCCATTTGGAGCGGAGAATTATGGATTTGCAGCAGCTTGGCATCGAGGCGGACCTTATCCTGTTCCATCCTTACGACCAAGGGGTTTGGGGCTTTGAACAGCTGGAGCCGGAGACGGAAGAGCTGTATTTGCGTTACGTCATCGCCCGTCTGGCCTCCTTCCGCAATGTATGGTGGTCGCTGGCCAATGAGTTTGACTTCAACGTCTACAAAACGATGGACGACTGGGACCGCGTATGCCGGATGGTAAGGCGTTTCGACCCGTACGGACATATGCTGTCGATCCATAACGGGACCAAGATGTATGATTATACCCGGACGGCAACTTACGATTATTCCAAGCCTTGGATTACGCATCAAAGCGTACAGCACTGGGATTCCGGCTTGATGGCGGAATGGATCCGAACGCATCGCAAGCCTGTCGTTCTGGATGAGTGCTGCTATGAGGGTAATGCGCCGCGCCGCTGGGGAAATGTACCCGGAGAGGAGCTGGTCAGCCGCTTCTGGGATAGCCTGGTGAACGGAGGTTACGCCGCGCATGGAGAGGTTTTCGGAGAGCCGTCCTGGATCTCCCGCGGAGGCCGGCTGTACGGAGAGAGTCCGGAGCGGATTGCTTTTCTCCGCAAGCTGATGGAGCAGGGGCAGGCCGACCTATGGCTGCCTGAAGCCGAACGCACCTGCTTCTGGACGTATCTCGGGATCAGCCGGCCAAGCAGCTGGGAGCTGAGGCTGCCGGGGACGAGGAAGTTCCATGTCGAGGTCGTCGATACCTGGAATATGCGGGTAGAGCGGCTGGAAGGCAGCTTCAGCGGGACATGCAGGATACCGCTGCTCCAGCAATCGTATCTGGCCATACGGGCTTTGGCCGCAGACTGAAAATACGGATTCGAATGAACCCGTCCGGGGCAACAAGTTGTTGAGGCTCGGGACAAGACGCCTTCCTAGCTTCCTATGCTGCGGCATACCGGAAGAGGAGAGGCGTCTTTGCATTTCTTATCATATGGAAAACTATGGATGAAGGGTTGTGCAAGGATTGTGAATAACTCTGTGGATATCCTCTGGGAATGGGCCTGTTAAACAACGAAACAAGGCGACTATTAGGGAATATCAGGAAGGGATTGTGGATGAAATGGTTGATAATGTGAACAAAATGTGCATAAAGCTTAGTTTCTTGTGTGTGATTTGTGGATAAATACTTAAGTCTGTCGCAATGGCTGCCTTAGCTGAGCGCATTAGCCGGAAGGCCAATCAGCCTTTGAATGCGCGGATCAACGTGTAGCCAAGCTGAGTTTTATGCTGTTCAATCAGCTCGTCGTGACGCATGGAAGTTTCCCATAGCGTAGGGTCCAGGAAGGCCATCCCGTCGGCAAATTGCAGCATGTCGGGATGGTTGATTTGATCCTCTCCTAGATGCTCCTGGAATAAAGACCGTTCCAGCAGCTCGTAGCGGACGAAGCGGCTTGTCGATAGAGCTGCCTCCCAATCATCGAGCGTAAACAGCTGGTTAAACCCGAAAAACTCGCTCAGTTTCTCCCGAGATTCCGCCGACATGCTCGGAAATGCGGCGACCTCACGGTCATACAGCGTTCCTTCGGGGCTCAACACCCGGTAATATTCGCCCAGTGCGGCAGGAATCGAAGCGAAGCTGGTTACCGATTCGGCGAGGACGACATCGAACGTGCCGTCATCAAAGGGGAGGTCCGTAATATCGCCTTGGACCCACTGGACCTCCAACTGCTCAGCGGACGAGCGGGCGGCAGCTTTCGCCAGCATATCCGGCCGCAGATCGAGTCCGGTGACCTGGAAGCCCTGCCTCGCGAGATAACAGGATGTGCGTCCCGTCCCGCACCCTACCTCCAGAATCCTTGTGCCCTTAGGCAGCGGGTAGCGTTCGAGCTGCTCCAGCGTAGCGGCGAATCCGCCCGGATGGGCGCTGCCGATTCCCAGCCGAGTCAACATATCCAAGTATTGCATCGCTTTCCTCCTCATCCTTCCACGAGTGTCTATGTAGTATATGAATAACCGGGCAAATGGATATGGTCGATTATCACGGGTAGTGGAACTTTCATAGGGGGGAGCGAAGATGTCCGTATGTGCCAGCTGTTCAAGCGGAGGAGCAGGGAGGAGGGGGTCCGAGGTCGGTCAGGTTGGGGTGTGAGCCGACCTCATGCAGGTGTGCGGCTGCGAGGCGTATGGAAGAAAATGGGGTTAAATAGACATCCCCGGCCAACCGGGCGGCAAGCGATGCTTACAGGCCGGTTGGCCGGGGAGGCGGGCTCAAACACAAAAGAAGGATACGATTCTGCGCAGATCGAGTCCGAAAAATATCCAGTACCCAACACGGCCAAAGCCGTACCACCGAAAGCCGGAGATGGAAGTGCGGCCGACGAAGGTCAGATAAATCCAGTACTGCTCTCCATTTTGCTGCCAGATATATACGTAGCGGAAGAGGCAGTTGCGTATGCTGCCCGGATCAACGGCGAACTGCTGCGGGGCCATCTGCGGCACAAATGCCGGCGGAGGGCCTGATGGAGCTCCGCCGGGTCCTCCGGGCCCGCCGCCGGGTCCTCCGGGCCCGCCGCCGGGTCCTCCCGGGAAGCCGCCGGGTCCTCCCGGGAAGCCGCCGGGTCCACCTGGGAAGCCGCCGGGTCCTCCCGGGAAGCCGCCGGGTCCTCCTGGGAAGCCGCCGGGTCCACCTGGGAAGCCGCGGGTTCCTTCCGGGAAGCCGCCGGGTCCACCTGGGAAGCCGCGGGTTCCTTCCGGGAAGCCACCGGGTCCCCCCGGGAAGCCGCCGGGCCCTCCTGGGAAGCCGCCGGGTCCCCCCGGGAAGCCGCCGGGTCCCCCCGGGAAGCCGCCGGGTCCTCCCGGGAAGCCGCCGGGTCCTCCCGGGAAGCCGCCGGGTCCTCCCGGGAAGCCGCCGGGTCCCCCCGGGAAGCCGCCGGGTCCTCCCGGGAAGCCACCGGGTCCTCCCGGGAAGCCGCCGGGTCCTCCCGGGAAGCCGCCGGGTCCTCCCGGGAAGCCGCCGGGTCCTCCCGGGAAGCCGCCGGGTCCTCCCGGGAAGCCGCCAGGTCCTCCTTGGAAGCCGCCAGGTCCTCCTTGGAAGCCGCCAGGTCCACCTGGGAAGCCGCCGGGCTCGCCGGGCAGTACGCCCGGCCCCGGCATGCCGCCGGGCTCGCCCGGCAGCCCGGGGAATAGACCGCGCTGCTGAGGGATTCCGTTCGGATCGTTAGTCGCCATATCATCTCTCCTCTTCAGGGTAAATTGATTCATGCATAGGCCCGCGCCCATAGCACCCTAACCAACTATATGTGGACCTGAAGAAAAGCTGAACAGAAAAAAAGAAGAGGCTTGTCGGATTTCACCTCTTCTTGTCCGTATTTATGGCTTCGGCTGCATTGTTCGGGCCGTAACCTGGCAAATTATAGTCAGGATGCCGCAGCTTCTCCAGGATGCCCATCTCTTCGATATGTCTGCGCGTTTCAGGGGTTCCCAGCTCGTAAATTTCCGTATAAACTCGGCTGATATGATCGTTAAAACGACGGGTGGCCTCATCATGATCCGCAGATTTGTAGGGCACTGGCCCGCGGGCAAAGGTTTTTTCCTCCCGATGCTCCTGCTCTTGGATCAATTGGCCCAGCTCGGCGATCTCCTCCGGCGTTGCCTTGACGACCAGCTCAGCATCTGAAGCCGAGGGTCCGGTATTCGGCCGCTGATCCAACTGAATAATGGTACGGTTCGCCACCGATACGGCATACCTTGTTTTTAACATCCCATCGCCTCCAGGTTGTAAGTGTACCAACTCTTAACCGGAAGGAAACGGTTTGAAACTATCGTTGGCTAGGATGCGACAGCGCCGTAAGAACCGAACCCATTGCCATCCGCGTTCCCTGCATTCCGAGGAGAGGCGGTTTCTTCTTGGTTCCCCATACCAGCATGGGTATCGGGATCGGCTAACGGACATGGCAGAGGTTGTCGATTCATTGTGAGTAACTGAGTTGAAACGTTCTGCTTTCGCTAACGGACCTCAGCGTCTCTATTTGCAGCATTTTCGCGATATTGAAAATCTAACGGACTCAGATGACGCTATTTGGTGCATTTGCGCCCATTCTATGCGGTTTTGACGTAAGTAAGGTCGTCTGCGTCCGTTACAATTTGAACAGGCCCCATTTTTGTGAAATAGCGACTGTGGTGTCCGTTACGATCAGCCTTTACTTAACTGCGCTGCCGTCCACAATGAAGCGACAGCCTCATGGCAGCCTGTTAGAAGCAGGTTTGGGCTTGATGAAATAGGTAACGGACATGGCGTACTCTTAGCGGTCTCAAGCGCCAGGAACACCAAGAAATTGTCGCTCTTACGGTCCCATATGTCCGTTACATTCGTATCCGTGTCAATCCCAACCCCTAACGGTTCAGCATGTCCGTTAACCGTAACCCCTCCACCGCTCCAATATGACTTTCAGATCGCTCTTCTAGACCGTCTGCAAAATAAACTTGTCGATCACATGCTTGACTCCGTCCTCGTTGTTGCTCAGGGTGATATAGTCGGCGATCGCCTTCAGCGAATCTACGGCATTATCCACGGCGACGCCGAGCCCCGCCGTTTCCAGCAGCTCATGGTCATTCCAGCTATCGCCGACAGCGATGACCTGCTCCAGATCGAAGCCGAAGTGACCCGCCAGATGAGCGAGCGCATGTCCCTTCGTTCCCTCCGCATGCATGATCTCCAGAAAATAAGGCTTCGACTTGGTAATATGTACCCCAGGTCCGATCAACTCTCGCAGCTCGAGAGCGGCACGGTCCAGCTTGTCCGGATCGTCGATGATCAGCAGCTTGAGCGAAGGCGTCTGGGCCAGCTTTGCGAAGTCCGGCTCGACGATGAAAGGGATTTTGGAAAGCGCCGCGTACGATTCTGCCTTTTCATTGCTTTCCTGCACATACAATTGATCGTTTATATAAGTTTGCAGATGAAGATCATGGGATTGGCAGTAGTCGAAAACGATGCGTGTCGCCTCAAGCGGAACATAGCGTTCGTACAGCACTTCCCCGTCCATCGCGGTTTTGACCAGCGCCCCCTGATAGGTGATCAGCGGTACATGCAGGCCGAGCTGCGCGGCCAGGGCGTTGGCCGAAGCGTACATGCGTCCTGTCGCGAGCGTGACCACGACATTTTTAGCCAAGGCGGCTTCTAGTGCCTGCTTCGTTCCTTCCGTCACCTGCTTGTCATCATTGATCAAGGTGTCATCAATATCGATGGCGATCATCTTATACATCTCTATCCACTCCCGTAAGTCAAATTGCTCTCATTATATGCCGCCTGACTCCGGATATCAATCCAAGACGATAAATCCGTCAATTAGAGGAGCTGCATGGCTGGCTTGGTATTCACGAAGGATCTTTACGACATGAAATTTTAACGGACTTAAGCCATATCCTACTGGCCGCGCTCATGTAGGATCTTGGCTTTTTCGGATGCAAGGGCTTCAAAGGAGGAAGCGGATGAAAATAAGATCACGGTTTCAGCGGGTTCGGTTTTTTCTATGGCCCTATGGAGTGAATGAAAGCTTCTTATTGCTCCAATTTATATCCGCGATTAGAGATGGTTTCCAAATATCCCCATGATCGATGGGGATCTGTTTTTTTTCGATTAAAGCATCCTTCTGGTCATACAAGAAGACGTTTAGCATGGTCGGTCTATCCCTTAAATCCGTCTCACATGATACAATGAAATTCTTTGTATGTGGAGGCTGCATCTCGCACATTCACGCCATCCTTATAATCGACTAAATAGTTCGTGTTCATTTTATACTTTTCACTGTAATTGGGACTTATGAAGGTAGCAAGGCCATGCCGATAATCCTGGGGATGAACGAGTACATAGACGACTGCTATTTCCTTGGCCGTATTCTGGATGTTTAATACTTTACTATTTTTTTCGATATCCCTGGTAATCGCATAGGCTAAATCCCCTTGAAACCCTGATAACGTATAATCTCGCATAAACCATATATGACCTAATAACCATAACCCCATTAGTAGGGCGCCCCCTATGCCGACAAGTCCTATGATTTCATAGTTAAGTTTTCACCCCCTTAATACGTAGATTTGTTAGGGAATAGTAGCTAACTATGATATAATAAATTATCCTAATCCCTACAACTTTTTAGGTTGGTGCAGACGAATGGCTAAGAAGGTAACCATGCAGCAGATTGCGGACTACATGGGCGTGTCTAAATTTGTTGTGTCCAAAGCGCTGTCGGGTAAGGGCGGCGTAAGCGAGTCTACGAAAGAAAAGGTCATAAAAGCGGCATCGCAGCTTGGATACTTCGCTAACAAGAAAACCGTTAGCTCTACCAAAACAACGGACGCTTCACCGGAAGCTGCCTCCAAGCAATCGGTATTGGTGCTAATGCCTAATGTCCGCTTTCAAACGAAGGAATCCCAGTATTGGGGGCGGATCGTGGATGGCATTTCGGCGAAGCTGGAGGCCGTCGGCCTCGGCATGATGATCGTGATGGAGCAGAGCGTGGATCATTTGTTTCAGGTATTGCAGCCAAACGCCATCCTCGGCTTGATCGGGGTAGGTGAGATTTCGAGCCCGGTTCTTCTGGAGATTCATCATCTGGGCGTTCCTTTCGTGCTGGTGGATCATGAGGATCCGTTAATTCCCTCGGATACGGTCTTTACCAACAACTACGATTCGATGCATCGGTTGACCAATTATTTGATCGGCATCGGCCACAAACGCTTGATGTTCATGGGAGCCCCAAGCTATTCCAGGAGCTTCTATGACCGCTGGACCGGATTCCGCAGTGCTGTAGAGGAGCAGGGCCTCGTGTCCGAGCCCCCGGCCTCGCTGCTGCTCCCGCTGGAGGGGTATGAGGTCTTTGGCGAGCAGATCCAGGAAGCGCTGGAGGGGCTTCGCCAGCGGGAGGCCATGCCCACCGCATTAGTCTGTGCGAACGATAACATTGCGCTGGATGCGATTGAGGTGCTGCGGCGGATGGGGCATGGAGTGCCGGAGGACGTATCCGTCAGCGGCTTTGACAATATAGAAAGATCCTATATGAGCACTCCTTCCTTGACGACGGTGAACGTACCGAAGGAATTAATGGGTGCAAGAGTTGTCGATAAGCTCCTTGAGCGCGTCACCAAGGACTACGATGCGACGGAGAAGCTTCTTATCTCTGGGGAGATCATGTACCGGGAGTCTACGACCCGTGCGCTCAAGACGAGCAATGGCGAATACGCCGAATCCATATAGTCCCGCAAGCTCCGACAAGCTCTAGGATCAGGGGAACATTCCATAACATCTTCAAACACAAAAGCAGCCATATCGCAAAGATATGGCTGCTTTTGTGTTTGATGCTTGCCGTAGGCAAATGGGAGGGGTGTAACGGGGAGATCCGGCAGGCAACCCGTCGCGGGTTGACTTTCGACGATCGGGCGTGCCGGCCCTTTGGACTGATGTAGACTTTATGCTTTTGTCAGCTGCAGATTCTTATCGATAAGCGAGATCCGCTGTTGAACGCAGGCATAGGAGCGCAGCGGATCTTCCGGGGTATGAAGCACATAGTCGAGCAGCTGGTCCACCGTTGTGGTGGCTACGTGGCAGCGGGTATCGGAGGAGGCGTAGTAAAGGTAAACCTCTCCGTTCTCGCGAGCGATGACCCCGTTGCAGAAGACGACGTTGGAGACATCGCCGACACGCTCCTCGCCCTCGGGAGCGATCAAGTGGCCTCCGGGGCTGTGCGTGACCTTGTGCGGCTCATGCAGATCGGTCAGAAACGCATACAGGACATAACGAAGACCTGCAGCGGTATTGCGCACGCCGTGAGCGATGTGCAGCCAGCCCTTTGGCGTCCGGATAGGGGCCGGACCTTGACCGTTCTTGACCTCCTTGATGGTGTGATACTGGCGATGGTCGATAATCACTTCCTGATCAATAGCGGCGTTCTCTATGGACGCAGACAGGCCCCAACCGATCCCCCCGCCGGAACCTGTATCGATGAAGCCGTCCTGAGGCCGGGTGTAGAAGGTATACTTGCCATCGATAAATTCGGGATGGAGCACTACGTTGCGTTGTTGATTGGAACGAGTTTGGAGATCGGCGAGGCGCTCCCACGAACGGAGATCCTTTGTACGCACGATTCCGCACTGGGCGACAGCGCTGGACAGATCGCCCGGAGGCGCCGCCGGATCTTTACGCTCCGTGCAAAAGAGGCCGTAAATCCAGCCGTCTTCATGCTGTACCAGACGCATATCGTAGACGTTGACGTCGGGATCATCGGTCTCCGGCAGGACGACGGGATGGTCCCAGAAACGAAAACCTTCCGTACCGTTTTCGCTCTCCGCAACGGCAAAAAACGACTTGCGGTCTATGCCTTCGACGCGGGCCACCAGATAGAAGCGGCCGTCGAGTTCGATCGCCCCGGGATTGAATGCGGCATTGATGCCTAACCGCTCCATGAAGAACGGATTGGTATCGGGATTAAAATCATATTTCCAGATGAGCGGCGCATGCTGGGCGGTCAGAACAGGATGCCGATACCGGTCATAGATCCCGTTGCCAACAGGCAGCTTCTCGTTTTTACGTTGGATCAATTCCTCATACTGGTCTTCAAGTGCCCGTTTTCTCTGTTCGAAAAGCGAATTCATGAGTAACCTCCTTAGTGAATATGCTTCATTCTTTCAATGATTTCAAAGCAAGCCCTGCCGTTATGGTAAGGACATTTCCATGCGCTGACTTTGGACTGCTCCACAATCGGTACGCGGCCCCGGGTGACGCCCCAGTACCATTCTCCATGCTGCCGGTCTACCATATACTTCTCGATGAAGGTCCATGAGGCCAGGGACGCTGCGAGGTATTTGTCCTCGCCGGTCAGCTGGTAGGCGTTGAAAAAGCCGACGACGGATTCGGCCTGAGGCCACCAGTCTTTATCGGGATCCAGCAGGTTCCCCTTGGAGTCGGCTTCATTCCAGAGGCCGCCGTCCTCGTCGATGCCTTCCCGGTACGTGGCTTCGGCCATGCGCAGAGCGGTGGAGGTCACCTTCTCGAGCACTTCGGCGTCGCCCAGCACTTCGGCTGCTTCCACAAGGAGCCAGCTTCCCTCAATGTCATGACCGTAGGAGACATGATCGCTTTTGGAATGCCAGGCTTCGTCGAAAAATAGCAGGAAGTGGGCGCTTTCCTCATCGACGATATGGTTCAAGGTCACTTCGATCAGCGCCTTCAGCTGCCGGCCCAATTCCTCATTTGGATACACCCGATAGAGATTCGTATAGGCCTCCATGACATGAAGGTGAGTGTTCATGGATTTTTTCTCATTAAGGTCCTTGCCGCTCAGGCTGACGTCATCGGTGTCCTCCCATGAGCGCGATAAGGCTTCCACATAGCCAAGATGAACAGGATCGAAGCTATGCTTCTCAAGCAGATGAAACAACTGTACGGCTTGCTCCAGAGCATCCGGGTCCGCTGCCGCCCGGTAGTATTCCGAATAGGCGTAGATCGCAAAGGCTTGACCATATACCTGCTTCTTCGTTTGGGCAGGCTCGCCCTTAGCGTTGACGGACCAAAACAGACCGCCATGCTCAGGGTCGGTAAAGTGAGCTGTCAGATAGGCATAAGCCCGGCGGGCTGCCTCCAGATAAGCGGGATCGTTAAAAATCCGGTAAGCCGAGGAAAACGTCCACAGGATGCGGGTATTGAGTACAAGGCTTTTCTCTGCATCCTCCACAGGAGTTAAGTCGCTGCGGATTTCCCCGAGGAAGCCTCCATTCTTGTGGTCGAGAGTATGCTGTAACCAGAAAGCGAGAATGTTATCTTTCACTTCCTTCTCCACTTTTGGGAGCCAGGAAGTCCGAAGTTCGCTGAGCTGCATGAGCCTTCACCTTTCTATTATCGATTAAAGGTTTATGGAAGCGGACGTTTGTTTATGCGTGTAGTAGCGGTGGACGGTTTGCTCGGCACGTTTACTGTACATGCAGTAATCATCATTCAGGGCTGCGGCGCTTGGGTCGTACAGGCGTGCAGGCCAATCCCACAGCATGAAGCCTCGCACCCAGTCGCGCTTCTCGCAGGCAGCGAACATCGCTTCATAGTATTGCTCCTGAACTTCTTGACTAGGAGAACCCTCCAGGCCCCAATCATTCGGCAGGAATTGAGAACCCTCTCGGCTGGGACAGCCGGCTTCCATGAAGAAGAAAGGCTTCTTGTGCTGCTTGACGACGGCTTCGATGCGGTCAAGCTGCGACTCCCAATCGCCGATAGGATAATAGCCGCTGGAGGAAATGATGTCCACGGCATCCCACCAAGAGACGTGATCTTCCTGGTATTTGTCGCAGTTATAGGTGATGGGACCGGAATAAACCTTCCGAACCTCTGCGATCAACTGCCGCCACTCCTGCTCGCGGCGGTCGGTCTGAACCATTTCACACCCGATGCAAAACAACTCACATGCCGTCTCTTCGGCGATCCGCGCATAATGCAGAATGAAGCGGGTATAGGAAGCGAACCAATCGGACCATTTCGGCTCGCAGGGCACATCCATATCAAAGAAATTGATGTGCGCTCTCCAGGTGCCGTCCTTGCAGTTGACCACGGGCTTTAGACATACCTTCAGTCCGAGCTCCTTGGACCTGCGGATCGCCCAAAGGACTTCGTCATCGGTAACGGTCGGCGCTTCTTCGAAGGGGATGGCGGTCGATTGGGGATGCTCCTGAAGGGCGGCAAAAGCTACCGTGACCCAGTTGACATGAAGCTTCTCCTTCATTTCTTTCAGGGAATGCTCGGCCTGTGGATCGGCCCATTCGCCTCGAATTCCCGTCCATCCCCAAGTCATGCCTGCCACATAGGGTTGTATTTCGTTCACAGACTCACCTCATAACGGAATGATTGAAATTGGCATGAGTTAAATATAACAACTATTAGATAGCTATACAATAACTAAAATAACAAAATGAGGGCTTTATATCTCAAAACGCTATTAAATTCCCGGTATTTTTTTGAAAAAGGCAAGAATTTATGAAAAAACTGGTGGAACTCTCGATTGTAGCGCCTTTGTAATACTGATTTTAGTTATTGTTTTGTTATACAAAAATACAAAATTTAGCTTGACTAGTAGATAACGATATCATAACATACGGTTGTAAACGCTATCCTTGAGTCAAATATAAACGAATCTATTAGGAGGGTGTGAAAGTGAAAATCCGTTTTACAAACATACTAAGTGTTTTGTTAGCACTAACGTTACTTATCTCGTCTTTCCAGGTTCTTACCCTGCCAACGGCTAGTGCAGCTTCGAATGAAGGGGTATTTGATTTCGAATGTGCAGAGTCCGGCACATCCGGCTGGGGCAAGAAATGGGGCGACTCCTTCGCAGCACCGCCCCTGGATCCTGTCGAACGGAGCGAGGCTCTGAGCCGATCCGGAAATACAGGCTCTTTGCAGGTAAACCTGCACTTTACCGGAGGGGATTATGAAAGCGCGGTCATCGGCGTGCCCGTTCATTTGGATGTATACGACAAGGTGGAATACGATCTGTACATCCCCGTAGAATTCAACGGCCAATCTAAAGCGGAAACCGGAATGAACGGCCCCTGGGTCTCTTTGGGAGGAATGGATACGTACCACTTGTCCGCCCAGACCAAGGAAACCATTAACGGTCAGGAATACGCAGTTATTCATCGCATTTCCTCGATAACGCCCGTAAACGGCCAAACCGATCTTATCATTCAGTTTGCTGCTTACCAAAGCACTTACGTAGGCCCGATTTATGTGGACAATATCAAACTGGCGCATGCTTCAAGCAGCGGTGGAGAAAGCGGCGGAGGGAGTGGTCCGGCCAAGGAAGTCGCATCCTTTACCTTCGATGATAGTCCGGAAGGCTGGGGGGCTAACACCGAGGAGGTATGGAAAGCCGAATTCGGTACGCCGGCTATTCAGCACAGCACCTTTAATGGCGGAGCTTTGCAAGTGAATGCCGTCATTGCGGACCCGAATGAAGGCTGGCAGGAGCTCCGCATCAACAACGCCGTTCCCGAGCTGCCGAGCGCGAAGAGACTCGCATTCGAGACCTACATACCGCTGGATGATTTGGCGAACGAGTACGAGGGCAAGCTTCTGAAGCCTTACGCTATACTTGATCCCGGCTGGACCAAGGTGGGGCTCGATTCGAATAACAAGAAAATTTCGGATATGGAGAAGATTACGGTGGAGGGCAAGACGTATGCGAAGCATGAGGTTTCCATCGTACTGTCGGCAACGGAAGGGAAGACGGCGCTTCACATCGGTTTGGTTGCGGGAGGAATTTCGTATTCCGGTCCTATCTATGTCGACAATATCAAGCTGTACGATAAGGCTTTTGCAAATGGAGGCGTGATCCCCGTGGTCATCCCGGATCCGGCTCAGCCAGTCATCGATACGACCGGCTTCGACCTGAGCGATATCACGATCGTAGATTCCAAGGCTACGGATGAAACAAAATCGTTATTCGCCTATCTTAGAAACATTCGCGGGAAACATATGCTGTTCGGCCAGCAGCATAGTACTACGCAGGGCTTGACCATTACCGCGGCAGACGGGACGCAGTCCGACGTGAAGAACGCGGTTGGCGATTTCCCCGCCGTCTATGGGTGGGATACCTTGTCTCTCGAAGGCCAAGAAGAACCGGGTGGCACCGGCAACTCGCCGGAACAGAACGCGGCGCTGCTGGCCGACGTGATGGTAAAGGCATACCAACGGAATGGCATTATCACTCTAAGCGCACATATGCCTAACTTTCTTACGGGAGGCGGAAGCTGGGATACTACGCCAGGCGTCCAAGCGGTTCTGCCTGGAGGCTCCCATCAAGAGGAGTTTAACGAATTTCTCGATAGGATTGCCGATTTTGCCTCGCAGGTTAAAGATGGGGAGACGCTTGTTCCGATTATTTTCCGCCCCTTCCACGAGAATACGGGAAGCTGGTTCTGGTGGGGAGCTACTCAAAGCACGCCAGCCCAATATATCAGCCTGTATCGTTACACGGTCGAGTACCTGAGGGACGTAAAAGGGGTCAGCAATTTCTTGTACGCCTATTCTCCCAATAACGGATTCGACGAAGCCGGGTTTCTGAAGCGTTATCCCGGGGACGAATACGTGGATATTATCGGTTTCGATGCTTATGATACGTCCTATGCCCAAGGATGGATGGACGGCATTGTCGAGAACACGGCGACTCTAGCCAAGCTGGCAAGGGAGCGGGGCAAAGTAGCGGCACTGACGGAGATCGGCTTGAAGCAATATCACGATTCCAGCAAGTCGACAGATTCAGGGCTGCTGCTTGCGAACAATGCCAACAAGAACTGGTTTACCCAGCTGTTGGAGGCGATCAAGAGCGACCCGGATGCGAGGGAAGCGGCATTCATGCTGACCTGGCGCAACGGTGGGGCGAGTCATTTCTGGACGCCTTATCGGGATCATCCGACGTATGGCAGCCATGAAATGCTCGATAACTTCACTACATTTTATAACGATCCTTATACCGCGTTTAATAAGCAGCTGCAAGGCGTATACGGACTGAACGTAAAGGCTGCCGGACAAGCGCCATTTATGAACGTACAGACGCCATACGAACACCAGAAGATAACGGGACCTTTTACAATCCGAGCCGGTGTATATAACAAACCGGTTTCCAGCGTAACGTTCTCCGTCGCAGGCGGCCCTGCTATCGCATTAAGCAAAAACGTAGCCAGCGGATATTTCGAAGCCGAATGGACTCCGTCCGTAGCGCACAACGGAACCGAAGTCGATATGGTTATAACGGTGACGTATACGGATAACGATACATTAACTGTCAACCGCAAGGTTTCCGTCTATGCAGCCCTGCCTTTGAAAACGATTGAGTTCACAGATGGTCTTGAGGGTGCGGTGTTCGAAGGCTCGTATCCGACAGAACTGGTCAGCGGTTCTCTAAAGCACAGCTCGACGGTCGGAGGCGGGGCTGTTCAGCTGGATACGGTATTTGAAGATAGCGGCACATCGTCCGATTGGACGTACCAGGAAGTCAAGGTCAAGCTTCAAGATGTCGCCGCAGGTATCGATATGTCGCAAGTGAATCGGATCCAATATGATATGCTGCTTCCGGCTGATGCGCCTGATAGCACGGCATTCAAGCCCTATGCTTCGTTAAGCAACAGCTCCGGCCTATTCGTGAAAGCGGGCGAAGGATTAACGCAAGTTCGGAAGGAGGACTTCTCCCTAACGGACTCCATGTACAAATATACGGTGACCATACCGTTCGATAGTCAGGCAGAAGCCACGGATCTGTCGCTGAACTTCGTGGCGAACGATTGGAATTATACAGGGCCGATCTACTTCGATAACGTTAAGCTTCAGAATTACCAGGCAGAGCCCGTCGAGAATCCAGCTATCGTTGATGACTTTGAAGGGTACGACGGGGATAGCACCCTGCTGGACAGTAGCTATAGCTCCAACGGCGATCCCGTAGCCTTGACTTTGGATGAAACGAAGGCGTCGCAGGGCAAATATGCTTTGAAGTACCAATATACTCTAACAAATAGCCAGTATGGTGGCCGTATTAAACCGATGGGAGGCCGTGATTGGTCGGCATTCAAGAAGCTTCGTTTCAACCTGACGCCGGATGGGCAGAATCAGAAGCTCGTTATTCAAATCGCCGCGAACGGTATTGAATTTGAGGCTTTCCCTTCCCTTGCTTCAACGCAGCCGGGGGTCGTAGAGATTCCATTCCTTGATTTTGCGCCAAAGACGGCAGGAGCAAAGCTGGAAGGCAATAACCTCAAGAAGATTAACCATTTTGCCATCTACGTGAATGCGCAAGGAAACACTCCTGTATCAGGAGGTACGCTGTACTTCGATGATATTCGGGCAGTCGACGATACGAAACCGGAAAATCCTGAAAACCCGGGCAACCCGGGCAATCCAGGAAACTCGGACGATTCGGGCGATTCAGGCTCCGGAAGTGGAGGGACAGGAGGCCTCCCGCCAAGCACGGACAGTAAGGCAGTTGACGTGGTGACCCCTAAGCCTAATGACGCCGGAAAAATTGTTGTTAGCCTGCCGAAAGGAAAAACAGAAGCTTGGCTCTCTGCCGATCATGCAGCCATTAACGGCAATAATGATGTCGTGGTCGAAGCGGAAGGAGCAAAGATCGAAATTCCGGCCTCGCTGTTGAACGAGTTGAAGCAACTCCTGCCGGCAGCGGATGCAACAGGGACGAGGATCGTATTTAGAGCCGTGAAGATCGCGGGAAGTGCCGCCGAAGCGCAGCTGAAGCAAGCGAAATCAAGCGCTAAGGCCGATCTGAACATCGCGGGACCGGTGTATCAGCTCGAGCTTTCTATCCTTGCCAAGGATGGTACAGAGAAGAAATTGTCCGATTTCAAGCAACCGGTGAAAATCGAATTTAGGGTCAATGCCGACGCGAAGAAGGAATTGGCGGGAATCTATGACCTGTCCGACGATAATCGAATCCCTTATGTGAAAAGCAGATTAGTGGGCGATGTCCTTGTGGCGGAGCTTACGCAGTTCGGTAAATTTGCTGTGCTGGAGTTCGATAAATCGTATGAGGACGTACCGGCAACTCACTGGGCGGCGCAAGTTGTCAAGAGAATGGCAGCAAGGCATATTACGGAAGGGATTAGCGAGACGGAATTTGGTCCGGAATTGGCCGTTACCCGTGCGGAGTTCGCAGCGTGGATTGTCCGAGCTCTGGATCTGAAGGCTTCCAAGAGCGCTAACTTTGCGGATGTTCCATCGGGCGCGTGGTATGCGAACGATCTGGCTGCCGCTCACGAAGCAGGAATCGTAGATGGGCGTTCTAGCGAACTATTCGATCCGCTCGGGGTGATAACCCGTGAAGAAATGGCTGTCATGCTAATGAAGGCATACTTTAAGGTGAATGGAAACGGAGAGCAGCATACCAACTCCGCCTCTTTCGCCGATCAGAGTGACATCAGCTCCTGGGCCGAATCTTACGTGAGCGCTGGAAAGGAGAAGGGAATTTTCTCCGGTGTGGGAGGCAATCTGTTCTCTCCTAAAGAGCTGCTCACTCGGGCACAAGGCCTCCAAGCTGTAACGGCTCTATTGAAATAAACCAGGAAATCGCCGTCACCGGGGAAAGATAGCCGGGGACGGCGATTTTTGCGGGGTGCGTGCTCGTCATCATTCGAGCGAATCGGCACTTATTCTGCAGTACTCTACAAATTGTACGCTGTATGCTACCATAGGCAGTAGAATTGACAAGAATTGTATCTCTCACAGGAGTGACCTGCCTATGCCCCGAATAACCTTCATCAGACTGCCGGCCAGCCTCAAGAATCGGCTCTTTCTTGCCTTTATCTCACTTATTCTGGTTCCCTTCCTGATCCTGAGCGTGTTCTACTTCCGCAGTATGGAGCGCGTCTTGCGCGAGCAGGTGAGTGTGCAGAATCTGGATCAAATGACGGGCATGACCCGCTCCCTGGAGGAACTGCTGAGCGTCGCCAGAAAAACCTTTACCCTCCTCGAACAGGACTCTATGGTTACCGAGATTCTCAAACGCCCGGTCGGGGGCGAAAACTATGACATGTACTCCCAATGGGCTCAGCTCGACGGCAAGCTGCATGCGATCAATAACAGCCTGTTTATCTCCAATTCCTATGTGTTCTACACGCTTCTCGACATGAAAGGCCGGGCCTACTCCTCTTACATGCCGGCCGAACCTCTCCATTATGACAAGTTAATACGCAGCGAGTGGGCGGCAAGCGCCCTCAGCGGCGAGGCGAAGGACCAATGGCAGCTGGAGTCCGATTACACGCAGGCGGGTATCGCCTCTCCGAACCGCAAGCTTCTGTCGGTGACCAAGGTGTTCCGGGATCATCAGAACGATCCTTATGCCGTAGTCAAAATCAGCGTCGACTTCCAAAGCTGGTTCCGCAATGTCAATTCCAGCAGCGCGCATGAAGAAACGTATACCTTGATCTCCAAGCCTCATGCTGTCGCGGCCCAGGCCGGGGTGAGCCGGACGATGGAGGAGGTTTTGCCGCAGCTTGCGCAGGCGCAAACCACATCGGGCACACTTGCGGAAAAGGCGTTTATACACAGCTATACGACTATCGCCGGGCTGGATTGGATTCTGGTGAAAAGCATGCCGACAAATATACTGTTCGCACGGACGGATTCGCTGCAGCGTACGTTTGTCATTTCTTTATTTTCCATAGCGGTTCTCTTCGTGTTCATGACCTTCGGGATTGCTTCCACGGTGACGCGCCCGCTGGAGCAGCTGCGCGGCAAGATGGCCGATATCGTCCGCAGCAACTTGAAGGTCCGGCTGCCGGAGAACCGGTACCGGGGTGAGATCCAAACCATCGTACAGGCCTTCAACGCGATGGTCGGGGACATGGACAAGCTCATCGACCGGTTGAAGATGGAGGAGCGCCAGAAGGAGACGATGCGATTTCAGATGTTGCTTTCCCAGATGAATCCTCATTTTCTGCTGAATACGCTGAATACGGTGAAGTGGCTTGCCGTACAGGCCGGCAATCCAACCATTCCCCACGTGTGCGAGTCTCTGGGCCGGCTAGTCGCTTCGGGTATCCGGCTCGATATCGATCTGATTCATTGGGAGCAGGAGCTGGAGCTGGTCGAGAGCTACGTCTATATCCAGCAGCTCCGCTATGACCGGCAGTTTGAAATCCGGTATGTGTATGAGGAAGCCTTGAAGTATGCGCTGGTGCCCAAGTTTTGTTTGCAGCCGCTTGTCGAAAACAGCATCTATCACGGCTTTGCCGGACTCGTGCGCGATGGCGTCATTACGATCCGGGCGACCCGGATCGGGACGGATTGGCTGGAGCTGGAGGTCGAGGATAACGGAATCGGGATGAAGGCGGCAGCCGCACAGAACGAGAGGAACGGCTCCAAGGGAAACGGCATCGCCTTGAAAAACCTGGAGGAGCGGCTGTCGCTGCTGTTCAAGCGCGACGCTCCGCTGGAGCTGCCTGCGGTCGACAAGGGAACCTTGGTCCGCTTCCGCGTTCCGCTGCTGATCTCGACACCATACCAGAAGGAGGGCTCTTTCGATGTGGACCGTACTGCTCGTTGAGGATGAAGTGTTCGTCCGCCGCATGATCCGCAGCAGCATGCAGTGGGAGGACAAGGGGTTTCGCGTGATCGGCGAAGCGGGGAACGGGATGGAGGCGATGGAATTCATACGCCGGCATCGTCCGCATCTCGTGGTAACCGACATCATGATGCCTCTGATGAATGGCGTCGAGCTTCTGAAGCAGACAAGGCAGGAGGGATATGACTGCCGGTTCGTCATGCTGTCGGTGATGGATGATTTCAATTACGTGCAGCAGGCGCTGGAACACGGCGCATCCAACTACATGCTCAAGCTCTATCTTTCGGTGGAGAAATGGCATGCGGTGCTGGACAAAGTCGATCTGGAGCTGCATAAGACTTCGCGAAGCCTGTCCAAGGATATGCATGAGGTGTATGACCAGATGTGGAAGGGTATCGTGGAGGGGTGGAAGACAGGAGATTCGGCGGAGAGTCGTATGCCTGAGTCCTTTCCGTGGCCCTCCGATAAATGCGGGCTCATTCACGTGATTCACGGCAAGCCATCGCTGTCGGTCGAGCAGTTTGTCGGCCAAGGCATCCTGGAGCCGGAGGCGACGCCGTATCTGAACACGTTCACCCGCGGTGGACAAACGACCTTCTTCTATTGGGTTCCTCCCTCCGGCTCGTTCAAGCTTAAGACGCCTCCCAGATCGGACGGGATCTACGTCTATGCGGGGGCAACGGATAACGCCTCGCTGGCTGAGGTCTGGATGCGGCTCATGCGCAGGGCGGACGAGCTTTGGTATGCCGGGAAAACCGGGGTATTCGGCTTGGGCCAGGGAGAGGAACCGATGGTCCGCCCTGCCATGTCCTGGGAGATGGAGCGCGAGATCATCCGCGGCCTGGAGCAGCGAAGCCCCGACCTGTGCCGGGAGCATGTCGGGCGGATCTTTGAGCTTTTTCGCGACACCTGCTATCCCGCAATCCTGGTGCTGGAGGCGGTGGAACGACTCGTCAAGCTGGCCGAGCTGATGATCGGCACCCCCTATACGAAGCCGGAAGAGCCTTTGCTGACTCTATCGTATGACGAGCTTCGGGCCTGGCTGGAGCGGCGGCTTGCTGATTCGATCAGGGACTGGCTGGAGCGTCATACCGAGCTGACCGATCATCCCGAGATCAACAAGGTTATTCAGTATATCCGCGAGCATTATGCAAGCGAGTTCACGGTGCTTTCCCTGGCCGAATATGCGGCTATGGACGACAAGTACTTGAGCGGCTTGTTCAAAAAGAAAACCGGACAGACGATCGTGCACTACATCCAGCAGGTTCGGATCGAGCATGCGAGGCTCTACATGGAGCATACGGACTGGCCGATTGCCGAGATCGGCTCTAAGGTCGGGTTTGCGAGCGAGAACTATTTCGCCAAAATTTTCAAAAGAGTAGTCGGGACCACCCCGAGCCTATACCGCCAAAGTCATAGAGGAAAGGCTGAATAATGTGACTTTTGTTCCATTGCAACAGACAATCGTGCGTTATCGGAGGAGAGGCGCGGTGATATAGTCAAGTTGTAAGAGGAAAAGGGATACACAAAGGGAGGTCACGAAAATACAATGAAAAAAATGAACAAAACCGTGTTGACTCTAGTGTCTACGCTGCTTGCGACCAGTATGGCCGCCGGGTGTGCAGGAACGAATCCATCGCCGGCAAGCACCGGTACGGAAACGCCTGGCAAGCCGGCAGAGCCTGCCAAAAAAGCGGTAACCTTAACGATGTGGGGCGGCGTGCCGGCCGAATCCGGTCCGCAGGCGGTCGTCGATAGCTGGAACGCCAAAAACCCGGACATTCAGGTGAAATACGAGCGGTTCGTCAACGATGACGCCGGCAACCTGAAGCTGGATACGGCGCTGGCCACCGGCCAAGGCGTGGATCTGTATGTGAATTACTCCTTGTCGGTGCTTACCAAGCGTGTAGAGGCTAAGAACGCCCTCGATCTGAGCACCTTTACCGACTACAATATCGACGGCAAAATCGGCGAGCTGGGCAAGGACTGGCAGATCTCGGGCAAATATTACGGCCTGCCGACAACCCGGAGCCGCCCGATCTTCTGGCTGAACAAGGATGCGCTGGATGAAGCCGGCTTGCCGATCCCTCCGCTGGACTGGACCATCGACGATCTTCGCACGTATGCAGCCAAGCTGAAAAAAGATAAACGGTGGGGCTTCCTGCAGCATCTGTCCGGCATCACCGGTCCTATGGACGGAGCTGTCGATGCCAAGGGCTACGTCAAGGCGGACGGCACCTCCAACCTGGATCAGCCGGATGTCCGGAAGTTTTTCGAGACGTACTTCGACATGATGCATACGGACAAATCGATGGTGCCGCTTGGCGAGCAATTGACGACCAAGATGCCGGTCGAAACCGCCTTCCTTAAAGGGGAGTCGGCGATGCTTGGAGCAGGTGAATTTATTTTCCGCAGCTCCAACAACCTGAAGGATAACCCGCGCAGCTTCAAAATCGCGTTCACGGCTCCTCCTCGAATATCGCCAACCAGTACAGATTACCGCTATCTGAGCGGCTTGGGCGACGTAATCGCGATTAATCCGAAGTCGGAGAACAAGGAAGCGGCCTGGAAGTTCTTGACCTGGTATGCGGACGGGGGCATGCTGCCTATGGCTTCGGGCGGACGGATGCCGGCTTCGAAGGATGCGAATGCAGAGGAGGCTATGAAGCTGTTGTTCGGTGAGAACGCGGGCACTTATGACCAGGAATCGTTCAAGAAGGTGCTGAACAGTAATCTGCCGACTTACAACACGAAGCTTTCGCAGCAGGTCATCGATATCAGACGCGAAGAGTATGAGAAGTATTTCCTGAAGTCGCAGTCCTTGGATGACTTAATGAAAAATACCGTCAAACGCCATAATGATTTTCTTGCCAAAACCAAAAAATAACGAATGACATGCGAAGGAAGCGCCTGACTTCGGGCCTTCCTTCTTTAGTACGCGAATTTTTGCGGATACATGGCGATTACAGCTGCGTTCCGCCTGAAGGAGGCTGCGGTGATGAACTGGGCGAAGAAGCAGAACTTGGCCGGATATTTGTTTATTTTACCTAATATGCTTGGAGTGCTGACGTTTTTCGTCATACCCGCGTTATTCTCTCTAGTCATTATGCTGACCGACTATCAGTATACGAAGCCGGATGTCCAATTCGTCGGTCTGGACAACTTTGTACGCTTATTCCAGGATGAAGTGTTCTATGTATCGCTGAAAAATACCGCTCTGTTTCTGGCATCCGTGCCGGTATCGATGATGATTGCTTTTTTCGTGGCGCTGATCCTGAACCGGAGCGTTTATATGAGGGGCTTGCTCCGTGCTATGTATTTTATGCCCTATATTACGAGCGGCGTTGCCGTAGCTTTCGTCTGGATGCTGCTCTTCCAACCGACGGAAGGTCCGATTAATCAGCTGCTGCGGTCCTTTGGCGTAGCGAATCCTCCGGGATGGCTGTCTACGATGGAAACGTCAATGTTTGCGATCGATATCATCTGGATCTGGTTCATGCTTGGCTATAACATGATCATCTACTTGGCGGCCCTGCAGGAAGTACCGACGGAGCTACTGGAGGCCGGGAAGATCGACGGAGCCGGGACCTGGCGCACCGTCTGGAGCATTATATTCCCGCTGGTCAGCCCTACCAGCTTCCTGCTGCTGATTACCGGCTTGATCGCCTCGATGAAAACGTTCGGCTTGATTGAAGCCGTGACGCAAGGGGGGCCCGGAAGCAGCACGACGATTCTGTCGCTGTTTATTTACCACAATGCTTTCCGCTACTATGAAATGGGCTACGCGTCGGCGATTTCCTGGGTGCTGTTCGCGATGATCTTCCTCATCACCATGCTGCAGTGGGTCGCCCAGAAACGCTGGGTACACTATTAAAGAAAGGGAGGGACCGCAATGAACAGTCACCCGACAACCTCGACCCGACCTGCCGCTGGTTACCAGCGGGCTTCAAGGCGTATGAATCTGTCCTGGGGCAAGCTGGTGCTGACCTTGGTTATGCTGGCGCTGGCGATCGTGACGGTGATGCCTTTCATCTGGATGGTGACCACTTCCTTCAAATCACCGGCTGAAGTATTCGCTTATCCCATCAAGTGGGTGCCGGAGCGCTGGCTGCTCGACCATCATCTGAAAGTATGGACAGGCAAAGACAGCTTCGCGATCTATTATTGGAACTCTTTGAAAATCTCACTGATCTGTATGGTCGGGGCGACCTTTCTATCGGCATTCGCCGCTTACGGATTTTCCCGGATTGAATTTAAAGGACGCGATACGTTATTTATGGTATATCTGTCAATGATGATGGTGCCGCCGCAGGTGCTATTCGTTCCCAAGTTCATCATGTTCGACAAGCTGGGCATTTATAATACGCATTGGGCGCTCATCCTGCCCGGTCTGTTCACGATCTTCGGCGTGTTTTTGCTACGGCAGTTTTTTATGAGCATTCCCAAAGAAATTACGGAATCCGCGTTCATCGACGGAGCGGGACACTTCCGTATTTTCTGGAATCTGATGATCCCGCTGGCCAAGCCGGCTTTGGCGACCTTAGCTATCATCGACTTTTCCTGGAACTGGAACGACTACGAGAATGCGCTGGTGTTTCTCCTCGACCGGACGCTGTACACGGTTCCGCTGGGGCTTCAGAACTTTATTCTGGAATTTAACATTGACTACAACGGGATGATGGCGGCGACATCAGCCGGGATTATTCCGATGATCCTGGTATTCCTGGCCGGGCAAAAATACATTATTCAGGGTATCTCAAGCTCGGCGGTTAAAGGCTGAGCAAGCCGTTGCGGTCCGAATAGGACCGCTCTTTCTTAGAAACTAGGCTGCAGAAAGGAAGGGAACAAGGTGGATCATGTACAACCTGCGATTAACCTCGCACGGAACAAGCCGGTTCGCGCCAGCTCCTTCAGCAATCCCTATGTGCCGCGACTGGCGGTAAACGGAATCGGCTCCGAGGCAAGCCGGTGGCTGCCGAGGCTCGGCATGGCCAGTCCGCACTGGCTGGAGGTTGATTTGCTGGAAAGGGAGGAAGTAGGATCGGTGATGCTTTATTTCTGGCGAACCGGTTCGCCGGATGACTCGGTCCGCTTCGAGCTGCAGATGGAGGACGAGGGCAGATGGCTGCCGATAGCAGGCACGGCCTATTCCCGCGAGTACCTGGAGCCGATACATCTTATATTCGCCGAGCCAGTGCAGGCGCGCCGCTTCCGTATCGTATTCCAGGATGCCTTCTTAAGCCTCGTTGAGCTCCAGCTCTACCCGCCCGGGCATACACCCGAGCCGCTAGCATTCCTGGACGAGCCCGCGCTGGAGCAGGTTGTGAAAAATGCGGACTATGACCCGGATGTTAGGGTGCTTGTGTCCCAGCTCGGCTATCACCCGGAGCACCGCAAGCAGGTCGTGTACCTGTTCGGCGGGACGGCTGCTGCCGATACGTTCGAGGTGCTGCGGGCGGATAGCGGCGAAGCGGTATTTACCGGCGCCTTAACGATCGTCGAGGATGACTTCGGTATCGTGCAAGTCGGCGACTTTAGCGAATGGACCGGGGAAGGCGAATATCGGGTCCGGATCGGGACGGACTATTCGTTCCGGACGTTTCATATCCGCGAGCATCTATGGGGAGAGTACCAGAAGCTGATCGCCCTCCAATACTTCGGCGCAAGACGCGTCGGAGAAGACAGCGTAGTGGGCGATTACGGCGATACGATGGCTGTCCGATGGGACGATGCCCGGACGGCGGACGGACAGTACCGCTATATCGGCAAAGGCTTCGCTGACGGCGACGACCTGCGCCGCTTCTGCAATGCCTCGCTTATCGTAGCGCAGTACTGCCTGCTGAAGCGAACGGATCCGTTCTGGGATACGGGGGATTGGATCTACGAGCAGGTGCGCTGGGGCCTCGACGGCGTCCTCTCCTTTCTGGGCAAAGACGGCTTGCTGCGGCACGGACTTCACATTCGCACACCGGACATTCATTACGGCACGGACGGCCGCTTTGAGAGCGGAGACGAAGGGCTGCTGATCGACCCGATCCATGATGAGGAAGAGAACGCCTATGAATACAGCACCTTGAACGAAGAGGTCATTCATACTTCCCTGCTGATCGGACCGGCTGAAGCTTGCCTCTTGTATGGTGAACGTGATCCGGAGTTTTTCGAACGGGTCAAGCAGCTGGTCATCCGCGGTTATCGCAGCATAGAGCAGCGGTTTTCGCCCTACCCGGCCAAGTATTCGCTATCCGCCTGGATGTGGCTGAATGCCTTGATGCACGAGCTGACGGGCGAAGCGTTGTATAAGGAGCGTGCGATGGAAGAAGCCGGCCGGTTTATGCAGCTGCAGGTAAAGGACTGGCATGGCGACGGCATCTTGAACGCCCGGGGCTGGTACCGTTACACCGGATCGCCGGACAACGATCCCTGGATCGGCATTACGCCGAGATATGGGAAGTACAGCTCGCTGGACAGCGAGACCCGGAGTCCCTGGGGAGAGAAGCCCGAGCAGGAAATTATGATCGTACCTTGGCTGTACCAGGGCCTGTTTCGGATGCTCGATCTGTTCGGAGACGAGGAGATCGAGGCAGGTAAACAGTGGCGGGCCTCCATCGAGTCGTATGCCAGGGACTACTTGCTGGCGATCTCTAAGCAAAACGTGTATGGCTTGACGCCGATGAAGGTCGGCAGCGCCGGCTTGATCCGGCAGAAAGGTACGCTCAGCTACCAATATCACGGAGAGATTGGGCGCATGTTCCACCAGCTGGCCAATGGCGCCTTGTTGATGAAGGCGGGGCGGTTGCTCGGCGACCGGGAGCTGCTCGATGCGGCCTGGAATCACGCCTATTATTTCACGGGCTGCAATCCGCTGGGCATCGGGGCGATCTATGGCTTATCCGGCAACATTCCATCGCAGCAGTATAAGGCGGACACCGTAGGCAAGGCGTATCCGGGTGCGGTATGCAACGGCTTCAACTGCATCTCCGGCTCCAATGATCATGCCCAGTTCCAGTACTGGGAGTTCTATGGCTACGCGAATCTGGCCAGCCTGTGGTTTGCGACGGAGATCGGAAGCCGGCGGTTTGCAGGTGAGCTGGAGTTATGGCCGAGCGAAATCACGGAAGCGCTTCATTCCGCTTCTCCCGAAGAGCATAGGCGGCATACGCTGCCGGTCCGCGTGAAAAGCGGCTTTACTTACCGGTTTGCCGCGCTGCCCGGTAACACAGAGGCCGAAGAACAGGACCTGCGACAGCTGGAATGGCTGGTCAACGATACGGTCGGCGGCAACGTCCATATCGGCACCGTATCCCCCGATGGGGTTTATACGGCACCGTACGTGGAGGAGGAGAGGGTCGTGGTCGTTGGCGTTCGCTATATCGACAATCTGTCGGTGAGGGCTGCAACCGAAGTGACGGTTATGCCGGCGCCGCATCAAGCGGTCCAACTGAGCGGCCGAACCGACGGGCAGGGGACGATTCTGGAGTGGATACCCGTAACCGGGAATGTGACCGGCTACACCATCTGGAGCCGACAGTCTGTGAGCGAACAGAGCGTGGGGACTATTTTCGAGCGGATAGGCTTTATCGAGCTTCCTGAGGCTTCCTCGTATGAAGTCAAGGACAATCCGCTGCCGGGAACGGAGTACTTGGTAAAGGCGTACCATCGCCAAGGGGACAAGAACTATGGATTCGGACCGGAATCGAACATCGTCACGGTCTGAGTATGCTGCTGCTTGAAGGGGGGTGATGCCTAGCCTAAACGAATGAAGCAGGTTTTTAGAAGGAGCAACTAGAAGTGAAATCAGAGGAGGAATTCGATTTGATCAACTGGTTGAAAACATGTACGCTGCCCTTGTCGATCGCATTGGTTGCATCCGCATGCTCGGTTGTCTGGAACCCGGCTCCTGTCCGAGCCGGATTCACGGACTTTATTACGCGCAGCGGCGATACGCTTATGGACGGGACGACCCCGTTTCGCTTCATCGGAACGAACGAGCCGCTGCTGGAGAGAGCATGGACCGATCCGAAGGAGATCGAGGATGCGATACGCGCTGCGAGCCAATCCGGCATTCAAGTGCTTCGCCTGTATCCCTTTGAGGTGAAGATGGCCAGCGATCCCGAGGGCACCTTCCGTCATGTGATGGGTCCGGGCGATTATAATGAGAAGGCGTTCAAGCTGTTTGACCGTATCCTGCAACTAGCCAACGATCATAACATCCGGCTTATCGTACCGTTTGTGGACAGCCATAACTATATCGGCGGCGTGGCCGATTGGGCGGCCTTCCGCGGCAAGACGGGGTCCGAGTTTTATACGGATGCTGTCGTTAAGCAGGATTTTAAAGACTTCATCACCTATGTGGTTAACCGTACCAATACGTACACGGGCACGAAGTACAAGGATGACAAGTCCATACTGGCCTGGCAGCTTGGCAATGAGCTGTACTCTACGGACAGCTGGGTTACGGAAATGGCGGCGCATGTGAAAGCCGTCGACCCTAACCACTTGTTGTCGGATGGCGGTTATGTGCGTGCACAGGGCATTCGGCCGAATGCCGTGAATAACGTGAACATCGATATCATCGATCCGCATATTTACAAATATCATCTGGTGGATATGGCTACGCAGTTGGCCTCCTGGAGAAATGCGACGCTGGGCAAAAAGGCACTCATTATCGGGGAATTCGGCGATTATACACCGACTGAGGTCGAGCAACTGCTCGATACCGTGCAGACCAACGGAACGGCAGGCGCTATGTACTGGGGCTCGATGCACCACCACAGGATGGGCGGCTGGCATTTCCCTTATCTGAACGGCTGGTCGTATTTACGCTATCCCGGCTTCGCCAGCGCCGCCAATGAGTCGGCGATTACAGAAATCATGCGCGACCGCGCCCATTCCATACAGGGCCTGAGTACGCCCGCGTGGCCTGCGCCCGCTGCGCCAGTTCTGTTTCCATCCGATTCCGTGCATGCGCTTTCATGGCTAGGCGTGGCCGGAGCGTCTTCTTACGATGTAGAACGCGCAGCCTCCGCATCCGGTCCTTGGACGGTAGTCGGCACGAGCATCACGGATGACATGACTACACCGCGTCATCATACATGGAGCGCCGCTCTGTTCGACGATGCCTCTGCAGCGGCAGGCTCCAGTTATTACTACCGCATCCGGGCGAAAAATCTAGACAATGTGTACTCCCCTTACTCCAACGTTAGCGGACCGGTTAAAGCGAACTCCGTTATCATCGTCGATAATAGCGACGGCGGCCCTGCGTATGCGGAGTCCGGCACTTGGGGGAGCAGCTCGCTGCCCGGCAGCTACGGGGGCACCTCGAGATGGAGCAGCACCGCGGGAAGTACGGCGCGCTGGACGCCGAATCTACCGGCAGCCGGGTACTATAATGTGTATGTGCGCTATCCGCTGCATGACACCTCCTCGCCTAATGCGGAGTATACGGTAGTTCACGGCGGAGGCTCCAATACCGTATACGCGGACCAGAAGGTGCTTGCGACAAGCACGGGCCAGTGGCGGAAAATTGACAGCGCTTACTTTAATGCGGGTACGAGCGGCTATGTCCGGTTAACCGCGGCTGCTTCCAGCGGCAACCACCGCGCCGATGCGGTGATGTTCGAGCCGATCGCGTTCGGCGACGGGTTCCAAAGCGGAACGGCAGCCCAATGGACGCCGCTTAGCGGCAGCTGGTCGGTGGCTCATGATCTGACGCCTGTACTGAAGCAGTCCGCTGCCGGGATTGCCGAAACTTCGGCAGCGGGCACCAACTATTCGGATGTTTCCGTAACAGCGGCGCTCAAAGCCTATGAGAACGATGCCTCCAAAGTAGCGACAGCAGGCCTCGTGGCCAGGGCGAATGCCGATTTTACGTCGATGTATACGCTGCGGCTCAATTATCAAGCCAACAAGGTTCAATTGTACAAAAAAGTGAGCGGCGTCTGGACGAAATTGGCGGAAACCGATCTGCTCGCCTCTCCGGGCACCTGGTATTTGCTTCGCCTTGAGCTGAAGGGAAGCTCGATCAAAGGATACGTGAACGGGATCCAGACCATCTCGGCGAGCGATGGCAGCCTGACGAGCGGCTCGGTCGGACTGCGGACGAGCGATCTGACGAGCGTATTTGACAACTTCCAGGTTGTCACACCTTAGACAGGATAGAAGAGAATGCCCCGACAGCGCTGGCCGCTTCGGGGCATATAAGCCTAATGCGCCATGAATTTAATGGCAAGGACTACATTTGATTTTACAGGTACGCTATAATGATAGTCATTATTCCAGAATGAGGTGGCTAGATGAAGGCGTACTTGGAACTGCTTCAGGATATATTGGATCATGGGGTTGAGAAGGAAGACCGCACCGGCACAGGGACGGTTTCCGTGTTTGGAAGACAGTTGAGATTTGACCTGCAGCAAGGGTTTCCGCTGCTGACGACCAAGAAGATGCATACGAAGTCCATCATCCATGAGCTGCTATGGTTTCTGAGCGGCAGCACGAATATTCACTATTTGAATGAAAATCGCGTTACGATCTGGGATGAATGGGCCGATGAGGAGGGGAACCTGGGACGGGTGTACGGTGCGCAATGGCGCACGTGGCTTGGTCCGAACGGACAAGTCATCGATCAGATCAGTACGGTCATCGAACAAATCAGGCGCAACCCGGACTCCCGCAGGCATCTGGTCAGCGCCTGGAACCCGGCGGAAGTGGAGGGCATGGCACTGCCGCCTTGCCATTATGCCTTTCAGTTCTATGTGGCGGATGGCCGCCTATCCTGCATGTTCCAGATGAGATCGGTCGATACGTTCCTGGGGCTTCCATTTAACATAGCCTCTTATGCGCTCCTGACTCATATGGTGGCGGAACAATGCGATCTGGAAGTCGGCGAGCTGATCTGGACGGGCGGCGACGTTCATATTTACTCCAATCATCTTGAGCAAGTGAAGCTCCAGCTGTCGAGAGAGCCTTATCCGCTGCCGAAGCTTACGATGACGCGCAAGCCGGAATCGATCTTTGACTATCGCTTCGAGGATTTTGTACTCGACGGCTATCAGTCGCATCCGGTCATTAAGGCGCCGATCGCGGTCTAGGAGGAGTAACGCATGACGATATCTTTTATTTTGGCGATGGACGAGGCCAGGGGCATCGGCTATCAGAACAAGCTGCCTTGGCATCTGCCTGCCGACCTGCAATTTTTCAAACGGACGACCATGGGTGGTACCATTCTCATGGGGCGCAAAACCTATGATTCCATCGGCAAGCCTTTGCCGGGACGCACGAACGTCGTACTGACCCGGGATGAGCACTTCCGGGCAGAGGGCTGCCAGGTGATCCGTTCGGTGACGGAGGCGGTGGAGCGGTATGGCCGCGGCGGCGAGAAGGCGGGCGAGGAGCTGTTCGTCATTGGCGGCGCGGAGGTATTCCGGCTGCTGATGCCGTATGCCGACCGGCTGTATGTGACGGAGATCCGGCATACGTTCGCCGCCGATACGTTTTTCCCTGAGCTGGAGCCTGGCGTATGGCGCGAGGTGACCCGGGAGCCGGGCATACGGAACGAGAAGAATCCCTATGACTACGACTTTGTGTTGTATGAACGGGAGCGGGGCGAGGCCTAGGCCCGCCGGCGTAGAGCATGTCGCTCACAAGGCCTTCGATGGTAGGAGATAGATGACCCCCGAATAAAGGACTGTCCCCTAAGTCATGTTGATGACGTTAGAGGAGAGTCCTTTCTTTTGTCCATGACTGGCGGGTTTATGAGCGTTTGATACATAAGAAATAGCATTAAGTGTAAAAGATGTCATATTGAGGGATGCAAATAAAGACATACAGGATACAATTTGTCCGTTTCCGTCAAACTCTGCAAGGGTTACGATGATAGCGCCCGCTTGGGGGAAAGCGGAGCGTTCCGGCGGAAGGAGGAGCAGCAAAGAAATGATGTAGAACGAGTGGAGGGAGGATACAGGAAAGGGAATATCACCAAATGAAAGCGTTTCACCAATTCCGATCCATTGGAGGATGAAGGGAGTATAGGAGATGAAATCTTGGAAGAAAATCGTTCTAAACTTGACGCTGAGCGCGGCTTTAATCGCCTCCATCGCCATACCGGCAGGAAAAGCGGATGTAGCCCATGCTTCGGCCGCAGAGAAGCTGCTAAGCGGTAACGCAGTGGGGTCCTCTTTGTTTCCTGCCGGAACCGCGACGCACCCTACCGGAGCGGATTATTCCTGGCTGACGGAAGGCATACATGCCACCGATGCGACTATTATTTCGACCGATAACGACGGGCCTCCGGACATGTCCGACGGCATCAACGGCCCGGATGGGAGCTTCAGTAATAATTCGGCCTGGGCCAGCAACACGGCTGCTTACGGGACGCTGATCTACGATCTGAAGGCGGTCTATAAGGTGTCAACCGTTAAGGTATGGGCGGATACGGCAGCCAATAGCGGAATGAAAAAGTTCGAGGTATTGGCAAGTATCGACGGACTGACCTACAACCCTGTAGGAACCGGTGAGAACACGAATGCGCCGAATACCGGCTTCGCCCCTGTCGAGCTTGCCGTCAAGCCCTTTGTGTTTGCCCGATATATCAAGGTCATTATGCACAAAGACGAGCTCAAGTTCAATATGCGGCTTGGCGAGGTGGCGGTTTACGGAGATGAAGCCGGGGAACAATCGCTTCTCAGCAATAATTCCCTAAGATCATCCGGCCCGTACAATACCAGCACTCCCAAGTTGCCGACTAACGCCTCCTATACCTGGGTGACGGCTCAGCCCTTCGTAACCCAGGCGGGCCTGATCGCGACCGACAACGATGCTGTCAACGACGGCGTGGGTGGGATTGCCGATCTCATCGACGGCTCCAGCACCGAAACCTCGGCAGACACGACGGTCAGCTCTGCCCCGGGCTCGCAGGGGACGTTCGGAGCGGTCATATTCGACTTGAAAAACGATTATCAAGTCGGAACGATCGATGTGTGGACCCTGGCCGACAGCAACCATTATATGGACGGTTATGAGGTGCTGGTCAGCAACGACGGGTGGAACTATACTTCGCTCGGTTATACGGCCAATACAAACAGCCGTACAGCGAATGCGATGGTCAATACGGCATCATCCGGCGTTTCCGGGAAAAATGCCAAGTTCGTCAAGATCGTCATGCACAATGCGCATGACTCCGAGCAGCTGACGATCGGCGAAATCGCCATCTGGGGCTGGACGCCGTATAAGACACCCGAGTCAACGGACGGGACTCCCGATAAAGTGGAGCTCAGAGCGGAATTGAAAAATTACAGCGTCGCTTATCTGGACTGGTCCAGCTACAACCATGTTGCTAATAACGTTAATAAGTACAGGGTATACGTGGAAACGACCGATTTTACAACCGTTACCGGATTAACATACAAGATGAATATGGATAAATCGGAAGTTAAATACACGCCGTATTTTGCGCTGAAGCCTGAAACTACCTATTATATCGCCGTCACTCCATTTAAAACAGCAGGGGCGGAAAGGAAGGATGTGACGACGATCCGCATCACGACTCCAAGCATCCTTGGCGGCGCTGTGGCAGGCGATATATTCGCGGTCAACGATCCTCCATATGGTTACGAAGAGAAGTACACCAAGCATCCCAATGAGGCTGCAAATATGACAACTAAGATGGTGCTTCTGAAAGAAATCGGAGGCATCCACAAGAACAGATGGTCTGATCATAATAATGAAGTTAAAAAGGAATATGGAAGACGCGGGGTAAGCTTCCACATGTTCTACCACGGTGAGGGCAAAGAGCCTGCTGACAACGAGCATGGAGCATGGACATTCTCGACCTTCAATGAGCCAGATATGGTTGGTTCCACCGGCTACAAAACTCCAGCTCAAGTGGCCGCGGCTATCGGCAGCAACCATAGCGCGCTGAAGGCGATCGACAGCCGGAACCTGCTGGTTGAACCTGCGCTTCATGGGGTAGACGCAGGCACGCTTAATTATCTGGCGCAGATGTATGATTCCGACGGGCAGAATGGAGCGCTGGTCAAAACGTATTTCGATGTGATGGACGTTCACCCTTATGTGAAGTCTGCGGATGCCCCCGTCACGGGGCTAGTCTATGGAGCGCCTGAGAAGCTGATCTCCAAGATCAGCGACCTGAAAGCGCTGATGGCCAGCCGCGGCGATGCGGACAAGCCCATTGTATTCACCGAGATCGGATGGAGCACGTTCAATGGACAGCAACAGTTCATGAAGGCGGTAGATCGACCGACCCAAAGAAATTACTTGGCCCGTGCTTATATGCATTCTATTGCAGGCGGCATTAAGTCGGTGTTCTGGCATAATTTCCAGGATAGAGGGACCAACCCGGCTGAGATCGAGCTAAATTTCGGGATCATTGACTGGCACGGGGTTCCAAAGCCAAGTTACTACGGCTACTATACGCTTGTCAGAGCACTCCGGTATGCCAATTACCTGGGGGAAGTAACCAATATCAGCAATCCGTATTACGGCTACAAGTTCTGGGATGAGCGGAAAAACCGCTACATCACCGCGTTGTGGGACGCCAGCTGGGAAACGACCAGCACGACGAGTAAGACGGCTGTTCTGACAACGACGGATGCCGGGGTTAGCGTAGTCGGCATTGACGGCAGCCATCAGTATGTGCCGGCGACGGCGGGCACTGTAGAGGTCAAGATCACAGGCGCGCCTGTATTCATTTACTCGAACAAGAGTGTGAGCGTAGCCTCTATGAACTAAATCGGTTCGAAGAACGGCAGTCTTCCCGGGAGAGGGAAGGCTGCTGTTTCTTTGCGGCTTTTCCCGCAAACCCGCACCGCAGCTGAGGATGTCACGCGTCACCTTAAATAAATGCACGGTGTGCAAAAAAAGTAACCGGGCATTTGGATAAGAAAATACACCCGAGTCCAAGACGTGTCTATTTTCAATCCCGGCGCAGCAGGGTACGATCGAATCGCCGGTAAGAAAGCCGGGGCACATTGCGAAAGGGTGAACCAAAATGATGGAGGAGAGAGTGACAGGTCCCCACGGGGGAGTCGGCGAGCGGCGGCTGGTTTCTGCGAAACCGAACCAGTCGACATTCCGAGGCCGCCTGAAGCGGGATCGGCATCTGTATCTGATGCTTCTGCCTGTAATCGTATTTTATTTACTATTCAAATACGCTCCGATGGTCGGCGAGATTATTGCCTTCAAGGATTATCGGTTTGCCGATGGCATTTTCGGTAGCAAATGGGTGGGCTTCAAGCATTTCGAAAGCTTATTCCAAAGCGTTGATTTCTGGCGAGTGTTGAGAAACACGTTATTGCTCAATGTATACAGTCTTGTTTTCGGATTCCCTGTTCCCATCCTCCTGGCGCTGCTGCTTAATGAAGTGCGCAAGGAATGGTACAAACGGACCGTTCAAAATTTGCTTTACTTGCCTCACTTTATTTCCTGGGCTGTACTTGGCGGAATTTTCATTGCGATGCTTTCCCCGAGTACAGGCGTCGTCAACATGCTGCTGACGAAGGTGTTCGGCCTTGAGCCGATCTACTTCATGGCCAGCTCAGCCTGGTGGCCCTTTGCTTATACCTTATCCGGTATATGGCGGGAAGCGGGCTGGGGCACGATCCTGTATCTGGCGGCCATGGCTTCGGTAGACCCGCAGCTCTACGAGGCGGCCAAGATGGACGGTGCTTCCAAGCTTCGTCAGATCTGGCATATCACGCTGCCCGGCATACGCAGCACGATCGCGATTCTGCTCGTTCTCCGCATGGGTCACATGATGGATGTAGGGCTGGAGCAAACGCTGGTGCTGCAGAATTTGTCCGTTCTGGACGTCGCGGACGTCATCAGTACTTATGTGTACCGGGTCGGCTTGCAGAACATGAATTACAGCTATACGACGGCTTTGGGACTGTTTCAATCGGCAGTCGGCCTGATCTTGGTCATTGGGGTCAATCGGCTGACCAGGGTCTTCGGGGAACGGGGGTTGTGGTAAGACATGCAGAATGCTAAGGAATCCTTGCTGTCGCGTGTGGGGATGTCTGCCAATTATATCATTCTCGCTTTTTGTTCGTTGATTGCGTTATACCCGTTCTGGTACGAAATCGTCTCCTCCTTCAGCAGCAGCAGAGCCATTACGGCAGGGGAAGTGGCTTTCTGGCCGGTAGAATTCAATATAGAGGCTTACAAGCGTCTTTTTGAGGACGGACAGCTTTTTATTTCATTGCGCAATACGGTGCTGGTCACCATCGTCGGGACGGTCTTCAATATGGCATTTACGGTACTTGCGGCCTATCCGCTGTCCCGGCGAAGATTGATGGGGCGCAATGCGCTGCTCATGTTTATCACCTTCACGATGCTGTTCGTGTCGGGCGTTATCCCGAATTTCATCCTGGTGAAATCATTAGGCCTGATGGATACGTATTGGGCGCTGTGGCTGCCTTCCTTAATCAGTACGTACAACATGTTCGTCATGAAAACGTTCATGGAGGGCTTGCCGGAGGAAGTGATGGAATCGGCCGCTATCGACGGTGCGGGCGACTGGCGCATCCTGCTCCAGATCATACTGCCCTTGTGCAAGCCGATTATGGCGGCGTTGTCCCTCTTCTATGCGGTCGGCTGGTGGAACTCCTACTTCAACGTGATGCTCTATATCACCAAGTCGTCGCTGCAGACGCTGACGCTCAAGCTGTATCAGATGATCATGCAGGTCGATCAGAATTTGCTGCAAAGCGCGGGCGGGAGCGAAGGGGTTGCAGAGATCACGCTGACCCCGGAGGCGATCAAGGCGGCGGCGATCGTCATCGCGGTTACTCCTATCCTGATGGTGTACCCTTTCCTGCAGAAGCATTTCGTCAAAGGCGTCTTGATCGGCTCGGTAAAAGGTTGATATCATGGGGCTAACTGTCCTTCGATATATAAAAAAACATTGAGGGGATGAATCATTTGAAACGATCTAATCCTACCTGGAAGCCGGTTCTGGCAGCAGGCTTGTCTCTCGCTATGCTGGCAGCTTGCAGCTCGAATACGACGACTACAGAGGGCGGAGCTCCGGCGCCGCAAGGAAGCGATGCGCCAGCGTCAACGCCCGCGCCAGCCGGCCCGAAAAAAGAAATAAGCATCTCCGCCTTCGACCGCGGAGTCATTGCGGCAGAGGAAGGCAGCTACGAGAACAACCGCTGGACGAAGTGGATTAATGAGAATGCCCCGGCTAAAGTAACGTGGGTTCCTGTCCCCCGCGGGCAGGCTCAGCAGAAGCTCAGCACATTGGTCGCCTCCGGCAGCGCGCCCGATCTGATCTGGGAGTTCGACCGGAACTATATCGCCCAATTGGCCAACCAAGGCGCGATTCAGCCGATTGACGGGTATATCGAGAAATACAGCACGACGTTAAAGAAATATTTGGCGGAGCATCCTGAGTTGAAGTCAGCTATGACCATTAACGGGAAGATGTATGCGATTACCAGCGCCAGAAGCATTGAAGTCATCGCCAATCACGGGATTTGGATTCGTCAGGACTGGCTCGATAAGCTGAACCTGAAAGCGCCGACGACGACGGAAGAGCTGATCGAGGTCGCCAAGAAATTCAAGGAGTCCGATCCGGACGGCAATGGCAAGGCGGACACGGTGCCGATCGTATTCAATGGCAACGCGGTTCAAATCCTGAGAGCGCTTTTCTCCGTGAATGAGAACCAATGGTACCTGGATGAGGGCAAGCTGAAGTTCGGGAGAACGCTGGATCGCTACAAGGACTCCATTGCTTATCAGAAGTCGCTGTTCGACCAGGGCTTGCTGGATAAGGAATATATCACCGACAGCAACTTCCAGCGCGCCCGCCAGATGTGGACGACCGGCAAGGCAGGGATCTACTTCGGCAACTGGAACATGGAGAACGAGTTCAAGGATCTGAAGAAGAATGTGCCGGATGCCAAGATGGTTCCGATGGAGCCGGTAGCGAGCAAGTATGGCAAAAACGGCTTGTACCAGGAGCTTCCCGCGAACATTCTGGTGGCCTTCAACAGCCAGATGAAGGAAGACAAAATCGAAGCCGCCATTAAGTTCCTGGACTGGATGATGGAAAAAGGCGATATGTACATGAAGTACGGCGAAGAAAATGTCCATTACAAGCTGGTAGACGGAAAAATTCCGCAAAGACTCGATGCCGACAAGTACCGCAAGGAAGTGTCCTATGCCTTGGAATACGCGGTTGTGAGCGACTTCAGCATTGAAGCCGACTGGTTCCCGGCCATGTCCGCCCAGGACGAGGTTTCTCAAGAATACGCCAAGCTGAAAACGCAGTCGCTGAATACGGCATTAAAAAACAAATACCGCAGAGATATCGCCTATAGCCCGGATCTCCCCGAGGTGAGCCAGCTGATCGCGACCTTCCATCCGATTGCTACGCAAATCGAAGTGAAGGCCGTCACCGGCGGCGGGGCGATGACGCCGGAAGCGGCTATCGAAGAGGTCCGCAAGGAATGGAAGCGTCTGGGCGGCGACAATGTCGAGAAGCTGGCGCAGGAATGGTATGAGAAAAACAAGGATTTTCTGAAATAATAGAAGCCAAGCGGTAAGGATGGACTCGTCGGGAAGGTTGTTGCTCTGATCTGGAGGGCAGCCTTCCCGTTGTTATTCCTGCTTCCTGCGGATGAATGGAGGATTTATGAGATGAGTGCCAACAAGACTGTGCTTGATGATAAGGCGTTGCTGATTCGTGCGATCGAATCCAGAGAAAGGGAATATGATCCTCAAGTGAGGATGCTTCGGCGGGCTTTCGACAGCCCGGGATACCATACCACATTGACTGCGGAGAAGTATCCGACCACTCATCCGACTTATCCGTCGCTGCATTATGCGGTCGCCCTGTTGAATTCGGAAGCGCCGAAGTATGAGCAGAGGGCTTATGATATCTTGGACAGCGTGCTTGATTTGCAGGATCGCGACCCTGAAAGCGAAACCTATGGGATATGGCCCTGGTTCTACGAGGAGCCTCTCGCCCAGATGGCTCCCCCGGACTGGAACTGGGCCGACTTCTGCGGCAAGGAGCTTGTGATGGTCGCCTCGCGCCACGGGCATAAACTGCCCGAAGCGCTGAAGGAGCGGGTCCGCGAAGCGATAAGCCGCGCCTGCGATGCCATTATTCGCCGGAATATGGGGCCTCATTATACGAATATTGCGATGATGGGTTCATTCGTGACCTTGATCGCAGGTGAGCTGTATGGCCGTCAGGACTATGCCGAGTACGGACTGGAACGGCTGGAGAAGCTCCAGCGCTATACGGAGAAGCTGGGGGCTTTCCAGGAATTCAACAGTCCGTCGTATTCCATCATCGCCATTGTGGAGCTTTCGAAAATTCGAAGGTACGCCGCCAGCTCCCGTGCAAGGGACATCGCGGACGGGCTGCTGGATATGGCATGGAAGATGGTGGCCGAGCACTATCACCCTCGAACTGCGGAGTGGGCCGGCCCGCACAGCCGCAGCTACAGCACGCTGCTGAGGAACAATGCCAAGTCGTTTTTGCAGATGGGAACCGGCAATAAGCTGGCTTTCTTCCCGCCGGAGGAGCTTGTATATGATCCGGAATGGTACGACGCCCGAATCCGATGCCCGGACCGCTATATGGAGCTATTCGAACGGGAAGAGGAGCGGACGCTGAAGCAGCTCTATTATCGCAATGAGGAGACCGGACTCGAGAAGTGGGCCCAGACCCATCTTACGCCAAGGTATGCGGTCGGGTTGTTCGGTCATGAGATTATGTGGAACCAGACGCGTGGGATGGTTGCTTACTTCGACAACGGCGGGCTGCCGACCTACCTGCACATGCGCTGCCTGCATGACGGGTATGATTACTGCTCGGCTGTTCTCACCACCGCTTGGCATGAAGGCCACCTGCTGCTTGGCGTCAGCTTCCTGACGGACGGCGGGGACACGCATCCGAATCTGGACCGGATTCAAGGCGCTATCGACGCGTCGGATTTCCGGCTGCGCATGGAATTCGGCGGCCGCCTGGAGGGCGTAGACTTCGAGCAAGCAGGTACGGTGGCGCATGTGCTTATCGATGGCTTGCCGCTTCGCTTCGAAAGCGTCTATGCTGCCTTCGAGGGGGATGGCGCACCTTCGCCCGGCTGCGGTCATCAGGGATCTTCACCGGGGTCTGCCGGATGGGGATGGGAAGTGACTCGTCAGCCGGACCGGGTTGGACTGGACCTGGTTATCTATGCGGGAGAACGGGAGAGGATCGATTTTAAAGCGCTGGATAAGGCCGCTTTTCTGTTCTCGGTCGCCATGGGCGACGAGACGGCCAAGAAGCCGCTCTTGCTGTCGGCCCGGGAAGAAGAGGGGCTGGTGACGGTAAGAGCGGCCGATACCGGAGCTGAGGAAGAGGGGCTGCGCCTGTCGGTAAGCTTGAAGCCAAACGACAAGCATCCGAACTAACGATGTCGATTAAAGATGATCTGGCAGCTCGGCAAGCAGCATCAAGACAAGTCCTTGCCCGTACAGCGCAGGGTAGCATGGAATGTCGTTATAGGCTTCAATGGAAGGCATAACGGGGGTACCCCCGGATACGCCGGTGACTTCGCCGCTGGGGAGCACCTTGTCGATCACGGCTTGAGCCGCCCGAAGGGCGGCTTCTTTGCCGCCGGCGCCGGATTCCAGCAGACCCAGCTTGCCCGCAAGCAGGAGGCCGCAGGCAATTCCCGCGCTGCCCGAGGTCTCCGGGTAGAAGCCCGGCTGATCCATCACGGTGGCCCATAAGCCGTCCGCTTGCTGATAACGGAGCAGCCCTCGCATCATGGAGCGATACCGCTCAAGCGTATTTTCCGGCAGTTCGGCCAGTCCATGCAGCTCCCGGACGATCATAGGCGTGCCGACGGCGATCCAGGCGTTGGCTCTTGTCCAGCGCGCAGCGGACATATGATCCTGGGCGATGCTGTTCCAGCCGTGGAAGAGCACTCCGGTATCGTTGTCCTGCAGCAGCTCCAAGTGGAGATCGAGCTGGCGAACGGCCTCCTGCGCGTAGGCGGCATCTCCGGTGAGGCGGGCAAGTCTGGCCAGGAATAGCACGGCCATGAAGATCGTGTCCGCCCATACCTGCTCCGGGAAGCTTGCGTTTTCGGTGACGGTATGCTCGAATGCGCCTTCCCGGGTGCGGGGCGCTTCCGTCAGCATCCATTTCCCGATGCGCTCGGAGGTCTCCAGGAAAATCGGATCCTTCGTATGGCGGTAAAGCGCAGGGAAAATAGCGAACGGAGCCATCGAATTGATGACCTTCAGCTGCTCCGACTTGTGCAGGTTTTGGCGAGCCCACCCGGTTAGCTGATCGAGGATTTCCGTCTGCTCCGTGCTTTCGTAATAAGCAAGCATCGAGATCACGCCGACGCCAGGTACCCAGTCCCAGTGGTGGATATCCAGGCCCCAATTCCCCGTGTGATCCTCCAGCATATAGCGGTACAATCGGTCTGCGGTTTGCTTGACGAGCTCAGATGCAAGTGTAGGTGACATTTTTAGTATTCCTCCTTTATGGAAAATTGTACTAAAATAACTATACGACAAAGACGGCCGCAGAGCTTGGCGAATGCTCTCGTTAAGTTGGGGGATCGTCTATAAACAACTGAACCGGAAGGAGGTCAAGCATGGTGCTGCCACTAGACTCGAATAACAATCCGCTGTCCCGCCGCCTTGCGGGTAAGGGAGACGCGAAGCATGCGATTGATGAGTGGACGAATCAGACGCTCTCGGCCTTTCCGGTTCACTGCTCGTTCCGGACGACGAGCCTATACCAACGCAGCTTTCATTCGCACAGCGGATATGAGTTGTATGTGTGCGTACAGGGGAGCGGCACTTACATCGCCGGCGAGCGCATCCATACCTTGGGGCCGGGAACGCTCACCGTCGTAAGTCCGATGGCGCTGCATAGATCGCGACCGGAGCTAGACACACCTTTTCATCGTTTTATCGTGGCTGTAGAGAAAAGCTACCTGGAAGGATTGTGCGAGGGAGACGCAAGTATAACGTCCTGGATCGGACAGTGGCTTCCGGGACAGGATAGCGATTCGCTGCATGCTCAATTAAATGCCCGCCAGCTGCTGGCCCTGCAGGGAACGCTCAGCGAGCTGGAGCGGGAGGTCCAGGAGCAGCAGCCGGGGTTCGAGCTTGCCGCGAAGGGGCTGCTTCTGCAGCTGTTTATGCAGCTGGGCCGATACCGGACGGATCCCGGTCCCTTGCAGCCGGGAGCTGGCGAGCGGAAGCGGTATGTCGAGGGCATCCTGGGCTATATGAAGGAGCATTATCGGGAGCCTCTGCGTACGGAGGATTTATGTGCGCATTTTCATTTGTCCCGTTCCTATCTGTATAAAATATTCAAGCAAGACACGGGCGTATCCGTCCATGAATTTCTGGTCGCCTATCGCATCAATAAGGCGAAGGAGATGCTTCAGAGCAGCGAACTCCCTATTACAGAGGTCGCAGCCTTGGCGGGGTTCCACGATATGTCCCACTTCTGCCATACGTTCAAACGATATACGGAGATGACGCCCAGCGGATACCGAAGCTTGCGCCTGCGCTTAGGGCCGGACGCTCCCGGCTAGGAAGTGACCTCATCGTGAATCAGGTCACATCTTTTAAGATGATCGTGACGAAAAGCGATGAAGCGCAGCTCCAAGACGGCGGAGTAAAAGAAATGCCATGCCCGATAAAAACTGTCTATTGCGATTCCATCTCCATTTGATAAGGTTATTGGCAGCATGTGGTGAAGACAGCCAAGACCAGGTGGAGGTGGGAGCAAGTGAAGCGGCATGGCATGTGAGTCAAGCGATCCACCCGTATATGCAGTCAGACGAAACGTAATGTGGAAGGGAGCTCTATGATGAAACCTTTGAAGAAGCTAAGCGCCGCTATCATGGCCATGCTGCTGATCGTTCAAGCCTTAAGCATGGGAACGACAGGCGTCAGCCCGGCGCATGCAGCCGAACCGGACTCTCCGCAGCTGCTAAGCGGCAATACGCTGGGGCAATTGTTTCCGACATCTACTCCGGCGATTCCTACCGGAGCCCAATATACGTGGCAGCAAGAAGGAGTCTACTCGACCGATGCGGGGATTACCGCAACCGATCCTAAAGGTGCATCTCTCCTGATTGACGGTTCTGTAAGCGCTGTCAGTTCGAGTGTCAATCAAGCGGGCGCCGCTTACGGAACGCTGGTCTATGACTTGAAGGCGGTCTACCGGATCTCGTCCGTCCAGACCTGGGCCGAGTATGCGGCGGCCAGCGGCTTGAAGCAGGTCGAGATCTATGCCAGCATCGACGGCACCAGCTACAACCGGATTGCGCTGACCGAAAGCGCATATGGGGATGAGGCGGGCATTGCTGTCGTAACAAGCCCTATCAAGCCGGCCACGCACGCCAGATATGTGAAGATCATCCTTCACAAAAATCCGGATAAGCTCAAGCTTGGCATCGCCGAGGTAGCTATATGGGGACAGGCAGCGGAAGCCCCAGCTCTCTTGAGCAATAATCAAGTGAAAGCCGGAGGCGCCTATCCCCCGGGAACGCCTACGGTAGACACGAAGGCAAGCTATAAGTGGGAAACCGAGCAGCCCTTCGTCACCCAAGCGGGATTGATCGCGACGGACAATGAAGCCGGCGCCAAAAATGACGGCAGCTCCGGCGGCTTGCCTGACTTGATCGACGGCTCAAGCACGGAGGAGACGGCCGATACGACAGCCAGTATGGCTGCTGGCTCCCAAGGCCGGTATGGCACGGTAACCTTTACCCTGGGCGACGTGTACCAGATCGGGCAAATCGACGTATGGTCCAAAGCGGCGGGCAGCCATTTTATGGACGGTTATGAAGTTTTGCTAAGCGTCGATAACGTAAACTACTTCTCAAGCGGATATACGGCCAATCCGAACAGCCGTTATGCCAATGCGATGGTCAATACCCCTTCCTACGGCGTACCTGGCAAGCATGCCAAGTATGTCCGCATCGTCATGCATAATGCGAGCGACTCCGATCGGCTGATTGCGGGGGAGATCGCGATCTGGGGCTGGAAGCTGTACGATGCCTCGCTTGCCAAGAAGGAGGTGCCCGACCGGGTCGAATTCACGACCTCTGTGAAAAATTACAATACCGTATATCTGGACTGGTCCGCCTATAATTCCGTCGTCAACAAAGTCAATAAATACAGCGTTTACATCCAGAAAAACGACTTCACGACGACGAGCGGACTAACCGCCCATGTGACGGCCGAGAACGGATCGGCGGAGCAAAAAGGGAAGTTTCTGCTCATCTCTGCCCTGGAACCGGATACGACTTACTACATAGCGGTCACTCCGACAAGCACCTCCGCAGGAGAACGCAAGGATGTCAGCACCGTGAAAATTACGACGCCGGGCGTTTTTGGCGGGGGCAAAATCGGAGATATTTTCGCCATTAACGATACTCCTTACGGCGGGGGCAACTATGTGCACCATGGCGCGAAAGAGGATGAGAACATCATCCGCAAGCTGATTCTGATGAGAGGGATCGAGGGGATCAACTTTAACCGGTGGTGGGTACACGATTCCTGGGTCAAGCCCTTTTCCAATAAATACGGAGTCGGATTTCATACGTTCTACCATGGGCCGCAAGATGTGCCTCTTGAAAATAAACTGGGCACCTGGACCTTCTCGACAGTCAACGAGCCCGACCTGAAGGGGACGAATCCCGCAGCGCTAGCTTCGACCATCAAGGCGAATCATGCGAGCCTGAAGGCGGTTGACAGCCGCAATCTTTTGATTGAGCCTGCACTCGGCGGAACGGAGCCGGCAAGCATGACCTGGCTCGAGAATTTCTACAAATCGGACGGGCAAAATGGGGCGCTGGTCAAAACCTATTTTGACGTGCTGGATGTTCACCCTTATGTGAAGAACCATGAAGGCAGCCTGCCTGAGCTTATTCCGGGCGCGCCGGAGATGCTGCTTGGCAAGATCAAGGAAATCGAGGCGCTTAAGGCCAAGTTTGGCGATCAGGCTAAGCCCGTTATTTTCACGGAGCTGGGCTGGAGCACCTATACCGGCAACGGCTATCTGCGTCCGGTGGACCGAATCACTCAGCGTAATTATCTGGCAAGATCGTACATGCATGCGATAGCCGGCGACATCAAGAGAATGCACTGGTACGATTTCCAGGATGATGGGACCGACGGGGCTAATCTGGAGCATAATCTCGGACTTATCGATTGGTACGGCGTGCCGAAGCCGAGCTACTATGCTTACTATACGCTGGCGAAGGTGCTGAAGGATGCCCAATATGTCGGGGTAAAGGCTAACGTGGAGCACCCCTATTATGGATATGAATACTGGCACGAGGGAAAGAACCAATACATCACAGCGCTCTGGGCGGCCGATGAGTCGACCAAAACAGCAACCTTCCAAACAAAGGATGCCGGTCTTACCGTTGTTGGCATCGACGGAAGCTACGCGTACCTGCCGGTCGGCGACGGAAGCGCGAGCTTGACGATCCACGGCGCTCCTGTGTTTATTTACTCCAGCTCAGCCCTGGAGGTTACGTCTATCGATGATTCCTTCATGGTGAAGGACAGCACGGCCGAAGTCAGACGCGGAGATGTGCTCCGGACGGAAATCAAGCGCTTCGGCATGGGGATCGAGCGCAGCGGCAGGGTGGAGCTGATCGGCCCGACACCGGAATGGAAGCTGAGCAGCGAAGTCAACTTCACTGCCGGAACCGGCTCTATCCCGATCGAAATTCCGATCCCGCTGGATGCGGAGGAGAAGACTCAGGAGCTTACGCTCCAGATAATCTCGGGCAATTCGATTATCGCCTCGATGAACATAAAAGCGAATGTGCTCGAGACGATCAAGGTTCGCGTGGCTCCCGAGGTAGCAGCCCCCGGCAAGTGGGATCAATGGAATGCGGCGATCTACGTGGAAAATGCCACTGCGGATAAGACGCTAAGCGGTTCGATAACCGTCACGGAGGCGGCGTACCTGGCCTTGGCGCAAGTGGGGCCGATAGCCTTCGAGGGGCTCCTGCCGGGAGAAGTCAAGAAGCTGACGATCCCGATCACCACGCTTCCGGAGCAAGCGAGAGCGAGGCTGAAGCTGGCCGCCAAGCTTGATACGGGCTTTACGAAGCTGGTGGATAGGCCGTTTAACTTCCTGGCCGCCGTGAACGACCAGACCTCGCCGGTCATCGACGGCGTTCTATCCGAGGAAAGCTGGCATGCAGGCATGCCGATCGTCATCAACCGTCCCGATCAGAACAAGAATATTGCCAACTGGGGGGGCGAATCCGATCTAAGCGGCAAAGGCTTCCTGAAGTGGGACCGCAGCTATCTCTACTTCGGCATGGAGGTTCAAGACGATATCCATGTGCAGCAAGGGATAGGCGGCGATATGTGGCAGGGCGACAGCGTCCAGTTCGCCATCGACACCGGAAGGGCCGACGGACAGGGCAGCGCCAAGAACAATGAGTTCGGCATAGCGCTCGGGGAACAAGGACCTATGGTCTGGAGATGGCTGGCGTCGAACGGCAAGCCCGTCGGGGAGATGTCCGATGTGTTGGCGGCTGTGAAGCGAAGCGACGCCGTCACGACGTATGAGCTTGCGATTCCCTGGTCCGAGATCCTGGCGGAGGGAAGCGTTCCGGCAGAAGGAGATATCCTCGGCTTCTCGATGCTGATCAATGAAAATGACGGGGCTTCCCGCCGCGGATGGCTGGAATATATGAGCGGGATTGGCTCCAGTAAAAACACGCAGCTGTTTGAAGATTTGATTCTGGCTCAGATCCATGCCCCGGAAGTGAGGGTCGCCGGCATTGAGCTGGATCGTACAGCGGCATCGCTGCTTGTAGGGGAGACGACTGCCCTGAACGCAACGCTGCTTCCGCGCGATGCCACCGACAAGAGGGTGAGCTTTACTTCCAGCGACCCTGCGGTCGCAAGCGTTACGCAAGCGGTCTACAGCCTGAAAGCGACGATTACCGGCGTGTCGGCAGGTACGGCGACGATTACCGCTACGACCTATGACGGCGGCTATACCGCGATCAGTACGGTGACGGTCAAGGCGCCTTCGCCGGACGAGGTGAAGGTAACAGGCGTTGTGCTGGACCGCGAGAAGGCAGACCTCAGCATAGGACAGTCGCTCAAGCTGAACGCCAAGGTGCTGCCTGAAGATGCCGCTAACAAGAAGGTGAGCTTCACCAGCAGCCATCCGAAGGTCGTCAGCGTCACGCAAGAGGTGTACAGTCTGCAGGCCGTTATTACCGGCCTATCGGCAGGTACGGCAACCATTACGGTGAAGACGGACGACGGCGGCTATGCGGCGAGCAGCACAGTTACGGTGAGAACGCCTTCTACGGAAGACGATACTCCTTCGTCCGGGGGAAGCGGCGGAGGCGGCGTCCCGGCTCCTGCTGTCGAGCAGCCGTCCATTCTGAACGGAGTCATCCGGATTCCTGCTCCTGAAGCGGACAAAGAGGGCATTGCTTCGGCAGAAGTATCGATGGATTCCTTAGACAAAGCGATCCCGGGCGCAGCTGCCTCTTCGGGGCGCACCCTTGTGATTGAGATTCCGGAAGTGCCGGGAGCCTCGCGTATCCTGTTAAAGCTCCCTGCAGCGGTACTTGATGCGGCTGGAGCTGCGAATATCGAAAGGCTGAAAGTCCTTACCAGCCTGGCTACCGTTGCTCTGACCCCGGAAGCGCTGAAAGACCATCTTACAGCCGATTCGGCTCACTTGGAGATATCGGTGGCGGAGATCGCAGCAGGCAAACTTGCGGGCACAGCGGCTAGCCGGGTAGGAAGCAAGCCGGTTTATGAGTTCACCATCAAGCTCGATGGAGTTAACATCAAGCAGTTCTTCGGCAGAGACGCCGTACGGATCTCCATGAGCTACAAGCTTGCCCCTGGCGAAAAGGCCGAGCAGGTAATTGTCTACCATGTTCGGGATGGCAGGACGCTGGAAGTGGTGAAGAACGGAAGATATAACGCCGCTACGGGCAAAGTCACCTTCACTACCGATCATCTCAGTCTGTATACGGCGCTGCATGTGCCGGTCACCTTCGGTGATGTACAGGAGGCGGAATGGGCGAGAAGCAGCATTGAAGCGTTGGCGGCCCGGGAGATCGTCGGCGGTATGGGCGGCGACAGGTTCGCGCCTAATGAACGGGTAACCCGAGCGCAATATATCCAGATGCTGATGAACGCCTTCGATCTAGCCGATCCGCAAGCGACGGCGAACTTTAGCGACGTGTTGGAAGACGATTGGTACTTCCGCGCCGTAGCCACCGCCCAGAAGCTGGGGATCGTGCAAGGGTACGAGGACGGATCCTTCGGCGTCGACCGCGAGATCACCAGACAGGATATGGCGGTGATGGCACATCGAGTGATGGCGCTGGTCCAGAAGGAATTGCGTCCATCGGTACAGCCGGTTAGCTTCGCCGATCAGCCAAGCATCGCAGCCTACGCGCGGGAAGCCGTCGGGGCGATGCAGGCGGCCGGCATCCTTGACGGGCTCGAAGAGAATCGATTCGCGCCCGACATGAACGCCACTCGCGCTCAAGCTGCCAAGATCATGTTCGGATTGTTATCCATGTAAGCCAAGGCCGGGCCGGCAGCCCGCCGCAAGAGCAGGATCGCCGGCCCTTTATTTCAACATCAGGAAAGGAGCCCCGCCATGAGTTTGACTAAGAAAAGTTGTGCGCTTATAGGCGCAGTTGCCGTGATGCTCGGCTCAATGTCGATAGCCCCTGCGGCAATCCCGTCCGTGCTGGCGGCAGAAGGAGAGAAGGTGCTCAGCGGAAATGTCATCGGAGGGGAGCTTTTCCCTGCGGGTACGGCGGCACTGGCCACCGGGGCCTCCTATACGTGGCAGACGGAAGGCATCCATGCGACGGACCCGGCGCTGATCGGATCGGATGACGCAGGCGCTCCGGATATGACGGACGGCATCAACGGACCGGATGAAGACGCGAGCAGCACGACGGGAAGCGCGCCGGGCACAGCCGTCTATGGAACGCTTCTGTACGACTTGAAGTCCGTCTACAAGGTATCCTCGGTGAAGGTCTGGGCGGACACGAGTACGAGCAGTCATATGAGTAAATTCGACGTGTATGCCAGCTTCGACGGGTTGACCTATAACCGGGTCGGCGTGCAGGAAAACTCCCATACTCCAGGCTCCGGCTTTGCGCCCGTGACGCTTGAGGTCAAGCCGGCCGTCTATGCGCGGCACATCAAGGTTGTGATGCATAAGGACTCAGCCAAGCCCGTTATGAGACTGGGGGAGGTAGCCGTACTGGGAGAAGCCGTGGAGCCGATGGCCATCCTGAGCAACAATGAGCTGAGGCCGACCGGGGAATACAATACGTCCACTCCCAAGCTTGCGACCGGCGCCACCTACGAATGGCTGACCGACTATCCATTCGCTACGGACAGCGATATTATCAAGACCGATAACGACGCCAAAAATGACGGAGCCGGAGGCGTGCCCGACCTGATCGACGGCTCCACGACGCAAACCAATGCGGATTATATTATGACTTCGGTCTGGGGCAGGAAAGGCAACTACGCGGCGGCCGTGTTCAATCTGAACGATGTGTACCAGATCGGCAAAATCGACGTGTGGACGGGGCTAGCCACAAGCGGTCCCTTGCAGGTGGATGGGTACGAGGTGCAGGTCAGCACCGACGGCGTCCACTATTCATCGCTCGGGTATACGCCCAATGCCAACAGCCGTTCGTTGAATGCAATCGCGAATTCGCCCAGCTACGGCGTCCCGGGCAAGCATGCGAAGTACGTGAAAATTATCATGCATAACGCCAATGATTCGCAGATGATGAGAATCGGCGAGATCGCGATCTGGGGCTGGAGGCTGTACGACTCTTCGCTGCCGAAGAAGGCAGCTCCGGACAAGATCGAATTTACCGCCGAGCTTCAAAACTACAGCATGCTGAATCTCGACTGGTCCAGCTACAACAGCGTAGTTAATCAGGTTAACAAATACGGCGTGTATATCGAGACGGCTCCCTTCGCCAGCACGGCAGGCTTGACGCCTAAGTTCACGGCGGAAGCGCGGTCGGTCGAGCAGATCGGCAAGTTTGTATCGTACTTCGCTCTAAAGCCGGAGACGACCTATTATGTCGCGGTGACCCCCTTCCACTCCATCGGCGGCGAAAGAAAGGACGTCGATGCGCTGAAGCTGACGACGCCTTCTGTTCTCGGCGGGGAGAAGGTCGGGGATATATTCGCCATCAATGACGCTCCGTATGGCGGAGGCAACTATGTCCACCATGGCGAGCAAGAAGATGTGTTCCTGATGACTAAGCTGCGGCTGCTGAGAGATCTCGGGGGCATCAACAAGAACAGATGGTGGGATCACAGCGGCGCGATGAAGACGCTGTACGGCAAGAGCGGGCTGAACTTCCATTACTTCTACCATGGACCGGGCTACGTGCAGGCTGACAACGAGGGGGGCGCCTATACATTCTCGACGTACAACGAGCCTGATCTGGCGGGCCGGAAGCCGGCTGATGTGGCGAATGTGCTTAAGGCCAATCATGCCAGCCTGAAGGCGGCCAGCAGCCAGAGTCTGCTGGTAGAGCCTGCGCTTGCGGGCGTCGACAGACTGGTACCGGGCAAAGGCTTGAATTGGCTGGATGAGTTCTACAAGTCCGACGGTCAGAACGGCGCGCTGGTGAAAACCTACTTTGACGTGATGGATGTTCATCCCTATGTGAAGTATGAGTATCCGGTGGTGCCCGGGCTTACTCAGGGGGCCCCGGAAAAATTGCTGGAGACTTTACAGGATCTGAAGGACACCATGGCCAGCTACGGGGATGGGGATAAACCGATCGTCCTTACGGAGCTGGGCTGGAGCACCTATACGGGGGGCAGCTACCTGAAAGCGGTGGATCGGGCGACCCAGCGGAATTATTTGGCCAGAGCCTATATGCATGCCATCGCAAGCGGGATTCGGACGATGCACTGGTACGACTTTGCCGACGACGGCATGGAAACGAACAATCTGGAGCATAACCTGGGACTGATCGACTGGTACGGCAAGCCGAAGGAGAGCTATTACGGCTACTATACGCTGATTAGGGTCCTTAAAGATTCGCAGTATTTAGGAACGGTGGCGAACGTGGCGAACCCTTACTACGGTTACCGATTCTGGGATGAGAATAAGAACAGGTACATCACGTCCTTATGGGATGCGACAGGAGGAACGGCCAAAACGGCCAAAATCGCGACGACGGACCCTGGCGTGGAAGTTGTCGGGATTGACGGAAGCTACAAATATATCACCGCCGTTTCGGGGATGGTCAGCGTGCCGCTATCTGGCGCACCCGTGTTTATTTACTCGCATGGACGTGTGCAGGTAGATTCCATCCAATAATAGAGAGTTGAAATTTTCTCCAGAACGGTCGTGATGAGAGTATAATAGGGTTCAAACAAACGCGACCGAACGGGGGAACTGCATGAGAAACAGTATTTCGGCCAAAGCCATGATGATCTATGGCATCGTATTTCTATTCATGATCGCCATGACCTTCTTGCTATCGTATATCGGCACGGTCGGAACCTTGCAGAAAGACCTTCAGAATGCGAATCTCGCCGTATTGAAGCAGGTGGATTCCAAGATCGAGGCGGCCTTCCGCCAGACGGAGAAGGATCTGCTGTCGATGGCGGAGGAGCTGGAATTCGTTTACTTTATGAATAACAGCTACAGCGATGAGGGACATAGATACAGCATTTATTATGCGTTAACGACTCGTTTAAGGGAGTTTATATCTAATAATGCGAACTATTCCTCCGTCTTTGCCTATTCCCATGTCAGCGAGAACTTAATGACGGAGGAAACCTTCCTGTACCAGGCTTCGACCGAGTTCAACTGGCTGGCCCAGTACTTGAATATGCCGGAGTACTACAAGTGGCTGCCAACCCAGAAGGTATGGGACGGCAAGGAAACCCAGGATGTGATCACCTTGGTCCGCAGCTTTCCCGCCCTTAGCGGTCCGGGCCTTCGCAAGGGGCTCATGGCCATCAATATCAAGGAAGCCCAGCTATTCCAGATGATTCAGGCGATTTACGAGAATGACCACTCCGGTCACTTTTTCATTCTGGATGCGAAAGGCAATGTGGTGACTCATAACGACAAAACCCAGCTTTACCGCAATATGCAATCGCTACCGTACATCCAGAGGGTCTTGGCGAGTCCCGACAGCGGTGCCTTCAATGTGAAGCTGGACGGCGTTCAGCAGTCGGTCTTTTACCGGACGAGCGGGTACACGGGCTGGAAGTTCGTCAGCATGCTTCCGGAGTCCAAGGTTCTGGAGCCGATCAAGGTGACACGCAATCTGCTTCTGCTGTTTGCTTCCCTCATGTTCGTCCTGGCGCTCGCCGTTTTGTTCTATGTGAACCGCTGGACCTTCAAGCCGCTGGATCGTTTGGCCGGGAAGCTGTCGGGTGTGAACAAGGGGAGAGGGAAAGGGGCCGAACGCCTGGACCTAGCTAACCTGGAGCATATCTTCGATGAGATGGTGACCGACCGCGAGCATCTGGAGAAGCATGTCCGAGACTCGAAGCCGATGCTGAAGTGGAAGATTATGACGGACGTCTTGAACGGGAGCCGCTCCGATTTCCACGCGGTGAAGCATCACCTGGAATTTCTAGGCATTCACATGTATCCGGAGCGCTTCCTCGTCTGTACGGCCGAGATCAGCAAGGAGGGGGAGCAGCTCTCGCCGCGGGACGAAACGCTGTACACCTACGTGTTCTGCAACGTCGCGGAGGAGCTGATCCGCTCCGAGCATGCGGGGGCCGCTATCGACCTGGGCGGCGGACGGGCGGCCGTGCTGCTAAGCTTCGCGGAAGGCGACGCCGAGCAAAATCATCTGAGAACCCTGGTCATCCTCGAGCTGATCCTGGATAACATGAAGAAGCAATTCGGCCTGGAGGTCACGGTCGGCGTCGGCAAATGCCGGATGGAGATGAAGGATATACCCGGCTCGTTCGACGAATCGCAGAAGGCTCTCCATTATAAGATGATTTTCGGCAAGCATTCGGTGATCTCGGTAGACGACCTTCAACCGCCGGACCGGCAGGACTACTACAGGCTGAACCGGATGACCGACTCGGTGATGGAGGCGCTGCGGCAGACGGATCGCGTCAAGATGCACGCGTATTTGTCAGGTACGTTCTATGAGGCTGTGGAAAGCAACCTCTCTCCCGAGCTGATCAAGCAGCTATGCTATGATCTGATGATGAAGTCGCTGCAAACCGTCAATGCCATCGGGATCGAGCCGGAGCTGTCGATGGGGCCGCTGGGCGGCATCTACGAGCGGATCGGGAAATGCGAGAACTGGCAGGAAGCGGAGCGGCTTGTTGGCGATATCCTGGAGGGTCTGGCGCTCCAGATCGAAGAGAAGCGCAGCCAGCGGGGGAAGAACGAGACGATCGAGCGGATGCTCGGCTACATCCGGGAGCATTATCACGAGCATGACTTGTCCCTGGACCGGCTGGCCGAGATGTTCCAGCTTACCCCGCCTTATATTAGCAGACTGTTCAAGGACCATACGGAGAGCAACTTTATCGACTATATGATCGAGATCCGCATCGAGGCGGCCAAGGAGCTGTTGAAAGACAAGTCCATTAAGGTCAATGATGTTTCCGAAGCGGTCGGTTATGCGAATACGAGAAGCTTTCTCCGTACGTTCAAAAAGTATACCGGCCTAACGCCGACGGAATACCGGGAACGGATGGCAAAGTCCGACCCGGCTTAGCAGGCCAGAACGAGGAGCAGAGGCAGAGGAGCGGGCATACCCGCTCAGGAATGAAAAGGCTGGAATTCGCACATCTTAAGTTCGTGTTCGCGAATTCCTAGACGTTCTTGAGAGGAAGGTGCCCCATGACCGATGTCAAGCAGCATCAGATGCCGCAGCGGCATGTGATCGACAATGCCGAGAAAGCGATTCAGATTGCCAAGGATGCCGAGATGGCTGTCCGCCACGCCCAGCTGGAGTCGAACCCTCATAAGCTGGCCGCGGCGCTCGCCGAGCTCGAAGCGGCCCAGCATGCGCTGGGCAAGGCGGAGAGCCAGATGCTCGCCCAGGATCACGAGCACTACGGGCAGCAGCTCGTTCAGGTTCAGGATCAGCTGGAGCAGGCCCAGCAAAGCCTGGACGTTACGGCTTCGAATACGCAGCAACCGAAGCAAGTACGTTAATCGGCAAAAAGGCGCGTCCTCTCGGGAACGCGCCTTTTTGCCGATGGCATGGCGACAGCGGCCTGACGATGAACAAGCAGGATCGATAAGAAGGAAGCGGCCTTCTGCTCGTCAGACTGCTTAAGTCAGCTGGTGAAGCGTAAGGAGCGCGAACGTAAGCATGGCGCTGACCACGGTGTACTTGATTGCTTTTTCGGAAAAAGTCATCACAGCTCTCTCCTTTGCCTGGAAGTTTTTTGATTCTATTGTATCGCAAGCCGGAGACGCAGCGTGTTAAGCTTTCGTGAAGACAGAATCTCCCGGCTTGACGCCACAACCGAAGACTGATTAATCCACATCCCGCATCGCGCGAAGCTCCTTCAGCGAGTAAAAGGTTCCCCGCCAGTAAATCCCTCCCTGGCTTATCGTTAGCCATACCGAACGCCCTACGACATAGACAAGCAGCAGGATCGTAGCGGGCAGGGCTACGAGCTCGCGTCCGCCCTCCCCAGTGATGGAACGGATCAGCCGGATATAGACGGCGATCATCAGCAGACCGGAGGCTCCGAAGCACCAGGCCGTCCAGCCGGGAGCCCAGAGCCAGGCGAACAAGGGAAGCAGGAAGAGCAGCAGCTGACCGGCTATGCCCAGCACCGCCAGCCACAGCCGGTAGCCGAAGCCGGAGAACAGGTTTTTCTCCAGGCCGCGGATCGCCTCTCCCAGACTTGTATACCATTCAACCTCGATGTGTTCCGTCCCGGAAGCCAGCCGCTGACGCAGCCGCCGGCGCTTGACCCGCCGCCCTAGCTCGAGATCGTCATCGGGTCTCATCGCGAAGTCGCGATGGGTTCCAATCGCCTCGTAGGCTCGTCTGGTCAGCATATTGAACGCGCCGACGCCCATCCCGTGTTGGTGCTGAAGGTCGTCATTCGAGCGCCAGGGACGGATATACAGGCATAAGGTGAAGAAGAAGTATCGGACAAAGGCCGTCAGCCAAAAGCCCTTCGTCCGCATCCTGGGCGCCAGCGTCAGATGGTCGGCGCGCTCCTGCTGCATGTAGGCGACGGCATCGGACACCGTATCTGGCGAGAAGAGGACATCCGCATCGGTGAACAGCAGATATTTGCCTCTTGCCTGGACGTAGCCCTGGTAGAGCGCATGATTTTTGCCGATCCACCCCGGCGGCAGACTGGTGATATGAATAATCCGAAGGGGGACGGTGATGCCGTCCCGGCTCTCCGACCAGCTCTTAAGCTCGTCCAGCTTAAGCCCGGTGCCGTCCTGGGAGCGGTCATTGACGACGATGATCTCAATGCGCGGATACGTCTGGCCCAGCAGATGCTTGACCGTATCCGCGATAGTCGACTCTTCCTCTTTGGCTGCGATGATGACGGACACCAGCGGATACTCGAACAGGGCTTGCTTCCGGGCCAGCTCCTGCTTGCGGTCGGTCGGGTCGGCCGGAGAGCGAACCGTTGTTTGTATAGATGTAGGTGTATTACCCTTAACATGAGGGAGTGAAAACATCCAGCGCCGCGATCTCAGCGTATCGGCCAGCATAAATAACCAGTAGCCAAGTACGCCAAGCGACAGGAAGCCGATCAAGCTCATGGTGATCACCTCCAGGTATCCCCGGGTTTTGTCAGCATTATAGCATGCGCGCAATCGCTTCAACAAATGGTTGCCGAATTCGAAGGACGTACAGTATGCTACTGGTACAGGTTACAGGCCGGATCGGCCTCGTCCGCTTCGCGCGGAGAACAACCACGCAGGGGAGGGGGGTACGCGATGTGGGAAGAGACGGCTCAGCCGTTGTTTCGAAAAAAAATCAGAGCGGAGGAGCTGCCTGACTTTCTGGGGATGATCCGCGCTCAAGGTGCGCGGGTAGGCGACTTGATGTTTGTCTGCGTTGGCACGGACCGGTCGACAGGCGATGCGCTAGGGCCGCTGGTGGGATCTTTGCTGGAGGAGGCCGGCTACCGGCAGGTGATCGGTACGCTGGCGCATCCGCTCGATGCCAGCAATCTGCCGATGCGCCTTGCTGGCCTTCCGGCAGACCGGGTGGTGCTGGCCGTCGACGCTTGTCTGGGACAGCCCTCGTCGCTCGGCTACTATCAGGTGTCCAACCGTCCGCTCGCGCCGGGCAAGTCCGTAGGCCGGCAGCTTCCGCCGGTAGGAACGTATTCGATCGCTGCTATCGTGAATGTCAACCAGGGGCAGAAGTATGCGCTGCTGCAGAGCACCTCGCTCTATGTGGTCATGAATATGGCCAAGGAGATCGCCGCCGCGATCCGCAGCATCTTTCCGCCGGACTACAGCGCAGCCCGATCCGTTCAGATCGAGGAGGGGATATGATGAGGGAGCTTGGCGGCGGGGAAAGCGGACATCGGCGCCAGCCGCAAGGGAAGGCCGGCTGGAAGGATGTGCCGCTATCCCGTGTATACGGCCTGTTTCGCTCTTACCGCTGGCCGCTGGCCGCCATACTGGCGCTGGCGCTGCTGGGAGGCGTGATCGGCTTGGTGCCTCCGCTCGTGATGAAGGAAATCATCGACCATGCCTTGCCTGAGGGGAATAAGACCAGCTTGCTGGTTATGGTCGGTCTGATGGTGCTCCTGCCGCTGCTCAGCGGCTTGATCGGCGTCTGGCAAAATTATCAGAATACCAAGGTCGCCCAAGGCGTGATGAGGGACTTGCGGCAATCGCTGTTCGGCAATCTGCAGCGCCAGTCGATGGGATTTTTCACGGATGCGAAGTCGGGGGAAATTATTCAGCGGCTGACCGGAGACGTGCAGGCCGTCCAGTCGATCGTATCCACGCTCATCGTGTCTACCGTTACCCAGTCGGTCATCGTCGTTACGAGCGTCTGTATCTTATTTGCGCTCGATTGGCAGCTTGCCATTCTGGCGACGGTCATCCTGCCGATCTTCCTGCTTCCGGTCCGCCGCGTGTCGGCCGTCCGCAAGCGGCTGCGCATCGAGACGCAGCGGGTGCGCGGGGAGATGTCGGCGAAGCTCGGAGAAATTTTCGGAGTCTCGGGCGCGCTGCTAACCCGCATCTTCCAGCAGGAGCCTGCCCAGCAGCGGCAGTTCCGCCAGATGAACGAACGGGTCATGGAGCTGGAGCTGCGGCTGAATCTGGTCGGCCGCTGGTTCGGGATGGTGATCGGCGTGCTCGGTCCGCTGGGAACGGCTCTGATCTATCTGTACGGCGGCTGGAAGGTCATCGAGGGTACGATGACGATCGGCAGCATCGTCGCCTTCGCCGCCTATCTCGGCATGCTGTACGGTCCGGTAGGCACGCTGCTTAATCTGCGTGTAGAGCTTGGAACCGTGCTTGGCGTATTTCAGCGGCTGTTCGAGTACGAGGATCTGGTGCCCGAAATATCGGACCGGCCGGGCGCCCATGAGCTGGAAGCGGCGTCCGGGCATGTCGCCTATAGCCGGGTCGGCTATGCTTATCAGCCGGGACAATATGCGCTGAGAGACGTATCCTTCACGGCGCATCCGGGCGAGGTGGTGGCGATCGTCGGACCGAGCGGAGCGGGGAAATCGACGTTGATCGGCATGCTGGCCAGGCTCTACGATCCGACCGAAGGCGAGGTGAGGATCGATGGCGTCGATCTCCGGGAAGTGACTGTGGAAAGCTTGCGGCGGCAGATCGCCTTCGTTACGCAGGAATCATTCCTGTTTCACGACACGATTCGCGAGAATCTGCTGTTCGCCCGCGCGGAGGCATCCGGGGCCGAGCTGGAGGAGGCATGCAGGCAGGCCTACGTTCATGACGTCATCATCTCGTTGCCGGAGGGCTACGATACGACAGTAGGTGAGCGTGGGCATCGTCTGTCCGGCGGAGAGCGGCAGCGGCTGGCTATCGCCCGCGCGATTCTGAAGAATCCGCGGATTCTGATTCTCGACGAAGCGACGTCGCATCTGGACTCCGAGTCGGAGGCCTTCGTGCAGGCCGCGCTTGACAAGCTGATGGTAGGCAGGACGACGCTGGTGATCGCTCATCGGCTATCTACGATTTTGGCTGCTGACCGGATTATTGTGCTGGAGGATGGCCGGGTGGCCGAATCCGGACGGCATGAGGAGCTGCTGGCGGCCGATGGCCTGTACGCCCGGCTGTTCCGTACTCAATTTTCCAAGGTCGATGCCATGAGCTATCGGGATCGGCTGACGGACATGGCGGAGGTTGTCGATTCATTGTGGACAGCAGCGCGGTTAAATAAAGGCTGATCGCTAACGGACACCACAGTCGCTATTACACAAAAATGGGGCGTGTTCAAATTGTAACGGACACAGACGACCTTACTTACGTCAAAACCGCATAGAATGGGCGGAAATGCACCAAATAGCGTCATCTGAGTCCGTTAGATTTCAATATCGCGAAAATGCTGCAAATAGAGACTCTGAGGTCCGTAAATGAAAGCAGAACGTTTCAACTCAGTTACTCACAATGAATCGACAACCTCATGGCGTCCTCTTAGAAGCAGATTTGGGTTTGATAAAACATGTAACGGACATGGCCGAAATGAGCCATTATTGTACGAAAAATCGTATAAAGAGGCGCATATAGTCGCTCGAAGCTTGCGTTTTATATGAAAAATCGTACAAACATTCCCGCCTAAGGTGAAAATGAGCCATTATTGTACGAAAAATCATATAAAGAGGCGCATATAGTTGCTCGAACATGTCCGTTAACCGTAACCCCACCACCGCTCCTATGTTGCTCCATTTTTACTTACTTCAGATCGCTCTACTAGGGGCTGTCGGCCTTAATCGCAAACCAAAAAGCCTCCCGGACCACAATTAAGGTGGATGGGAGGCTTTTGCCTTAGGACACCAGCTTCAAGCCGACTGCCGCGCCCAGAATCATCGTAATAAAGAGAATGCGCAGCCTATCCCTCGGCTCACCGTACAGGACCATCCCAAGAATGGCTCCTCCTGAAGCGCCTATGCCGGTCCAGACCGCGTAGGCGGTGCCCATCGGCAGCGTCTTCATCGCAATGCTGAGCAGCAGGAAGCTTGCCCCGAAGCCCACGATAAGCAGGAGCAGCGACACCAGATTTCGGTCCTTGTTCAATTTGTTCATCATCGCAACGCCGAAAATTTCGAAGCAACCGGCGAGTATCAGTAGAACCCAGTTCATGATATTCCGCCCTCCTTCGCATCCGGCTTATCTTGGGTGACCAGCTTCAGCCCGATCACTCCGCCCAGCAGGACCGCGATCAACGCCAGCTTGATGGGCTGGAGAGGCTCTTCGAAGAAGAGCACCTCGGACAATACGGTTCCCGCTGTGCCGAGTCCCACGAATACCGCATAGACCGTGCCGACGGGAAGTAAGCTCGAAGCCCGGATCAATCCATAGAAGCTGATGACTATCGCGACGGCGGTGCCCGCCCATTCCCAGAAGCTGCTCGCGTGCTTCAATCCGCTCACCCAGCCCACTTCGAAGAGGGACGCTATCCCCACTAATATCCACTGTTTATTCATAAGGTTTCACCTTCATGCGCGATCACTCCTGATGATGGCATATTCCTTTCCAAAAAATAGACCAGACCGCGTCCAGCCTGGAGTGCCAGCCTTCTTGACGGTAGTAGTACTGCTGCAGGAACAAGCCGTCCATGACGCAGAGGAAGGAAGCGATCAATTCGTCCACGGGCTGCCGGCGAATCTCTCCCGCGTCCATGCCTTCCTTAAAGATGGTACCCAGTTCGGCGTGCAGGGCTTCCTCGGAGCCTGAAAATTGGTCGCGCAGCTGCTCCTCAAGAGCGGCCGGCGGAAACAGCATCGCCCGTTTCAGAAAGGTGACCTGCTCCTCGCCGAGCAAGTAGCTGTGCCGCGCATCCTCCAGGATGGTTCGGAGCTTCTCGGCGGCGGTCCGACCCTGCAGGCTGGCGATCAATTGCTCCATGCGGCGGTTATGCTCATCCAGGCAATCCGACAGGACGGCAAGGAATAGGTCGTCCTTGCTTTTATAGTGTGCATAGATGGATGGCGTTTTGATACCTACAGCCGCGGCGATTTCAGATAGCGGAACGCCATCGTAACCGTTACGGGTGAATAGCTGCAGCGCAGCTTCCTTGATGCGGGTTGACGTCATAAGCGGCCTCCTGCGTTTTCTCTAACTAACGATAGTTAGGTAAATGACAATGAGATGATTTTAACGGATAGCGGCTCATTTGTAAAGGGCTCTTTTCTGCCGGGACATCTTCCAGGCGACTTGTGCTTTCAGGCTTGCTAGGGAGGGTACCTGTCCGAACTTTGCAAAAAATAAACACATTTCGAGGTTCGTCCGCATATATATGGGGTATTACGTTTTAGTGCTTTGCTTTTTTATGGGGCATATGTGAAAGGAGCTTATAAGTATGCAACCTGTTCAACATCGAAATCTTAAGGATGAGAACGGCCGCATTTATTGCTGCCTGAGAAATAAAGTGGTCAAGCTTGACGAGAAGCAGAAAGGTGATTTCTGCCGGGGATGCAGCATGTTTGCCGGCGATGCCGATGGACAAGGAGTGGATTGCGTATGGGAGGATCTTCGCGCCGTGGCCGATCCTCATATTGTCCGCGACCCGGCCAAAGAGTGGATGAGCAATCAGATGAAGCATATATGGCCGCCGACGGATCACTTGTCCACCTGTATGGTTTACCCCTCATGAGGTTTGCTTCCAAGAGGATTACCGATTCAGCTTGTCGAACATGAAAAGGGAGAGGCTCGCTCCATTCCGGTGGAGGCGATCTCTCCCTTTTGCGATTAGAACAAGTCCCAGAGCTGCTTGCCGATCAGCAGGGTCGTGACGACGATAAAGAGCGGCTTTACATAGGTCGAGCCTTTGCGGATAGCAAGCTGGGAGCCGGCCAGCGCTCCGGCTATCATCGCCAGCCCCATAGGCAGGCCGTATCCGATGTGTACCGATTTCAGCAGGAAAAACGAGGCCAGGCTCGCAATATTGCTGGCAAAGTTCAATACCTTGGCGTTCGCCGAGGCGCCCACGAAGTCGTATCCCACCATCAGGAACACGAACAGCAGGAACGACCCGGTGCCGGGGCCGAAGAACCCGTCATAAAACCCGAGGACGAAGGCGGCCGCCCCGAGTGCGGTCCGGGTTGCCGGCGTCAACGGCCGCAGACGTCCTGTACCGTCCCAGTTTTTCTTGAGCAGCGTGTAGACAAGGATGACGATCAGCAGGCAGACGACAAGCGGACGAAGGAACGAAGACGGCAACAGATGCACCGTATAGGTACCCAGGGCCGAGCCGACAAAGGCCAGCGGGAATAAGGCTGCTGCTATTTTTTTATCAATCTTGCCCGAGGTCAGGAACGATAAGGCGCTCGTCAGCGACGATAAGGTGCCGCCAAGCTTGTTGGTGCCGAGAGCGACGCTGGGCGGCAGGCCGGCAAGCAGCAGCGCGGGCAGCGAGACGAGCCCGCCTCCTCCGACTACCGAGTCGATAAAAGCCGCTATAAAGCCGGCTGCCAGCAGAAACAAAAGCATATCTAAAGCGGGCCATTCCATGATGCGTTCTCCTAACTTGGAATGAGAATGAATAGAGCTTCCGTTAAGTGAATAATAGATTCAGTATAGAGAAACGGCGCCTGTTGTACAATGGAAAATAGCTGCCTGGCGAGCATTGAGACGGGTCTGCCGCGACATTTTAGAATTTCCAAGCTTAAAGGAGCGATTTTACATGGATAGACTACAGGCAGGCGTGAAGACGGCGGTCATAGCTGGAGGGACGGGACTTGTAGGCAGAGAACTGCTCCATCTGCTGCTGGAGCATCCCGATTACAAGCAGGTCACGGCTTTGGTTCGCAGCCCGCTCGGCTTGTCCCACCCGAAACTCGACGAGCGGCGTATTTCGTTCGACCGGCTGGAGGAAGAGACGGACGGGCTGCTGCTTGGAGCGGATGTCTTCTGCACGCTGGGCACGACGATCAAGAAAGCGGGGAGCCAGGAAGCGTTCCGGCTCGTCGATTATGAATACCCGCTGGCCCTCGGACGTGCCGCCAAGCGTGATGATGCGGCCGGCTTCCTGATTGTGTCCTCGATGGGGGCCGACTCCCGGTCGCGTTTTTTCTACAGCAGGGTGAAGGGAGATGTAGAGCAGGCCTTGATCGATCTGGCCTTGCCCCGGCTGGTCATCCTGCGCCCCTCCCTGCTGCTCGGGGACCGGCAGGAGAAGCGGCCGGGAGAACGTGCGGCGGCGGCTTTGTACAAGCCGCTGGGTGCCCTGATGGTCGGCCCGCTGGCCAGGTTCAGGGCGATTCACGCTCGCACGGTCGCCCAAGCGATGCTGCGCTCGGCGCAGGCGGTATCGGCGTCAGCATCGGCGGTCGAGGTATACGAGTCCGACCGGATTGCTTCGCTGGCCGCAGCCACCCGCTAGAAGCCGCAGCCTGCCCTGCATACAAGCGAGAGCGAAAAAAAGGCCGATGCCTATGCATCAGCCTCCGAACGACTCTCTGAACGCCAGGGCCACCGCCGCCTGCCCGACGCCCCAAAGGGCAGCGATATCGGCGCTCACCTGCTCGTCGAACCAGTCCGCGAGCAGTTTTCGATTGCTTCCGTTCTCCGCAATATAAGGGAGATTAGCCATCACCTTGCGGAAATAAAGCTCGTCGCCTTCGCGGATCTGTTCGGGCGTGATATACCCGCCGAGCCTCTTGCGGGCGCGGTACAGCTCGCGGCTGCAGGTGCGCCGTATTTGCCGGGCCGAGGGCAGCGGCTTCTGATGCTTCATGCGATTTCCCGGATTCATGCGGTTGCCCCACTCCTTTCCTGCATTATGCTATGCGGGAGATGGAGATGGGGTACCGCCCAGCCTGCCGATTCCTGGTTCGCTTGACGGTTTAGTCTGCGACGACCACGTATCCGATCATAGGACCGTTATGGGCCGCATCCGGGTGGGCCAGACAGATAAGCCGGTAGATCCCCGATTGATCCGCATGGAAGGTGACCACCGTTTCCTGTCCCTTCTTTACCTCGCCCTTGATGTTCAATCCCTCGATCACAAACGGATGGCTGGCTCCGTTAATTCCCCGGATAGTAAGCCGGACATGATCTCCTCTCTTGACATACACCGTTCCGGGATCCCACCGGTAGGCCTCGATTTCGCCGCCGTTCTTGTCGGTTGACTTGAATTCCCCGGTCACCATATGAAGGGTCCGTTCGACGGCTGGCGGCGCAACCGCCGCGCAAATCTTGTCCCGCTCCCAGAACAAATAAGCGGCTCCGGCGAGCAGGATAGCAGCAGCCCCCACCTTGACGGCCTTCAGCCAGCTCGGTCGGATTACTATAATTCGGGTCACGCGCATACGCCTCCTTGCAGGAAATAATAACGGTTATCCTCATGCTTATGCGGAAGCCTGTCTGAACATGCCGCCGGCTTGTACGTGCAGCACCGAATGAGCGAAGAAGGTGGAGCCGGAAGAGGCCGGGCCGAATCCCGCCTCCATGACCAAAAGCCCGGAAGCCGCACTTAGCGGACCGGGCTCTTGAAGCAGTTCGGTTTATGAGCTTGGATCAGATAGGGCTTCCCCGCGGAATCTGGCTTCCAGCAGCAGCGTAACCCCGTAGATGAGCAGGAACAGGAGCATGGTAAGCGCCGACATCCGGTACATCCAGGCGTATCCGTTCCCGGCGGCAAGCCCGCCAAGCAGCAGAGAGCCCAGGGCGATGCCCAGATCGATCGAGTTGTAGAAGGCGGCATTGGCGGAGCCGCGCCGCTCGGGGCGGACCGATTTGACCATCCATGCCTGCAGCGAGGGCTGCAGCATGCCGTAGCCGGTGCCATAGCAGAGCGCCGAGACAATCAGCCCGGTGAGTCCATGCGTATAGGATAAGCTGATGAGTCCGATCATGACGAGTACGGCCGCAGGAGGCAGCACCGCCCGGTGACCGCGCTTGTCGAACATTCGGCCTGCAAAGGGGCGAACGAGCACGACAGCTGCGGCATTGAACAGGAAAAACCAGCCGACGTTGGTCAAATTCGCTTCCTTCCCATACAGAACGAGGAAGCTGATGAGGCCGCCGTAAGTAAACGACAGCATCATGCTCAGCAGGAACGGCATCAGCATGTCCCGGCTGATGGGCAGCTTGCCGCTGCGAGCAGCCTCCTCCGCTTGGGAAGGGGCGGCTGCCGGTCGCCGCGAAGGCGACGATGCTTCCGTCTGTGCCGCTGTATCCCCGGATGCCGCAATAGCCTCCGAGCCGGCGTGTGATGGAGAACGCTTCGTGCGGATGCCAAAAACCAGAGGTACGATCAGCACGCCCAGCACGGTGGCCGCAAGTATGAGGGTGCCGAAGCCGTAAGCGTCATACAGCCACAGTCCGATCAGCGGCGCAAGGGCCATGGAGAAGCCGGATGACAGACCGAAGTACCCCATGCCCTCGCCGATGCGCTTCATCGGGATAATATCCGATACCATCGTCCCATAAGTCGTACTGGCTACGCCGAAGCCTACCCCGTAGACGAGACGGATGGCCAGAAACAGCAGGAACGTACCTGCGGCATAGAAGCTGGTCGTGGCCAGAACATACAAGGCGAGCCCGACCAGCAAAATCGCCAGCCGCGGTCCCGCCTTCAACAGACGTCCGGTAAAGAGCCGGGCGACGATAGCCGTCAACGCGAAGAGACTGATGACAAGACTGACGGCGAACTCGTTGGCGCCGAATGCCTCCGTGACATAGGAGGGAAGCACCGGGGTGATCATCTGGAGGTTCAGATAGAGCAGCATATTGCTCAGCGTCAGCAGAATGAAGCCGCGGGTCCATAACCGCGGCTTGGTAGAAGGGGAGGGGGTCATGGGCGGTCACCCTCTCCCAGCAGCAGATCCAGGCGGGCCTGAAGCCTAAGATGCATCTGACGGAACCGCTCCAGCTCGTCGCTGTCCGTGTCCCCGAAAATATCTTGAAGCGTAGCCTGCTCGAGCGGGATCAGCACCTCCAGCCGGTCGCGTCCCAGCTTCGTCAGATAGACCTGAAAGGCCCGGCGGTCCGTCGGGCTCGTCTCCTTGCGGATCAGCTCCTTGCGGAGCAGGCAATCCAGAATCCGCGCGGTTGTCGGCTGATCCTTGACCGTCCGGGCGGCGATTTCCTTCTGGCTGATCCCGTCGGTTTCATAGAGCCGGCACAGGACGGAGAACTGCTCTGTCGTTATGTCATAGTCCTTGAGACGTGAGGATAGAAGATTGACCATCTTTCGGTGCGTCTGACCGATGATAAAGCCGATGGATAAAGAGAATGGTTCTGGCTGCATAAGTCACCTCTGGCTGTATAATTAGTTGTTATGACAATTATATGCCTAACAACTAAAATTGTAAATGCCCAGCCCTGGATAACCTAAGAGAAGCCGAGGACTCATGGACGAGCGATCCCCATGCAGCCGACTTAGCCGGCTACAGCCAGCGCTGGGGGTATCGGCGGCCGCACGCCTTATGATACGCCCAGGCTGCAGCTACAATAAGCGCGGCCCCCAGAAGGGCAGGCGTCCACAGGAAGCTCCAGGCTGCCCCGCCCAGCATAACGACCAGCGGATCGGCGCCTGCGGGCGGATGCAGCGTGCCGGTCTGCTGCATCAGCACGATGGCGAGGCCTACGCCTAGTGCCGCGGACCAGGGCTGCAGGCCGGCCGTATGCAGCAGGACAAGCCCGATGACGGTGCTGAGCGCATGTCCGCCCACGACATTGCGGGGCTGAGCGAGAGGGCTGTCCGGCAAGGCGAAGACCAGAACGCAGCTAGCCCCTAGAGGAGCCATCAGCAGCGGCCAATCGGTCCAGGAGCCGAGCTGGAGGACGGCCAGCACGGCGACAAATGCGCCGGCACCCGGGCCGAGAGCGGCAAGTGTCCGTCGCAGCCGGGCGGGCATGGGATAACGGGTAATGGGGTTCATCGGTTGTACGCTCCTTTTTGAGGTCCATTTTAGAGTAGAGAACGTTCTGAAGGCATGGTATCATGAGAATGACTCATTTGAATAATGAATGTTTTCGATGATATACATCAGATAATGAAATGGGTGTTGAGCCATGCTGGATCGGTTGGAAGGACGCTTTTTTCGTACATTTATCACGGTGCTTGAGGAGGGGGGCATCGGCAGGGCTGCGGAGAAGCTGGGCTATGTGCAGTCCACCGTTACCACCCAGATCCGGGTGCTGGAAGAATCGGTCGGCCGCAAGCTGTTCGACCGGCTTCCGCGCGGAGTGGAGCCCACGGAGGCGGGCCGCAAGCTGGCGGCTTACGCTTATCGCTTTCTGGAGCTGGGAACGGAGCTTGCGGAAGGCATGGCCGGCGAGGGAGAGCCGCAGGGAATCGTCCGGCTGAGGGTGCTGGAATCCTTCGCCGCCGCCTGCCTATGGGAGCCTCTTCAAACCTTTATGGCCCGGTATGAACAGATCGAGGTTCTGATCGACAGCGGTTTTCAGACCGATACGGTCGAGGCGCTGCGCGAGCGGCGTATCGAGCTTGGACTGATTCCCGGCGACCCGGGGCAGCCGGATGTCGACTTCCTGCCCGTCTCCGAGGATGAGCTGGTATGGATCGCGTCCCCGGCTTTGGCTGCCCGGCTCGCAGGGGGCGGCTCCTCTGCTTGGGAGGGCGTACGGCTGATCGGGTTCGGGCCGCGCTGCCTGTACACGACGGAGGCGGAGGCGGCGATCGTCCGCCTCGGGGTTCCGGTCTCGCTGAGAGCGGAATTCGCTTCGCTGGAGATGATCGTAAAGGCCGTCCGGAGCGGCTGGGGCATGGCCTTCCTCCCTCTGTCCGGCGTTCGGCGGGAGCTGGCGGATGGCCGGCTGGCGGTCTGTGAGGACCTGGGACGTCAAGCCTTCAGTCATGGACTTGTCCGGTTGAGAAGGAGGGTGCCGTCCAGACCCGCCGAGCTGCTGTATGCGCATATAGCCGGATGCGGTCTGAACAAGCTTGTGATAGAATAGAATGGGCTCTTGGGATATGACATAATATTCCAAGGGCATAAGGAGTTCATAGATGAAATTGGAAGAGGAAAGGGAGAGACGGTACAATTATGAGCGAGCTGCTGCACCAATGGATTCAATCGGCGCTTTCCTTCATTGAAGGACTAGGCGTGTGGGGAATCCTGCTTGGACTTATGCTGGAGGTGATTCCAAGCGAGATTGTGCTGGCCTATGGCGGGTATCTCGTATCCCGCGGCGAAGTATCCCTTATGGGCGCGATCATATTCGGGACCATCGGGTGCTTGCTTCAGCAGTTGATCCTGTACGGTCTTGGCCGTTACGGCGGTCGTCCCGTGCTTGACAAGTTCGGCAAATATTTGCATCTAAAGAAAAAACATCTGGACACAGCGGAAAACTGGTTCAACCGTTACGGACCCGGCATGGTGTTTCTTGCCCGCTTCGTGCCGGTGCTTCGGCAGGCGATCTCCATCCCCGCGGGCATGGCCCGTATGCGGCTCACTGTGTTTTTATTCTATACGACGCTGGGGACGATTCCTTGGGCGATCCTCTTCGTCTATCTCGGGCGGTCGCTCGGCAACAATTGGGAGCAGATCGATACATTAGCAGGCCCTTATGTCAAACCGCTGCTGTACGGTGCACTGGTCTTGGCCGTGCTTTACGCGATATGGAAATGGCTGCTCCGGCGCTCCGCCCGCCGTCTTACAAAGACGGCAACGCCTCAGACGCCGCTTGACGGCCTTCATGATGGCCGAGCCCAAGCGACCAGCGGCGTCGCCCAGCAGCTCAATTACATAGGCGGAGCCTATCATGTGCTGCATGGCAGACGGGTCAAGGGCAGCGGAAGTCCCCAGGAGATCGACCATCTCGTTATCGGTCCTAACGGCGTCTTTCATATCGATGCCAACCCATGGTCGGGGGAGATCCGCTTCGAGGACCAGGCCCCGGGAGCGAACCCGCCGGAGGTCGCAGCGGCCGGCGACGGAGAGAAGGGCCGTATCGATCCGACGGCTCCCTTATACCGTTATGAGTTTGTGATCAAGGAGCTGCTGCGGCAGCATAAGGTTCGTGCGGACGTGGTCGGCATCGTCTGCTTCACGCATCCGAACAGCCGACTGATCGGCGCAAGCAAAGCATTCGCGGCACTGAAGGCGGATCAGCTGGTGCCTTATATTAAAAACTACCGCCCGACACGGACGCTAAGTCCCGCTGATGTCGCTTCGATCGAGCGCATCCTCCGCGAGAACAGCGAATAGGGCGGCTGCTAAGCGCTGGCTGCTCCTTTCGGTAACGCAGGATTGGAGCGCCAGCGTATTTTTTGGTACAATAAGCCCTAGCAAGCAGTCTGAAGGAGGATGAAAGAGAACCATGAGCAAAAATTTGAGCAGCAAGCTGAATAAGGGCTTGTCGCCTGAGCAGTTCATCGGCGCCATGACCAAAAATCAGGACAAATTCAACGAATGGTATGAAGCGTTCACGTGGGCGGACGAAGCGGACAAGGAATTTTTCGAATCGTTGAATAACCGCGATGACCTGCGCTGCCTGATCCTGGCGGCCGACTGGTGCGGAGATGTTATCCGCAACGTGCCTGCCGTGCTGCGCGCTTTGGAAATATCGGGAATCCCGACGGAGTTCCTGATCAAGGAAGAGCATCCCGACGTGATGGCCCAGTTTCTGACGATGGGCGGAGAGGCGATTCCGGTCGTGATCTTCACCGATTTCAGCGGCTTCGTACTGGGACATTGGGGGCCGCGGCCGGCTCACGTACAGGCGGTTATGAACCAGTTCAAGCTAGAAAATCCGGACCGTGAAGCGCCGGACTACCAGGATAAGATCAAGGTTGCCCGCGAGGAAATGGGACGCCAGTACGGAGAAGGCACCGGCTACCAAGCTGTGATCGTCAAAGAACTCCGCGACCTGCTGTCCACGTTCTAGGCCGATGACCGAACAACTGCAGCCTCTCAAAGTAGAAGTGTTTCAGCTGGGGCCGATTCAGACGAACGCCTATCTGCTGACGGTTCCCGGCGAACAGAAGGGCATCGTCATCGATCCGGGGATGAATCCCGGCCCGCTGCTGAAGCGTGTCGCGGATCTAGAGATCGAAGCCATCCTGCTGACGCATGCTCACTTCGATCATATCGGCGGCGTGGACGAGCTGCGCAAGGCCAAGGGCTGCCCCGTTTATGTGCATGATGCCGAGGCGGATTGGCTTACGGATCCGAAGCGCAACGGCTCGGCCCGTTGGCCGGAGCTGGGCGCCTTGATTGCCACGGACCCGGCCGAATACGCGCTGGACGACCGCCAACAGCTGAAGCTGCTGGGCCGTACGTTCCAGGTGATGCACACGCCGGGCCATTCGCCGGGCAGCGTCAGCATCCTGCACGGGAATCTGCTGTTCGGCGGCGACGTGCTGTTCCGCATGTCGGTCGGCCGCACGGATCTGCCGGGCGGCAGCCAGCGCGACCTGATGGATTCCATCCATGGGAAGCTGTTCGAGCTGCCTGACGACACGGTCGTTTATTCGGGGCACGGCCCGAAGACGACGATCGGCTATGAACGCGAGCATAATCCGTATGTCTAGAAAAGGAAGCCCGGAGGGGCGGCATTAGCCGTCTTCTCCGGGCTTTTTTGGCATAAGGGGGACAGCAGCGTACAGGCTTTTGCTGTATCAGGGCGGACGTCTATTTTGCCCGAAAATGGGTGAATACCGTGTTCGGCATAGGTAAGACACCATAGACTGGTGTTGTGTTCGATGCAAAAACACAGGGATCATCGCCCGAAGCAAGCCGGGCAGCGAAGGACGAAAGCCCTCCCCTCCGCGGGGCCGGGCTTTCGCAAAATCCACGGAGGTGTCCATCTTATGGAAAAGGTTTACCCGATGATGCAGAGCCCTATGAATATGCCCCTGCCGAATGTCGCGCCTGCCGCCGTTTCTCCGGCAGCCGTGCAGCCGCCTATGTACGGCGCGCCGATCAATGTTCATGCCAGCTATGAGGAAATCAACATCTACGCGCCCAAGAAGCACGATCATCATCACCATCACCACATGCCTGCCGCCGTTGCGCATTCCTGTGCGGCCCCGCGCTTGAATGCGGGAGCTATCCTGGTTCTGTACATTCTGCTCGTCATCATCTTGCGCAGCTTCCCGCGCTATTAATCGGCTGACCCTGAGCCGCGTGCAGGCCCTGGCCCCTACGGGCTAGGCGTGCCCTTAGGGCGCAGCGGCGGGTCACAAGGCTCCCGCAGATGGCGGTACTCCCCGATCACTGCAGGGAGCCTTGGGGAAGGTAAGGACGATAACGTCAGGCGTTAGACAGGAAGAAGGTCTATCGTTTATTTTGCTTGCGGTACTGCAAGGGGGGAACGCCCGTGTAGGTTTTGAAAGCTTTGTTGAAATGCGAGATATGCTCAAAGCCGACTTGCTCGGCGATGGTTTGGACCTTTTGCTTCGAGCTGCGGAGCAGCAGCTGAGCCTCCCGGATCCGGACGACCCGAATATATTCGCTGAAATGCAAGCCCGTCAGCTTCAGAAAAATGCGACTCAAGTATGCGGGACTAATATAGAACGTCTTCGCCGTCTCCAGGAGGGACAAAGGCTCCATGTAATGCTGATGGATAAAGGAAGCGATTTCCGTTACCTTCTGATGCATCGGATGGGTGCTGCGCGGGCTTTGTATGCTATGCACGCTTCGATGGGCTCGGATCAAGAGATCGTTGAGCAGGTGGTCCACGGATGATTCCCACAAGGGAGGCTGTTCCTTGCATTCCTCCAGAATCTGAAGGAGGATGCGCTCCACCTCGGCTTGCTCCTTAAGGGAGAAACGGACCATAGTGGATTCCTGGAAAGGCGGATGCTCCAGCACCTTCCGGTCGCCTTCCCGTAAAAAGTCGGGGTGAAAGTTGATCAATACCCGTTCGAATTGGGCCAGGCTGGAGCTGGCGGTCGAATGGAGATCATTCGGAAGGACAACGACCATGTCCCCTTTTTGCGCGGTATATACTTGGCCGTTCATGAAATATACGCGTTCGCCCTGGAGCAAATAATAGAGCTCGTAGGCAGGATGGGTATGAGGACGAGGCATGAATGAAGCTCCGGTTCGCTGCATGTGTTGGATTGAGAAATAGTGATTATCGCGGATGCGGTACTTAGCGCCGATTTGCTCTCCCACGACGGCATGCCCTCCTTGCACGGATACATATAAGATTAGAGTAGAAGATATCCCCGGTTTTTGCAACCTATCGGAGAGCATGATTAGCAAAGTTCTGCTGCTTTTAGACAATTACCGGTCAAGTATTTAGTACACCAATGTTCTACAATGGACTCGACCATAACAAGATCAGGGGAGATGAGCCGGTTGAAGCGTTATGTAATATGCGGGGTCAGCAACAGAGCTATGGGGATGTTTATCGGGCCCATCCTGAAAACGTTCTCTTCGCATGCGGAAATCGTGGGTTTGCTTGATGCCGACCCAAGAAGGTTCGAGGTGTGCAGGGAGCAGTATCCAGAGCTGAAAGAGGTACCGAGCTATACCGAGGAGCAGTTCGATAAGATGATTCTAGAGACTAAAGCCGATGTGGTCATTGTCGCTGGCGCCGACCATACGCATGAAGCCTACATCGTTCGGGCGCTGGAGCATGACTTGGATGTCCTGACGGAAAAGCCTATGGCTACGACCAGCGACGAATGCCGCAGAATTCTGGAGGCGGAAGCGCGGAGCAAGGGCAAGGTGACCGTTACCTTCAATTACCGCTACATGCCGATTCATAGGAAACTGAAGGAGCTGATCCTGGAGGGACGGATCGGCCGGGTCACGTCGATCGACCTGAACTGGTATATCGATACGTTCCATGGAGCGAGCTATTTCAAACGCTGGAACAGAAAGCGCAGCAACTCCGGCGGGCTGTCCATCCACAAGAGTACGCATCACTTCGATCTGGTCAATTGGTGGATCGACCAGACTCCGATCGAAGCGTTCGCTTACGGAGCGCTCCACTACTACGGTCCCGACGGAGAGCTCAATCCGAAGAAGGAGGATGGGCGCCACTGCGGCACCTGTGAGGTGAAGAGCGATTGCGCGTATTTCATGAGATGGTCCAGCCGGAGCCGGGAGGTCGTTCCCAAGGACGACCATGTTGGAGCAGCTACGCTTGGGCAGGGAAAGAACCCGTATTCGAACTATCGGCCGGACGCCTGTATTTTTGATTCCGAGATTGATATTGAGGATACCTACACAGCCACGGTGAAATACGATAGAGGAGCGCTGCTTAGCTATTCCGTCAATTTTTCCGTTCCTTACGAAGGGTACCGTCTGGCTATCAATGGGACGAAGGGAAGGCTTGAAACACAGGAGTATCATGCGCCTAGCCGTGTGCCGTTTCCGGTTCCGGAGCAAACGATCGATTATTTCCCATTATTCGGGTCCAAGGAAACGTTTCATGTCGTGTTTAACGAAGGCGGTCATGGAGGAGGCGATCCGCTCTTGCTCGAGGATATCTTCTTAGGACCGGATCCGGGAAGACCTTATGAGATCTTGTCCGGGGCCCGGGCGGGAGCCAATTCCGTTTTGACCGGGGAAGCCGTGTGGACATCCGTGAAGAACGGGGCGCCGGTCCGCATTCAAGAGCTGCTGCGATAAAGGCGGGCAGCAAGACCATATAGGGAGTCAGAGGCATTGTCAGCATCCTTTCGACGGGGGGGCTGACAAATGCCTTTTTTACATGAAAAATCGGAGATTCCAACGAGTTAAATAAGTACGATGCTGCTGCAAAAGATGTATATCCCGGTGGCTGCTCCCTCCTGAATCCGCTTTCCTGCTGGCTTTTCTACGCGCTGACAGATGGTTTGATCGATACTATTGCTTGTTGTACGGGCTGGCACTACCATGTGAATTGTCAAGGCCGCCTATCGAAACCAGGCCGCAGAAAATCGTCAGAGGGGGATGAACGAATGAAGGAGCACTACGAAGCCCGGCTGCAAGTGACCGGCAAGATGAGCTTATCAGGCTCCTTGCTTTTCAAGGATCTGATTCGGGACAGGTGGCTGTATCTTCTCTTATTTCCCGGAATCCTATACTTTATCATTTTCAAGTATGTGCCTATGTGGGGGCTCGTCATGGCCTTTCAGGATTACAAGCCGCATGTGGGCTTCACCGGGAGTCCCTGGGTCGGGCTCAAGCATTTCGAGCGTTTTTTCACCGAGCCGCAGTTCTGGATGCTGTTTCGCAACACCCTTATTTTGGCGGTGTACAATCTGGTGTTTTTCTTTCCGCTGCCGATTATGCTCGCACTCATGCTTAATGAGGTACGCAAGGAGCTGTTTAAACGATTTGTCCAGACGCTCTTGTATTTGCCGCATTTCGTATCCTGGGTGGTGGCGGTCGGTATCTTTTATGTGCTGCTCACGACCGAGGGCGGCGTAGTCAACGAGATGATCGAACGGCTCGGGATGGAAAAAATACCTTTCCTGCTCAGTGAAGAATGGTTCCGTACGATGATCATTACCCAATCGATCTGGAAGGAAGCGGGCTGGGGCACGATCATCTTCCTGGCTGCGCTGTCCGGCGTGGACCTTCAGCTGTATGAGGCGGCACGGATGGATGGCGCAGGCCGCTGGCGGCAGCTGTGGCATATTACGCTGCCGGCGATTCGCAGCACGATTGTCATTTTGTTTATCCTGAGGCTTGGCAGCTTCCTGGATACGGGCTTCGAGCATATTTTCCTCATGCTGAACGCGATGAACCGGGAGGTCGGGGAAGTATTCGACACCTACGTTTATATGAAGGGCTTGACCCAAGCACAGTATAGCTATAGCGCCGCCGTCGGCATGTTTAAGTCGCTAGTCGGCCTTGTGCTGGTTCTCGCCGCCAACTGGCTGGCCAAGAGGTTCGGCGAAGAAGGCGTTTACTAATTCCAGTAAAGGAGGTTGGACTTATATGCCGAAGGAAGATCGAAGCTGGAGCAACCGATTGTTCAACTCCGTCAACTACACCCTGCTTACGCTGGCTTCCGTTATTGCCATTATTCCGTTTATCTATATCGTGATGGTTTCCTTCGCGACACCGGAGGAAGTTGCCCGGGGCGGTCTGCTATTGTTCCCTTCCCAGTTCACCTTGGGAGCCTACAAGTATATTTTCTCTACCGATACGATGCTGCGAAGCATCATGATCTCGGTCTATGTGACGGTGCTGGGCACGTTCATCAACCTGCTGCTCACCTCCTTTACCGCTTATCCGTTAGCGAGGGCCAATTTGCGCGGACGCAGGACGATTATGCTCATGGTTCTCATCACGATGCTGTTCAGCGGCGGTCTTGTCCCTACGTATTTTGTCGTCAAGTCGTTCGGCATGATCAACACGTACTGGTCGCTCATGATTCCGACGGCGATCAGCGCCTTCAATCTCATTGTGCTCAAAAACTTCTTTCAGCAAATTCCCGACGGCTTGGAGGATTCGGCCAAAATTGACGGCTGCAACGATCTGGGCATCCTGTTCCGCATCATCCTGCCGCTCTCGATGCCGGCGATGGCTACCTTCGGTCTGTTCTATGCGGTAGGACACTGGAACACCTTCTTCAATGCGGTCATGTACATCAATGACGCGGAGAAGTTTCCGGTGCAGGTGGTGCTCAGGCAAATCGTCCTGCTGTCCCAGGATCAAATCGGCGATACGACGTCTCAGCAGGATCCGATGGATTACTTGCCGCAGACGATTCGCATGGCATCCATCGTGGTCGCGACCGTCCCGATCGTGCTGGTCTATCCTTTTCTGCAGAAGCATTTCGCCAAGGGCGTGCTGTTAGGCTCGGTAAAAGGATGATCGGATTGCCGTTCCTTTATAAAAACCTTCCTTATGTATGGATGCCGGTCAATTAGGAGAGGTATCCAGCGAGGGTTTGATTTATAATGAAAACTGGAGGGGTTTGAATGACAAGAAAACGTTTCATTGCCGTCGTTTGCTCGCTCGTCATGACAGCAGGCGCACTTGCAGGCTGCGCCGGGAACCAAGCGCCGCAGAAGGCGGAAGCCGGGGTCGAGGATACGTCGCCGCTTGAGGTCACGATCGCTACGCCGCAGATTGGCGAAGCGCCGAAGAAGGACAATGAAGTGGAGCTCGCCATCGAGGCCTACACCAATACCAAAATCGACATTCAATGGATCCCGTCGGCTGCCTTCGAGGACAAGAAAAATATTATGATTGCTTCCGCCGAGATGCCGAAGGCGTTCAAGCTGACTTATAATGCGACGACGCTCAATGCGATCCAGTCGGGCATTTTCTGGGAGATTGGCCCTTATCTTAAAGATTACAAGCATTTGGCCGCGGTCAACGCGATGCATTACGACAATATCAAGGTGGACGGGAAGCTGTATGGACTGCCGCTTTACCGGGATATCGGCCGCGCCGGGATCACGTACCGGAAGGACTGGTTCGACGAGCAAGGCTTGAAGCCGCCGGTTACGCTGGAAGACTGGTACCACATTATGAAAACGCTCGCAGAGAAGGACCCGGATAAGAACGGCCAAAACGATAGCTACGGGATGTTTTTGGACAAGTCCTATAACGATGTGTCCGCAAGCAGCGCCTTCTTAACGCGGCTTGCCGTGTCCCAGGGAGCGCCGAACAAGTGGGGCGTCGAGGACGGCAAGCTCGTCCCGGAGTTTATGACCAAGCCGTATGTCGAGTCGATGAAGCTGCTTAGAAGGCTGTATCAGGAGAAGCTGATCAACCAGGATTTCTCCGTCGTTCAAACGGCGGATGCCGATAACAAGTGGAATGCGGGCAAGGTGGGGATCCGGATCAACACGGTAGCTTCTGCAGCCGCAACTTCCTTTGAAAACGTATCCAAAGCCGTGCCGAACGCAGTGGTCGACATCGTTCCTTACATGGGGCCTTCGGGCAATCGCGTGCCGGCCGAGCCGGGCAATAACGGATTTTTCGTTTTTCCGAAGTCGAGCGTCAAAACAGAAGACGAGCTGAAGCGGCTGCTGGGCTTCTTCGATAAGCTGCTTGAGCCGGAGATGTCAACGCTGCTGACCCGGGGGCTGGAAGGCAAGCATTTCACAAAAACAGAGGACGGTAAAGCCCAGTTCAAGGACTTGTCTTTGTTTAATCTCGAGGTGAAGCCTTATCGGGACAGCCTGCCTGCCTTCGAGGTAACGGGTACCGGTCTGCCGCTGAAGTTGAACGAGCTGCAAGAAAAGGGCTGGAAGGTCGTGGCCGATAACCTGAAAAACGTGGTACCCAACGTGGCGTTAACTCTCTCTTCAAAAACGTACCTGGACAAGGGGAGCGAGCTCGATACGCTGATCCGCGATGCTCAAACGAAGTTTATCATGGGCAAAATCGACGAGGCCGGCTGGCAGGCCGAGGTCGAGAACTGGAAGAAATCCGGCGGCAGCAAAGTCATCGAGGAGCTGACGGCGGAGCATGCGAAGACGAATAAATAAGGCTCCGCTTGCCTGAGCCTATTAGATCGGGCAGGGAGCGGAGGCAGGCCGGGCAGGCGAGGCGCTGTAGGAGGGCATAGCTCCTGCAGCGGGCCATCATGGAGCAATCGGTTCGGGTATACAGGTTATCGCAGAAGCCTTGGGGGCTAAGAAAGGGGAGGTTTCCGTTGCCGAAATATTTATATCGATTGCTCATGTTCACTCTCCTGCTAGGCACGGTTCCGGTCGTTATGATTGGAATTGTCTCGTATTATATTGCTTCGCATGATATTGAGAGAAAGGTCAGTGAGGGGAACGTGCAGCTGCTCCTGCAAAATCAGATGCGCATGGAGCAGGCGCTGAAAAATGTGGAGATGGGTGCGGTACAGTATGTCAACTCCCCGCTGATGAGCGATCATCTGTATCGCGACCTGTCCAGCGACGACTTCCAGCTCATAACGGATATGTCCAAGGGGCTGTATAACCTTCATTCTATCTGGGGCGTAGAGGATGCGAAGGTCATCAATCTGGAGCATGGCTGGATGATCAGCAACCTAGGCTTTACCTCGCTGGACGAATTTCCGAGCCGCGGTATGCTGGACGATTACGGGAGAAGGCAGGAAAACTTGTTTTGGCTGGCGGGGCCTTCGCCATCGGAGAAGGGGAGCGAATCGGAGAATGCGGGAGCGCGTCAGCTGGTACGGCTGGTCGTCAAGCTGCCGATGATTGCGCCCACCCAGGAGCCCAAAGCGCTGCTGTACATCGATCTGTCGCATAGCGCTCTGGAAAGCGACTTGGCGCCGAATTTCCAGTGGGGCAGCACCTATGTATTGAACCGGGAGCGCGAGCCGTTTCTATCCAGTCCCGGGCCAGAGGGCAAGCATGAGCATATCCTGCAGCTGCTGGCCAAGCAATCCGGCGCCGAGACCTATTTCGAGCAAGACGAAATGGCGGTCAATTACCGGCTATCCCCGCATAACGGCTGGTCCTACGTTTCGGTCGTGTCCATCGGGGAGATTACGAAGGAGTCCAAGAAAATCGCCGTCATTACGGCCAGTGCCTGCCTCATTATTTTCGTAGTCATCGCTGGAGCCTCCTTCTACGGCACGCGCCGGATGTATAAGCCGATCCACAGGCTGTTTGTCATTATGGAGCAATGGAGCGGCGAGCTGCCAAGCCTCAAGAGGAAGGATGAGTTTGCCTTTATCGAGGACCGCTTTCAAGCCTTGTTCAGTACGCGTAAGCATATGCAGCAGCTGCTGCAGGCTCAGCGCGGGCAAGTGAAGGAGTTTTTTCTGCTCAAGCTGTTCATGGGGCAAGTTACGGAGAGTGAGTTTTTGTTCAAGTCGGAAACGTACGGCTTCGCGAAGCGGGGGAAGATCCTTGGGGTGCTGGCGCTGCAGATCGATACGCTGGAGGGGACGCGATATTCCGAGTCGGACAAGGAGCTGCTGTTGTTTGCGATCAACAACATTGTAGGCGAGCTGCTGCCCGCGGAACGCATCGTCGGCACGCTGCTGCTCGATCAATCGCAGGTGACGCTGTTGACGGGGAATATGGATGAGGCTGAAGCGTTAAGCGATTACCTTCACCACACAGCCGGGCAGATCAAGCTAAAGCTGCATGAGCTGCTTCAGCTCAAGGTAAGCATCGGCATCAGCCGTCCCTTCCATCATTATACCGATGCGATGGACGCTTATACGGAGGCGCTCGAGGCGTTGAAGCGCCGGATCAGCCTGGGGCATGAGCTTATCCTGAGCTACGAGGATATTGAAAAGATGAACCCGGATACGGTTCATTCGTCCGCTTTCTGGAGCCATCTGGAGGACTGCTTGATCAATGCGCTCAAGACGGGCGATTCGAAGGCGGCCTACGATTACTATCATCAATATGTCTCCTCGATCCTCGAGAGAAACGTGTTGTTCAATGACTTTCAGATGCTGATGGTTCAGCTGATATCGAGAATATATCTGCTGCTCAACCAGCAAGGGGGGTCGCTTGACGGATTGACCGGCACGAAATCGGTCGTCAACAGGTTCATGAAGCTGAGCACAGCGGAAGAAATCGTCAATTGGTTTAAGACGACGCTGCTGCCCCCGACGATCGCTTTCTTACAGAGTCGGATCGATACGCAGTACATTAATATCGCTCATCAAATGGTCGAGATGATTCATGAACAGTACGATCAGGACATCTCGCTGGAGTCTTGTGCAGAGCAGCTCAAATATCATCCGGTTTACTTGAGCCGCGTGTTTAAGAAGGAGATCGGGGTGACGTTCATCGACTACTTGACCGGCCACCGGATGAATATGGCGAAGCTGTGGCTGAAGGATAGCCCGATGAAAATTACCGAGATCGCGGAGAAGCTCAATTATACGAGCTCGACCGGATTCATCCGCACATTCCGCAAGGCGGCGGGGATGACGCCCGGTAAGTACCGGGAGCTTCATTCGAGGCCGGAATAGAGGGAAGCTGCCCAGGGCGGCATTACGCGAAAGATAGGGGGTCACGCCAATGTCTTATAAGCTGGTGGAGAAGCTGAGGGAGCAGTACAGGGGAACGACCAAATGGTATACGCACCGGTGGCATTATATTGAAGGTTGTATCCTGAAGTCCTATATGGACAGCTATCAGCTTACAGGAAACGAGGAAGATTACCGGTTCGTCAAGGACTTTATCGATGGTTTGTACGACGAGAGGGGCGAGATCGCCCAGCTGAATCTTGGTTACTACAATATCGATCAGATTCGAATGGCTTCGCTGCTGTTTCCGCTTTATGAGCGGGAGAGGGACCCCAAATATCGCCGGGTGCTCGACCTGCTGTACCAGCAGCTGGACAGGTATCCGCGAACAAAGTCAGGCTCCTTCTGGCATAAGCAAAACTACCCGAATCAGGTGTGGCTGGACGGCCTGTACATGGGGCAGCCCTTCTACGTCCGCTATATCAAGAGCTTCTCTGGCCGGGCGGATTATTCTGATACGCTGGGTCAGTTTGCGAACGTCCGCCGGCATATCTTTGACGATAAGACCCGATTGTACCGTCATGCCTACGATGAAAGCCGGGAGATGTTCTGGTGCGATCCAGCGACGGGTCAATCCCCGAATGTATGGTCGCGCGCGGTAGGGTGGTTTGCTATGGCGCTCGTCGATGTGCTGGAGCTGCTGGACGGCGAGCCTGCCGATACGCAGCCGATGAAGATCGTCTTGAAGGAGCTTCTCGAAGGGATGCTGCCGCATCGTCATCCAGGCGGAATGTGGTATCAGCTCGTCGACCGGGCGGAGCATCCGAGCAACTATCTGGAATCGAGCGGTACGCTGATGCTTGCCTTTGCGATGTTGAAGGGGGCGCGATTAGGTTATTTGCCCGAGGAATACAGCGCCCTTGGGAAGCAGGCCCTCGATGGGACGATCAGCAGGTATGTGCGTGATGAGGCGGGCGAGGTACTGCTTGGAGGCATTTGCCGAAGCGCGGGCCTCGGGACGAAGCCGGAGAACGGCCAGATGAGGGACGGAAGCGTGGAATACTATCTGCAGCAGGAGCAGGTCGTAGAGAATAACGGACATGGCGTGGCGCCGCTGCTGATGTGCTATAACGAAGTCAAGCTGCTTTGACGAGGTTTGGGGTACGAGGTTCGTATTATGAGGAGGATGCGCACATATGGACACAAGCTGGATTCGCGGGGTCATACCGCCGATTGTCACCCCGGTGGATGAGCAGGAGAACGTGGAGGAGCAAGCGCTTCGGCGAGTGGTCGAGCACGTGCTGGCCGGAGGAGTGCATGGGCTGTTGTCGCTTGGCAGCAACGGGGAATTTTACGGGCTGGATCATGAGCAGCAGGAACGGGCGGTTACGATTACGCTGGACCAGGCCGGCGGACGTGTGCCGGTATATATGGGCATAGGAGCGATTACGACGAAGGAGTGCGTGAAGCTGGCGCGGATGGGAGAGCGGCTGGGGGCGCAGGCGCTTACGATCCTCCCGCCGATGTTTCTGACTCCGTCGGAAGACGAGCTTTACCGGCATTTTGTTACCGTTGCCGAAGCGACGCCGCTTCCGCTGCTAATCTACAATAATCCGGACCGGGTCGGCAACAATATATCGCTTTCGCTGATCGAGCGATTGGCTGCGGTTCCGAACATCGTGGGGATGAAGGACAGCAGCGGCGACCTGACGTTGACCGCCGAGTATATCCGGCGAACGCGTGACAGCGGCTTCCGCGTCATGGCGGGGCGAGATGTGATGATTCTGGGATCTCTAGTTTACGGAGCTGTCGGCTGCGTCGCTTCGACGGCCAATATCGTCCCTTCGCTAGTGGTGGACATCTACGAGCGCTTCTTGAAAGGCGACCTGCCGGGTTCGCTGGAAGCTCAGTTCAAGCTTGCGCCGCTGAGAATGGCCTTCAATCTTGCGAGCTTCCCTGTCATCACGAAGGAAGCGATGAATATGGTCGGCGTAGAAGTAGGAGCCTCTATTCTGCCGAATACGGCGTGCTCCGAGGTCAACCGCGAGAAGCTTCGCGACATTTTGCACCAGATGGGTGCCCTCAAATCATAAAAAAGGCGGGGTTGCTATGCCGGCTGCAGAACGAATGGAGAATGAGACGCCACTGTACATTAAGGTAAACGAGAAGGACAACGTTGCGATTATTGTCAATACCGGAGGGCTGCCGAAGGGGACGGTGTTCCCTTGCGGGCTTGAACTGGTCGAGCGCATCCCGCAAGGACATAAGGTTGCGCTGAGGGATCTCCGCCAGGAGGACCCGATCATCCGTTACGGCGAGATCATCGGCTGCGCGGCAGCACCGATAGCCAGGGGCAGCTGGGTAGAGGAGTCGCTCGTTACTTTGCCGACGCCGCCTAGACTAGAGGAGCTGCCACTCGCGAGCGCGGTGCCGAAGCCGCTGCCCCCGCTCGAAGGCTATACCTTCGAGGGCTACCGGAATAAGGACGGCAGCGTCGGGACGAAGAACATACTCGGCATCACCACGAGCGTTCAATGCGTGGCCGGCGTGCTGGAATTCGCGGTTAAGCAGATCAAGGAGCAGCTGCTGCCGAAATACCCCAACGTGGAGGATGTCGTGGCCTTGACCCATAACTACGGCTGCGGCGTCGCCATCCAGGCGCCGGATGCCATCATCCCGATCCGGACGATACAGAATATCGCCGTTAACCCGAATTTTGGCGGCGAGGTGCTGGTCGTCGGGCTTGGCTGCGAGAAGCTTGCGCCGGAGCGATTGCTACCGGACGGCGATACAGGCAGGCTGATCACGCTGCAGGATCATCACGGCTTTCGCAGCATGCTAGAGTCGGTGATGAGTCAAGCCGAGGAGCGGCTGGCTTCCTTGAACCGGAGACAGCGTGTCACATGCCCGGCTTCGGACCTGGTCGTCGGGCTGCAGTGCGGGGGGAGCGACGCCTTCTCCGGCGTAACGGCCAATCCTGCCGTCGGTTATGCAGCAGATTTATTGGTGCGCGCCGGTGCGACGGTCATGTTCTCAGAGGTTACCGAGGTGCGGGACGCCGTTCATCTGTTGACGCCGCGGGTGGTGAGTGAAGAGGTCGGCCGGGATTTGCTGCGTGAGATGGCTTGGTACGATAATTACCTTCAGCGGGGACAAGCGGACCGCAGCGCGAACCCGACGCCAGGCAACAAAAAAGGCGGGCTGGCGAATATTGTGGAGAAGGCTCTCGGTTCGATTGTGAAATCAGGCACAAGCTCAATCGCCGGCGTGCTGTCTCCGGGTGAGAAAGCGAAGCAAAAGGGATTGCTCTATGCAGCTACGCCTGCCAGCGACTTCGTATGCGGCACCCTGCAGCTAGCCTCCGGCGTCAACATGCAGGTGTTCACGACGGGCCGGGGGACCCCGTATGGGCTGGCCGTCGTGCCGGTTATTAAAGTGGCTACACGCAGCGCCTTGATGGAGCAGTGGCACGACTTGATTGACATCAACGCAGGGACGATAGCTACCGGCGAAGAAACCATCGAAGAGGTGGGCTGGACCATTTTCCATACGATCCTTGAGGTGGCGAGCGGGAAGAAGACAACGTGGGCCGACCGGTGGGGCTTGCACAACGATCTGTGCTTGTTTAACCCAGCGCCGGTCACCTGAAGCATGGAACCGGATCGTAATCGAGGATAGAACAGGGAGGAGAGCCTGACATGAAAGTAGGGTTTATCGGATTGGGCATTATGGGAAAGCCCATGAGCCAAAACTTGCTGAAGGCCGGCTATGAGCTGGTGGTTCTCGAAAGAAATAAGAGTGCGGCCGAGCTGGAAAAGGCTGGCGCAGCCGTTGCAGCGACGCCGAAAGCGGTGGCTGAGCTATCGGATGTGGTCATTACGATGCTTCCGAATTCGCCTCAGGTCCAAGAGGTTGTGCTTGGCGCGGATGGGGTCATCGAAGGGGCAAAGCCCGGCTCTGTGGTCATCGATATGAGCTCGATCGCGCCGCTGACGAGTCAGGCAATCGCCCGGCAGCTGGCGGAGAAGGGAATCGATATGCTGGACGCCCCGGTAAGCGGCGGCGAGCCGAAGGCGATCGAGGGCACGCTCTCCGTGATGGTCGGAGGCAAGCAGGATGTATTCGACCGCTGCTATGACGTCATGAAGGCGATGGCCTCGTCCGTTGTCCGGACAGGGGATATCGGCGCGGGCAATGTGACGAAGCTGGCCAACCAAATTATCGTGGCGCTCAACATCGCAGCCATGTCCGAGGCGCTCGTGCTGGCGAGCAAGGCGGGCGTACAGCCGGAGCTGGTCTATCAGGCCATTCGCGGCGGGCTGGCGGGCAGCACGGTGCTCGACGCGAAAGCACCGCTTGTGATGGACCGCAAGTTCGATCCGGGCTTCCGCATTAATCTGCATATTAAGGATCTTGATAATGTGCTGGAGACGTCTCAGGAGGTAGGCGTACCGCTTCCGCTCACTACTAGCGTCTTGGAAATGATGCTGGCGCTTAAGGCCGACGGTCTCGGCGACTGCGACCACGGAGGCTTGGTGCGCTATTATGAGAAGCTTGCCAAGGTGGAAGTGAAGAGGTAGGGTTGGCCGCAATAGTACGGATACGATAGTAAATAAACAGCAACACGAGGCTGGCGTATAACTGATATTCTCCCCTGACGGCTAGATAGGTTAAATAATAAAACCTGCTACCATAAGGGTTTTTTTCGTGGCTAAATAATCTATGACAGCACAATCGACTAACTCCGTAGATCAATGACGCGTATAGTGTAGATATTATTTCGTGCTAAGCTGTATGAGACCGTCGTGGTTTTATTTCACAATGGGGGCAATGACATAGTTCAGGTTTGAAATACATATTAGGTGCAGCAACTTATCGATATTAAGAAAGCAAGCGGAGTCAGCTCCTTTAGGGATTAGTACCTACTTACTTTTGCAAGAGACAAGGGGAAACCTGTTAGCTAATTGCGCTGTCGCAGTTTTTTGAAACCATACTTTTAGTGCTGATAGTTATTAATTGGGAAAGATTTTCTATATTTGTTCGGATTCATAAAGAAAAAGTGGGGTGATTCACCATAACTTTTTTAGAGTATTTTCTTGTATGATAGTCAAGACCTGCTTTGGTCTTTTAAAATTGAAACATTAAGTTTCTTTATTGGGTTTCAATAGTGCATTGTTCATGTATTACATCAAAAAATAGTGGTTTTATATGTTCAAAGGTGTGTTATTAGAACTATATTCTCGTTGTCCGCTGTATACGAAAATGATAGAATTGTAGGATAGACTGGAGGCGTATATATGCATGAGAGCGAGTGGTTGCCGCGGCTATTATCCAAGCAGGATTTGCTGCAGATATGCAACCTGTTTAATTTGTCCGTACCTGGATTTCGAAGTGATAAGCTATCCAGTAGACCCGAAGAACAACTGAGATCTGTAGTCACACAAGCACTGAAAAATGGCATTGGGGCCAAGAAAAATAAGAGAGGTAAAATACTCTTAGATACCTTTTTTTCTGAAATCGTTGAGGAGATGAACAATTTGATCCAACCTCAATGGAAAAATTTAAGTTTTGAAAGCACTGTAGATGAACTTGATTTTTCGGTTAATATTCGACCCTATCAAAAACTAGCTTTGATTCGTGAGTGGTTTCCCGACAAATACGCCGGTACAGTAGAAATAATTCGTCAAAACGTCATCAATAACCAAGGATTGTTTTACGGCATTTCAAAAATAAATGACGATGATTACATCAAACGCATCATTCAGGATCTGAATAAGGACGTAAAATTAACCCAATTTGATGAATACCTTCAATTCATTGAGTATATCGGGGCGACCCCGCGATGGGAACAGATTAAAACTACACTTGCAGCAAAACAAACGGAACGCGAGCGCTTGATGTATATCTCTGGTCTAACTTCAATTGATCGATTTATGGGAATTGTCGCAGTAATAGACGACTACGAACCGTTACGGTCAGTTGCTTACAACCTGTACGTAATTGAGCGAGAGAAAGTATATGAAAGTGAATATACAAATGTTCAGGACGAAGGAGCTGCCGCAGCGCAGCAAGTGACAAAACTAACCAAAGAGCTCGATGAACAAATAGACGAAAATAAGAAATTAAATGAGCAAATAGAAATATTGACAGTGGAAATTAAAAGGTTAACAGACGCGGGGGAAGAGGATGTACAACGTGAGTATGCACTTAACAAAGAACTGGGAGAGCAACGGAAAGCAAGAGAAAACGCGGAACTAGTTAAGGAGCTATTTGAGGAACTGGTACCTCAATCAAGTGAGGCTATGATTATTACAGATAAGCCGGACCCGAGAATAAAACAAGTTTTCAATAAAAATATTTTCTCTAAAAATTTCCTTTTAAAAGAAAAGCAAAACGGTAACATACATAACTTACAATCAAAGATTTGGTTCATTGATCGACAATCATTTCGAAGTACAAGGGAATGGATACAGTTGAAACAGTTTCTAGACGAAAACGGCTTTTTCTATGAGGAATATAACGACTACCTGGAATTACTTAAACGCTACTTGCATGTGATTCAAAGTGATGATACGGAGGTTTATAACTAATGACCTTAATAGACGAAAAAACAAAACGAGAGATCAATAGCTGTTACATTTTAGGACGCCTAGCCGATGAATCTGACCCTGATCATATCCCAGCTCTTGGGGTTGATCGAAAATCAGTTACCAAAAGCCATCGAAATGATGTAATCGTGTTTTATTTGCAGGCAGTAAGTGACGAGCCAAAGCTTTTGAAAAATACTCTGGAGAAGCAACAAAAAGATTGTTATGTATCTTTTGATGACCGAAATTACCGGTATCTGCAGAGTATTAAATACTATGACCAAACCGACAAAGTACATTACCTGCGTGAGCATCTGGAAGGAAAGCTGATATTATTCAAACCCAAGCTGTCGGTGCGAAATGATAACACGGGTCACCGCTATCATTACAATTTTGAAATTGTCCTGGTTTCGGATGATACCGCGGAGAATAACTATTATGTCGCGGTACCGCAAGTTAAAAAGGGCGTACCTGCAGCGAGGTTTGAAAGATCCTTGCTTGATAAATCGCCGGTTCAACTGCCTGAGTATCCAAGCTATATGGAGGTTCCAGAATTTATCTTATGTGATGGTCACCTATACTTTATTCCAGAGCAGGATATTTTGGAGACCGGAAATAACATCAATTTGTATTACGCTAGAAAACCGCATCTAATAAAAAAGTTGCCACTTAGCGACCTTCAAGATTTTTGGGATCATATGAAGTGTGCGTACCGGGAACTAGGGTTCTTGTCTGATCAATATGCTAGCCTTTTGCGTGATAAATTCCATCATCAAGGAAAATCAATTGTTCATGTGGATGCGCCTGCGACAGCCCCCAAAAAGGAAGATAAGCCAAAAGTGCCTGAGACGCTTAGTGAATCTGACTTCATTTCTCGGCTTAAATTCTTTGCTGAAGAAGAAGAACTCATTTATCAGGAAGAGGAAGCACTCGTCAACTTTCATACAGCGCTCAAAACAGGCAATATGGCGGTGCTTGGAGGCATGAGCGGTACAGGAAAAACTCAGCTAGTACTTCTCTATGCAAAAGCGCTCGGGCTGAAGAAAGACGAAAACCTGCTCATTGTGCCAATTTCACCAGCTTACACGGAACCATCAGATATCCTTGGGTATCACAATCATCAAATGGGATTATATATGGAAAGCGAAACAGGCCTGGTTTCTTTTTTAGAGCGAGCAAGCCTACATAAAAACGAACTACACATGGTCCTTTTTGATGAGATGAACTTGGGTCAGGTGGAGCATTATTTTTCTCCGTTTGTATCCTTGCTCGAGATGCCTAAAGATCAGAGAGAATTGCAACTTTTTAGTAAAGATGCGATTTGCCACAATAAAAATCAGAATCGTGTTATTCCGATTCATGATAACATCCTGTTTGTGGGGACGGCGAATTTTGATGAAACGACAAAAGATTTCTCCAACCGTATGCTTGATCGGATGAACGTAATTTTTCTAGAAAAGCTTGGTTTTGGCGCTTCATTGGAGAAAGAAACTGAGAAGAAGGATTTTGATAAACAAACAAAAGTAAACCGCAAAATCTACCGTGAAGACTGGGTGTCCAAACCTGCTTCCCTTGAGGAACATGAAATCTCTCTCTTGGATCGGCTCCATGAGTTGATGAAGGAGTACGACAGTCAGACCGGAGTAAGTTTCCGAATCGCTAAAGGAATCGGTATGTATCTTTCGAATATTCCAGAAGTGAGTGAAGGAAATCCATTCGTTACAAGACAAACGGGTCTCGATTACCAAATTAAGCAGCGCATACTCACAAAAATCCGTGGTCATCGGGAACAAATCCAGGAGTTGGTCGGCACGTATGAGCTAGACAGCAATAAATATCAGCCTGGACTTATCGCTCGCTTGCTAATGGAAGAAGGCGATGGTGAAGAAGAATTTAAATCATCCATCAATTTCTTAAAGCAAAAAGCCAAGGAGATAACGAGGAACGGGTATGCGTTATAGTGCTGATTCAATCCCTTTTGAGGTCGAATTTTATACGGATGCTACACCCACTAACACACAGAAGGTAGATGAGTTCTGGAGCCGTGGTGCGGTTTCTCCAAAGTCGATTGATCATCTGGTGAGCATCAAGGAGGGGATCCAAATTGGTGCCCGGTTGTTTACCAAAGATGGTTTTGAAAAGGATGACAAGGCTAGACTTGTCATCCAAACTGGCACGTATGATGAAGAAGGAAAGCAAATTGAGATTAACATCCCCATCGCTAGCCAAGGATGTATAGAGTACATTTTTAACTATGAGCGAAATCAAATTTTCCCTTGGCGACTGGGGGTCTATTTTTTTGAAGTTCATTATAATGATGCGATCTATTGCTCTGCTATCTTTGTAACGCCGATCCATTTATCTACCAGTCAAGTTCAATACATGCATCTACTTTTGGAGCAGGAAGTTGAGGGTATTTGCTATGATCTGATCTATACAATCAGGTCAACCAGCAATGAACATGAATTTTTGGACTCAAAATCGTATTACGATTACATGCTACGGCTGATGAATGAAAAGGACCATATCGACGCTGCTCTTTACGCGCTCCAACGAAATTTAATCAGCGAGGTCAAAACAGACTACCAAGAAGGTCCTTTTGAAGGAAGGATCGATAATAAGAGCCTACGCTGGAAAGCATTGCGGGGGGAGTCATTCTGCTTAAACAAGAAAAAAACTCTCACCTGCGATATCCCGGCAAATCAGTGGATCAAACATGTTCTGTACTTTTGGAAACAAGATCTTGCTCATATAGAAAAAGATATCGATGAGGACTGTAAGCAGCTTCAGTTACTCATCCGCTCCAAGGAAGAGGAACGGCGTTCAAACGAGGAAAGAAAACGGAATTGGTGGAGTGATCGTGAACTTTCTCAGGAATCTAGAGACTCGATGAGATCGATCATGTATCGGATTGAGGCTGACATAAAAAAAGCGGAACGTCAGTACAACATCCTGACCCGTTGGAATCAACTCGTTAAAAACCTCGTTGGTCGTTTTGGATATCTGCTTTCCTCCACTGAGCTATCCATGGTCACAAGAGCTCGTCGCAAACCGCATTTGAAGGATCAAAATTACAGGAAGCTAACCGAGCTCTATGAAGAAAGTAGCATTTCACTGATCGGAGGCAGTAAGAGCAATCATGTGGTTCCTATCTTAAAGCCGACATGGAAAATATACGAACAATTTGTCTATTTCCAAGTCATTGATATCTTGCGCAAATGCGGTTTTTCGGTTCGACCTTCCTGCGATGCGGAGAGTTTGCGAGATATGGCATCGGGCCATTGCATAGAACTTGAGGATGATGGAACTATTTTGCATGTATGGTATGACAAACATGTCTACATCAAAGAAGACGCTATTGCCTCTGGGGATATGTTTTTTTCATCACGGCTGATTCAACCCGATATCCGCATTGATATGTACAAAAAAGAAGAACAACCCGTGTTTCTGTCTACTCTCGCCATGGATGCCAAACACCGCCGATATAAATCATTACATAATGAAAATTATACAAGCAATGTTTCTTCACAGATGTTAAGATACGCCCAAATTTTTTACCGCGGAGAACACACCACTGCAAGCCGCCGACGACCGGTTGTCAGTAGCGTGCTTTGCGTTTATTCGCGGGATCGAGAAGCGCCGATAAAAAAAGAGGAACTGCCAATTGTTTTCATCCAGTTATTCCCGGAGATTGATCAGAACCATCTAACCGGATACAGAGAACTTAAGGAAGAAATACATGAGTGGTTGAAGGAATACACAGATTCATCGAAATAATAATTATTGCCTCGACATAAGGTAGAAGCAAAACAAAGCAATTAAAAGGGACTATAACGTGAATCAGGACAGCCGTCCAATCCGAACGGCTGCCCTTTTTGTCCTCAATTGAACTAGAACTAAAATTTATCCGAGGACTGTTAATATTGAGAGTATTTTCATGTCGCATGCAATCCATGTTTGAAGGTGTTTTCAAGTCGCAAGAGAAAGGTTTCTATACATTTCTGGACTTTTTTTCGTTAATGAAAGTATTTTCTTGCCGTTGGACTTGAGAAGTTGACCTCCCCATTGGATTGACAAAAGATAGAAATCCGGGCTATAATTCAAACAAACGTTTAATTTAAACGAATGTTTAAGTTAAGCAGATCTTACATATAGGGGAGAGAATCATTCATGCTGCTTGCTTTTCAAGCTTATTTCAAACAGTCGGCTACGAAGATCGGAATCTTAACGGCCATGATGTTTCAAATCATTTTCAGTCTGATCTGGATGACTGGCTATAGCGGAGTTGCTGACAATACAGGCAACTTGGCGATTGCGGTTGTCAGCGACGAGCAAGGTGCCGGGCAGAAGCTGGGGGAGCAGCTCGCTGCTTCCCTGCCTTTCCGGATGATAACCGGGATCGGCCTGGAGGAGGCGCAGACGAAGCTGGAGGAGCGCGAGGTGCAGATGGTGCTGCACGTGCCGGCTGATTTCTCTAAACGGCTGCAGAGCCAAGGCGAGCAGGCAGAACTCCGCTATACGATCAATGAATCGAATCCGGTGATGATCAAGAACATGATGCAGAGCGTGGCGTCCGGCATCACGTCTTCCGTTGGCAGGGAGGCGGCGCTTCAAGGGACGGAGGTTGTTTTGAAGCAGGCGAATATGCCCGCTCCTCAGGCGCAGGCTATCGCCCAGGGGATCACCGATAAAGTGAAGTCGACGATCTCTTACACCAACCCGGTCCAGGGGATGAATAACCAGATGGTGCCGATGATGCTGGTACTGGCTTCCTATGTAGGCTCCATGATCATGGGCATGAACCTCCAGCAGGCGACCGGGATGCTGGGATCGGGCATCTCCAGATGGAGCAAGTTCGGCGCCCGTGTGCTGATCAATATTTGCTCTTCTGTCGTGATAGCGTTGATAGGGACGTCTCTGGTGGTCGCATTGGGAGGACAGCACGCTGGCGGCTTTGTCAGTGTCTGGCTGTACCAGGCTTTGTTCCTGCTCACCTTCATGTTCTTCTCTCAGATGTTCCTGATCGTCTTCGGCATGGCAGGCATGCTGCTTAATATCGCCATGCTGTCGCTTCAGCTGGTATCTTCGGGCGCTATGGTGCCGCGTGAGCTGCTGGGTAGCTTCTATCATGGCCTGAGCCAGTATCTGCCGGCGACTTATGCGGTAGACGGCGGTATGAATCTGCTCTTCGGCGGTCCGAGCGTGATGGGGGATGCGCTGTCACTGGCGATCATTCTGGTCGTTTGCGCCGCAGTCGGCTTGGCTGCGACGGGACTGCGCAAGGAAGCGGTCCAGCCGGGCTCTGCTGCGGCACCTGCGGGCGGTCCGCTGCCGGCCGGCTGAGCGGCACCCCGATCGCCCGGCTTCGCGAATGCCGCCTCTGTGAAGCCGGGCTTCCGCATGCCCTTAACTTGCCTAAAGACAAGACACATCCCATAATAGAATGAATAGAATCAACGATGAGGGGAATGCAGGATGTCTACAGGGGATACGGACATGAGGCTGCGCATCTTGTATGCGGCCAAAAAACTATTTGCCCGGCAGGGCTACGACGGGACAAGCGTCAGGCAGATCTGCGAGGAGGCGGGGGCGAACGTGGCCCTGATCTCCTATTATTTTGGCGGCAAGGAGAACCTGCTGCGCGCGATATTTGACCAATTTTTCCCCGGCAAACGGATGTCGGAGTTTGAGGAAGAACTCCAGGCGCCGGTTGGAGGGCTGACGCTGCTCATCAGGGAGATCATCTTGTTCGGTCTAGAGGACCCCGAGCTTAGCAAAATAGTGAAGCAGGAGCTTGAGCTAAGCTCTCCTCGTACCGCTATCGTGCTTGCTTTTATAGAACCGGTGTGGAGAAAGGTGCGCGAGCTGTTGGAGAAAGGGCGTGCGGAAGGCTCCTTCCAGTTCGACTCGCTGGATCACACCCTAATGTTCGTGATGGGAGCCGCTTTATCGTTCAAGAAGCTAAGTGTTCATCAGGGGCTGTTAACCGAGCCGGCCCATGAGCCGCGTACGGCTGCCGACCACATCGTCAAGCTGATGCTGACGTCATTGCGCGCACCCGGGACAAACGCCTAAACCAAGCGGGCTGATGCCGCATACCCTATATTAGTCTATAAATCCGCAGAGGAAAGGGTGAGCGATGATGCTGAGCAGGCTTCCCGGTGTGATCCGGCATGTGAATGAAGGCCTCGACGAGCTGCGGGATACGATCGATAAGATGCATTCGCTCTGTCAGACAGCCGAGCAGATGTCGCCAGTCCTGAAGCAGATTGCACAGATGGTCGCCGAGGTGCGGCAGAAAGCGGCCTCTGCAGGTCCTTCAAGCAGCCGGCCGATACGGTTAAGCGATGCGGACGGCGTCCCGCAGAAGGCACGCAAACCCCGTGCCCGGCGTTCGGTCTATCGACGGGCTACGACGGGCAGGCGTTGAAAGGGGGAGGCCGGCCTCTGCCGAATAAGGCGAGGGCGCATGGAGTAAGCGCCAGGTACAAGCCGAGGACCTGCGGTCAAGAAGCGGGCTTACGCGAGCGGCGCGGACGGAAAGGGCGCGATCCGAACAGCCTCCGCTTCCGTGTCAGACTGCTAAGCTGAGGCTGTCGATTCATTGTGGACGGCAGCGCAGTTAAGTAAAGGCTGAACGTAACGGACACCACAGTCGCTATTTCACAAAAATGGGGCCTGTTCAAATTGTAACGGACACAGACGACCTTACTTACGTCAAAACCGCATAGAATGGGCGGAAATGCACCAAATAGCGTCATCTGAGTCCGTTAGATTTTCAATATCGCGAAAATGCTGCATATAGAGACTCTAGGGTCCGTTAACGAAAGCAGAACGTTTCAACTCAGTTACTCACAATGAATCGACAACCTCAAGCTGTACTTTAGCGGCGGCGCTCCGACTTCTGAATGCGGCTCCGCTTGGCAACCGACTGCAAGCCGACTTATACTGAGAGGGGCGGGGAATGTTCCGCTCCTCATTTTCTTGTATAAAGGGGCCGATTTCTATGGCGTTAATGGAATGCCATTTCTTCTCCGAAGCTCTCGGCATGTCCACATCCATGAATGTCATTTTGCCGCAGCAAACCCGCAGTCAGATCGGCATGGCCGGCAAAAGCGGCGCAGACAAGCACCCGGTGCTGTTCCTGCTGCACGGGCTATCCGACGATCATACGATATGGCTGCGGCGCACGTCTATTGAGCGCTACGCATCGTCTCTCGGCCTCGCTGTAGTCATGCCGAATGCGAACCGGAGCTTTTATCAGGACATGGCCCATGGATTGGCCTACTGGACCTTCATAAGCGAAGAGCTGCCGGAGCTGGCGAGAAGCTTCTTCCCGCTGGCGGCGGAAAGGGAGAAGACGTTTGTCGCCGGATTGTCGATGGGCGGCTATGGGGCGATGAGACTCGGCTTGACGTATCCGGAGCGCTTCAGCGCCGCGGCAAGCCTATCCGGTGCGCTGGATGCGGCCAGGCTGGCACGGGAGTGGCTGAACCCTGCGGAAGCGGCTGCGATGTTCGGCCCAGCTGAAGGGATCGAAGGCAGCTCGCGGGATTTATTCCATCTGCTGGGCGGACTGGAGTCGGCCGCGGGACCGAAGCCGAAGCTGTACCAGTGCTGCGGCACGGAGGATTTTCTGTACGCCGACAACCAGAGATTCAAGGAAGCGGCGCAGAAGCTCGGGCTGGATTATAGGTACGAGGAGAGCCAGGGCGATCATAACTGGGCCTATTGGGACGCGGCGATTCAGCGGGTGCTGAGCTGGCTGCCTTTGGGGTAGTGCTCAGGCTCCGCGTGAATCCGACCCCCGGGCTTGTGTCAAGCAGCGGCCTCCAAAGGATGGTATAGGTATAGGCAAGGGGCCGATGGATAACGAATTCAGCCGTCTAACGGCCCCTGAATAAGGTACACGTAAGGACGTAAGATCAGCTCCATAGCTCCATATCGGGTAATCCCGCCCATACAGCTCATGATCCGTGCTTGCATCCCTGTGGGGGGAGCAACATGGTTCCGCTGCTGCGCGCGATAAGTCAATATTTTCCTCCCAGATGGTCAATTTCCTCCGCTGTTCGTCTGGCGAAACCCTTGCTATGATGACAACATATATCCCTTGCAGAACATTATGCAATCGTTTGCACGACACTTTGTAAGCGCTTGTATATGTATAGTGACCTCTATCGCTGCGCTATGCATCAAGACACCTCCAGCTCGAGCTTTCAGCGTATATCGGCTGCTATGCGGGATATCAATATGAGTCATAGGAGGGAAACACGAGCTATGTCACTTCATCGAAGCCATACGGGCCGGAAGGCTTTGGCCATCCTTACCAGCATCCTTCTGCTCGCGCAGCTGCTGATCGGTATGTCGGTTAGCCCTGTTTCGGCATGGGCGGCCGCCGAGGCTAACGGAGCCGATGCGGCAGAGACCGAACAGCCGGGCGGGAAGACCAGATGGGTAGTCGCCGGCAGCTTCCAGGGCTGGTCCAATGATTCGGCCGACACTCGAATGAAGCATCTGGTCGGCGATTTTTATGAATACGATCAGCTGCTTCCAGCGGGACGACATGAATTCAAGCTAGTCCGCAGCGGCACATGGGACGGCTTCAGCGACAACGGCAATAATTTCAGCTTCGAGCTGGACGCACCGACCTTAGTCCGTTTCTATATCAATGAAGAGCTGGGAGAAGCACGAATCTCGCTGCCGAACGTCCGGGGTCTGGCGTCCTATACGCCCGCGCTGGACAGCTCGCAGCGTCCGCGGCTTGTCGGCAGCTTGCAGCCATTGTGGGGGGAAGCGGAATGGTCGCCGGGAGAAGCCCGGCAGTTTTTCATCGATTATTACTTTAATAATACAGTCTACAAGCTGCAGCGGACTTTCCCGGCAGGCTCGTACGAGGCTAAGGTCGTATTCGGCAGCGACTGGAACCAAAACGACTATGGGGCAGAGGGCGGCCAAAATCTCAAGCTGGTGACGCTGGACCCCGCGGATGTCACGTTCACTATCGATTATGCCGCCGCTTCAAGAGTGCTGAAGCATAATTATATCGCCAGGGACGGCTCCTACGACGGGGAGATTGACAGGAGCGGCCTGTTCTTCGACAGCCGTTCGGTTACTTATAAGAAGCCGTTTGGCGCTATTGCTGCCGGCCGGCAGGAGGTGACGCTGAGGATAGCCGCCAAGAAGGATGACGTTCAGACGGCCAAGGCCGAACTGAAGGCGCCGGACGGATTATCGGCCTCGTATCCGATGCGCCGGGTAACGAGCGTCGAGGATCGGGACTACTTTGAAGTGACGATTCCATCAAGTACGTTCGCGGGCAAGATCGGCATATGGGGCTACAGCTTTACGCTCGTTGACGGCCCGACCAAGGTGGAGTACGGTGACGACGGCAACCGCGGCGGCACCGGTATCGTTAGCGGCGAAGGAGCGGTTCCCTATGATCTGACCGTCTACGATCCGGACTTCAAGACGCCGGATTGGATCAAGCACGCGGTGGTTTATCAAATTTTCCCGGACCGCTTCTTCGACGGCAACAAGGCCAATAACCGGGCAAAGCTGCTGGACGGCTCGCGCGGTGCCAACAGCCCGGACTATGCGACGGTCAAGAACGGCCAGAAGCTCCAGTACTTTGACGGAGGCGTGGACGATGATCCGGCGGCTTCGCAGGTATGGGGCGATTGGAACGCCATACCGGAAAATCCGGACCGCCTGAAGCCGGAGAATGCGCCCTATTATCCGGGGGAGAAATCCGACGGAGCGTGGACGAATGAATTTTATGGAGGGGATATCCAGGGCATCCAGCAGAAGTTGGGGTATCTGAAGGCGCTTGGCGTTACGGCCGTGTATCTGAATCCGGTAGCGTGGGCGGCTTCCAATCACAAGTACGATGCGACGGATTACAAGCATCTCGATCCGATGTTCGGCGAGCCGGTGTACTTGAGCCCGGGCGATCCGACTTCAGGGCTTGACTATGCGAAGACGCGGGAGGCGTCCGATCGGGTATTCCAGGCATTTGCCGAGGCGGCGCGCGAAGCGGGGATTCATCTCATCAATGACGGCGTATTCAATCATGTCGGCGATGACTCGATTTATTTCGACCGCTATGGGAAATACCCGGAGATCGGGGCCTACGAGTACTGGGAAAAGGTGTATGACCGGATGGATGCCACCGGCCAGTCGAGAGCGGAGGCCGAGGTGGCTGTGCGGGACTTCTTCACCAGCCAGCTCAATCCGCTGACAGGTCGCAACTACAGCTGGCCGGAGGATTTCCGTTACGTGACCTGGTTTACGGTGGAAAAGCAGAAGGTGAAGAACCGCGACGATGACGGTCTTCATTACAAGTACGATGCCTGGTGGGGCTACGACTCGCTGCCGGTCATGGACGCCAAGGAGCCTCAGACGGAGCCTACGGAATATTTGCCGGCCGATACGCTTGCGCTTCCGGGCCAGCATGAGTGGAACAGCATCCATTACCGCGATCAGGTGATCGGCCACGATCTGTCCGGGAAGCCGGACGGCGAGGCGCAGTTGTTGATGCAGGAGGTTGGCTCGCAGCGCTGGCTGTGGATGGGCTCGAGCGGTTGGAGGCTGGACGTGGCGCCGGACGTATCCGGCGGTACCTGGCAGAAATTCCGCGAGGCGGTCAAGTCGGCGGCAGGCCGGAGCAATGCTAACGGAGCGAGCATCCCGGACCCTGTGCTGATCGGCGAGGAGTGGGGCGTCGCCACCCGATATCTGCTCGGCGACCAGTTCGACTCGGTCATGAACTACCGGTTCCGCGGAGCGCTGCAGAGCTTCATGGAATCGGGCAATGCCGAAACTTTCCATCAGGCGCTGGAATCGATCCGCGAGGATTACCCGGCGGAGGCCTGGCAAGCGATGATGAACCTGGTCGGCTCGCATGATACGACCCGGTCCATTACGAAGTACGATCACCCGGAATGGGAAGAGGAGCATTTGATCAAGGCGCCGGAGGCCAGCGCCAACGCGCTAAGGCAGCAAGCGCTCACAGCCATTTTTCAACTGGGCTACCCGGGTGCGCCGACCATCTATTACGGCGATGAGGTCGGAATGACCGGAACGAAGGACCCGGACTCGCGGCGCGCTTTCCCTTGGGAGCGGGTTAAGGAGCTGGGCGGCGGCGCTTATACTGCAGAGGGCGTCTACCAGGAGCTGTTCGACACATACCGGAAAGCCGCGGAGATCCGCCACAGCGAGCCGGTGTTCCGCACAGGCGAGCTGAAGCTGGCTTATGCCAAGGGAGATACGATCGCTTATGCCCGCAAGAACGAGAAGAAGGGGGCGCTGCTCGTCATCAACCGCAGCAAGACGGCACAGACGATAGAGGCCGATGTCGCAGGCTTCCTGCCAAACGGACTGTTGCTGAGCGATCGGCTGCACGGCGAGGCGCAGGCAGCGGTTGCCGGCGGCAAGGCGAGCTTGACCGTGCCGGCCCAGACGGGTCTGATGCTGGTATCGACAGGCGAGCTTCAGACCGTGGATCGGGTTAAGGGGCTGAGCGCGCAGGGCCTCGACGGCAGCGTGGAGCTGTCCTGGCAGCCCGTCGCAGGCGCCGAGCAGTACCAGGTGTACCGGGCGGCGATCGAGGGCGGTCCGGTGATATTGGCCGGTACGACGGCCGGCGTCAGCTTCACGGATACGTCCGTGGTCAACGGGACGAAGTACTACTATGCGGTAACGGCTGCGATCGGCAGCGGGGAGAGTCTGCTGAGCGACACGGCTTCGGCGACACCGGCCTATCACGTGAATGGAGTCGGAGCCCCTTCAGCGGTGACGGCTGCGGTGTATGCCGGTATCGGTCGGACGACCGGACCGATCACGGTAGGCATCAGCGTATACGGGCTTACGGATAATCCCGTTTATGCGGGCAAGGAAGCGCCGGGACTGCTGGCCCGACTGGCTTACTACAAGGAAGGGACCGATCCTGCCGACGCGCAGGATACGAAGCTGCGCTATCAGTCGGACAGCGGGCGGTCCAAAGTATATGAGGCGGCCTTCGAGCCGACGGAGGCCGGGGTGTACCATTACTATGCGAAGGCTTCGACCGACCAGGGCGAGCGCTTCACGGTTTCGCCGACTGTGACCTTCGAGGTATATGCCGATCCGGATGACACGACGCCGCCGGCAGCCCCTGTGCTTGCCGCGTTTACAGTCGAATCGAACCGGGCGCATGTGAACTGGACGCCATCGGACGACACGGCCGCAGGCTACGACATTTATCGCAAGGCGGGAAGCGAGACGACGTTCCGCAAAATAGCGACGCTGGATAAAACGGCGGTTAGCTATATCGATTATGCGGTCAGCAACGACACGACCTATGTGTACCGGGTTGCCGCATTCGACCAGGCTTACAACCGAGCTTTCTCGGCCGAGCAGGCGGTGACGCCGAGATTGGTGATGGTGGATGTAACGCTTCGCCTGCATATCCCGCCCTACACGCCGACCAGCGATGATATTTATATCGCAGGCAGCCTGAACGGCTGGAATTCGAGCGGCACGAAGCTCAGCGTACCGAGCGGAGCGACCGACCGCAATGTGGTCGAGTATTCCTTCAAGATGATGGCCGGCAAGTCGATCGATTACAAATATACGCGGGGCTCCTGGGACACGGAGGCTCTTACGAGCCACAGCAGGCAGTCGAACGACACGACGGACCTCGGCAACTGGGCGTACAGCTCGACGGACACGAACATGCAGCTTACGATTGCAAACCAGGGCGGCAACAAGATGATTGTCGACGACTACGTGCTGCGCTGGGTCGATATGCCGCTGATCGTGTCGATGCCACGCATTTCTTACGGCGAAGATATCAGCTTCTCGACGGAGGACGAGAGCTTCACCCTCAAAGCCGACGTTCCTTACGGCGTTGCTTTTACGATCAACGGACAGCCGCTGCCGCCGGGGGCTATGGACGCTTACGGCCGTGTCGAGCTTGCGGGATTGCCGCTGAAGCCGGGGCCCAATGCGTTCGAGCTCCATATCGAACCGACAGCGGAAACGCTAAGCCAGCCGTGGTATACGGATAAGGGACGCAAGAGCCAGGCGACGAAGACCGTGCTGATGACCATTACTCGCACGTCCGGCGGGACTTCGCATCCGACCGATCCCGAAGGCGGAGGGGGCACAGACCCGACCGATCCGGGTAGCGGGGGAGGGAACGACTCGGGCAGTAGTGGAGACGGCGGCAATAGCAGCGAGAGCGCCGGCTCAGGCGGGAGCCCGGCAGCAGGAGGCACAGGCTCTGCGCCTGGCGGGAAAACGAAAGTCGTCAGCGAAGCGGAGCTGACGACTGCCAGCGGAGGCAAGGTAACGCTGGAGCTTCCAGCGGGGCATACCGCTCTGCGGCTTCCGTACGATGCGGGAGACCTTGTAGGCGCAGCCTCGCTTGAGATCAAGGGAGCGGGCGTTGCCATTCAGCTTCCCGCTTCGGTACTCCAGGCTGCCGGCAAACTGCTGACAGCTGACCAAGCAGCGGATGCGCATATCGCTATCCGCGTGGAGCAGGTCGACAAGAGCCGCACCGCGTCGCTTCTGGCGCAAAGCTCAGACAAGGCAGCTGCGGGACTGAAGGCGGCAGGGCCGCTGTACCGCTTCACTATCGAAGCTGTAGCCGGGGATGGCCGCACCGTGAAGCTGGAGAGCTTCAAGGAGCCGGCGCTTCTCACCTTCGACATCGCCAAGGGCAGCGACGGGCCGCTTGTCGGCATCTACCTCCTGGGCGACAGGGGCGAGCTCGAATACCTGGGCGGCTCGGGAGGCCAGAGCAAGCTGACAGCGGGCGTGAGCCGCTTCGGTACTTATGCGGCGCTGGAGTTCGACAAGCGCTTCGAGGATGTGACGGCTGCCCACTGGGCGTCCCGTACGATCAAGGAGCTGGCGGCGAAGCATATCGTCAGCGGCGATGAGGAGCTCCGATTCGCTCCGGAGCGGACGGTTAGCCGGGCGGAATTCGCGGCGATGCTCGTTCGTTCGCTAGGCGATACCTCCGCCATCGCACGAGAGCAGGGACAGACGGCCGCGTTTGACGATGTGGCCGGTGACAAGTGGTACGCGCCTGCCGTTAGCGAAGCGGTCAGGCTGGGCATAGCAGGCGGCCGCTCCTCAACCAGCTTCGCTCCTGAAGAGCGGATCACGAGGGAGGAGATGGCCGTCATGATGGTCCGCGTTTACGGACTGCTGACGGAAGGCGAAGCGCCATTGTCTGCGGGGGGAGAGGCTCCTTTTGCCGATGGGCAGCTGATCGGCGAGTGGGCTAAGCCTTATGTGAGCACCGCAGCCGGGCTTGGTCTGGTACAGGGCAAGGGTGACGGGGTATTCGACCCGTCAGGGCCTGCGACCCGGGCTGAGAGTGCGCAGGTCATCTGGAACCTGCTGAAGCTTCGGGCTGGAAACAACCTGTAAGCGGAATATTTCTTCATCGAGATCATCCTGGCAACCCTCCGTGCGCACTCTGCGCGCGGAGGGTTGTTTGGTTTCTTGGCAGTCGGAACCCCGGTACTACATAAAGTTAGTACTACGTCGCCCAGCCGTCCGGGGGTAAAATGGAGCTAATAACCGGCTCTGGAGAAGCCCTATTTTGCGGAAGGACCGACAGCCATGAAAAAATCGCTTGCGCTCCTGCTATTGGCAGCCGTCTGCATATGGCAATATGTTCGATACGATACGCCCGATCAAGATCCGTTCCTCATTACCGACTACAGCCGTCTGCACCCGGTCAAGGTGGAGAAGGTGGTTGCGGGGCGGGAGGAGGAGCAGTTGATCGGCTTGTTGAAAGAGGCTCGGGAACGGAAGCTGACGGTATCGATCGCGGGGCAGAGGCACAGCCAGGGAGGACATACGTATTACAAGGACGGCATCGTTCTGGACATGACCTCTTTTAAGCGAATTCTGTCCTTCGACCCGGCGGGGAAAACGATACGCGTACAGGCTGGAGCTACCTGGAAGGATATTCAGGACCATATAAACCCTTACGGGCTGTCCGTTAAAACCATGCAATCCCAAAATATTTTTACCGTAGGCGGCTCCATCAGCGTCAATGCCCATGGCCGGGATATCCGCAACGGATCGCTGATCAAAAGCGTCGAGTCGTTCCGGCTGCTGACGGCGGAGGGCGAGATCAAGCAGGTGAGTCGGGAAGAGAATGCGGTGTGGTTTCCTTTGGTTCTAGGCGGATACGGCTTGTTCGGCATCATTCTGGATGTGACCTTGACACTTACGGACGACGAGGTATACAGGACGGGCATGCAGCAGATCAAAGTGGAGGATTATCCCCAGTATTTCAGGCAAGAGGTTCAGTCTGACCCGGATATTCATATGCATATGTCCCGTATTTCTGTGGCTCCGGACCATTTCCTGACCGATATGTATGCCATTAATTATAGGGTCGACTCTACCATTCCCCTTCAGGAACAACGGAGCCTATCGACTCGCGAGGCCTGGGTCATTCCGACCAAGCTGGCCTTTCAGCTGAATCGTGCCTCCGACTGGGGAAAAAACCTGTTCTGGACCTGGCAGGAGAAGTACTTTGCCACGCAGCAGGGCGAGATCATCAGCCGTAATAATGCGATGCGCTCGGAGTCGGCATTTATGGTCTACCACGCCCCGGGGAAAAATGACCTGCTTCAGGAATATTTCATTCCTCTGGATCAGTTTCCCAGCTTCGTGAAAAGCCTCCGGACGGTGGCGCAGGAGGAGAAGCTGAATCTATTGAACATTACGGTCCGTTACGTGAACCGGGATGAGGAGGCGGTGCTTTCGTATGCCAAGGAGGATATGTTTGCTCTGGTCTGCTTATTCCATGCGCCGCTCTCCGACGATGGACAGCTCAGGTTCCGTAAAGGCGTCGGGCGGATCATCGACAGCGTGATCCGGCATCGCGGGTCGTACTACTTGCCCTATGCCGCCTATCCCGGCAAAGAGCAGTTCCAGATCGTCTATCCAAGACATCGCGAGTTTTTCTTGCAGAAGGAGCTGCTGGACCCTGGGCGTCTGTTTATGAATGACTTCTATGACCAATACAAGGGAGAGTAGCCGATGAAGCTGAAATGGCTGATCCAGTCCCAAAGCATAGCTACGCTGGCCGCAGGCATGGTGTATCCGTACTACCTGCTGTTTCTGAAAAACCTGGGCAACAGCTACTCCAAATACGGCTTGGCCTTCGCGGTGTTCACCATCAGCTCCGCTGCGGTCTCAAGCTGGCTTGGCGGCCGTCTGGACCGGTATGGCCAGCGGCTGTTGCTAACCGGATCGCTCGGTATGATGCTGGTCATGTTAGCTTTTCCATGGGTGCAATCCTTTATCTGGGTGCTGGTTCTTCAGGTCGCCATGGGCGCCTGCAGCGCCATGCAAAAAATGAGTGAGCGGCTGCTGCTCGCCGATATCACGGAAAAAGGCGCACGCGGGGGAGCGATAGGCGCACATCAATTTTGGACCTCTGCGGCTTCCGGGTTCGCTGTCATCCTTGGCGGATATTTGATGGACTGGCTTACGATCGACGCTTTATTTTATACGAGCGCCCTGCTATACGGGATAAGCGCCTGGATGATCCGGCGTGGATGGCTTCGTTCCTGATTCGAAAATTACCGTATCCGGATAAAGAAAAATGTGGTAAAATAAATACGAACTTTTGTTCTGTTCCATCCACAAAGATCCGGAAAGAAGGTACAGGCATGACAAACGATCGGTATTCAGAAATAGACGGAGTGATTTCCTATATCCATGAAAGTATCTCTGAGCCGCTTCTGCTCTCCCGATTGGCCGATTTTGCAGGCTACAGTCCGTACCATTTCACGCGCATTTTCAAAGAAAGGGTCGGCCTTCCTCCGCTTTATTACGTATCCTCCCTCCGGCTTCAGAAGGCCAAGGATTTGCTGCTGCGCACGAATCTGAGCATACGCGATATCAGTCTGGAGATCGGGCAGCAAAGTCTGGGGACGTTTACGTCCCGATTTACCGAGCGGGTAGGGATGACGCCTTCGCAATTCCGCCATTCGGCCCAGCAGACGGATACATACCTGACTACCTTGAAGAAGCTCGACGACTGGCGCTCCTTGCAGCCTGCCTTGCATTCACATGCCCGGATAGAAGGGACCATCGAAGCGGAGGTTCCATTCGAAGGCTTCATCCTGCTGGGGCTGTTCGCCAAGCCGATACCCGAAGGGCTCCCTTTATACGGTACGCTGCTGTCCTCGCTTGGAACGTTCTGTTTGACGGGCGTTAAGCCGGGTACTTATTATTTGATGGCTACATCGGTAGCGTGGGGGATGCAGGCGATGGACGTGCTGCTTCCACAGACCACGCTGCGGACCCGATCGAGAGAGCCGATACGGGTTAAGCCATACTCCCCGGTTCCTCACCAGCAGGTCACGCTTCATCTTCCCCGGCTTGATGATCCCCCGATCCTGATCTCCCTACCCGTATTGATGAATAATTTCCTCAATCGGGTGCCGGTCCATTGATTTCCGTATATAATATGGGTTTCGGGGCATAACGACCGCGACAAAGGAGACGGCTTGGGTGGAAGGCACATACATAACCTATTACACATATGGCAACCCTCGGGATGTCCTTAAAATTGAGTGCAGACGGTCGGAGCGACCGGGGCCCGGCGAATTGGTCGTGCGTATGACTCTCGCTCCTATCAATCCTTCTGATCTTATTCCGGTTCGGGGGGCCTACGCTCACCGTATGACTTTGCCTCTTATTCCCGGGTATGAGGGAGTGGGAACGGTCGTGGAGGTAGGACCGGGCGTTGCTGCATCGGAATGGCTGGGGAAACGCGTGCTTCCGCTGAGAGGGGAAGGGACCTGGCAGGAGTATGTGAAAGCTCCGGCAGCGTGGGCCGTTCCTGTACCCGATGCCGTGGAGGACTATACAGCCGCCCAATTGTACATTAACCCTGTAACGGCATGGCTGACATGTACCGAAGTGCTCGCGCTGAGAGGAACCGGAGGAACCCTGCTGGTCAACGCTTGCGGCTCTGCGATCGGCAGGCTGTATACGCAGTTGTCCCAGGTGCTTGGCTTCCGCCTGATCGCGGTGACGCGAAGCTCCCGGCATACGGCAGAGCTGCTGAGGCTTGGAGCCGAGCATGTCATCGATACATCCCGGTGCTCCTTGCACGCTTCGGTTATGGAGATAACGAAAGGCCGCGGAGCGGATGCCGCCGTAGATTCAGTGGGAGGCTCGGCCGGGTTGGAGCTTGCGAGCTGCTTAAAGCCTGAAGGCAGCTATGTTACCATCGGGCTTTTATCGGGCGAGCCGATCAATTGGGCAGATCTGATGCGGACCTCCAAGGTGAGCGCGAAGCTGTTTCATCTACGGCATTGGAACAAGGAGGCTACGACACAAGCCTGGCAGGACATCTTTCATCAGATCATCGGCTTGCTGGGCAGTGGCAGCATGACGTTCAGAAAGCCAGCGGCCAGCTATCCTCTATCGGCCGTACACGAAGCCGTAAGTGCCGCCGAATCGGGGAAGGGAGCCAAAATTTTTTTGACAAGCGGATGAGTCTGTCGTCGGAAGGACTGTCCTCAACATTCCTTGGGCTGTAGCCTGGAGGGTAGCGCTTATTTCAAAGTGCCCATACTCCGGGTCATTTGTGTTTTGTGCTCAATTCGGCGAGGGTCGGGCAGATTCTCTGCTGAGGGAGGTAAGCTCGGCGCATCACTTCCCCTGCCCGACTAAGCGAGTGGAGGACTTGGCTACTGGGAGCAATGAGGATGGAGCCACAGCTCATTGATCCCGATCATCGTGCGATTTCTCGGAAGTCTGCGGGGAACTTGCTCGTCTTTTTCGTTGCTGCTGAAGAACGCCTAATTCTTTGCATAGACGATACGCTTTTTTCTTGTTTAGAATCAAGCCACGTTCCTTACGTAGATGCTGGGCAAGAAGTTTGTAACCATAGACGTGCTCCTCACCTTCAAGAAGCTCCATTAACCATTCCTTGATCTGTTTGTCCTGAACTTCCTCACCCGAATGTGTACGGGAGTATCCAGGAACCGGACGTCCTTTTCTGTTTTTTGAAGGGCGGTCATCCTGAGTTTTTCGTTTCCGACGGTCATAGTACGTAGATTCGTTGATTTCTAAGATGCTTAGGAGCACGTACATCCATTTGCTTCCTGACGGGACCCAAGGTAGAGGAATGTGAAAAAAAGCCTGCACGAATGCGGGAATTTCAGGTCCGTTGTTCATTTTGGGCCTAAATTGATGTGGATTTGCAGGCATTGGAAGGGTGAGATAACTGGCCAGCATTAAGCGATGGGGAGTAGGGAGCACGGTAGCGAACTGAGAGCACATGCGGACTCGGAGGTACACGTGTAAGCCCGAGGGCAAGCGTGCGAGATCATAGCGCCCTCGGAAAAGCTCTGGAATGCGAAAAAGCCCGGCCAGCGGCCAGACTTTTCCTCTCGTATGTTCAACAAGCTTCGTCCTACTTGGCAACCGTTTTGTTGTATTGCCCGATTTTGTTGCTGATTTCCTTGGCTGCGCCCTCCAGCGCTTCCTTCGGCTGTTTCTTGTTATTCAATGCTTCTTCGATGGCCGTCTCCGTCAATTGGCGCGCCTCAGGGAAGACGCCCATGACCGCACCTTGGGTCGCCTGGTTAGGCTTCGTGGCATGAAGCTGATCGATCGCGGTTTTAAACTGCGGATACTTCGTCAGGTTATCTTTAACCAATTGCTCGTCATACGCCTTCTTGGTAATAGGGAAGTAGCCCGTGTTCACGCTCCAATAAGCTTGCTGCTTCGCATCGGCCAGGAATTTGATGAATTCCCAGGCGCCTTGCTGCTCGGCATCGGAGCGGTTGTTCAGCATATACAGGCTGGCTCCGCCGACGATGACTCCGCCGTCCTTGGCATCGGCAGGCTTGGGAAGAAAGCCGGTGCCGACCTCGAACTTGCCTTCCGCGGAGCTGACGATGCCGCGCAGCGAAGCGGTGGAATCGAGGGTCATGGCGATCTGACCGGCAGCGAACGCTTTTTTCGTATCGTCGGTTTTGCGGCCCAGATTCAGCAGGCTTTTTTCATCCACCAGCTGCTTCCACCAAGTGAGCGTCTTCACTCCTGCATCCGAAGCGAGCAGCGACTCGGTTGCCAGGCTGGCGCGGCCGTTGCCGTTGTTCAGCAGCTCCGCTCCCTGGTTGGCGAAAAACTGTTCCATGAACCAGCCGTAGATAGCAAACGACCCGCCCGCTTGTCCATCCTTGGTCAGCTTCTTAGCGGCAGCAGCCAATTCCTCATAGGTAGCCGGTGGTTTCTCCGGATCCAGACCTGCGGCTTTAAACATATCCTTGTTATAGTACAGAATCGGATTAGAGGTGTTGAAAGGCATCGAGTAGAGCTTGCCATCCACGCGATAATAATTCAAAATATTGTCTTCGAGCGACGAGATGTCGTATTTTTCTTTATCGATAAAGTTTTGAACCGGCGTGATGGCCTTGGAGTCGATCATGAAGCGGCTTCCGATCTCATACACCTGAATGAGGGCAGGACCGCTCTTGGAATCCATCGAGGCTTTCATTTTGGTCAAGCTTTCGTCGTAGGTGCCTTGAAATACAGCTTCGACCGTCACGTCTTTCTGTGAAGCGTTGAAGTCGGCTACCAGCTTGTCCACGGCTTTGCCTAGCTCGCCGCTCATCGAGTGCCACCAGACCACCTTAACGGGCGTACTGGCTGGCGCCGGTGCTGGCTTGGCGTCCTCAGTAGTCGGCTTAGGCTCGGCGGATGAGGCTTGACCCCCGGTCGCAGGTGAAGTAGTGCCACCGCAAGCGGCGGTTAAAGCCATCAGGCCGGACAGAACGAGGGGAAGTGCTGCTTTCGAATTCAGAAGCTTCATGATCTTGGATTCTCTCCTTTGATTTCGCTTATTATCTATAAGGATAGAGCGCCGTCGCCGGCAGTTAACCGGCAGAAGGGGCGCGCTATTACGGGGGGACAGGGGGGTTACCCCTTCAATGCTCCGGCCGTCATGCCGCCCACCAGCTGCTTCAAGCCGAAAAGGAGCAGCAGCAGGGAGGGGAGCAGGACGAGGACCACGCCGGCCAACACCAGATTCCAGGAGGTCATTTCCTCAAATTGAAGCATGCTGATGCCAATCTGTACGGTGCGCCGCTCTTCTCCGTTGGTCACGAGCAGCGGCCACAGATACATGTTCCAGTGGGTCAGGAACGAATACACGCCGAGTGTGGCAAGCGCGGGCTTCGACAGCGGAAGCACCAGCCTGGTGAAGCTGCGCATATGTCCGCAGCCGTCAATTTTGGCCGCCTCGAACAGCTCCTTGGGCAGCTGCAGGAACCATTGGCGCAGCAGGAAGGTGCCGAACGCCGTCGCCAGGAACGGCACGATCAGAGCTTGATAGGTATCGAGCCAGCCCCAGCTTTTAACGTTGAGATAATTGGGGATGATCGTGACCTCCCAAGGAATCATCATCGTGGAGAGAAAGAGCGCGAAGAGCGCTGTTTTGCCGAAAAATCGCAGGTAAGCGAACGCGTAGGCAGCCAGACTCGCCGTCAGCAGCTGACCCAGCATGATGGCGGTAGAGACGAGAAAGCTGTTGAGAATAAACCGGCCTACGGGAATAAGCTCTCCGACCTCTATGAAGTTCGCGAGATTGAAGCTGCCGGGAATAAACGTCGGCGGGTACGAGATGGATTCCGCGTTCGTCATCAGGGAAGCCGAGATCGCATACAGGACGGGATACAGGACGGCGGCCGCGGCCGTAATCAGCAGCAGGAAGGCAAGTACGCGCTGCAAGCGTGCGATCATTGGTAATGCACCTTCCTTTCCAAGAAGCGGAATTGGATGATGGTCAGTAGGAAGACGATGGCGAACAGCACAAGCGCCATGGCGCTGCCGCTGCCGAACCGGAAGTTGACGAAAGCTTCCCGATAAATATGAAATACCATGACATCCGTACTGTTCATGGGACCGCCTTTGGTCAAAATATGAATTTGTCCAAAGGATTGGAACGCGCCGATCACCGATACGATAGCCGAGAAGAAGAGGGATGGCGATACGAGCGGCAGCATGATGCGGAAGAAGGCTCGGATCGGGCCTGCACCGTCGATTTTGGCGCTCTCCCCGATATCCTCGGGGATGCTCTGCAGCCCGCTCAGCAGCACGATATACGTAAACCCCAGATTCATCCAGACGGTCATGATGGAAATGGACAGCATGGCCCAGGAAGGATCAGTCAGCCATTGGACGGGCGGAAGACCGACGACGGTAAGCAAATAGTTCAGGGTTCCGAGCGTAGGATGAAAGAGCATCATCCAGATGACCGATCCGGTGCCGACGGAGATAGCGACAGGCAGCGAAAAGATGAAGCGGAAGGTCTTTATGCCGCGCATGGGCCTATAGGAAAGAGCGGCAAGCAGGAGCGCGGCGGCGATGCCCGTAGGGACTGTCCACGCCGTAAAGGATAGCGTCGCGCCCAGGCTTTTGTAGAACAGCTCGGAGGCGAACAGTTCTTTGAAGTTATCCAATCCGACGTAAGCGGCTATCCGTCCCCTTGGATCGGTCAGATGAAGACTCAGGTAGACCGACTTGAACAGCGGATAAAACAAGAACACGGCGAACAGGGCGAGTGAGGGAAGTAGAAAAGCATAGGCCAGCGCATGCTCCCGAAGCTTTACGGAGCGGAGCGACTGCGAACGGACGACGCTTGCCGTCGATGTTTTGCCGCCCTGCTTGAGTCGTGAGAGAGCGGCCGGTTTGATGGCGGACATGGCACGGACCTCCTGAGGTAACTTGTCGAACGTTCTTCATTATAAGGACGGTCTGTTAACGACATGTTAGCGGCACCTAAAGGAATTGTGGAGACGGAGACCGATATTCACAATTAATTAGTATTAGACGACAAAGATTAGGCTTGCATATTTGGAAATATTGTGATAATTTAATATCAAATTACAAGCTTCCGGCGAACCGCTGCTTGGTTACCGGGATATAATGAAATGTGCGGAGGAACCGCCTGCATCATGCCTGTTTGGCATGATCGGGCGGTTTTTTGTCTTGGCGTGAAAGGGAGTGAACGATAACGATGCGGAATTCGCCGCGCGGCATCCAGGCTGGAGAGTTGCTGGCGGGCAGGTACAGGATCGCAGCCCCGCTGGGGAGCGGGGGGACGAGCCGGGTTCTGCTTGCCGAGGATGAGAAGCTGCCCGGAAAGCGGTGGGCGGTGAAAGAGCTGCCTATCGGGGAGGCAGCGGGCGGTTGGCCGAGCGGCCGCGATGTCGAGGATTCGGTCATGCTGAGGCAGGCGATGTTGGAGGAAGCGGAGACGATGAGCCGTCTGGCTCATCCGAGCTTGCCGGATATCGTCGACATCGTGCCTATGAACCGGGAAGGCTTTCTTTATCTGATTATGGAGTTTATCGATGGGGAGACGCTGCAGGAGCGCTTTGTACGAGTTGGGGGAAAAATGGAGGCGGAGCCGGTAGTAGAGCTGGCGCTTCAGCTATGCGCTTTGCTCGACTATCTGCATACCTCAGGGCCGCAGCCTATTATTCATCGCGACCTGAAGCCCGCCAACCTGATGATCGATGCGAATGGACGGGTGAGGCTGATCGATTTCGGCACTGCCCGTCGATTCAAGCCGGGCGGGGCTGGAGATACCGTTAACCTCGGCACGATAGGCTTCGCTGCGCCGGAGCAGTATGACGGCAGGCAGAGCGATCCCCGCACCGATCTGTATGGACTCGGGGCGCTGATGTATTACCTGCTCAGCGGGGGAGCCTATTATGATCCGCTGGAGCAGGGCCGGTTGCAGAGGCTGCAGCCTCCGGACCTAGAGCCGATCATCTTCAGGCTGCTGCGGGCAGCTCCGGACGAGCGCTATGCAACGGCACGGGACGCGGCGGCTGCGCTGAGGGGCTGGCTCGCGGACAGGCGCCGTGCCGCTGGGCCCGCTGCAGGCGACGCGGGAACGATTTCCGGCTCTGTCTGGAGACCGCCGCTTGTCATCGTCGTCGGTTCGCTGTATCGAGGAGCGGGAGCGACCTTCGTCGCGCTGGCGCTGGCCCAGGCTTTGGAGGAAAGCGGCGTGCCCCATGCGTTGATCGAGCCGCCGTCCCCGAGGCCGGAGCTTGCTGCCTTATTGTTCGCGGTTAAGAACGAGCCCCCGAATTATCGCTACTACGATGAGGCCGCCCGGCAAGGGGGGCTGTATAGCGAGGAGATCCGGTGGGAGAGAGGCTACACCCTTTGGCTGCCAGCCTCCGATACGGGTCTGCCTTCGACATCGAGGTCAGGATTCGGTCAGCTGTCGACGACCGGAAGCCCGGGTACTGTCCCTATGGCATTTGGCGAAGCGGGGGCATGGTTCAAGCTGATTCATACGCTCCGCAGGCCAGTGACCATCGTCGATATCGGCGACCGCTGGGAGGAGCCGGAGGCGGCCGCCCTGCTGGAGACGGCGACGGATATCGTTTATGTAGTCGATCCGTTGATCCACAAGTTGCAGATGGCGGCCAGCGAGAGGCGTTTGGGGATGCTGCTGGACGGGATAGAGCCCGGCTGTCGTCGGCATGCCTTCGCGAACAAGTTCACGGGCAAAGCGGATCGCCGTTCCTGGCTTCAGCTGCTTCCCGAACCGGTCGGCTGCATACTGCCATTGGTGGATTTCAGCCTGGCGGCCGATGCTGTCTGGAACGGACGGTTGCCCACGGAGCATCCGCTAATCTGGAATGCTGTTCGTTATCAAGTACAACAGTGGGTAAGACGAAGCCTTCCGGTAGAGCTGGGAAACGACTTTGATCGACAACGGGGAGGAACGTCGCTGTACCGACGGTGCATGCAGTGGTTTATGCCGCTGCGAACAAGTCAGAGAAGGGAGGATTCGCCATGATCAATCGTTATCGCCACCGGCTAAGGAAGATGGTGAGAAATCTGCTGAGAGCTTACCGGCATCCGTACCGGTTGACGCCAGTCTGATGCCTAGCGAGAAGAGGGGGTAGTTGGGTTTGCTGCACAAGCCTTGGATGGTCGGAGCGCTGGGAGCGCTGCTGATGACCGGCTCGGTAGCGGGTTACTGGTACTTTATGAAGCATACGGAAATCTCGCTTCATACGATCGAAACGGTCAAGCCGGTAAGGCTGCTTCACAGCGGTGAGGCTATCGATGCGACTATGCTGAGGGTAGTCCGCATCGCGCAGGCCGCGCACGATCCTCGGGCCAGTACCGATCCGCAGCGTTTGATCGGGCGGCGGGTTGTTATACCCATCTCAAGCGAGGAGGAGCTAAGCGATTGGAAGCTGGCCGATATCCGCGTAACGCCGCTGCCGGCTGAAAGATATTTCAGCTTTAAGACCGATACTGTGATGAATGTCAATAATATGGTGCGGCGCGGAGACAGGGTGGACGTATGGGTAGAGTTTGACAAGCCTCTTATGGTCGACACGGGTTCTCTCCAGCCGACCGGCATCGGAGCTATAAAAATTATCGAGCGACTGCCTGTGACCAGCGTCAAAACGGCCGAGGGGGCAGAGGTCGTAGATACGGGGACGATGGAAGCCATCGTCTTATCGGACAAGACGTCTCTGCAGGAGGCAAGGGCCCGGCCGAGCGGAAAGCCTGAGACGAATACGTACATCATGAGCGACGAGGTCTACGAAGCTTTCGTACTGGGCAAAATTGCCGGCAACATTAAGCTGGCCCTGCCCGACCTCACCTCCCGGGAAGAGCGGGAAGGCGAGGGGAAGGTGACGGAGCTGTTTACGCTGCTCAAGGGAGCGGATGCCTTCTCCGTTAAGAAGGAGCCGGTGCGCGTAGGCTCCGAGCTTCCCGGCTCTCAGACGAGACCGGCGGAGGCGGCTGGCCAGACAAGTCCGCCTGCACCCGAAACCACTGGAAAGCCAGCAGGTACGGAAGCGTTCAGAGAGGAGAACAAGCGATGAACTACTTATTAGCTGTCCCGGGCGATCGCGATAGCGGCTTGGCTGCGGCCGATCCGCTCTTCTACGAGCCCGGCAGAGACAGCGAACTGACCTATGTCACCACGCGTGAGGCGCTGCTGGCTCGCCTGGATAAACCGCTGGCAGCCATTGCCGTACACGCGGGAATCTGGTACGACCGCTTTCCCTGGGAATGGATGCCTATGCTCCGCCGCAAGCAGCCTGACGCCCGTTTGATGGTAGCCCTGGATGAATCGGTATACGACTCCTTCATGATGGAGGCCGTATACCGGCTTGGAGAGGCACTGGATATCGCCGTTCTTCCTGCTGGCGCCAGCCGCCAGAAGATCATAGAGACGTTCCGAGAATTTGTCAGAAGCGGCGCCATGACGGACACGGCAGACGCGGAGCAAGGCCGAGCGGGGGCTGGAGGAACAGGGAGCGTTATCGCGGTCTGGTCCGCGGCAGCCAAGGATGGAGCTACGACAACGGCCGTCAATACCGCACTAGCTTTGGCGGCTAAAGGGAAATTGAGCATCGGACTACTGGATGTCAACCTGCGCAATCCCGAGGTCCATTCTTATCTCAATCTGGATACGAATGGGGCGGCGGCCTTCGCGCTGCGCGCCAAGCTTCAGACGCAAAGACTCACAAGGGAGGAGTTGCTCGGGGCATGCAGGCTATATAGGCAGCGGGGAGCCTTTCATGTTCTTCCGGGCTCGCCTCGCAGGGATATGGCTGGGGATATGACGCCGGAGATGATGGAGCATCTGATCGCGGCAGCGCGCAGCGCCTTCGACGTTACGCTTCTGGATGTGAGCGGCTGCCCGGATAATGCAGCGACCATCAGTGCCGTGAGGGAGGCAGACCAGCGCTGGCTGGTCGTTCAGAACAAATATGCTTCGTACCGTACCGCTTGGGGAGAATGGTTCGCCTGCTTCTGGTCTTATTGCGGCCTGGCCCCGAAAGATATATCGCTGATCGTCAATCGCTCCGTTCAAGCGGATAGGCCGGAGCGGATCGCCGATTATCTCGGCATGCCGCTGGCGGCTGCGTTACCGAATGTGCCGGGAGGCTTGGGCCTAAGAGCTGCCGATGAAGGCGTACCGCTTTACGGTCGTCCGGAGGCAGCCGCGTTCTCGGAGCAGATTGATCGGCTGGCGGCCGCCTTGTGCCCGCAGGATGAGGCGCATCCGGTCCGGGCATCGTCGCATATCCAGTCGGGGCTCAAGCGCGGGTGGCTGGACAGGTTGACGGCACGCTTCGGTTAGGAGGGAGGACACAGGATGTCTATGCGAATATCGGAGCGGGAGATGGAGCTCCGCTTGCGTCCGCGCGATCGCTTCGATGCCGTCCGTTATATGAAGGATTTAACTCAAGCGGGGATGCCTTTTCTGCGAAGCGAGCCGCTCGCGGGTATAAAAGGGGCGGAGCCGGGCGAAAGGCGATTGCCTCTTTCCGAAGCTGCAGCCATTCTGTACGAGCATCTGACGGAACGCTCCAAGTCGGATCAGGCCCTGTACGAGGACATTATTCAGGCAGGACTCGGGGAGCCTCGCGCGCAGTGGAGAATGAAGGCGATGATCGAAACGCTGCTCGCCGAATACCGGCTCCAGGTGATGCCTACCACGCTTATCCAGCCGTTGACGCCTACCGAGAGCATTTTTGCCGAGACATGCGGCACCAGCTTGATCGAGGATCTGTATCGGCTGGAAGATGTGGAAGAGGTACAGGTGATCGGGCGGCACATCTTCCTGTTGAAAGGAGGTCGAATGGAGCGCCACGCCCGAACGTTCCGCTCGCTTGACGATGTGCTGAGGCTGCAGGACCGGCTCGCTTTATGCGGCCGGAAGCCGATCAATGAGAGGCAGCCCTTCGTCCAGTCCTACATGTGGAATCGCTCGCGGCTTGTCATGACCCGTCCGCCTTATTCGGACGTGCCGAGCATTCATATCCGTAATTTCATCGTTAAGGACGTTTCGTTAAGTCAGCTTGTCGCGCTCGGCACGGTGGACCAACGGATGTCGGAGCTGCTGAGGCTGCTGGTTCGCCATCACGCCAGCTTGCTAATAGGAGGGGGGACGGCTACAGGCAAAACCACGTTTTTGTTTGCGCTGGCGGCCGAAATTCCTGAGCATGAACGAATACGGACACTGGAGAAGGAGTTCGAGGTTGCGCTTCGCGAACGGCTGAGAGGAGCAAGAAATATATTGGCCGTCCGGGAGGTTGAGGACATCCGGTTAACGATGGAGGAGTCGTTCAAGCCGCTGCTGGTCATGAGTCCGCACTGGGTGATCGTCGGCGAAGCCAAGGGCTCGGAAGTGTCGCAGATGGTGCAGGGTGCGCTTCGCGGACACGATATGATGGGGACGATGCATACGAAGTACCGGGATTCCTTCCTGAGCGATGTGGTGGACATGATCAAGCAGGATGGCCGACATCACGATACCGGGGATACGATGAGGCGGGTCGCCCGGGCCTTCAACATCCTGATCTTCCTGCGAATCGTTCAGGTAGGAGATCGGCCGGTTCGTGTCGTGACAGAAATCACGGAGCTCTCCGTCGATGAGAGGCAAGAGGTGTCCGTCCGGCCGCTCGTCGAGTGGAACTACCGGAAGCAGACGTGGAGCTTTACCGGTCAACGGTTCAGCCGGTCTCTGACTGACCATTTGCTTGCCAACGGGGCGGATGCCAGAGATTTCGAAGGGCTGGGGGTTTGGAACGAATGCTGGAACGACTGACCGGGGACCCGCTTGCTTGGATGGAATCGGTGAAGCCCGCACTGCTGGGCATTTGGATCATCGGCTCGCTTGGCCTGTCGCTTCAGCTTGCCCGTGTCTTGATGTCGGCCTGGACCTACCATCGTCGTCATCCCTCGCTATACCGGTACACAGGACATAAGAAGGACCGGCGGGGCTTATCGGTCTTGGCTTCCCGGCCTATACGGCATATACGGGAAGAGCTGGATTTGGCTGAGCTTCCACTTAGCGTGGAGCCTGTCTTGCTGGCGATGGGGCTGCTGGCGCTCGTTGGTTTTTTCGGCTCGGACGCACTTCTGCAGGGCTTATCCCGGCAGCTGTCCATCGGAGTTTTGCCGCTGCAGGGTACGCATATTTGGTCGCTAAGCGGCATGGTGGGCATTATTTCGGGTTCCGTCCCCTATTTTCTAATCCGTTTCCGCGTGATGCGCAAGCGAGGTCGGATTGCCATGCGGATGATCATGCTTGTACAGAATCTGATCGGCCATTACCGTCCGCGTCTGACGCTTGCGGATATGATCGTGAGCAGTGCGGATACGATGCCCGATGAGGTGCGTGCGGAGTGGCGACGATTGGAGCTCGGCCTGCATATGAAGTCGATCGATCAGGCGCTGTACGAGTTTGCCGGACGCGTGGATAACGAATGGGCTCATGACCTGACAGATCTGCTGTTGATCGGGGCGCAGTACGGGACGGATATGACCGAATCGCTGCATCATCTGGTCAATAAAATGCAGGCGTCCAAGCGCCATGAGGAAAACCGGTTGGCGATGATTACGGTGTACCGGCTAGGAACGACATTCATGGTGGCATTCGCCTTCTTCGTCATAGGCTTCAACGTATATGCCGATCCGGTGAATTACATCCGTTATTTTGTAGAGCCAGGGGGAAAGCTGCTGCTGCTGCTCTCTTTCGCCGTTATGTTTGTTTCGATGGTACTGGTCATCCGCACAGGGAGAAGAGCCTATTAGGCCTACGCTTGTCGGATGCACGATCTGCCTAGGAGGGAGGTGAGCGCATGGGGGCAAGCGGTGAAGCGCTCGGTGCTGTGCAGAACTGGAGCTTGGCCGGTGGGCTTTTCGGCTATGCCTGGCTGGTCTTATTCGCGGTTGGCAGCGGCCTCCTTGCTTTTACGGCTGCCGGCTCGCTTCGCCGCTTTGATGGCAGTCGGCTCATTTTCATGCGGGAGCGGTGGGAGCGAAGAGCTCCCGTTGCCCGGAGCCGATCGCTCAATCAAGCCTCGATAAAACGTGCGCAGCAGACCCGGGCTTACAACGAGAAAGCGCGGCTTGCCGGACTGTCCGCATACTGGACAAGGAAGCGTTTTGGACAAGTCCAGCTGCTGTCGGCGCTGACTCTGCTGGCTTTGGCTGTGCTCTCGCAAGGCTTGCTTGCACCCTCGGGCTTTGCGCCGGTATCCGGTGCCGCCAGCGGATCATGGCGCGTGCTGTTGAAGCTGTTGCTGGCAGGATCGGCCGGGTGGCTGCTGCCCCCTTGGTGGCTGGCCGCAGCGGTCCGGGCGCGGAGAGCCAGGCTGCTGATGGAGATTGCCAAGCTGTCGCATCGCTTATCCGTATGTGTCAGCGAGCGGTCCGATATGCGGGAGCTGCTCGTTCGCGCCGGTCGGCCGCTAGTGCTGCTCCAGCCGCCTCTGCAGGAGCTGGCGGTGATGTGGGGCAAGGATCGGACGCTTGCTATTCGTAAGTTTCGCGAACGTGTCGGCATTTCCGAAGCCTTCCCGTTGGTGAATGCGCTGGAGGCGGTTAGCAGAGCCGATTCGCATGAGGTAGCCAAAGTATTAAAGGAACAAACCGCGGGAATCGAAGCGACGCTTGGCGCCGAGCGCGACCGTCAGCTGGAGAATGCGCCCGTATGGATCAGCTTCTATATTATGGTGCCTTTCGCGGTTATTGTGATGCTGTTCCTCTACCCTTGGCTGATTACCATCTCGGAACAGCTGATGACCAGCTTCGAAGGCTAAGAAGAGAAAACGGAGTGTGGTGAAGTGTCCAAACTGGTAATTGCGATCCTGCTCGCGGTGCTGCTGGGAGGCACCGTGCTGTATGTAGTGGGCGGCCAACTGGCGCCGGCGGCGGGCTCGGCCGGCAGCCGAACGCAATTGCGCATCCAAGATGCATTTGAATGATGAACAACAATCTAAAGTAAAAGGATAATTCGAAAGGATGAGAATCTATGGGGAAATTAGTGATTGCATGCCTGCTGACCGTTCTTCTTGGAGGAGCAGCTATGTTTGTGGCCGGAACGCGAGTCGGTCCGGCGGTTGGTACGAAGGGGACCGCGCTCAACACAAGCATTTCAACGGCAACCGTCAGTCAGACGGATGGCAGCGTAACCGCGACCGCTCCGTAACCGATGAGCAAGCTCGTTACGATGTGCCTGCTCGTCGTGCTCGTGTTTGGCATCTGCCTGTTCATATTCAAGCCGGGCGAGGGCGGCGTTCAGGAGCAGTTGAGAGACGGGCATGCCACGATGACCCGGAAAATCCGAAGCTTCGATTATGTCAGCAACTGAACAAGCCGATGACAAAGGCCCGGTTGGCGGTCAAGAGATTCCATAAAAACGAGCAAGGAATGTCTAACGTGCTGGTGACGCTGATGATTATGCCGGTGCTGTTGTTTCTTTCCTTTGCCATCGTGCCGTTCTTTGTGTTCGCGATGAAGGCGAACCATTTGAATACCTTGGCCAATCATGCGCTGAAGGAAGCCGAAGCTGTAGGCTATGTCAGCGGCGAGGTTCGCAGCCGCTTGAACGGGCGGCTGGCCAGCCTGGGAATGGGGCCGGTGAGCGTGAACGGGGCAGGCTATCCCTCTTACACAGGCAGTACCGCGACAATGGTTCGAAGAGATGCGGCCGATCCGACCGTGAGGCTGGAATTGACCTACCCGGCTCCGAACATGACGCGGATCGTCCGGGCGATTCGGGGAGGAGGGGGGGCCTCCGAGCATGAAGGGTTCTATCACATCGTGCTGTACGGCCGAAGCGAGGCGTATGAATAGGCTGGAAAGCGTCATCCATAGCGAACGGGGCGGCGTACACGTACTGCTCGCCGCCTTACTTGCGATCATCCCGGCCGTTCTCTTGTGGGGACTCGCCTGGAACTGGCTGCTTCACGCACATACCATCTCCAAATCGAAGCCCAGATTGGACCAGGCGGCACGAGCGGCTTCGATGAACATCGATCCGGCACAGGCCGCGCTGGGCCGAATTATCTGGGATGAGGCGGCAGGACGAGACAATTATTTCAAGTACCTCAGGCTCAATTTCAAGTTGGCGGCCGATTTGACGCCGCTGCCCGGAAGTACGCTGGAGTCGTCCCCTGTCGTTCACCGGCTTGAGTTTGTAACCCACACGTCCTATCCCTACACCTTGTCGCGGACGATTACGGTACATGCGGGAACCTCTCGCCAGACGACGCGAAGCGTACAGGCTACGATCTATGGCCCATCCGTCGTTGCGATCGTTGAGCTCGGACGGCCTCAGCTCGGTCAGGGACGCGAAGAGCCGATCGTGATTAGCAGCGTAGCCAGCGTACGCTTTCGGTAGGCAAACCCTTCGCAGGTTAGCGGGAATCGCTCGCGGGACTCGTAGTGACTCGCGGATGCTCGTGGGGGGTGACTTGATTAGACCGCGTGTACAGGACGGCCATTCTCAGAAATCAACATAAGGCGAAGGAACCGACAACGGCTTCTTCGTCCTTTGCATTTTGCCCCCGCACCCGGTAATGTAAAGAAAAAGAACGGTTTCCCGCCTGAGCGGGGGCTCGGATGAAGGGCGTGGCACATAGGATGAGGACGAATAAGCAGGAATACGAGGGGCGGGTAAACCGTCTGCAGGCCAAGCTGCAGGAAAGCGGACTGGATGGCATGCTCATCGCGCAGAATGTAGATCTGTATTATTTAACCGGGTCGATGCAAACCGGATATCTGGTCGTTCCGGCAGCGGGAGAACCCCGCTATCTCGTCAGACGAAGCGTAGCGAGGGCGATGGAAGAATCGGTCTGGCCCGTAGCGACGCTCGGCTCGCTCCGCGAGCTGGCGGTTCAGCTGGGCAGCTTGTTCCCAGCGCTTTCCGCCGGCTTCGGGGATGGGGCGGTGCTGTTGGCCGCCGAGTTCGACGTGCTGCCGGTTCAGCAATTCCAGCGTTTGCAGCAGGCGCTTCCTGCGGTTCAGTGGAAGGACGGCTCCGCCCTGATCAGGGAGCTGCGCATGATCAAGACGGAAGCGGAGCTGTCCCATATCCGCCAGGCAGCGAGGCTGGTTGACGAAGCGTTCGAGGACGCCCTCGGCTGGCTGCAGCCCGGCCTCCGCGAGCTTGATATGATGAGCCGGATCGAGGCTTATATGCGCGAAAGGGGACATATTGGCGTCATGCGGCTGCGCGGGTTCAACCAGGCCGTGATCACGGGCATGATCGGAGCAGGACCTGCAGCGGCGGTACCTACCTACTTCGACGGACCGGCAGGCGGGCTTGGCCTCGGACCCTTCTGTCCGCAAAGCGTCAGTCTTCGCCCCATCAAGCGCGATGAGCCGATCCTGATCGACATCGGCTGCTGTGTGGAGGGCTATGTCATAGATCAGACGCGCACGGTCGTGATCGGCAAGCTGGACGAGGACTTGGATCAAGCCTACCGGCATTCCGAACGTATTATTCGCCAAGCGGAGTCGATGCTTAGGCCGGGCGAGGTCTGCGAGCAGCTGTACGCGGAATCGCTGAAGCTTGCGGACGAAGCGGGTTTGTCCGAGCATTTCATGGGATTCGGAGCGGATCAGGTCCGATTTCTTGGACATGGTATCGGCCTGGAAATCGATGAGTGGCCTGTATTGGCCCGAGGCTTCCGCTATGCGCTCCAGCCAGGCATGGTCATTGCGATCGAGCCGAAATTTACATTTCCGGGACGCGGGGTCGTCGGTATCGAGAACAGCTATGCGGTGACGGACAGCGGCTTCGAGAAGCTTAGCGTGACGCGGGAAGGGCTGATTCGTCTGTAGCCATCCCCATGGTTAACCGCTCGAAGAGGCGCTCCTCAAGCCCGGCTGCGGCCTTCTATCCTAGCTGTCGAATGCTTGGTCGATTTCATTGCTTACCCTGTCAAAAAATGATATGATTAGTAGAATTAAATGATAGATACTTACACGTTGAAAGCTGGATTCATGAATTATTCCTACACGAATACGCACTAGTCATCTATATAGCAATCGCGCCGGTACTAGCATGAATCAACAAGCAGGGAACGGATGAGCGAAAGGGGAACAAGCATGCTGCGTTTAGGGCAAAAAGTCATTATAGTCGGAGACAGCTTCGAGCAAAATCTTCCTGTCGGCGAATACGGTTACATCATCGCTTACGATCGCAATGCGGACAATGTGTTCGATTATGTCGTACGCGTTCCGAAGACCAACAAGCATCATTTTGTGCCGGGAGCCGATGTGGAGCTGGAGGAGACGCTGCTGAAGCTGGAGGCCGACCGGATCGAGCGGGAGGCGCTGATTGATTTTGCGCTTGCCACGAAGAATTCTGCGTTATTTCACCGGATCATGACTGGCGAAGTCGAAGAGGTTCAGGCTGAGGCCAGCAAGGATGTCCAGTCCGATCAGGATTTCATCCGGCAGATTCACTTGAAAGCCTGGATTTAATAAGCATAGAAAAGGCAGCCTCAGCGGCAGCTCGAAGAAGCCGGTCCCTTCCCGAGGAAGGACCGGCTTCTTCGTTCTATACAAACACAGCGGCTTAGCCGAAGGGAACATAGCTGCATGGCGGGCAATTTATCCTGTTGCTTTCCTGTCGGTAAAGCGGGTTTTAGCGGTGCTTAATCCATTATAGCAACAGCTGGACGCGCTCGCCTATACATTGAGTTCAACAGGTAACTGAGCTATAATAATAGGAATGATCAGCCAAGAAGCGAGGTGCAGGAAATGAGTATTACAGTAAAGGACGTCGAGCATGTAGCGGCGCTGGCCCGCTTGGAGCTGGGCAAAGAGGAGAAAGAGAAGTTTGCGGAGCAGCTGAGCGCGATTCTTAACTATGCGGAGCAGCTCGGGAAGCTGGACACCGATGATGTGGAGCCGACGAGCCATGCGATGCCTCTGGTCAATGTCATGCGTGAAGACGCGGTTAAACCGTCCCTGGGCGTCGACAAAGTGCTGTTGAACGCGCCGGACGAAGAGGACGGACAATTCAAAGTTCCGGCCGTACTGGAATAGGAAACGCGACATTTGAAGGGAGGATTCACGCTTGTCTCTGCTTAATCTGCGATTACAGGAAGTACATAACAAGCTGCATGCCAAAGAAATTACCGTCACCGATCTGGTGAACGAATCGTTCAAGCGGATCGCCGAGGTGGACGACAAGGTCCGGGCGTTTCTGGCCTTGGATGAAGAGCGCGCGCTTGCCAAGGCCGGGGCGCTTGACGAGAAGCTGGGTACCGCCGATTCCCGGGGTCTGCTATTCGGGCTGCCGATCGGGGTTAAAGATAATATCGTAACCGAAGGGCTGACGACAACCTGCGCCAGCCAATTTTTGCGTAATTACAATCCGATCTATGATGCTACGGTGGTCAAGAAGCTTCAGGAAGCCGAAGCGGTCACCATCGGCAAGCTGAACATGGACGAGTTCGCTATGGGCGGCTCCAATGAGAATTCCAGCTTCTATCCTACCTACAACCCGTGGAATACCGAATATGTGCCAGGCGGCTCCAGCGGCGGATCCGCTGCGTCAGTCGCGGCAGGCGAGGTATTCTTCTCGCTGGGCTCCGATACGGGCGGTTCTATCCGCCAGCCGGCTTCTTATTGCGGCGTGGTCGGACTGAAGCCGACTTACGGCCTTGTCTCGCGCTATGGCCTGGTGGCCTTCGCCTCATCGCTGGACCAGATCGGCCCGCTGACGAAAAATGTGGAGGATAGCGCCTACCTGCTGCAGGCGATCGCCGGACATGATCCGTCCGACTCGACCTCGCTGAATGTGGAGATCCCGGACTATTTGAGCGCGCTGACGGGCGATATTCAAGGACTGCGCGTAGCCGTACCTAAGGAATATTTGGGACAAGGCATTGATCCGAAGGTGAAGGTAGCGGTGCAGAGCGCACTCAAGACGCTTGAGGGTCTCGGCGCTGTCGTCGAGGAAGTGTCGCTGCCTCATTCGGAATACGCGGTCGCTACGTACTACCTGCTGGCTTCGTCCGAAGCCTCGTCCAACCTGGCCAGATTTGACGGCGTGCGCTATGGCGCTAGAGCGGAGAATCCGAAAAACCTGCTGGACCTTTATCTGAAAAGCCGCAGCGAAGGCTTCGGCGACGAAGTCAAGCGCCGCATCATGCTGGGGACGTATGCGCTGAGCTCCGGCTATTACGATGCTTACTATTTGAAGGCACAGAAGGTTCGGACGCTAATTAAGCGGGATTTTGACCAAGTGTTCGAGAACTACGATGTAGTGATAGGGCCGACGGCTCCTACGCCTGCATTCAAGATCGGTTCGCAGACAAGCGATCCGCTTACCATGTACCTGAACGATATCTTGACCATACCGGTCAACCTGGCAGGAGTTCCTGCTATCAGCGTACCTTGCGGCATGGCTGACGGCCTGCCGATAGGTCTGCAAATTATCGGCAAGGCGCTGGACGAAGCGACGGTGCTGCGCACGGCTCATGCATTTGAGCAGCATACCGAGTTTCATAAGCAGCGTCCGCAGCTTTAAGGAAAGGAGCAACCTCACATGACAGCGGCAACCGGTAACCAGCAAGCATCATCCAGCAAGTATGAGACCGTGATCGGTCTCGAGGTGCACGTCGAACTGCACACGAAATCCAAAATTTTCTGCGGCTGCTCCACCTCCTTCGGAGCTCCGCCGAATAGCCATACATGTCCGGTATGTCTCGGGCATCCCGGAGTCCTGCCGGTTCTAAACAAGCAGGCGCTGGAATACGCGATCAAGGCTTCGATGGCTCTGAACTGCCAGGTGGCGACAGATACGAAGTTTGACCGCAAAAACTACTTTTATCCCGACTCGCCGAAGGCTTACCAAATCTCGCAATACGACAAGCCAGTAGGCGAACACGGCTGGATCGAAATCGAGGTCGGCGGCAATACGAAGCGGATCGGTATTACCCGAGTCCATCTGGAGGAGGATGCCGGGAAGCTTACGCATGTCGATGGCGGGTATGCCTCGCTGGTCGACTTCAACCGCGTAGGTACGCCTTTGATCGAGATTGTCTCGGAGCCGGACCTCCGCTCGCCGGAGGAAGCGCGCGCCTATCTGGAGAAGATCAAGGCGATTATGCAATATTGCGATGTGTCTGACGTGAAGATGGAGGAAGGCTCGCTGCGCTGCGATGCGAATATCAGTTTGCGCCCATTCGGCCAGGAGAAGTTCGGTACGAAGGCGGAGCTGAAGAACATGAACTCCTTCCGCGGCGTGCAGCGGGGCTTGGAATATGAAGAATGGCGGCAGGCCGACGTGCTGGACAGCGGAGACGAGGTTGTGCAGGAAACGCGACGCTGGGATGAGGCGCAGGGCAAGACGCTGACGATGCGCAGCAAAGAGCAGGCGCATGACTACAGGTATTTCCCGGATCCGGATCTGGTGTCCATGCACATCGACGAAGAGTGGAAGGCTCGCGTGCGCAGTACGATTCCGGAGCTGCCGGACGCACGCAAGAAGCGCTATATGGAACAATACAGTCTGCCGAGCTATGATGCCGAAGTCATTACTTCTTCCATGAAGCTCGCGGATTTCTTCGAGGAGAGCCTTAACTTTACTCAGGATGCCAAGGCCGTATCCAACTGGATTATGGGCGAGCTTCTGGGTTATCTCAATGCGAACAGCCTGGAGCTTGCGGATGTGCGCATCACAGGTCAAGGACTGGGCGAGATGATCGGTCTGATCGAGAAGGGCACCATCAGCAGCAAAATCGCCAAAACCGTGTTCAAGTCGATGCTTGAGACAGGCAAAAGCCCGCAAGCCATCGTAGAGGAGCAGGGTCTGGTGCAGATTAGCGATGAGGGAGCGATCGCGGCTATCGTCGATCAGGTCGTGGAAAAAAATCCGCAGTCGGTTGCGGACTTTAAAGCAGGCAAAGACAAAGCCGTCGGCTTCCTGGTCGGACAGATTATGAAGGAAACGAAGGGCAAGGCCAATCCGGGATTGGTTAACAAGCTAATATTGGACCGCCTAAATCGTTAATCGGGTTAAGCTTCCAGGGGAGCTCAGCCTGCTTGGGGCAAGCGAGGGAGGATGCACGTGATCCGGCCAATCGATCTGGAAAATCTTCATGAATTGCTGCCGCTGCTGGAGCTGCAGCAAAAGGCTTACCGTATAGAGGCCGAGCTCATAGGCTTTGATGAAATTCCCCCCTTGTTCGATTCGCCTCAAACCTTGCGGGAGTCGGGCGAATCTTTCTTCGGGTATTACTCAGGCGAGCGACTTGTAGGAGCGATCGCCTGCAAGCAAAACGCGCGAGAGCTGACGATCTGCCGGATGATGGTCGATCCGGGACATTTCAGGCAAGGAATTGCAGGAAAGCTGCTGCGGCATGTCGAGAGTCTTGCCATTCCGGGCTGCGCCATCGTCGTCTCGACGGGGACAGGCAATACGCCTGCTGTCTCTTTGTATGAGAAGCATGGATTCGAGCCTGCCCGGATGCATCTGATCGCGCCAGGCATTACAATGACTCAATTTATTAAGCTGACGGAGGCTTGACTCCGCGGCTTTTTTTTATGGAGGGCTTTTTTTATGGGATATAGCAATGGGGAGCGGCAGTTCGTGGTAAAATAAGGGTCACATCCGGTAAGACCAGGAGGAGATATGGGATATGAATGATCCTTGGACGATAGATTTGTTTCATATTACGCTCAGGCTGCTGCTCTCTATGCTGCTAGGCGGTCTCATCGGCTTCGAGCGCGAGCAGAGCAGCCGGGCAGCGGGCTTGCGCACGCATATGCTTGTATGCCTAGGCTCGACTTTAATTATGCTGCTGTCGATGTATGGCTTTGCCGACTTTAGCAGGCTCGATCATGTCCAGAGAGACCCGGCCCGCCTGGCTGCGCAAGTCATCAGCGGGATCGGCTTTTTAGGAGCAGGCACCATTCTCTACACGGGCAAGGCCATTACAGGGCTAACCACGGCTGCATCGCTCTGGGTTGTAGCTGCGATCGGACTTGCCATAGGCGCGGGGTTTTACTATGCGGCCGGCCTTGCCTGCTTGTTTGCCCTGATAAGTCTCTTCGGCCTTCACGTGGTGGAGAAGCGGTACATGGCCCATAAAAAAACACGCAGCATTCGGCTCGAGGCGGCTGACCTTCCGAGCTTGCTTGGGAAGGTCTCTCACGTGCTGGCCAGCAAGGGCTGCGATATTAAAAAATGGTCGGTTGAGGAGATGCCTGGGTCCGGTGATGAGGCGTCCCGAATGATTCAGATCAAGCTGGAAGTTCGTCTGGCCAAACAAATGCATACGCCCCAAACTGTTGAGGAGCTGCTGGCTATTGAGGGCATTAAAGCTGTTTCTATGGAATAGAGGATGGCCGCGGTCTTTTTTGTCGGAATGTGAAGGGGTAGCTGGCTGCGCTAACGTCTAAATAAATAAGAGAAAGAGCCAAGGCGGTGAATCGATGGAAAACATGACGGATGAACAGTTGGTCGACCGGATCCGTCAAGGTGAAGAAGCGGCGTACCGCATCCTGATGGAGCGCCACCAGGATTATGTGTATACGCTGATTTACCGAATGGTTGAACATCGGGAAACTGCCGAGGACTTGACTCAGGAGGTATTTCTCAAGCTGTTTCGGGCTGTTGAACGGTTCCGAGGCGATTCCCAGCTCAAGACATGGATCTACAGGCTGACGGTTAACCTGGTGGCGGATTATCGTCGTTCCCGGAAGCGTAAGCCTTACGAGGCGATATTGGATAAAGTAAAGGGCTGGCTCGGAGACCGCAAGGAGGAACCCGAAGCCAGGGTGCTTGAAAGGGAGGAGAGGCAGACCGTTCAGAAGCTGCTGGCCGCACTTCCCGATAAATATAAGCTTGTCCTTTATTTATATCATTACAAGCAGTTATCGTATCAAGAAATTTCCGATGCGACGGGCTTGCCGATCAAGACGGTGGAAACCCGGCTTTACCGGGGGAAATCGATGCTGAAACAAAAATGGCTGGAGGTGGGCGGGCATGACTGGCAAGCATCTGAGCGATCAAGAGCTGCTGCACTATCTGAATAAACGTTGTCCCGAACTGGACGCAAGGCGGATCCGTACGCATCTGAGCAGATGTCCGAACTGCAGAGGCAGTCTGTCTGCCCTTCTCGATATCGAGCTTGAGCTCGAAGAGCTCCCGCTGCTGAAGGCTCCGGGGGAGCTAACCGAGCGCGTGCTGGGGGACTTGAGATTGGGAAATGAGCCGGACGAGCAATCGGATGCGGGCGCCATGTCGGCCTCCTCGACAAGGGCGACAAGGCTGGCACCGTCCTCGCCTGCAGCTGCGCAGGGGTGGAGGCGTGAGCTAACCAACGGGATGGTAGCTGCCGCAGCAACTTTCCTATTTATCGCCTCCGGTATTATCGGTAAGATCAGGTCGTTGAATACAAGTGAGCTGGAGAGCGGAGTCCGCTTCGGCGCGGCCCAGCTCTATCAAGCGGTGGAGACAGTTTCTCGCCACTTGTTGTCCTAAGGAGGGGTGCGGTATGGAACATCATCAAGGTAACGGCAGGGATACAATGGATGACAGGAGCGAGGACGAATTCCTGAGGGAACGAATGGAGCGCTGGGGTCAAGGTGCGCAGCGGCCCTTCGACCCCTATATGGCCATGCGTCTGCGCAAGAGCAAATGGGTTGCGGGGATTTTATCGTTTATGATACCGGGCACCGGGCAGCTATATCTGGGCTTGATGCAGCGAGGACTCGGCATCATGGTGTTGTTTATGCTGGACATTTTCGCCATCGTCTATTTTGCTGTCAGTGAGAGCATCCCGCTCATCGTGCTGTTTTCCTTGCTGCTTCCGATCATGTATTTCTACAATATTTTCGATGCGCTGCAGCAGACGGATCGTGTCAATGGATGGGGCGAGCCTCTAGATTATCCGGAAGGCCGCGGGTTTGATTTGACGGACGGAAGCCACGGGCACTTGAAGGGTAAGCGAAAGAGAGGCAACAGCTTCGGGTATCTGTTGATTATCGCGGGCATCGTGTTATTTTTGGCGGCCGGCCGGCCGGAATGGCTGGATCAGGTCTTTGAATTTATGAGTTCTACCTTGGGAGCCCTGCTGTTGATCGGACTCGGCCTTTTCCTCTTCTTCAGGGAATCGATGAAAAAATAGGGAGTGTTACGTATGTTAAAGGTAGGGCGATATACGGCGGCTCTTGTGCTTGTTCTCGTGGGCGGAGCGGTGATGGCCGATAAGCTCGCTGGAACTAGCCTGATTCCCAAGCTTGTACATTGGTGGCCGGTTCTGTTCATTATGCTGGGATTCGAGTATATTCTGAGCAATAGACGCCATGGCCAGGAAGAACGTCCGCTGCGGCTGGATCTGGGAGGGATCATTTTCGCCGTCGTGGTAGCCGCTGTCGTCATTGTCACTGTTCAGAGTCCGGGCGTATGGAAAGGTCTCGAAGGGTTCAGGGGTCTGGGGAGTACGAGTATTGCCGGCGTCTTCGAGGCATTTAGCGATGGCCAGAAGTTTGACAAAGGAGTAACGAAGATCCCTGCGGCCGATGTCAAGCAGATCAAAATCGTGAACACGAACGGCAATATGAAGATCCAGCCCGGCAATGTCGAGCAGATCGAGGTGTCGCTCAGCGTGTATGTGAACACCGATAATGCAGAGGAAGCTGCCGATATTGCGGACGCATCCCGAATGGATCACCAGCTTGAGGGAGATACCCTTGAGATCAGGACGGTCCCCAAGGAATATGGCTTCAAGGTTATGGGCAGACGAAAGCCCCGGATGGATATGACCGTTACGGTGCCGGCTAACCTCCAAGCCGACTGGGACGTCCGTCTGGTCAACGGTCAAATTGTTGCTTCAAGATTGCTTCTCGGGGAGAGATTCGTGGCGGAAGCCGTCAACGGTGAAATTTCCGTGCAGCAGCTGGCGGGAACCGTGGAGTTGAAAGCGACTAACGGTCAATTAAAGGCCGATAAGACGGAAGGCGACCTATCGCTCAAGCTCACGAATGGCTCGCTTGAAGTATCCGAGCATCGGGGAGCCGCGCGGCTGAAGGCGACGAACGCTGAGTCGGTAATTACCGGGCATAGCGGAGACGTAGAGATCGACATGACCAATGGAGCGATAAGGGTGGACGGCGAGCTTGGGCAGCTTCGAACGCAAAGCTCCAGCGCTTCCGTCAAGATCGCGGCTTCGCGAATTGGGGGCAATTGGGATGTCATGACGAAGCATGGCAAGCTTGATCTTCTGCTTCCATCGGATGGCAGTTATACCGTTGAGGGCGTCGGTGGCTTTGGTAGCGTTCAAAGCGACTTGCCGCTAACCGTCGACAAAAAATCTATTAGCGGGACGGTTGGAGGCGGTACGTACCGAGTGCTTGCTGAGACTAAAGGGGCGTTGGCTGTTCAGCGTCTGAATTGACAATCTGTCTGCCATGCGGGTAATATAAAGTGATATACTCTACCCGGTTAGGCGGTGATCACCATGAGTGCGTTGGTGCAGGCGCTAGACAAACTGAAGAACATGGGTGTCCGGATGACCCCGCAGCGCCATGCGATCCTGTCGTATTTGTTGAACACGATGTCGCATCCGACGGCAGATGATATCTACAAGGCGTTGTCGCCACAGTTTCCTAGCATGAGCGTGGCTACCGTATATAACAATCTCAAAGTATTTATGGAGTCGGGCCTGGTTCGAGAGATGACCTACGGGGACCATTCCAGCCGGTTCGATGCCGATCTGTCCGATCACTACCATGCCTTGTGCGAAGAGTGCGGCAAGCTGGTCGATTTTGCTTATAAGCCCCTGGATGAGCTGGAGCAGGCGGCTGGGGAGATGACCGGATTCCGTGTGAAAAGCCATCGTGTCGAGGTATATGGCACATGCTCGGACTGTATGAGCAAGACGACATGATAGTACCCATTCCGGTATAGTAGACGTGTTCGGTAACGCGAATCTTGCGGATCGGATGCGTCTTATTTTATGTTTAGGATATTTCTTATAATTGCGAGCTCTCAGAGGTGAACCCATGAATGTGAATCCATACCCGCCAGGACCGGGCCGTCGCAGGAAGCGGCGAGTCTTGGGAGGGGTGCTGCTCTTTCTTGCGTTTGTCATAGCGTGTATGCTTACTGCTTATTATTGGATGCTGTATGTTCCGAGCGGCAAGCACGAGCCGCCTACTTTTGACGGAAATCCCAAGCCGGTATTCTATCAAGGGGGCATGCTTCAAGACCCGGCTGTCGGCAGCAAAGAATCATTGAAGCTGTCCTTCGATACCGTACAGGAGCGGATCGACCCATTGGTCGTGTATGAGCAGAAAACGGAATCCACCATTATTACGACTCAAAATAAAGTCGTTCGCCTGAGGACTAGCGAGCTAACCGGCATGGTGAATGAGAAGCCGTTCACTTTGAAGTTCCCGCTGGAGAAATCGGGCGGCAAGCTGTATTTGCCGATCGATCCGCTTCGCAGCTTCTATCAGATTGACCTGCGGGAATCCGAAGAGACGGGTGCGGTGCTTCTATTTAATGAAGGAGAGACGATCCGTTGGCTTCGGGCCGCCTCCTATGCAGGCAAACCTGAGAAAACCGTCGCTATGCGCCGGGACCCCTCCATCAAATCGCCGATTCTGGCAGACCTTAAGCAGGGGGAAGCTCTGATTGCCTGGGGGGAGGAAACGGAATGGTATCGGGTGCAGTTAACGAATGGACACAGGGGATATGTGCGCAAAAGCGATGCGGTATTTGACCGGGAAGAAAAGATTCCGGCTAAGGCCGAGGAGAAGGACTTTCAGCCTAAGCGACCCATAACCGGCAAAATAAATCTTACCTGGGAGCACGTCGTTTCGAAAAATCCGGACACGTCCAAAATTGCGGATATGCCGGGAGTGAATGTAGTAAGTCCAACCTGGTTCCATCTGCAGGATGGCGAGGGCAATCTTCAAAATCTGGCCGACCCGGCTTATGTCCGATGGGCGCATTCCAACGGGTATCATGTCTGGGCCTTGTTCAGTAATGGATTCGATCCGAAGCGGACAACCGAAGCGTTGTCTACTTATGACAGAAGAATGAAGATGATCAAGCAGTTGCTCAGCTTTTCTCAGATGTATGGGCTGGAAGGCATTAACATCGACTTCGAGAACGTGGAACTGAAGGATAAGCAGAATCTTGTGCAATTTGTCCGCGAGCTCACCCCATTACTGCACGAACAGGGACTTATCATATCCATAGATGTTACGCCGAAGTCGACTAATGAGATGTGGTCTATGTTCTATGACCGCAGTGCCCTGATCGAGTCCGTCGATTATATGATGCTCATGGCCTATGACGAGCATTGGGCAAGCAGCCCCAAGGCCGGCTCGGTAGCTTCGCTGCCGTGGGTGGAGGAGTCGATCCTGGGCCTGCTCCGTCAAGATAAAATCCCGCCCTCCAAGCTGATTCTCGGGGTTCCGTTCTATACCCGTGTCTGGACGGAGGTTACGAAGAACGGTAAGCCGTCAGTGAGCTCCCGGGCTGTCTTTATGGAGATGCCTCAGCGGATTATCCGTGAGCAGAAGCTCAAATCGACCTATTCGGAGTCGACCGGGCAAAACTATATCGAATACAAAGAAGACGGAAAGCTGAATAAAATATGGATTGAGGATGAGACAAGCGTTCGTGCTCGAATGGGGCTCGTGAGGAAATATGAGCTCGCCGGAGTGGCTTCTTGGCGCAGAGGCTTTGAGGTGCCCGAGGCATGGAATTGGGTTAAAGAAGAGTTGGCCAAATAGCAAAAGACAACCAAAAACGGCATGTCCCGGGTCAAGAATCGGGCATGCCGTTTTTGGTGTTTTAAGGCGTCGTGCTTGCACTTTCCTGCCCGGCCTTAGCAGGTTCGGCTGGAAGGGCTCCTTCGGATGGCGCATGGGCGGGATCCAAAGACAGTATCGTTTTGCAAAACATGCAGCGGTCCGTCTTGCCGATAATCTTGGTAGCTTTGCCGCACTCCGGGCAGACGACGACAACAGCGCTTGTCGACATCATCCCGGCGGCAAAGTAGATGCCCATGCTGGCGAGCATCAAGATAGCTCCGATCACCATGCCGATCGCGGCTAACAGCCTGCCGGCTGCTCCCCATTCGAATACGATACCGGCTAATCCCAGGATCATCAGCAGCATGCCGCCCATCGTAAGCAGCAGGCCCCAGAGCCGGAATTCATTCGCCTTGCTTGATCTGAATCGCACAATCGTCACTTCTTTCATTCAAGAATTGTGAGTGCTGGCACAAAATATTTGCAGGAAACTGCCCCTGCATGTAGAAATAGTTCTTACAGAAAGATAACCTACGTATTCCATGGTCAGGGAGGCTTTTCATTCATGGAATCTCTAAACAAGCAGCATGTGGACAGGCTTCGGCGCGACGAAGCCGTGTTAGGTGTACTGGCAGTAGACAATCCTTCGCTTTATTCAGCAGTAACCGACGGTTTTGATTATCTGCTATTGGTCGTCAGTCGTCAAGCCGAACGGGCGGACCAACAAACTCATTATATAAAAGACCATCTGCGGATACAAGAAAGATGGATCACCCCGAAGATGCTTGAAGACCTGATTTTACATGGCAAGCAGCGTAACGTTCTATACTGGATCTTAAAAGGGGAGATACTTTTGGATCGCGAGATGTATCTGGAAGGCTTGCGGCATCGGGTGCTGGAGTTTCCCGAGGAACTGAGAGAGCAAAAGCTGTTGATCGAGTTTTCCCACTTCCTTCGCAGCTACTTGCAAAGTAAGGAATATTTGGCCGGTGAACATGTGCTGGATGCTTACAATAATATTTTAGAGGCGCTTCAGCACTGGGCACGGATCGTTATCGTCGAGGCGGGCTATCATCCTGAGATTACGGTGTGGAGTCAAGTGCGGCTGATCAACCCGGGCGTCTACAAGCTGTATGAGGAGCTTACGCTGAGCAATGAAACCTTGAAGCAGCGCGTGCAGCTTGTCCTGCTTGCCTGTGAGTTTTCCGTTATGTCCAAGATGGAACGTTGCTGCAAACTGCTCCTTACGCTTTTGGCAAGCCGCGAGGAAGCTTGGAGCATTCAGGAGCTTCAGATGCTTCCCAAGCTGTCCGACGTTCAGGAGGAGCTTCCGCTTTTGCTCAATAAGCTGGTGAGGAAAGCGCTGGCCGTGGAGGTCGTGCATACGGCAGATCCTGATCTGAGCTTGCTTGAGCTGCGCTATCGGGATGTCAAACCTCAGGCAGTATGATATAATCGTGTAGAACAATTTCATAAGCCACTAGGGGAGCCTCAAGATGCGGGGCTGAGATAAAGAAGCTGTTCTTTGACCCTTGGAACCTGTATTGACGGATTTGCGGCAGGAAAGACCGGCCGCGGGTTTGTCCTGGATGATGCCAGCGTAGGGAAGTGGACGAGTGCTCGAACGCCTTGAAAAGCAACCGATCATGAAGTCAGCCGGCCCTCCCAGGCTGGCTTTTTCTATGTCGTCCGACATACGTGGTTCTATCGCGCAATATTAGGAAGGAGGAGCGGTGTTGAAGCTGGTTGTAAACGGGGAAGATCGGGAAGTCAGCGGTGTCGCGACCGTAGCGGAATTACTGGCTTTCTATAAGCTGGAGAATAAAATACTGGTCGTCGAGTTAAATCGGAATATCGTAGACCGCCATGCTTATGAGAGCGTAGAGCTTCAAGCAGGGGATCAAGTGGAGATCGTGCATTTTGTAGGAGGGGGCTAGCCTCGGATTTGTTCTGCTCGCAAGAATCGGGGCAGAAGGTTTGGATCTATACATCGGAAGGAGAAACTATATCATGAGCGACCTATTGAAAATCGGCCCTTATGCGTTTAAATCCCGGCTGCTGCTAGGTACCGGCAAGTTCACGTCCCTGGACGTCCAAGGGGAAGCCGTGCGCGCCTCGGACGCCGAGGTGCTTACCTTTGCCATCCGTCGTCTGCCTATCGACAACCCGGATGCGCCTAACTTTCTGGAGACGCTAGACTTGAAAAAATTTACGCTTCTGCCCAATACGGCTGGCGCTTATACGGTGGAAGAGGCGGTGCGTATCGCCCGCCTGGCCAAAGCCACCGGGCTTTGTGACATGATTAAGGTCGAGGTCATCGGAGATCCGAGAACTTTGCTTCCGGATCCGGTAGGTACACTCGAGGCGACGAAGATTCTGGTTGATGAAGGGTTTATTGTGCTTCCCTACACGTCTGACGACCCGATTCTGGCCCGTAAGCTGCAGGAAGCCGGAGCGGCCGCTGTCATGCCTGGCGCATCTCCCATTGGCTCGGGACAAGGAATTGTTAATCCGGGCAACCTTCGTTTTATCATTGAAGAAGCTAAAGTGCCGATTATTGTGGACGCCGGTATTGGCGGCCCTTCCGATGCGGCGCTCGCCATGGAGCTAGGCGCTGATGGCGTATTGCTGAATACAGCCGTCTCCGGGGCTCAGCAGCCAGCTCTGATGGCGGAGGCTTTCAAGCTCGCTGTAGATGCGGGCAGGAAAGGCTTCCTTGCCGGTCGAATTGCTAAAAAGCGGTATGCATCGGCCAGCAGTCCGGAAGAGGGAATGATCGAATAATCAGGTGGCTGTAAGAAAGGGAGGGGGCGGCAAGCTGCAGGCTGCTGCCCCTTCTATAAAGTGTACAGAAATTAATTTTAAATACAGGCTTGACTTTGATATGGTGTCTGTGATAAATTAGTCTTCGCCGCTGAGAAGGACTTGTCCTTAAGAGGCAGGCAGCGCAAGTGGATATGAAATTTGGTAATAAAAAGTGCTTGCATTGTTATAGGTGAATGTGGTACCTTATAAAGGTCGCCGCTAAACAAGGTAACAACAAGCGACAAAGCAAAGAATGCTTACACGCATGTCTTTGGAAGAAAGAATTGTCCTTTGAAAACTGAACAACGAGTGAGTGTTAATAGAGAATGAAAATTCTCGCTAGCAGTAACTTTTGAGCAAGTCGAACAAACCTTGTAGTCATTTCGGCCTTCGGCTTGAGAAGACTACCTTAATGGAGAGTTTGATCCTGGCTCAGGACGAACGCTGGCGGCGTGCCTAATACATGCAAGTCGAGCGGACTTATTCCTTCGGGGATAAGTTAGCGGCGGACGGGTGAGTAACACGTAGGCAACCTGCCTGTAAGACTGGGATAACTACCGGAAACGGTAGCTAAGACCGGATAGCTGGTTTCTCCGCATGGAGAGATCATGAAACATGGGGCAACCTATGACTTACAGATGGGCCTGCGGCGCATTAGCTAGTTGGTGGGGTAAAAGCCTACCAAGGCGACGATGCGTAGCCGACCTGAGAGGGTGAT
>NZ_WUWM01000015.1 GCF_009846885.1 Paenibacillus puerhi
TGTACCAGTTGTCTCGCCAGAGGCACGGCTGGATAGCCAAGTACGGCAGGGATAAGCGCTGAAAGCATCTAAGCGTGAAGCCCCCCTCAAGATGAGATTTCCCAGTATGTAAGACCCCTTGTAGACGACGAGGTTGATAGGTTCGGGGTGGAAGCGCGGCAACGCGTGTAGCTGACGAATACTAATCGGTCGAGGGCTTATCCAAATAAGCTAAAAGCATTCAGCATGCTTAGTTTCGCATCCAGTTTTCAAGGTGCAAGCCTTGAATCTTCGAGGAGCAATCCTCCGAGGAAAGCCCAAGCTTTGCGGAGATCAGCTTCGTGAAACTTGCAGGTTTGGTGATGATGGCGGAAGGGAACCACGCGTACCCATCCCGAACACGAACGTTAAGCCTTCCAGCGTCGATGGTACTTGGACCGAAGGGTCCTGGGAGAGTAGAACGTCGCCAAGCCGACTAAAGCCTTTTTGGAACTTTTTCCAGAAGGGCTTTTTTTATTTATTCCCATAATAGTTGTGATGTGAATCAAGCAAAAAAATGAAATTCAAATTGTTTCCCGTGGAACGTTCTGGAATGTAAGCGCAGTCCTTGATTTGCCATGAGTTTATGCTTGACACCAAAATTGGGCTTTTGGTAAGATTGCAATAATATATTTCGGCAAGTATCTAAATAAGGAGGATTTATTACGTGTGGGAGTCTAAGTTTGCAAAAGAAGGATTAACGTTTGATGACGTATTGCTCGTTCCCAGGAAGTCGAATGTGTTTGGAAAGGAAATTGATATTTCAACAAGAATTACCGACAAGATCAAGTTAAACATTCCTTTCATTAGCTCGGCTATGGATACTGTTACGGAATCGAAGCTGGCTATCGCTATGGCCCGGGAGGGCGGAGTGGGCGTTATTCATAAGAATATGCCGATTGCCCAACAAGCAGAAGAAGTAGACCGCGTGAAGAGGTCGGAGAGCGGCGTTATTACCAATCCTTTTTCCTTGACTCCGGAGCATCATGTTTATGATGCAGAAGAATTAATGGCTAAGTACCGGATTTCCGGCGTGCCCGTCTGCGATGAGAATAAGAAGCTGGTCGGTATTCTGACCAACCGCGATCTGAGATTCGTCCATGACTACTCGATTAAAATCAAGGATGTCATGACTCAGCATCAATTGGTTACTGCTCCGGTCGGCACAACCCTTCAACAAGCCGAGGGCATTTTGCAAAAGCATAAAATCGAAAAGCTTCCTTTGGTCGACGAGAATAACATGCTTAAGGGACTTATCACGATTAAGGATATAGAGAAGGCCATTCAGTTCCCCAATGCGGCTAAGGATGAGCAAGGGCGTCTGCTCGTAGGGGCGGCTGTAGGGGTATCCAAGGACGTCATGGAACGGACCGCGGCATTAGTAGAAGCTGGCGTCGATTTGATTGTGGTGGATTCCGCTCACGGGCATCACATCAACATCCTGAACACCGTCAAGGCGATTCGCGAGCAATACCCGGATCTCCCCATCATAGCGGGCAACGTAGCGACTGGGGACGGAACGCGCGATCTGATCGAGGCGGGCGCTAGTATTGTTAAGGTAGGTATCGGACCCGGTTCGATCTGTACGACGCGGGTGATCGCCGGTATAGGCGTACCGCAGATTACGGCTATATACGACTGTGCGTCGGTAGCGCGTGAGTATAACGTGCCTATTATTGCGGACGGCGGCATTAAGTACTCGGGCGATGTGACGAAAGCTATTGCGGCTGGAGCGAGCGTGGTTATGATCGGCAGCCTGTTTGCAGGTACGGAGGAAAGCCCTGGGGAGTCTGAGATCTACCAAGGACGGCGCTTTAAAGTATACCGCGGCATGGGCTCGCTTGGAGCGATGAAAGAAGGCAGCAAGGACCGTTACTTCCAGGAAAACGAAAGCAAGCTCGTGCCTGAAGGAATCGAGGGACGCGTTCCTTACAAAGGTCCGCTCGCCGATACGTTGTACCAGTTGGTAGGGGGCTTGCGCTCCGGTATGGGGTATTGCGGAGCCGCCACCATTTCTTCGCTAATCAATGATACAAGCTTCATCCGTATTACAGGAGCCGGCCTGCGCGAGAGCCATCCGCATGACGTGCAGATTACTAAGGAAGCTCCTAACTACTCACTGTAAAAAGCAGCTCATCGCATGGGCTAAGCCCGATCAACGAACGGAAGCTTCGGCTTCCGTTTATTTTTTTAACTCACGGTCACGGGCAAGCTTTTTTTACGGGGGCATGCAGCTTATGGTACAATTACAGTTGTTTCTTTTTTGATACTAAGGAATAGGAGTGAGATGTTTGTTTGTTAAAGCCAAACGTGTTTGTGCCCTCTTAGCCGTCGTACTTTTGTTGAACACATCCCTTGTTCTGGTGCAGCCACCGCTTGCTAGCGCCGCGGAAACCCAGCCGGCCGAGCTGGAGTTGCAAGCGTCTTCGGCCATTCTAATGGAAGCTAGTACCGGACAAATCCTATATGAGTACAATGCCGACAAAGCCCTTCCCCCGGCCAGTATGGCTAAGATGATGACCGAGTATTTAGTCATGGAAGCCATTGAAAGCGGCAAGCTTCAGATGGATCAGATGATCAATACCTCTCAGGCTGCTGCGGATGCGATCGGTTCGGGGCAACTGCTTGCATTGAATGAACAGGCATCCGTCGATAATATGTTCGCGGCTATGTCCATATACTCGGCTAACGATGCTACCATCGCGCTGGCTGAAGCGGTATCCGGAGGCTCGGAAGAAAGCTTCGCCAAATTGATGAATGAAAAAGCGAAAGAATTCGGTTTATCGCCTGAAGCTCGTTTCATTAACTCGACCGGTCTGGGACGAGCCGATATGGGCAAACATGCGCCCAAGGAGCTGGAGGGGGAGACCCTGCTAACGGCCAAGGATGCCGCGACTATAGCGTTCCATCTGATCAACGATCATAAAAACGTACTGGAGTATACGAAAACCCCTTCCCGCAAGTTCCGGGAGAGAGATAAAGATCCGATGATTAACTGGAACTGGATGCTTGCAGCTAATAAGAGCACCCGTAACTTTGCCAAGTATGCGTTTGAAGGATTGGATGGTCTGAAGACCGGACATACCAAAGAGGCAGGGTATTGCTTTACCGGAACAGCGGAACGGAACGGCATGCGGTTGATCAGCGTGGTGATGGGCACCGGTATGGGTCCTAAGGGCAAGGAAGAAGCCAGGTTCATCGAGACGGCCAAGCTTCTCAATTACGGATTCAATAATTTCGAGCCCAAATCGATCTTGACGGCCAAATCCGAAATAGATTCATTGAAAACGGTCAATATTAAAAAAGGCGTGGCGTTAGAAATCCCTGTCGTTACCCAAACCGGATTGAATTTGGTCGCGAAAAAAGGAACGCCTGCCGATCAATTTCAAGTGACGACCGAAATCGTAGAGGAGAGCAAGCGGATCGCTCCTATCGAGAAGGGACAAGTTCTCGGAACCGCCAAGGTGACCTATCAAGACAAAGAATACAAAGTAAATCTGATTGCTACGGAGGCCGTCGAAAAGGCAGGCTGGTTCCGATTATTTTTCCGGGCGATCAAGGAGTTTTTCGTGGATACCTTCACAGGCGCCAAGAAGTCTTAATATCCACTAAAACCCGAGCAAATGGGTTGTATATTTAGGGGCGTTCATGTAAAATATTTCTTTAGTTAGTTTGTCCTATAAAGGAATGGTACGGACATTATGTAGAAGTTCTGGGAGGAATCGGATATGGAAACTGGTACATCTCGCGTAAAAAAAGGTATGGCTGAAATGCAAAAGGGCGGCGTCATTATGGACGTCATGAACGCAGAACAAGCAAAGATTGCAGAGGCTGCAGGAGCGGTAGCCGTTATGGCACTTGAGCGTGTGCCTTCAGATATACGTGCTGCGGGCGGAGTGGCTCGGATGGCCGATCCAACCGTCGTGGAAGAAGTTGTGAAGGTTGTCTCCATCCCTGTCATGGCCAAAGCGCGGATCGGTCATTATGTAGAAGCGAAAGTGCTTGAATCTATGGGTGTAGACTATATTGATGAGAGTGAAGTACTGACTCCTGCCGATGAAGTATTCCATATCAATAAGCATGAGTTCACCGTGCCATTCGTATGCGGAGCCCGAGATCTCGGAGAAGCGCTGCGCCGTATCGGGGAAGGCGCTTCGATGCTTCGTACGAAGGGCGAGCCGGGTACAGGCAATATCGTAGAAGCGGTCCGTCATATGCGGATGATTACCGGGCAAATCCGGAAGGTTCAAAGCTTGTCTAAGGATGAGCTGATGGCTGAAGCTAAAAATCTGGGTGCTCCTTATGAGCTTTTGCTTCAAGTCCATGAATCCGGACGTCTTCCTGTCGTAAACTTCGCGGCAGGCGGTGTGGCTACCCCGGCAGATGCGGCTCTTATGATGCATTTGGGCTCGGATGGCGTGTTTGTAGGCTCCGGTATTTTCAAATCCGAAAATCCTGAGAAATTCGCCAAGGCGATCGTTGAAGCTACGACACACTTTACCGACTATGAACTGATTGCACGCGTATCGAAAAACCTCGGTACTCCGATGAAGGGGATCGAAATTTCCAAGCTGCAGGTGTCGGAGCGTATGCAGGAGCGCGGCTGGTAATCTCCAGCCTGCGTGTCTGCTGACGAAAGAGGTTGAGGGCATGAAAATAGGGGTACTGGCTCTACAAGGTGCTGTAGCCGAGCATATCGCGCTGCTTCAAAAAGCAGGGGCTGAGGGCGTAGCTATCAAGCGTACGGACCAGCTTAGTGAAATCGACGGCATCATCATACCGGGCGGAGAAAGCACAACAATCGGCAAGCTGATGAGAACCTATGACTTTATCGAGGCCCTACGCGAGTTTTCGCGGCAGGGCAAGGCGATTTTCGGGACTTGTGCCGGTATGATTGTGTTGGCTAAAGAAATCAAAGGGCAGGATGAGCCGCATCTGGCTCTGATGGACATTCAGGTAGCGCGCAATGCATTTGGCCGTCAAAGGGAAAGCTTCGAGACCGACCTGGACATCAAAGGAATCGATAAAGACGTTCGTGCCGTATTTATTCGGGCTCCGCTGATCGAGCAAGTAGGCGATGATGTTGAGGTATTGGCTACTTATCGGGACAACATCGTCGCCGCGAGACAGGGGCACTTGCTGGCAGCCTCGTTTCATCCGGAATTAACCGACGACGAGCGGATGCACGCCTATTTTCTAGATATGGTACGTGAGACGAAGTAGGAGGGATCTGGCTTGTTGGATGTAAAGTTGCTGCGAAGCGATTTGGATAGAGTAAAGCAAGCGTTGGCGAAGCGGGGCAAGCCCCTCGAAGAGCTGGATCGCTTTATGGACCTGGATACTAGAAGAAGAGAGCTGCTGCAAGAAACGGAGCAATTGAAAAACCGCCGTAACGTCGTGTCCCAGGAAGTGGCGCAGCTTAAGAAGGCCAAGGAGAACGCGGATCACCTGATCGAAGAAATGAAGACCGTAGGCGATCGTATAAAAGTGCTGGATGAGGAAATTCGGGAGCTGGAGACGCAACTGGATGCTATTCTGCTGGCGCTGCCGAATCTACCGCAGGAGGATGTACCCGTGGGTACCAGCGAGGAAGAGAATATAGAGATTCGTCGCATCGGCGATGTTCCCTCGTTCTCTTATGAGTCTAAACCCCATTGGGAAGTCGCTCAGCAGCTCGGAATTCTCGATTTCGAAGCGGCTGCCAAGGTGACGGGCTCTCGGTTTGTATTCTACAAAGGGCTGGGAGCACGGCTGGAGAGGGCCTTGTACAACTTCATGATGGATTTGCATGCGGACCAGCATGGGTATCAGGAGATGCTGCCTCCTATGATTGTCAATGGGGACAGCCTGCTGGGTACCGGCCAACTTCCCAAATTTGCAGAAGACGTGTTCAAGCTCGAAGGAATGGATTACTACCTGATACCGACAGCTGAAGTTCCGGTGACCAATTATTACCGTGAGGACATATTAGCGGTTGAAGACCTGCCAAAGAAGTTTGTGGCGCTTAGCGCTTGCTTCCGGTCGGAAGCGGGCTCGGCCGGACGTGATACGCGCGGCTTGATCCGTCAGCATCAGTTTAATAAGGTAGAGCTGGTCAAGCTGACGACGCCTGAGAGCTCCAATGAAGAGCTGGAGAAGCTTACGGCTGATGCGGAGAAGGTGCTGCAGCTGCTCAAGCTTCCTTATCGGGTCATTACGCTCTGTACAGGCGATCTTGGCTTCACCTCGACCAAGACGTACGATCTGGAGGTATGGCTGCCGAGCAGCAATACTTATCGTGAGATTTCTTCCTGCAGCAACATTCAGGACTTTCAGGCGCGTCGAGCGAATATTCGCTTCCGCCGGGACTCCAAGGCCAAACCAGAGTTCGTACATACGTTAAATGGCTCGGGCTTGGCGGTGGGTCGGACGGTAGCTGCGATTCTGGAGAACTACCAGCAGGAAGACGGCACGGTGCTGATTCCCGATGTACTGAGACCCTACATGGGTGGCCTTGAACGGATCAGCAAAATTTAGAACTTGAACATGTTTCGCGACTTATGATACAATGCAAGATGTCACCCGGAGAGGTGGTCGAGTGGTTTAAGGCAGCGGTCTTGAAAACCGTCGTAGTCGTGAGGCTACCGTGGGTTCGAATCCCACCCTCTCCGCCATTTATATATGGCGCTAACAGCGGGATGAGAACCCACCAGGGTTCGTCGGAGCTTCAGCTTCGTTAGGATGACATCGCAGTCCGGCTCGAAGAGACGGTATCCCACCCTCTCCGCCATTTATATATGGCGCTAATAGCGGGATGAGAACCCACCAGGGTTCGTCGGAGCTTCAGCTTCGTTCCTGAGACAACTTAACTTAATTCATAAATCGAAGGAGGCGGGTTTCCGCTTCCTTTTTCTGTACAGTAAGGACCTAGCCGCAGGCTGGGTTTTTCTTGTTTTCCCCATTGTCTGCGGAGTATACGATAAGGGGCACAGATGCATGTTATAGACAGGGAGGTGTGTGATGAGATGAGCAAATCCGACCAACTGCGGATAGATCAAGAGGAACTCGTACAAGCCTGGTCACGAACGCTGCCAACCGTGCTGGACGCATCGGACCAGGCCAAGGTATGGGCCGATGGAGTTCATTCCAATGCGCTGCGCGTGCATATTACGACCGCAGGGAGGAGTCTATACAGCTTTGACTTCAAGTGTACGTATGTAGACTCGCGCGAGGTACAAGTAGAGCTGGTGGATGTAGAGCGCGACGGACGTAATGTCGATGAGCGCACGGACATTATCCAAACCCTTGTCGATGATTATGTGAGGCATCTCCATGAATGTGCCCAGCAGCTTCACGCCCTGACTACCCAATAGGGAGGATAAAAGCCATGACTAGGAATAAAAGCAATGTGGATAAAAACCTGCAAAATGTGGTAGAGGATCTTGAACAGATTGCGGTTAACAGTCATCAAGCCCAGCAGCTTGAGCAGCAGACTAACGATCGGCGTCATCAGGACGCGCTGAACCACGACAAGAATCATGCGCATCCAACTGAGCTTTTAAATAAAGAATAGCAAGCGCAGATTGGTCAACATTTCGAAATCAAAGGAGGAACCCGAGATGCCCAAGGATATTCCACAGCCTGTCAACCCGCCAAGCGGGCAGCAAAACCAAGATGAGCAGCGTCAGCGCACGGGACCAAAGCCCGGTTCCAAGCGAGTCAAAAATGAAAACCACAGCCGCCATAATAACGGAGAGGGCTAGTGACTCTGAAGATAAAAAATCAGCCTCTTACCGAAAGGTAAGAGGCTGTTATTGATCATGTAGGAGTAGGAATTTTGCGGTAAAGGGCTTGTCTCAACTGTTTTTCTCTACAATTTGAAAACATTCATTCAGCATAAGCCGGGCCATTGTCTCGTTGTCGGTGTATCCGTACAACAGAGCGCCAGCTGATATTGCATCGCAAACATCATCAAGCAACGTGCAGATGGAGATCGAAAACTCATCATAAACGATGTAGTAAGTGGTTGCCGGCATCCATATCCACCTCGGATTTGTATTTTCACGATTAGCCCTTATTCTATCATGCAACCTGACAAATGAGAACGCAGTCTGACTTTTCTAAGCATTTTTTTAGCATTTCGTAAGAGATTTTGACGTTTCGTGAAAACATGGGCATTTTATGCGTTAACGCGTACAATAGAAATAGAAACAAACGTATTCGAGGAGGAACTGGGTTATGATTATTTTGAAAACGAAAGAAGAAATGAGCATGATGAGAGAAGCCGGTCTTATATTGGCCCGCTGTCATAAAGAAATCGCGAAGATGATAAAGCCGGGCATAACCACCATGCAAATCAACGATTTTGCCGAAGCGTTTATTACCCGGCACGGCGCCGAGCAGGTGACCAAAGGCTTTCACGGTTTTCCGGCTGCCACCTGCGCTTCCGTCAACGATGTGATCGCGCACGGATTCCCGGATAACAAACCGCTGCAAGAGGGCGATATTGTAAAGATGGATATCGTTTGCCGTTATAAGGGCTGGTGCGCGGATACGTGCCAAACGTATGCCGTAGGAAAAATTTCGCCGGAGGCCGAGCGGCTGATCCGTGTGGCGAAGGAATGCTTGGAGCTTGCTATCCCTCATGCCAGAGCGGGTAACCGGATCGGGGATGTAGTGAGTGTCATTCAACGTCACGCCGAGCAGGCCGGCTTCTCGGTGGTACGGGATTTAAACGCTCATGGAATTGGCCAGTCTATGCATGAAGAGCCTTCCTATGTGCACGCTGGAAAGGCAGGACGGGGCTTCCGTCTCCAGGAAGGAATGGTCTTCACGATTGAGCCTATGATTAATGCAGGGAAATTGGATATGTTCGTTGACTTTGACGGATGGACTGCACGTACGGTAGATGGCAGCTTATCGGCCCAATTCGAGCATACAGTCGCCATAACCAATGAAGGTCCTTGGGTATTGACAGAAGAAGCTTGAATGAGCGCAGCCGTTCCGCTAAGCGAATAAACATGCAAAAAGCCTGCAGCGCGAAGGTTCTTCGGCAATCAGGCTTTTTGCATATAAGCATCTACATCATGAAGTACGTCCCCGAGAGGACTCGAACCTCTATCTGTCCTTTAGGAGAGGACTGCTCTATCCTGTTGAGCTACGGAAACTTAAAAGCAACGTTATTATATCATACGATACGCGGGGAATAAAGCTGTTAAATAATTCTCAACGACTTGCGCAGGGTTTGGCAGGGCAGCAAGCGTCTATTGATACAGAGAGGAGGGGGAGATGATTACAGAGGAAGCTTGGATTGCACGCATGAAGGCGGGCGACCGTGATGCATTCAGCGAGCTTGTAAGCCGTTATGGTCGATACTTATACCAGACGGTGTACGGCGTGCTGCATTCGGCCAAGGATGCCGAGGATGTGACACAGGAAGCGCTCATAAACATTTATGCGTCTCTCCCCCAATACCGGTATCAAGGTTTTAAGTCTTGGATCACTAGGATCGCTATTAATAAAGCCATCGATCATAGACGATCGAGGGAGCGCAAAAAGGAAGAGCTTACAGCAGAGTGGGGAGAGCTGGAGCCGGTCGCTGCCGCAAGGAGCAATATCGTGGAGGAAGCGGTGCTTGACCGTGAACAACGTGAGAAGCTGCGCAACTATGTGGATCAGCTGCCGGAGCATTATCGACAAGTGGTCTATGCATTTTATATGGAGGAAAAGTCGTACCAGCAAATTGCCCAAGAGCAGCAAATTGCATTGAAGACGGTTGAGTCGAAGCTGTATCGAGCCAAACAATATTTGCGCAATGCCTGGAAGGAGGAGGATCGGGAATGACACATGTACCGGAGGAACAGTGGCTGTTATTTGCGAGCGGTCAGCTTGAGTCGGACGAACGGCAACGCTGTGAGGATCATTTGGAGCAATGCGATGAATGTCTGGCGCTCTACGCTCATGCTGTAGAGAGGCTAGCTTATAGTTTGCCGGAGCCTGATATGGACCAATTGGCTGAAGGAGCTATGCAGCGATGGGAAGAACGCTATGGAGCAGCTGCCGTTAACGCCAGGTGCAGCCTAGAGGAGAAACATGACCGGCGCCGAAATTGGATGCGCCATCCGATCTTCCACTATACCGTGGCGGCGGCAATTACTTTGATCTTAATGGGATCGGGCGTGTTTCAGGTATTCACGCAAAATGCGAGTGCATGGGTCGATACGAACCTTCCAGCCGAGTCGGAGGAGCTCCCCCCGTCATGGTCAGAGCAGGTCATGGAACGCACCGTCGGATTGCTTGCTACGATTCAACCCAAAGAGAAACTAGAAGAAAGAAGAGGGAAGCACGATGAATAACCACAAAAACCCAACCGTTGCTTTCATATTGTCGATGATTCCCGGATTAGGCCAGATGTATATCGGCCGTATATGGAGAGGTCTCTTCGCGGGCGGAGCCTTTGCCGGAGCTGTGCTGCTGGGATTGTTCCTGGCTTTTGTCCCGAGGGAGCCGGAGCTTGCGCTTGGCATGCTGGGTATCACTTTCCTAATCTGGGTAATCAACGTCTTCGATATGGTAAGAACCTTGTCCCGCTTTTCCTTCGCAAGGCGGGGGTACGGCGAACCGCCCTATCAAGCTGACTATCCGGGTGCGAGAGAAGCAGGAAGGTCCCACGGGGGACCCAACGAACCGCCCCTAAGAGGAGATCACTATTATCAGGCGCCTTCCTACCAGGGTAGCGATCGGTCCTTCACGATATTTCTGTCCATTCTGCCGGGCCTGGGGCATTTCCATCTGGGTTTGATGCAGCGTGGTTTGGCCTTCCTGGCTCTTTTCTTTGGTCTGGGTATCGTTACGGTGTTCATGACGGCTATGACCAGGCAGGACAATTTTCTGGTCTTGCTGGGCGCCCTGCCCATTATCTGGTTGTATGCCATGTTTGATTGCGTACAGCAGCTGAATAAGAGAGAGAGGGGGGAGACGCTGATCGACCGTACATTTTTCGAGGACTTTCAAGAGGGACGGGAATCCGGCAAAAAGAACAAAACGATTGCTCTGTTGCTATCCATCTTTCCGGGAGCGGGACATATGTACCTGGGGCTTCAGAAGCGCGGATTGCAATTTATGGCGACCTTTCTCTTCAGCGTCTATTTTCTGGATGCGCTGCGACTTTCTCTGTTTTTGTTTGTCATCCCGATTCTTTGGTTCTACAGCTTCTTCGATGCGCTTCAGCAGATATCCCGATCGGGCCGGGAACCATTAGTCGATACTCCGCTCGTAGAGTGGCTTGCGCAGAGGCAAAGATGGATCGGGTTCGGGCTTTTGGCACTGGGTCTTTACTACGTGGTCGATCAGGTTCTGTTGAATACGCTGGATTTATGGTTATCCCGGGAGAATCAATTGCGGGTACTGAACTGGTACCGCAATTATTTTCAAACGTTCGTCGTTTCCTTGCTTCTGATCGGAGGCGGCTTCCGGCTCTTGTGGGGCAACAAAAAGCCGAATAGATAAGCTTCCTTTCTATGACAGGGCAGCGGGTCACATCCCGCCCAGCTTTCGACGCCGGGGTATGATCCGTAGGAGCAAAGGGAGTAAAATGAACATGATCCCGACGATCATCGGATAAATGGTCCCGGTAAATTGGTTGTAGGCAATAATGTTGGGGGCCAAAAGCTGTGCCAGGATAATCGTAATCAGTCCAAAGGGGAGCAGCAGCGGTCGGTAATCACGAATGTTGAACAGATAGGCGGTCCCGGTAACCAATGCATACATGGTTAGGGCTATCTTGAAATAAATGGTGAGCATCCACATGATCGCCATCAGTACCTCAAGCCGCTCCAGAAAATTACCGATGCTGATTTTTTTAGCCATGATATAGCTGGGATAGTTGCTGCGCTGGACGATATCCGCGCCGAGTACGAGCGTGCAGGTCAAGATTACGATGAGCAGTACTATGCCTCCCAGAATCACTCCGGAATAAAGGTATTTACCCAGCGGCCGGGTTTTGGTGACAGAGGGAAACACCGCAAACAAAATGCTCAGCTCGCAAAAAGGAAACGCTAGGATAGGGAGGCTGCCCCTCAAAAGACTGGATGCATCATGGTTCAGATAGGGCTGCAGTCTGCGGAAGTCGATTTCCGTAGACACGAAACATACCAGCATCAAAAATAAGACAAGAACCCAAGGAAAAAAAATTTCTGCGGTTCTGGCTACCGGCTCCAGTCCAAGTCGTAATCCGCATATCATGACGATAATAACGACGACGTAGATAGCTTGAACCGGAGTTTCCGGCATGATCTGGGTTGTCAGGAAATCGCCGATCTCGCGTAGAAGCATGGAGACGACAATCAGCCATAATAGCAGGAAGCAGACGACGGCTATGATACGTCCGCCCCACCGGCCAAACACGCTTTCACAGATTTCTATTAGGTGCTGCTGCGGATATCGATTGGTTAACGAGAGGTACAGGGTGATGAGCAGCAGACCCAAGATATTGCCGATGATGACCGAGAACCAGGCATCCTGACCTGCTATGGACGAGATGATGCCTGGCGAGATCAGAATGGAATCTCCCATGGTGAGCAGGGAGGCGAGAATCGTGAGCTGCCGGCTGCCGATTGTCGTTATTCTAGGGGTCATGTCTGGCCTCTTTTCTGAATGACTTAAAACAACAGAGCTTGTATCGGACGAGAAACGAAGGTTAGCATGTCAAAAACGCTGGGAACGGGTACACGCAGCGATTGGATCAGAAGGAGCGCAATCCCCACTGCAAATAATCCCAAAGTGACGGCACACTCCTTGTATTGTTTATTGCCGAGCAGCCATAACGCTTGAACGGCCGCGATCATAACAATTACAAAAAGAGCCAAGCCTGCTTTCCACATGTGTTACTCCTTAACTTCGTTGATAAACGATTGGGATACGGTTCCAGTCCGTCGAATGCGGATATCCGCTTTCACCCTAGAGGGGAACTCGGGATATTTATCTCTCCAATGATCGCTCAGGGTCAGCCAAAGCTTCGGCTTCTGTTGGTAAATGGCATTACCAAAGCCAAAGATATCGGAATTTATTTTCTGAGAGTTCTTTATAGCTTGTTTCATTAGAGTCGTTATTCGCATGTCCAGCGCCTTCTCCAGGTTTGTAATCGTTTGAGGGTCGCTGAGATCCAAGCTGCACTCAACATCCCCTATGTTGGCCTCGCCGGATACTTCGATGTTTATAGCCGGTTGGCCCTGATGAGACGCTATCTTCATGCGGCTTTGGGTGCGCATAAGCTCCAGCGTGACACTGCCTTTACTCTCGGGGCAGGCAACTCGTATAACGGTGCTTTTCACTTTATTGGTGATAAAGTTGGCGCCCACTCCCTCTGACCGGGACATCCATCCGATCAAGCGATCCCCGCGGAATACCGCCAAACCCGTAATCGTCAGACGGGCAGGAGAACTGATGTGCTCAACGTTTTCCTTCTTTTCCCCGAGCTTGGCATCCCCCACAATGGAGATGCCGGGCAAAAGGGGATTAAGCCCTTCCGTCACAAGGGAGTAGATCAGATATTCCAGATTGGTTCCGAAGACAGGAGCCCAATTCTCCTCCGCCACCTTCAAAGAGTTGTAAATTTTATTGGCCGGAATCTTCTCTATCGTCGTAAAGGTATTCAAAATTTCGCGGGCTGTCGAGTTTTTGGCAACCAGTATATAAAAATCACGTCGCAATTCGTGATCGCGGGATAAGAAATCAATGATACTCCGAATGCCGTTTTTCGCCAATTGCTCGTTGATAATAACGATGCGCAGGTGGGACAAATAAATTTTACGCGGCGACTTTGTTGTGAGGGACCGGAGGGCTTCCATGACGCTTCCAGCCGTTTCTTCATACAAGGTAACGGGAGCCCTCCCGCTGGAGCTTCCCCCTGAACGGTTAGAAATCTCCCCCGGATCCATGACTTGTGCGGTGACTTGAATGCGTCCGTTCTGATAATCGAAGCCGAGCGCTGAAGTAATGCCAAGCTCGTTCAATTCTTTACGGTTCCAGCATCCGGACATCAACGGTACAGATATACTAAGCAGCAGAACGATGAGCCTGAATCTCCCCGCCATGGCTTACGGACTCCTTTCCTATCCCTCACTTGCGGCTTCTGGAAGCTCCCGCCTTCAGCATCCTCCAAGGCACTCTGATCAACAGGGAATCTTTTAATTTTGCTATCGACAAAGGGGCATACGGCGCCATATAAGGCGTCCCCAGCGAACGCAGGCTGCACAGATGCTGGACAAGGAATATGACCCCGAACAAGATGCCGAATAGTCCGAATACAGCGGATAATCCCATGAAAAAAAAACGTAAGAGGCGAATAGAAGTCGCCATGCTGTAGGAGGGAATGACAAAGTTGGTGATCGCCGTAATGGCGACCACGATGACCATGGCCGGCGAAACAAGTCCGGCCTGGATGGACGCTTGACCTAATACAAGCGCTCCTACAATGGACATGGTGGGCCCCACAATACGAGGCATCCGAACACTGGCTTCCCGCAGAATTTCGAATATGATTTCCATAATCAGCGCCTCGACGAAAGCAGGGAAAGGAATGCCTTCTCGTGAGGAAGCAAGACTGATCAGCAGCTCGGTCGGCAGCATCTCCTGATGAAAAGTGGTGATGGCGATATAGGCTGAAGGACCAATCAGGGCAATGAAGAAGCTCAACAGCCGCAAAAGACGAATCATAGAAGCGCTGTCCGCGCGCTGGCTATAGTCTTCGGCCGACTGATAGAAGTCTTGAAACAGACAGGGCACCAGCAGAACGAAAGGCGTCCCGTCGACGATAATGGCGATGCGCCCGGTTAGTATGCCCGAAGCGATATTATCCGGCCGTTCGGTATTATACACGGTCGGGAAGGGAGTAAATTGCTCGTCTTGAATGAATTCCTCGATAACGCCGCTTTCCAGAATCCCTTCGATTTGAATACGCTGGATCCGGGTACGCAGCTCTTGAAGAATCTGATCGTCGCACACGCCTTCCAAATACACGAGCGCCACGTCCGTTTGGGTAACTTGACCGACCGACATCATTTGAATCCGTAGCCGGGGTGATTTTATACGGCGGCGAATCAGAGCCGTATTGGTCAGCAGCGTCTCCGTGAAGCCGTCGCGAGGACCGCGGATGACGGATTCGGTGACAGGCTCCGCGATGGAGCGATCCTTCCAGCTCCGGGTGCCTACGATTAGGGCCACTTGGGCGGTATCCAGCAGCAGAACCGTATCGCCAGACAAGACGGCCTTGCAAGCTTCTTTCAGATCGGTGGTCTGGCGTAATTCGGAGACGGCCAGCAGCCGCTCGGTTACGAAGGTCAGCGTATCCGGGACTTGGGCGGGATCGGGAATGACCGTTGCCTCGGCAGATTCAAGCATCAGAGCATTAAGGATATACTGCTGGATGATCTGTTTATCTGCCAGACCATCCGAGTAGACCAAGCCGGCCCGTAAGGAAGGCCGGCTGCCGATCGAGAAGGAGCGGGTCAAGATATCGGGATTCTGCCCGAGCATAGTCTCCAGCAGCTTCAGGTCGGCTTGAGCATCGCCGGAAAGAGACGAGACGGGCTGGGCGGAGTTCGATCCTTTCCGCTGGGCGGAAGCGGGCTTAGGGATCATCATTTGAATTAAACGGTGTAGTAGGTTCATCCTCGGTTACCACTCTTTAGCATATAATCGTATGCCTAGCATTTCCGAATTCGCACGTTGGCATGCATCAGGAGAATAAACTCGGCAGGAGGTATAGTTCTTTACTTTATCCTTCTATTTCTATATGCTTAGGTGTATGATCCTCGGAGAGGAGGGGCTTACCCTGAGAACAGACAGCGTTGACGTGCTCTCGGTTATTTCTTCGAACATTTACGATTGCGCCACCCGGATCATGAATATGGTCGCCCGGATGATGGATGCTAATACATTCTGTATCGCCAGCAATGACAGGTTGACAACCACCGTTCTTTCTTCCTTTAACCGCGAACTCGTGATGCTTGAAGAGGGGCTGGTTGTCGATAACGAAGAATCTTACTGCCATCTGGTCATTCAAAAGTCGGAAGGTCCTCTAATTATTGCCGATAATCTGACCCATCCGCTTACCAAAGATATGGATGCTACGAAATTCGTCGGAGGCTGCTCTTTCTTGGGCGTCCCCATTGTGACCTTGAAAGGCGAAGTATTCGGCTCTTTATGTGCCTTTGACCATAAGTACTATGCGTATAGCGAGCAGGATGTAGAGCTTCTGGAGTCGTTGGCGGTTTTCTTTGCCAATGTCCTGGAGCTGGAAGATACGATGCGAAGCTTGAAGGCAGCACAGGAAGAGAATATGAGAATAGTAGAGGAAAAATCGAATTTATTGGCTGTCATGAGCCATGAGATCCGGACACCCATGAATGGCGTGATCGGGATGACGGACCTGCTGCAGACGACGGATTTGACCTCCGAGCAAAAAGACTATGTAGGTGTTATCAAAACGAGCGGACATTCGCTTCTTTCCATGGTAGACCGGATTCTGGAGTATGCTAAGGTGGAATCCGAGCAATTGGAGCTGAGCAGGTCTGCTTTCTCCATACGCTATGAGGTCAAGCAGGTCATAGACTTATTCGCCTTCGAAGCTGCCCGGAAGGGGATTCGGATCCATAGCGTGATTGCCCCTCACGTACCGGAGCTGCTCTTAGGAGATGCGGAGAAGATCCGACAGATTCTGATCAATCTGGTGAGCAATGCAGCCAAGTTCACGGAGCACGGTGAAGTGATTCTGCAAGTGAACAGGAATGCCGCGCACACAAAGTCGGCATTCACGGAGTTGTTTTTTTCCGTAAAGGATACCGGAATCGGCATTCCCGCCGACCGTAGGGAGCGGCTGTTCCGGACCTTCTCCCAAGTGTACGATCCTGCCCAGCGCAGGGAATATGGGGGCACAGGGCTGGGATTATCCATCTGCAAGATGCTGGTAGAACGTATGGAGGGGCGTATCTGGCTGGAGGAGTCCGTGGATTCGGGAGCATGCTTTTCCTTCATTCTTCCCTTGGAAGTGCCGAGCGACCAGGCCGAGCCTGCGAGCTTGCTCGGATAATCGCACGATTACTATCTAGAAAAGCCCGATTAGATCGCCTGCAGAAGCAGGAGTCTGATCGGGCTTTTGAGCGTTTACCGGGGATTATCCCGTCAGAGGGTCACGCCTTCCCTCTTAGCTTGCGAAAAAATTGAGTGAGCAGACCCGCGCAATCCTCCTGAAGAACGCCGGGAATGATCTCTACCCTGTGATTAAATCGCTCTTCCTGCAACAAATTCATCAGGGTACCCGCGCAGCCTGCCTTAGGATCGGTAGTCCCGAAGACGACAAGGGGAATGCGGGACTGGACGATTGCACCTGCACACATCGGACATGGCTCAAGCGTGACATAGAGCTGGCATTCAAGCAGACGCCAGGCGTCCAGGTGCTGACTGGCTTCCTTAATGGCAATCAGCTCGGCATGGCCAAGCGGATTCTTAGCCGTCTCGCGTATGTTATAACCCCGGCCGATGATCTCACCCTCACGTACGATAACCGCCCCGATCGGAACCTCATGGATCGCTTCGGCCTTCCTTGCTTCTTCCAAAGCGGCCCGCATAAATGTTTGGTGAAGCTCTAAAGAATCCACGAATGTCACCTCCTCATCAGTTAGTAAAAACGAACAAATATTCGTTACACACAAGCTGTGGATAAGTTTGTGGATAAGAACAAGGAAATCCTTATCCATTGTAGATAAAATGGGCATTTTCAGCAAGTTGTAGGAAAATGAATGGAGTTATCCACAGACCTTTGAATATGTGAATAAATTCTTAATGAAAATAAAATGAAGTTAACGTTGTCAGTTAACTGGGAACCTCCTATAATGAAAGTAATGAATTAGGCACATATACCCATATACTTGATGATGGATCATAGTCACGAAGTCTATCTCATTCGTTTTAAACTGGCAAACCTGCCGAAAGGCAGGGACGCAAAGCTTAGGGTCTAAGGTCCTCCCCGCGGAGAGGCTAAGACAGCCTGGCCGCCGAATGTACGTCTCGTATCGGTGAACAGGCTGTTATCTCGGCATTCGAGAAACGGCTTTTTTCATTTGTCGACGAACATGGAGAAGGAGAGGCGCGCAGTTATGCCTAACGCAGCAAAGGAAGTAAAGCGGATATCCTATGAATCCCCTCAAGAAATGTACCGGAGCACCAGCGGGATTCTACTGAACAGTCGGACGGTCGTCGAGAAACAGGAGTTTGTATCGACAGGCATTCTTACTTATGCCGAAGGCGATATTCTGGAAATCGAAATATCCGACTATAAAGCGTTCGATCTGGGGGATTCCGTGAAGATGACGGTGTATTCGCCGGGAGGAGTCTATACGTTCCAGTCGACCGTTGTCGCTAAGGATCATGGCGCTCTGATGGTGATCAACCCTCCGCAGAATCAAAAACGGTTTGCCGAGAAACGTGAAAATCCGCGGGTGGAAGTGGAGCAAAGCGGACAATTGCTCGCGATCGCATACGAGAGCGGAGGCGAAGAGGAGCTCCCAGCTACCGTACCGCTCGATATTCGGAATGTCAGCGTAAGCGGGGTCGGATTCATTCTTCAGTCTGACTTAAGTCTCGCTAAACATATGACGGCGGAAGTCAAGCTGGACCTTGGCTTCGAAATGGCATGCCGTCTAGAAATCATCAGATCGGAGCCGGGAGATGCAGGTACGTATTACGGTGCCCGCTACGTAGAGATGCCGTTCGAAAAAGCGAATACCCTTCGAGCCTTTGTACTGAAAAAACAGGTCGAGCAGCATTTTAGCTCCAAGCAATCGACGAAACTGAAACGGGTATTTAAGTAATCGGCTGCGAAGCCGTCTTTCGCTGATATAGAGAACAAAGACAGGTGACAAACCCTCCCTCACCTGAAGGAGGGTATTTATCATGCAAAGGATGACATGGAGCCTGGTTTTAGGATATAATATAATGTCAGGAATGAAATATCGTTTGAGTCTATTAAGGAGTTGTCCATACATGGGTCTTTCTTGTGGAATCGTCGGTTTGCCGAACGTCGGCAAGTCTACGCTGTTCAACGCTATTACGCAGGCTGGGGCGGAATCGGCCAATTATCCGTTTTGTACGATAGATCCGAATGTCGGCGTGGTGGAGGTGCCGGATGAGCGTCTCGCGCGCCTGGCGGAGATTGTTCAGCCGAAGAACATCGTTCCGACGGCTTTTGAGTTCGTCGATATAGCGGGACTCGTGAAGGGCGCAAGCCAAGGAGAGGGACTTGGAAACAAGTTTCTTGCCCACATCCGTGAAGTGGATGCGATCGTTCACGTCGTTCGCTGCTTCCAGGACGAGAATATTACCCACGTATCCGGTACCGTGGATCCGATCAGCGATATCGAGACGATCAATCTGGAGCTGATCTTGGCTGACGTGGATTCGGTAGACAAGCGCATTGACCGCTCGCGTAAAAATATGAAGGGCGGCGACAAGAAGTACGCGCAGGAAGTGGAGTGTCTGGAGCGTATCAAGGAAGCGTTATATAACGACAAGCCGGCGCGCAGCGTAGAGCTGAGCGAGGATGAGCGCCTGCTTATCCGCGATCTGCACCTGCTCACGATGAAGCCGGTTCTTTATGCGGCCAATGTCAGCGAAGCGGAAGTGGCGGACACGGAAGGAAACCCTTACGTGCAGAAGGTTCGCGAGTACGCCGCACTTGAAGGGGCGGAGGTTGTCCCGATCAGCGCGAAGGTGGAATCCGAAATCGCTGAGCTGGAAGGCGAAGACAAGCAGATGTTCCTCGATGAGCTGGGCTTGACGGAATCGGGTCTGAACCGGCTGATTCGCGGCGCTTATAAGCTGCTTGGTTTGTATACGTATTTTACAGCTGGTGTGCAGGAGGTTCGCGCTTGGACCATCCGCAAGGGGATGAAGGCTCCTCAGGCTGCCGGCGTTATTCATACGGACTTCGAACGGGGATTCATCCGGGCCGAGGTGGTCGGGTACGAGGATCTGACCGGCTCAGGCTCGATGAATGCGGCCAAGGAGAAGGGCTTGATGAGACTCGAGGGCAAGGAGTATGTCGTACAGGACGGCGACGTCATGCATTTCCGTTTCAACGTTTAGCCGGGCAAGCAGCCGCTTGTGCAGCGATGGGGTAGGGAAGACAAGGGCGGTCGCTTGATTCGAGATAAACGTGAGGAAACGAAAGGATGGATGACAAATGCTGGACCGTTTACAGGCATTGGCGGATCGTTACGATAAGCTGAGCGAGCTTCTGTGCGACCCGGATGTAGCGGGCGACTCCAAGAAGCTTAGGGAGTATTCCAAGGAACAGTCGGACCTGCAGGAAACCTACGATACGTTCATGGAATATAAGGGCGTCATGGAGCAATACGAAGCGGCGCGCGCCATGCAGAACGAGAAGCTGGATGACGAGATGAAGGACCTTGTGAAGATGGAGCTCGATGAGCTGTCGGAGCGCAAGGAAGCGCTCGAAGAGCGCATCAAGCTATTGATGATGCCGAAGGATCCGAATGATGACAAGAACGTCATCGTAGAGATTCGGGGGGCGGCCGGAGGCGACGAGGCAGCGCTGTTCGCGGCGGATCTTTACCGGATGTATACGAAGTTCGCGGATGCACAAGGCTGGCGTACCGAGGTGCTGGACGTGAATATGAACGATCTCGGGGGCTTTAAAGAGATTATTTTCATGATCAACGGCAAAGGCGCCTACAGCAAGCTGAAGTTCGAAAGCGGCGCACATCGCGTGCAGCGCATCCCGGCGACGGAGTCGGGAGGCCGTATTCACACGTCGACCTCGACGGTAGGGGTTATGCCGGAGATGGAAGAATTCGATATTGAGATCCATGACAACGATATCCGTGTCGATACGTTCTGCTCCAGCGGCGCAGGCGGTCAATCCGTCAATACGACGAAATCGGCTGTGCGGGTAACGCATGTGCCGACCGGTATCGTAGCGACGTGCCAGGACGGCAAGTCGCAGAACTCCAATAAAGAAAAAGCTTTGCAGGTTCTTCGTGCCCGGATCTTCGATAAGATGCAGCAGGAAGAAATGGAGAAGTACGGTGCGGAACGGAAGAGCAAGGTCGGGACTGGCGACCGTTCCGAACGGATTCGTACGTATAACTATCCCCAAAGCCGGGTAACGGATCACCGGATCGGATTGACGCTTCACCGGCTCGATGCCATCCTCAATGGCGACATGGATGAAATCATCTCGGCGCTGACGATTGCAACGCAGGCCGATCAGATGGAAAAGGGAGAATATGCCGGTGCTTGAGCGTGAGGAACGGCGCATGACAATCAGAGAAGCCTACGCGGAGGCTTCTTCTTTTTTGCAGCGGAGCGGTGTGCGCGAGCCCCAGGCCAATGCGGAGCGGCTGCTGGAGCATGTGCTGGGCGAATCGCGGAGCGGTATGCTGCTGCGCTGGGCCGAGCCTTTTCCTGCGGAACAGGAGGCCGAGTGGCATAGACTGCTCGCGCGCAAGGCCGGGGGGGAGCCGGTACAGTATATCATCGGCGAGCAGGAATTTTACGGCCTGCCGTTTCTGGTCGGACCCGCGGTGCTGATTCCGCGGCCGGAGACGGAGCTGCTCGTGGAGGAGGTCATTCGCCTCGGACGGTTGTTCTGGCCGGAAGGCGGTGTCAGGGCGATAGAGGCGGAAGCCTCTCCGGCAGGCGAGCCTTCAAGGAATGCCGCAGGCAGTCCTGTCGTGTGCGACGTCGGGACGGGCAGCGGCGCAATCGCCGTCACGCTGGCTTCGCAGTGCCCGTTGTGGCGGGTGCTGGCATCGGATCTTTCCGCCGAGGCGCTGGAGATGGCTCGGCGCAACGCAGAGCGTCTTGGAGCTGCAAGCCGTATCGACTGGGCACAAGGCGATTTGTTGCAGCCTTGGATCGAGTCGGGTGAGCTTATTGACATACTGGTTTCGAACCCTCCCTATATTCCGGAGGAGGACGAAGCGGGGCTTCAGGCGGAGGTTCGCCTGTTCGAACCGCGTACCGCTTTATACGGGGGAACGGACGGACTCGTTCTGTATCGAAGGATGGTAGCGCAGCTGGCCGAGCTCCCAGGGCTTCCCCGGATCGTCGCTTTCGAAGTGGGGATGGGGCAGGCGGATGCCGTCAGCGGCTTGCTTCGGCAAGCGGCAGAATGGGATGAGGTACGGGTGATCCGAGATCTGGGCGGCATCGATCGGCATGTGGTAGCCTCGCGCGCCTAAATCATTGGCGGCGGCCTTGCCAGACCACGTATAACTCTCTTATTTTCGGACACAATGAGAACTAGAGTCGCTAGAATGCAAGATTTGCCTGGCGGCGAACGTACTCAGGGTTCGAGGGGGCTGCGATCGATATGGTCAAACGTTTTGGTTGGAAAAGGTATGCATACTTAGGGTTCGCACTGTTGATGCTGCTTGTCTCCTGGGAATCCAGCCGAGCCAATGCGATGCTGTTTGCCGGCGAGGCGCGAGCGGACTCGGCAAGCGGGATTCCGGCAGAGTCGATCCGGCTGCGTATCTTGGCCAATTCCGATACGGCCGCCGATCAATGGATCAAGCGCGAGGTCCGAGATGCGATCATTGAGCAAATGAATGGCTGGGTCACCGCTCCGGATGGCATCGAGGCGGCCCGTGCCGTCGTTCGCCAGCATCTGCCCGAGCTGGAGGCGACTGTGGGCCAGACGCTTCGGGAGCATGGCTTCGACTATGCCTATACGGTGGAGCTGGGCATAGTCCCGTTCCCGACGAAGATGTACGGCAATCAAGTGTATCCGGCCGGGGATTACGAGGCGTTGCGGGTTTCGATCGGAGCTGCCGAAGGACAGAATTGGTGGTGCGTCCTGTTTCCTCCCCTTTGTTTCGTAGATTCGGAAATGGTTGTAAAAAAGAAGAATAAGGCCGAGGCCGCTTCGCCGGAGGAAGAAGAACGGACGGAGAAGGACGGGTCTTCCTCTTCCGATAAGAAGCAAGCAGAAGCCCCTGCCAAGAAGATGGCTGTAGCTAAGGACAACACTAAGACGGCAAAAGCGGAAGGCAGCGCCGTAAAAGCGGCTTCGGGAACCGAGAAGTCGGGTAAGAACAACGTGCAAGCCGATATCGTTAAAGCTGGTGGTGTAGCTTCAGCTGATGAACCGGGAGCCGCCAAGAAGGTCCAGGCCGAGAGCCCGGAGAAGCCGGAGGTCCGCTTCTTCCTCTGGGAGCTGATCACGCAGGTTGTCTCATGGTTTGCTTAGGAGGCTGGACATGGGAAGTGCATGGCGAGATCGGGCTGACCTTCCCAAGATAAAATAAGAATTGCCGAACATGATTAGGTCGGAAAACCAGAGGGTTATGCGGACCGGCTGTACCGGGACGGCCGCTCGCTCTGGCAGGAAAGGAAGAACCGCATGGGGGAAATGCATACGAATATATGGCGCGTGGATGCCGAGCATCCGATGCCGGAAGATCTTCAGGAAGCGGCGGAGGGCCTGCGACGCGGCGACACGATTGCCTTTCCGACCGAAACCGTCTACGGCCTCGGCGCCGATGCGCGAAACACCGAAGCGGTAGCCGCCGTGTTTACGGCTAAGGGCCGACCGTCCGATAATCCGCTTATCGTCCATATCGCCGACAGGTCTCAGTTGTCGGAGCTGACCGCTCCGCCGGAGGAGGCCGTTTCGCGTCTGATGGATGCTTTCTGGCCGGGGCCCCTGACCCTCGTACTGCCAGTGCGTCAAGGCGCTCTGTCCCCGCTCGTGACCGCAGGTTTGCCGACCGTCGGCATCCGGATACCGGACCATCCGGTCGCCCGGTCGCTGATCGCTGCGGCGGGCTGCCCGGTGGCTGCTCCGAGCGCGAACCGCTCCGGCCGCCCGAGCCCGACGGAGGCTGCCCATGTACTGGGCGATCTCGCAGGGCGGATCGCCGGCGTGGTCGACGGCGGCCCCGCCGGCGTCGGGCTGGAATCGACCGTGGTCGAGCTGCGCGGCGACACGCTGTACGTGCTGCGCCCCGGCGGCGTCACCGGGGCCGAGCTGCGCCGCGCGCTGCCTGCGGGCGTGCGGGTGCAGGATGCGGTGGAAGCGCCCACCGCCACAGAGACGCCGCGGGCGCCGGGCATGAAATATGCCCACTACGCCCCGCGGGGCAGCCTTACGATCGTGCTGGGCGCCGATCGGGCCGCTGTGCTCGCGTATATGCGCCGCGAGCTGGAGATGGCACGCGCCCGCGGCGAGCGGACGGGCGCGCTTCTCTTCGGCGCAGCCGGGGGCCGGCAGGCTGCGGAGGAGCAGGCAGCCGGCATGCTGGCCGCGGCTGCAGATCATATCGCGCGCTGCGGCAGCCAGGGCGACCTCAGCTCGGCGGCGCGCGAGCTTTACGGGGCGCTTCGCTCGTTCGACGAAGCGGAGGCCGCGTTCATCGTCGCAGAAGGCTGCGGCGAGGAGGGGATCGGCGCGGCGATCATGAATCGCCTGCGCAAGGCTGCGGCCGGGCGCGTCGTTACCTTGTAGCGCCTGTCAGACCCCGGCCTCGTCCTTCTCGCCTGCTCTCCTGCTCGGGAGTGCTTGCAGCTAGAGACATGTTTCTATCTTGTCCCGCATAGGTTGGTTAAGAGTGGGACAGGGAGGTAGAGAGGCATGGATGGAGCGGGGCCGATGATGTGGGGGCAGGTGATTTCGATCGGGCTGCTGGCCCTGGCTCTCGGATTGGATGCTATGTCGCTCGGTCTTGGCATGGGGATGAGAGGCATCCGCAAGCTCGATATTTTGAAGATCAGCTTGATCATCGCTTTGTTTCATGGCGCGATGCCGCTTGCGGGCATTTGGATCGGTGGATATATCAGCCTGCTGCTGGGGAAAGTAGCGACGATCTGTGGAGGAATATTGCTATTGCTGCTCGGCGGACATATGGTATATGCGACGCTACGGAAGACGGAAACCGGCGGATACGACCATCGTTCCTTATGGGGGATGCTGCTGTTCGCCTTCAGCGTCAGCGTCGATTCTTTCTCGGTAGGCGTATCGCTAGGCATGTTCGCAGGCGATGTGTGGCTGACGGTTCTGCTGTTTGGGGCGGCGGGAGGCCTCATGTCGGTAATCGGCTTGCTGCTAGGACGGCGTGTAGGCAGTTGGATCGGAGAATATGGAGAGGCGCTCGGCGGTGTCATTCTGGTTGCCTTTGGCCTTCATTTTTTGTTATAGAGCGGACAGCACACCATATTTGCTCCAGATTTGAGGTAAAATAGAAGCAGGATCGAATTTCTGTGTAATGAAAGCGGGGAGAGACGATGAAACGGATTTTGTTCGTGTGTACAGGCAATACTTGCCGCAGTCCCATGGCCGAAGGCATGATGCGCAGCATTGCAGACCGGATCGGTCTGACGGGTCTTGAGGTACGCTCGGCCGGTGTAGCGGCCTATCAAGGAACGCCGATATCGGATCATGCCGCCTCCGTGCTCCAGGATAAAGGCTGCCAGCCCTCTGCCGGCTCCAATCTGCTGTCGCAGCATCTGATCGAGTGGTCGGACCTTGTGCTGACCATGACTTCGAGCCATAAACGACATACGATTCAGCTGTATCCCGCTGCGGTGGACAAAGTATATACCCTCAAGGAATACGTCAATGCCGATCCGGAGGGAGAGCAGCGGCTTGCCGAAATGGAAAGTCTGCTCAGCGAGCTGCAGCTTAAGCAGGCGCTTGGAGAGCCGGTATCCGACGAGGAACGCCGCCGCTTGTCTACCTTGCAGCAGCAGCAGGCTTCCCCCGACATCGCCGATCCGTACGGCGGTTCGATCCGGCAGTACCAGAGCTGCGCGGAGGAGATTGAGCGCTGCCTGCTTCTGCTGGCGGACAAGCTGAAGCACGGGACGGAACATCTGGGATGACCGGCGCGCGGGTGCGGGTATAGCGGAAAACTGGGGCTTTACACGTATCATAGAATCGGATATGATGAGCTTAATGAACAAGACCCGATGTAACTGGCGACAAGTGGAACCAACCACAATGGAGCATCGGGACATACGGCCGGTCGCCTGGGCAAAGAGCAGCATTTCGCGGAGTCTTTCGCGTGTGTCATGCTCTTTTTTCGTTTTTTGCCGTCGCGGTTTTAGGTTATAATGAAATCGACAATAGCGAGGAGGCGAAAGAAATTATGAAAATAGCAATGGGTGCAGATCATGCGGGATATCGGCTGAAGGACGAGCTGAAGCCATTCATCGAATCGCTCGGTCATGAGGTTGTGGACTATGGCTGCAGCTGTACGGATTCCGTCGACTATCCGGATTATGCCCTGAAGGTCTGTGAAGAGGTTGTCTCCGGCGGGGCCGACAAAGGGATCCTCATCTGCGGAACGGGGATCGGGATGACGATCGCAGCGAACAAGGTTCCGGGCATTCGCTGTGCGCTCGTGCACGACTTGTTCTCGGCTAAAGCGACGCGTGAGCATAACGATTCGAATGTGCTGTCGCTGGGCGAGCGTGTCGTGGGACCGGGAGTTGCCCAGGAGATTGTGAAAATCTGGCTGGAAACCGAATTTTCGAATGGAGAGCGGCACCTTAACCGTGTTGGTAAAGTGAAGGCGCTTGAAGATAAATACGCGATTCATCCGTAACGGGCCGCAAGCGGCTAAGTGAAGGAGGAGAGCCTATGATGGATTCACCTTTGCCAAAGACGCCGGGCGGCGACTTGACGCTCGCGCAGGCGCAGGAAATCGGCGAACGGACGCGGACGGTACTGAGCGAGCTGGCCGCGGTCGGCAAGCTGGAGCCGGGGCAGCTGGTCGTCATCGGTACGAGCACAAGCGAGGTGCTGGGACGACATATCGGCACCTCCGGCAGCGCAGCCGTAGCGGAGCATATATTCGCTGCGGTGGAGCAGGTGCGCCGGGAGATAGGCTTTTATCCGGTGTACCAATGCTGTGAGCACTTGAATCGGGCTCTCGTGCTGGAGCGCGAAGCGATGCGGCTCTATGGCTTGGAGCAGGTTAGTGTCGTGCCGGTGCCTAAGGCCGGCGGTTCGATGGCTGCCTACGCCTACAAGCATCTGCCGGAAGCGGTGGTCGTGGAGACGGTGCAGGCGCATGCCGGCATCGATATAGGCGGCACGCTGATCGGCATGCATCTCAAGCGGGTAGCCGTGCCGTTCAAGCCTTCTATACGACAGATCGGCGAAGCCTACGTACAGGCTGCTATGACCCGGCCCAAGCTGATCGGCGGGGCCCGTGCCGTGTATGTGGCGGAGCAGCAGCAGCCCGAAGGCAGCTGCGATTAGTGACTACAACGATATAAATCTATATTACGGGAGGAATTGTATCATGGACTTTTTGCGCAAACAGGATCCGAAAATCGTGGAGGCGATGAACCTCGAGCTAGGCCGCCAACGTGATAACATTGAGCTGATCGCATCCGAGAACTTTGTCAGCCAGGCTGTACTGGAGGCGATGGGTACCGTCTTAACGAACAAATATGCGGAAGGCTATCCGGGCAGACGTTACTATGGCGGCTGCGAGCATGTCGATATCGTCGAGGATATCGCACGCGACCGGGCGAAGGAGCTGTTCGGAGCGGAGCATGCCAACGTGCAGCCCCACTCTGGCGCCCAAGCTAACATGGCCGTATATTTGGCCGCGCTCAAACCAGGCGATACCGTGCTTGGGATGAACCTGGCCCATGGCGGACACTTGTCCCACGGAAGCCCGGTCAACGCTTCCGGGATTCTTTACAACTTCGTCGCTTACGGCGTAACGGAAAACGAAGGCGTGATCGATTACGAAGATCTGCGCAAAGCGGCCTTCAAGCATAGACCGCGTCTGATCGTTGCCGGCGCCAGCGCTTATTCCCGTACGATCGACTTTGAAGCGATCGGAAAAATCGCTAACGATGTAGGCGCTTTGTTCATGGTTGACATGGCGCATATCGCGGGTCTCGTTGCCGCAGGCTTGCATCCGAATCCGGTGCCGCATGCGCATTTCGTTACGACCACGACGCATAAGACGCTTCGCGGTCCTCGCGGAGGGATGATTCTGTGCCGCAAGCCATGGGCAGCCGCCATCGACAAAGCCGTATTCCCAGGCACGCAAGGCGGCCCGCTGATGCATATCATCGCAGCCAAAGCCGTCGCCTTCGGCGAAGCTCTCCAGCCTGAGTTCAAAACCTATGCTCAGAACGTGGTGAAGAACGCCAAGGCGTTGTCTGAAGGGCTGATTGCGGAAGGCATCAATATCGTCTCCGGCGGAACGGATAACCACTTGATGCTGATCGATCTTCGCAGCCTCAATATCACGGGGAAAGATGCCGAGCATCTGCTGGATCAAGTCGGCGTAACGGTTAACAAAAATGCGATCCCTTACGATCCGGCCAAGCCGATGGTTACGAGCGGCATCCGTGTCGGTACGCCGGCGGCAACGGCTCGCGGCATGAACGAGGAAGCGATGAAAACGATCGCTCAGATTATTGCGTTAACACTTAAAAATCCGTCCGATGAAGCAGTACTGGAGAAAGTGCGCGGCATGGTTAAGGAACTGACGTCGCAGTACCCGCTGTATCCAGGCCTCGGTTATTAATTCATACGGCTAGATGAGGCACCGGCGTTCGCAATTTGCGATCGGCCGGTGCTTTTTCATCATGCGCGTGTCGCAGGAATGGTTTCACGTGAAGCAGAAGGAATCTAAGATATGTATATTTTTTGACCCGGCTGGGATAAGTCGATTCAGTTGTGGTATAATAGACAAGATTTGGCGTAAAACGCGCTTGTCGCGCAGTCACCCGGCTGCCGAGGCGCTTATACGGGACTTGCAGGTGCGGTCGCAGCACGGACGCAAGGCCTATTAATGTCTGCTTCCAGAGCCGGCACGCACGAATGGCTCCGTCATAATCGACTAGCCCGACAACGGGAGCCCGGGCGAGACAAGTCTATATTTACCGTTACAGGGGGAGCCAGGCATGGGAAAAGTGTTCGTTTGCGATCATCCGCTCATACAACACAAATTGACGTACATAAGAGATGAACATACAAATACAAAAGATTTTCGCGAGCTCGTAGACGAAGTAGCCACGCTCATGGCCTACGAAATTACACGCGATATTCCGCTGCAGAAGGTCGAGGTCCGGACGCCGGTCACAACGGCGGAATGCCGGGTCATCTCGGGCCGTATGCTTGGACTGATTCCTATTCTTCGGGCGGGGCTCGGAATGGTAGACGGCATTCTGAAGCTGGTGCCGGCAGCCAAGGTAGGCCATATCGGCCTGTATCGCGACCCGGAAACGCTCGAGCCTGTCGAATATTACGCCAAATTGCCGACTGACGTCCTGGAGCGGGAGCTGATCGTCATCGATCCGATGCTGGCAACGGGCGGCTCAGCCAATGCGGCGATTGCGGCGCTTAAGAGCCGCGGCTGCACGCAGATGAAGCTGATGTGCCTGATCGCCGCGCCGGAGGGCGTGCAAGCGGTTCAGGAAGCTCATCCGGACGTAGACATCTATGTGGCTGCGATCGATGATTACCTGGACGATCATGGCTACATCGTGCCTGGACTAGGAGATGCGGGAGACCGTTTATTCGGTACCAAATAATAAGAGGGCAGTGAAGGGAGGCTTCATTAATCAACATGAAGAAGACCAAAATCATGACGATTTTCGGGACAAGACCCGAGGCGATCAAAATGGCTCCTTTGGTGAAGGAGCTGGAGAAGCATCCGAACGAGATCCAGTCCCTGGTATGCGTGACTGCACAACATAGACAGATGCTCGACCAAGTGCTGGATATTTTTCAAATCAAACCGGATTACGATCTGGATGTCATGAAGGACCGCCAGACGTTAAACGAGATAACGATTCGTGTCCTGCAAGGCCTGGATCCGATCTTCCGGGAAGAGAAGCCGGATATGATTCTTGTTCACGGGGATACCTTGACGACCTTCCTGGCCAGCTACGCGGCTTTTATGCAGCAGATTCAGGTAGGGCATGTCGAGGCAGGCCTGCGCACCTGGAACAAGCTGTCGCCGTTCCCTGAAGAGATGAACCGTCAGTTGACGGGCGTGCTGGCGGATCTGCACTTTGCACCGACTCAGTGGTCGGCAGGGAATTTGCGCAAGGAAAGCAAGCCGGAGGAACGTATATTCGTAACGGGCAATACGGTAACGGATGTGTTCGATTATACCGTGCGCGAGGATTTCCAGCATCCGGTTCTGGATTGGGCGAAGGGCAAGCGTCTCGTGTTGATGACGGCTCATCGGCGCGAATCCCAGGGCGAGCCTCACCGTCAGGTGTTCCGCGCGGTTCGCAAGATCGCGGATGAGTTCGAGGATATCGCCATCGTCTACCCGGTCCATCTGAGCCCGGCCGTGAAGGAGCCCGCTTATGAACTGCTTGGCGGTCATGACCGGATCAAGCTGGTCGAGCCGTTCGATGTGTTTGAATTCCATAATTTTTACCCGCACGCTCATCTGATTCTGACGGATTCCGGCGGCTTGCAGGAGGAGGCGCCTTCATTCGGCGTTCCCGTGCTGGTGCTGCGCGAGACGACAGAACGCCCGGAAGGGATCGAAGCGGGGACGCTGGAGCTTGTCGGTACGGACGAGGACAAGGTTTATGAACGGGCCCGGGCGCTGCTCAGCGACAGCGCGTTGCACGAGCGAATGAGCCATTCTGCCAATCCGTACGGCGACGGCCAAGCGTCCCGCAGGATTGTCGAGGCCATACTTTACCACTTTGGACACCGTTCGGAAAGCCCTCCATCTTTCCAACCGTGACAATCTGATGACAAACGATACAGCATACAGTTGCACTGTTGGGTTTGAGAAGGCGAAAAGTCCTTATTCTGACTAGGTTTTTGTAATTTTTGTCACAGAAAAAATGCCAGCTTATACAATTGACAAAGAACACATGGCTTAGATAAAATATATGAGGATTGTAAGGGTGTCCTATGAAATTGGATCCGAATAATCAGCCGTGGCATGCCGCCGCTTTAGTCGGTGCATTAGGAATAGAAGTCGCGGTCTGTACGGTAGCAGGCTATCTGGTGGGTGGCTGGGCAGGCAACTATTTCGGCAATGAAAAGGCATGGTTGCTTGGAGGCTTGCTGACTGGTCTTTCGCTTGGGATCGTGACTGCCATCCTGGTCATCAAAAAAGTATTGGAGGACCAAGAGGGATAATATGCGAGACCAGATGAAGTCGGTCATTCGAGCCGCATGGTTGTTGGTTGCTGCATTATTGCTTGCTGGAGCGTTTGCCCCGGCTTATCGTACTTACTTCAACGGTCTTATGCTTGGTACATTGGTCAGCGTGGTCAATGGATGGATGCTTATGGTCAAGATCGAAGCGCTCACTGCAAGGATTCTGAACGAAGGACTTGCAGCCAAGCCGAATAAGCGTGTCAATATGGGGTTTATCTCCCGTATCAGCATGGCTATTCTTGGAGTTATGGTTGCCGTAAAGATGCCTCATTTCTTTCATGCGGCAAGTACGATCGCTGGAATATCCTTTGTGCCAGCGGCACTCTTCCTCACGGGCTTCTTGTCTAGAGGGAGAAAATGAAAGTTCATTTCGGGGAAAGGAGGAGATAGCAAGTGCATGATTTTGCGATACTTCAATTAGGTGGTTTGAAGATCGACATCTCAACCTTTTTGTCGATCATCGTCTCTTGTGTAATCGTGTTCATTATAGCTCGCTTGGCAGTCAGGAACCTATCGGTCACCAACCCGTCCAAGATGCAGAACTTTTTGGAATGGGTTATCGAATTCGTTCACAACACCATTGCAAGCACAATGCCGCTTCACAGAGCGAAACACTTTGTTACACTCGGTATGACCTTGATTCTGTTCATCTTCGTATCGAACCTGCTGGGCTTGCCTTTCGGGGTGGTTACCGAGCATGAAAAGCCGCTGTCCCTATTCGGACAAACGATCGTTTCGCAAGAAATGATTGATGCAGCGAGTGCTAAAGCAGGGGGCGAGAAGGAAGGGCATCATGGGGTTGTGCTCGGCTGGTGGAAGTCGCCTACCGCAGACGTTGGTGTTACTTTCGGGCTGGCTACCATCGTATTTGTGCTGATTCACGTTCTCGGTCTTACTATGAATCGAAAGCACTACTTGAAGCATTACTTTGAACCGTACTGGTTTTTCTTTCCGTTGAATGTGATCAAGGAGCTTTCCAAGCCGCTTACTCTCGGTTTGCGTCTCTATGCGAATATTTTTGCCGGAGAAGTCTTGATCGGAACTATTCTGATGGCTGGGGTGTTCGGAACTCCGCTGCTTGCCGCATGGCAAGGGTTTAGTATTTTCGTCGGTGCCATCCAGGCCTTCCTGTTCACGGTTCTGACGATGGTCTACATTTCCCAAGCGACCGTTCATCACGGCGATGACCACCATTAGCAAGTGTTTAACACATTAGCTTATATATCGAATAAAACGATAATATCGAGGAGGATTTACAAATGGAATTTTTGGCAGCAGCAATCGCAATTGGTTTGTCCGCATTCGGCGCAGGTATTGGTAACGGTATGATCGTAAGTAAGACGGTAGAAAGCATCGCTCGTCAACCAGAGCAAAAAGGTACGCTGCAAACAACTATGTTTATCGGGGTTGGTATCGTCGAGGTTGTGCCGATTATCGGCGTCGTTCTTGCGTTCCTGATCTTCTTCGGAGCTTAATCTCAAACGACAAGGTTTGGCGCGGCAGGTAATCCTACCTTCCACGCCTTCATTTTGCTTAGTAACAGCGAAAGGAGTGGCTTAGGTGAGTTTACATTGGGAAAACTTTGTGTTTGCGATCGTCGCTTTCACGATTCTATACTTGCTTTTGAACAAGTATGCCGTAGGTCCATTGATGGGCGTCATGGAGCAAAGAAGAAAGCTGGTCGCCGACCAAATCGAATCTTCCGAGAAAAACCGTCTTGAGGCGGAAAGATTGCTTGCAGAGCAGCAAAAAGCGCTGCAGGAAGTTCGCAGCGAAGCGAGCAACATCATCGAGCTGGCCAAGGCTTCCAGCAAGAAGCAAAGCGAAAGCATTATCGAACAAGCTAAAGAAGAAGCTACTCGTCTGAAGGATGGAGCTCTTCGCGATATTGAAGATGAGAAGAACAAAGCGATTTCGGCCCTTCGCAGCCAAGTCAGCGCTATGTCTGTGATGATCGCTTCGAAGATTATCGAGAAGCAAGTCGATGAACAATCGCAATCGCAGTTGGTTGAGCAATACCTCAAAGAGGTAGGAGGCAAACAATGAGCAAGGACACCGTTGTAGCCAAAAGGTACGCGAAGGCCTTGTTTGAAATTGCCAAGGAGCAGAACGCTGTGGAGAAGGTTGGGCAGGATCTGAGGTTTGTCTTAGGCTCCCTTCAAGAACACGGCGATTTCGATAATCTCCTGTTCCATCCCGGCTTGGATATCGAAGCCAAGAAATCACTGGTGGATGAAGTTTTCGGCAAGTCCGTGTCCGAGACGGTTCTGAATACGATCAAGCTGCTCTTCGACAAGGGCCGCGAGTCGCTTCTCCAACCACTGGTCAACTATTATATTGCGATCTCTGATGAGGCCACCGGGAAGGCCGAGGCTATCGTTTATACGCCGAATGCCCTCTCCGATTTGGAAATCAAACAAATTGAGGCAGCTTTCGGCGAAATCGCGCAGAAACAAATCCGTGTACAATCGGTTATCGATAAAAGCTTGCTCGGCGGCATTCAAATCCGCATCGGCGACCGTCTGTACGACGGAAGCTTATCCGGCAAGCTGAAGCGTTTGGAAAAAGCCTTGAATCAATCACAAGCACTGTAGATAGGGGTGAGACGTTTGAGTATCAAGCCTGAAGAAATCAGCACATTGATTAAACAGCAGATTGAAAATTATAAATCAGAAATTCAAGTGGTTGACGTAGGTACGGTCATTCAGGTTGGTGACGGTATCGCCCGTGCGCATGGTCTGGAGAACGTTATGGCCGGCGAACTTCTTGAGTTCCCGAACGGCGTACTCGGTCACGCCTTTAACTTGGACGAAAGCAACGTCGGTATCGTTATCCTCGGGCCATACACAGACATCCGTGAAGGCGACCAAGTAAAGCGTACCGGCCGCATCATGGAGGTTCCAGTAGGCGAGGAGCTTCTTGGCCGCGTTGTGAACGCGCTCGGTCAGCCTGTCGATGGCAGAGGACCGATCAATACGACCGCATTCCGTCCGATCGAATCGCCGGCACCAGGCGTTATGGCCCGTAAATCGGTTCATGAGCCTATGCAAACCGGTATTAAAGCGATCGACGCGATGATCCCTGTCGGCCGCGGTCAACGGGAATTGATCATCGGCGACCGTCAAACCGGTAAAACGGCAATTGCGATCGATACGATCATCAACCAAAAAGGTAACGGCGTAAAATGTATCTACGTCGCTATCGGTCAAAAACAATCGACGGTTGTTGGCGTTGTCGAGCAGCTGCGTAAAGCGGGCGCGCTTGACTACACGATCGTTGTAACGGCTTCGGCTTCCGAACCGTCCCCGATGCTTTGGCTGGCTCCGTATGCCGGCTGCGCGATGGGCGAGTACTTCATGTACAAGGGCGAGCATGTCCTGATCGTATATGATGACTTGTCCAAGCAAGCTGCCGCTTACCGTGAGATGTCCTTGCTGCTCCGCCGTCCTCCGGGCCGGGAAGCTTATCCGGGCGACGTTTTCTACCTGCACTCCCGTCTGTTGGAGCGCGCTGCGAAGCTGAGCGACGAGCTTGGTGGTGGTTCATTAACCGCTCTGCCATTCATTGAAACACAAGCGGGCGACGTTTCCGCATATATCCCAACGAACGTGATTTCGATCACGGACGGTCAGATCTTCCTTGAGTCCGACCTGTTCTACTCCGGTCAGCGTCCGGCGGTTAACGTCGGTATCTCCGTATCCCGGGTAGGGGGCTCGGCCCAGACGAAAGCGATGAAGAAGGTCGCCGGTACGCTCCGCGTAGACTTGGCCCAATACCGCGAGCTGGCGGCATTTGCCCAATTCGGCTCCGATCTGGATAAAGCGACGCAAACCCGCTTGAACCGCGGTGTGCGTACGCTCGAAATCTTGAAGCAAGGCGTGAATCAGCCGTTGTCCCTGGAGCGTCAAGTTGCTTCCTTGTATACGGTTGTAAAAGGTCACCTGGACGATCTTCCGGTTCAAGACGTGAGCCGCTTCGAAGAAGAATTCCTTGGATTCCTCGATGCGAGCCGTCCGGAAATCCTGAACAGCATCCGCGATACGAAGGACTTGACTGCGGATAACGAGAAGGCATTGACCGACGCAATTCAACAGTTCAAAAAGGGCTTTGCCCGTTCTGAATAAGGCAAGGTAAGCCGGGCTTCTTACACCAGAAGAAGCTCGGGTCGTTTCACTTTTAGCTTGGGGAACAGGCTTTTCCCTCCGTACGCGGACAGAGGCGACAACGCCATGCGGCCGGCCGGGCAGGCGGGAAGCCTCGAAAGAGAGGTGAGCAAGTATGGCAAAAGGGATGCGCGAGATTAAGCGTCAAATCAAGTCCACTCAGAACACGAAGCAAATTACGAAGGCGATGGAAATGGTTTCGGCAGCGAAGCTCCGCCGCTCTCAGTTAGCCGCCGAGGCTGCACGGCCTTATGCGGATAAGCTGAAGGAAGTGGTGGCCAGCATCGCAGCAGGCACCAAGGGTGTGAAGCATCCTATGCTGCAGAACCGCGAGGTGAAGAAGACCGGGTATCTGGTTATCACTTCGGATCGCGGTCTTGCAGGCGGCTACAACGCTAACGTACTGCGTAAAGTGGTCAACGAAATTAACGAGAAGCATAAATCGAAGGACGAGTATACGATTTTTGTTATCGGCCGCAAGGGACGGGATTTCTTCAGCAAACGGAATATGCCGATTTCCGAAGAAGTTACCGGTCTGCCTGATTCGGTCCAATTCTCTGATATTAAGTCGATCGCGGCCAAGGCTGTGCAGTATTTCGAGGAGGGTTTGTACGACCAGCTGTTCCTGGTCTACAACCAGTTCAAGAATGCGATTACTCAGATCCCGACAGTCAAGCGTCTTCTGCCACTGGAGGATGTGACCGGAAAGACTGCCGCGGCATATGAATACGAGCCGTCTCCGGAAGGCGTGCTGGAAGTTCTGCTTCCTAAGTATGCGGAGACCCTGATCTACAGCGCTGTGCTGGAAGGCAAAGCGAGTGAGTTCGGCGCGAGAATGACGGCGATGAACAGCGCGACCAAAAATGCGACGAAGATGATCAGCACCTACACGCTCGCCTACAACCGGGCGCGTCAAGCATCGATCACGCAGGAAATTTCCGAAATCGTCGCAGGTGCGAACGCAAGCAGTTAAGCAATGCTAGGGATGATAAGGTTTCGCTGATGCGAAACTTGAAGTTTAGGCTTACGATGTAGTTTCGCTGTGCGAAACTTGGAGGAGGGAAAACATGAGCAAGGGGCGCGTTGTGAATATCACAGGGCCGGTCGTCGACATTGAGTTCGAGCGTGGACACCTCCCTGAGATTCTTAATGCAATCAGAATTGAAAGTAAAGGTCAGCAAGGCCGCGCGGATATGAGCTTGACCGTTGAAGCAGCTGTTCACCTTGGCGACAACATGGTTCGCTGCGTAGCGATGTCTTCCACTGACGGCTTGGTCCGTGGCGTAGAAGCAGTGGATACAGGTGCTCCAATCTCCGTTCCCGTAGGACCGGCGACACTGGGCCGCGTGTTCAACGTACTGGGCGAGCCGATCGATGGCGTAGTGGAAGTGGATCGTACCAACACGAGCCCGATCCACAAATCCGCTCCTTCTTTCGAAAACTTGTCCACGAAATCGGAAATTCTGGAGACGGGGATTAAAGTTATCGACTTGATGGCGCCTTATGCCAAGGGCGGTAAGATCGGTCTCTTCGGCGGTGCGGGCGTAGGTAAAACCGTAACGATGCAAGAGCTGATCCATAACATCGCTCAAGAGCATGGCGGTATCTCCGTATTCGCAGGCGTGGGCGAGCGTACCCGTGAAGGTAACGACTTGTACCACGAGATGAAGGATTCCGGCGTTATCTCCAAAACGGCGATGGTTTTCGGACAAATGAACGAGCCGCCGGGCGCGCGTCTTCGCGTAGCTCTGTCGGGTCTGACGATGGCTGAATACTTCCGTGATGAGGAAGGCCGCGACGTTCTTCTCTTTATCGACAATATCTTCCGCTTTACCCAAGCGGGTTCCGAGGTTTCCGCTTTGCTCGGACGTATGCCGTCCGCGGTAGGTTACCAACCGACACTCGCGACCGAGATGGGTCAACTGCAAGAGCGGATTACATCCACGAAGAAAGGTTCCGTTACGTCCATCCAAGCGATCTATGTTCCAGCGGATGACTATACGGATCCGGCTCCAGCAACGGCGTTCGCTCACTTGGATGCCACAACGAACCTGGAGCGGAGCATTGCGGCAGCCGGTATCTTCCCGGCGGTTGACCCGCTGGCTTCTTCTTCCCGTATTCTGACGCCGGAAATTCTCGGCGAAGAGCACTATCAAGTTGCTCAAGGCGTAAAACAAATTTTGCAGCGCTACAAAGAGCTGCTCGATATTATCGCGATCCTCGGTATGGATGAGCTGTCCGATGAGGACAAACTGGTCGTACACCGTGCGCGCCGTCTGCGTCTGTTCTTGTCCCAGCCGCTTCACGTTGCTGAGGCGTTCAATGGTATTCCTGGACTGTACGTACCGGTTAAGGAAACGGTTCGCAGCTTCAAAGAGATTCTGGAAGGCAAGCATGACAACCTTCCGGAGCCGGCGTTCCACAACGTGGGAACGATTGAAGATGCCATCGAGAAAGCAAAAACGCTGTAATCGGGCTTGACCGTTACACCCTTGCCTACCCCCGTTACCGGGGGCGGGCATCATTAGGTACACAGGAGGGGAATCCAAGTGAGCACATTCCTGCTGGAAATCGTAACCCCGGAGCGCAAGGTGTATGCCGAACAGGCGAGCATGATCGTCGCCAGGGGCGTTGAAGGGGAGCTTGGAATTCTGCCGAATCACATTCCGCTTGTGACTCCGCTTAAAATCGCACCGATTACTGTGAAAAATCAAGGCAGCAAAGATATCAATATCGCGGTGAACGGCGGTTTTATGGAAGTGCGCAAGGATAAGGTGGTTATATTGGCGGAAAGCGCCGAGCTGCCGGAGCAAATTGACGTTGATCGTGCGAAGGCTTCTAAAGACCGCGCCGAACAACGGCTTAAAAACGCCAAGCAGGACAAAATCGATTTTCATCGCGCCGAAATGGCTTTGCAGCGCGCCTTGAATCGGCTTGACGTTTCCGGTAGAAGATAGATCGTTATCTAGGAGAACGGGGGAGTCTTTCCCTCGTTTTTTGCGTTTCATGCCACGGAATTCATAGAAAAAAGAGTGCGCCTGTTCGCGCACCCTTGACCTATCAGTTCTTGACTACAAGCCAAGCTTCTTGCCTTTCTCCAAACGTTGAATCTGTTGTTCCCCGTCATCCGCCAGTTCTCTAAATTGGTTAATCGTTTCACGCATCCGAGGGAGCGCCTCCTGCTTATACGTGCTAATGGAATCGAGGGCCGAAAGCACGTCTGTAAATGCTTGTTTTAACGTGTCTACGGAAATACTCGTTTCGAGGGATTGCTTTTGAATCGCGGCGCCTTGGTTTTTGAGCATTTTGGACGTGCTGCTTATCAGATTATCCGTAGTTTGGTTGAGCAGCTCAATCTTCTTGAGGACGATGCTTTGATTATAGAGCGCACTAGCCACCGTAACCGAGATTTTTAGCGCAGAAACCGTAACATTCCTTGCCCGGTCTACTCCTCGGATCAGCTCTTTGTTATTTCGTATAACGACCTCGATGGCCATGATTCCTTGCTGATTGACCACTAACATTTGTTGCAGATCCATCACACGCTGGCGCAGCGGAAACAACACTTCTTCCGTAATGAACCGGATCTTTTCCTCGGGCTCTTGGCGTAATTTGGCTGCTTCCAGACGCGACTCAATCTCTTCATCCATCAGCACGCCAAGCTGGATCTCCTTCTGTAGCTTTTTAGTTAGCTCCCTCAGCGCGTGTTGTTCAAACTCCAGCGTGGTGTTGTCATTCTTCAGGATGGACTTGCCCTTGTCCAGCGACATGATGATATCCGCAATAACAGCATCCGCCTTTTGGTACTTGGCAAAGTAACTGCGCAAGGGGTTAAAGAACTTGCCTAGAATACCGCTTTTGGCAAAGTCCACGACACTCGGGTCCAGATCCTTCAGCTGGAGATGCAATTCAGTCAAGCCCTTAGCCACCTGGCCGCCTTCATCGCCGGTCTTGGATAAATTCCCTACGGAAACTTGCAAGAGAGAGTTTTTCTCCGCGGAGGATGTCATCGTGCTCATGCCGAAGCGATCCATGGACTGCAGGATCTCTTTGCGTTTTTCTAACGAATCGATATCTAACTCCAATATAGTCGAGACATTGGTCAGGGCTAGCTCCTTGAGCTGAGCAACCTCCTCGGGTACTGGCTTAACCTGCTCCTCGATCGCCGTTTTAAGCTGCTCGGGGCTTACGATTTCCATTGTAAAAGACATGGTAACCCTCCTCTTGGATTAAAGTTACATTTGAACGTTAAGCAGATTACCTATTTTATACACCACATCGTCCGTGTCTGCGTTGATGTTAGCGGCCTCATTAATACTTGATATGCTTTCAAGCGCCTTGATATTTGCGTTATAGCCTATCGTATAGATAGGAATCTTGAAGGATTCAACCAACCCCTTGATATCCTTAAGCGAATGTCCTTCATTCGTCTCTCCATCGCTTAGAACAAAGATCAGCGGCTTCACATCGGGATTAAGAGCCAGCTCGTCTTGAAGCATCTTCATAGCGACCACGATGCCGTCGAAGGTAGCGGTCCCTCCATTGGCTTGAAGGCTGTTTACGGCCCCGACAAACATCGACTGCTGATTCGTATCGTATTTCCCGATGGGGAGATTGATAGCTACTTTACTGGAATACGAGACAAAGCCTATACTGTTTTCTTTCCCTAAAAACTTCTGTCCCTTGAGAAGGGATTCCTTCAACCGATTCAAGGGCTCGCCCGCCATGCTGCCGGATACATCGGCTACAAACACCGCGGCAATTGGTTTATTTGCGTTTTTCTTCTCTTTCCATAGCTTCTGCGCGGACGATAGGAGATTGCCCTCAACGACAGCGACTTCGGATTTGTACTCATTCAGACTGTTGAAGCCTTTTTCCTGTGCGATTTTTTGATACTTCTCCTGTTCAACAAATTCCGAAAATTTCTTAATAATGTCCAGCTTAGCTTGGGGCAAGTCGCCCAAAGCGTACAGCGGGCTGTCATGCCTTACGCCGAATGGGGTAAATACATATCCCGTCTTTAGGTCAGGAGCGTTGATGTACGTTTGGTATTCCAGAACAAACCCGTCGAGCATACCGGACTTGGCGGCATCACGCATCTGGATCGTGGTAGACGCAATAAAGGGAACGTTCGTCTGGAACTTTTCAAAACCTTGAACCGCTTTATCTCCAAGCAGATTCGAGCTGTCAAACGTTCCAAGGGCAGTCACTAGAAAGTTTAGACCCGTAGAGCTTGCGAAAGGATCGGTATATCCCATAGCCAGTTCATTATTGGCAATAGCATCTGTAACCGTCTTAACGTTTAAAGACCCGTACTTAGCTACCAGCTCATCGTATTTTGTCTTGGAGGAGATAATACCGGCGACATTACCGACCAGACGCTTGGAGACAAGCTCAGTCCGAACCCCTTGTGCCTTAACCATCTCGCCCCATAGCTCGTTGGAAGGGGTGAAAGCATCCGGTACATATTTGCCCGACCTTATGTAATCGGTAGCCGTTCCCGAAGCGATATTACGGATCTTGACGGAAACCGGCTTCCCGTTCAGGACGATATTGGACTTATTGAAATCATTCGCTACCTCATTCAACCATCCGTCAATCCCCGTTCCTGATTTTTCTGTGGAAGAAAAAATTTCTACGAAATTTTCCGTTGTATTGGGTACCGATATAGGAAACTTAGAAATATCAGGCAACGATTCGCCGACATTCACCGGGTCGAGGTCGATCTGTCCCTTGATTGGTTTGGCCGTCGTAACCGATATGTCCTGGTACAGTTTATCCAGCTGCTTGGTCGCATCCTCCAGCGTTACCTGGGTCTGGGTTTTCCCTAAGTTGGATGTCAGACTGATTCCCGCATACACAAGAACAAAAACGATGACGGCAATTGCCCCCAATATACCAAACGCTTTTCCTTTGCTAGCCATCCTCATCCTCCCTCTCATTGCTTATAATATTTCGTTTGCTTGATCAAGGAATCGATTTCCTTCATGCAGGGCATCTCCTCGACATCCTTATAATCGGAGCTGCTTAATAGAGATATTTCCAACACCAACTTGTCTAGCTTCAGCAGGATTTCTTCATTGGCAGCCAAATACCCGGTCACATAGTCTAAATACTCCTTGTACAGACCCGCCTTTTCCTGCATAAGCTTGTTGGGAAATGGAGCCGATTTTTGCTGATGGGTGAACGCTTCGAATTCCGAGGCGTCAAAAACGTTCAGCTTATTGAGGGTGCTCCTGATATTCAGGTAAAACAGCTTTTCGACTTCAAGAATAACCGTAACGAACTTCTTGTAGCTGAGCTCCGTCGGATCAAATCTTTGACTAAGGACATCCAGCAGCGTGCCTTTCTTCTTTTCGATGCGATCTAGCTGGTCGAGAGCCAGCCGGACATCCTTCTTCAAGGCGTTGACATGCCGGAAACGATGCAGCGCCTCAACATAGTCTTCATGGGTCTTCAGATTTTTTACTGGCGTCACGGCAGGAGGCTTGAACAGAAGAGCATAACTGCCGTAAAGCAGTACAAGGAGACTTATGAACAATAAGGTTACGCCTGCAGCCGTTTCAAGTGCGCTGTCCCCTCCGATGTCTAGCCCTACTATTCCTGGGGACAACATCATAATATTAAGGAGGACCACCCCCGCAATAAGTCCAACAAGCTTTAAGGCATTCGAGCCATTCAAAAGCTACACCTCCTCTACGAATGCTGTACCAGGCTAATTTTAACAGAGAATGACCCTGAAGCTCCATTTATTTTCCTAAATATATGCCATTTCTTTTATTGAGCTTCCTGTCTAGCCTCTTCTATACAAGGTACCCGGCTGCTTTACGCTTACTTTACGCTAATGTAAGGGATTGGTTGCAATTCCAACCTACCGAGCTCTGCACGCCGAAAAGTTAAGCGTTTTCCAAAAGCAAATTGCGGGCGGAAAAGGTTAGACACTCCTTAGGCCTTTTGTTATAATTGGAATGGCGTGTACGAAGCATTCTTCATGAAAACTATTGAAAAAGCATGGATTTCAAAGCAGTTTGAGACACGGGGTACGTCCAACAATGTTACATAAGGAGGCGGTTCGTTCGCGATGTACATGAACAACTACGTAGTCGTAACGATTTTTCTCTTCTTGGCGGTGTTGCTTCCAATTGCAGCGCTTACAATCGGGCGGTGGTTGCGTCCGCACAAACCGGTCGAAGAAAAATATACGACTTATGAAAGCGGTAACGAACCGGTGGGAGAAGGACAAGTTCGCTTTAACATCCGGTATTACCTGTTTGCGCTGATGTTTGTTATTTTCGATGTAGAAACGGTGTTCTTGTATCCATGGGCCGTTGCATACAAGCAACTAGGCTTGTTTGCGCTTGTGGAGATGTGTATATTCATAACGCTGCTGATCATAGGCTTACTGTATGCCTGGAAGAAGAAGGTGCTGAAGTGGACCTCAATCTAGAGAATATCACGCCGGAAGAACGCCAGGAAATGGAACGCACGGTGTTTATGACCACCTTGGAACAGATCAAGGCTTGGGCGAGAAGCAACTCCCTATGGCCGCTTACCTTCGGCCTGGCCTGTTGCGCGATCGAAATGATGGGTACGGGCGGATCGCACTATGACCTTGACCGGTTCGGAGTTATCTTCCGTACGTCTCCGCGGCAGTCGGACGTCATGATTGTCGCAGGTACGGTTACCAAGAAGATGGCTCCGCTGCTGCGCCGTCTGTATGAGCAGATGCCCGAGCCCAAATGGGTGATCGCTATGGGTTCCTGTGCCACCGCCGGCGGTCCGTATGTGAAATCATACGCCGTCGTGAAGGGAGTCGACCAGATCGTACCGGTGGATGTTTACATTCCGGGCTGTCCTCCCAATCCTGCGGCTCTGATCTACGGCATTAACAAGCTGCAGGAGAAAATCCGATATGAAGCGAAAACCGGTAAGCAGGTGACCAATCCATGACCGATGATCCGAAGCTGGACAAAACCGCGGGTGCGGCTGCACCTGACGATACACAAACGCCCGATACAGGCTCCAAGAAGGAAGCAGGGGCCCCGGCCGAGCCGGACAAGGGCGCTTCCGTGAAGCTGGAGCCGGGCGAGGCCAATGCTCCGGAAGCGGCTGCAGCGGTACCTGCTCCGTCCGACGAGGAGAAGGAAGCGAAGGCCAAGGCGGCTGCCGAGGCGCGTGCCGCCCGTGCCAAAGAGCGTGCGGCCGAGGCGGAGGCCGCGGAAGCGGAAGCGGAAGCTCCGAAGGAGCCGTCGCCCAGCCAGCCCTTGCTGGATCGGCTTGTAGCGCTGCTGCAGGAAATACCGGGCGAGGTTATTCAAGAGGCCTATATCAACGAAAAGGGCGGACATATTCCTTTTCTGGTCCTTAGCCCGGAGGCCTGGCCTGCTGCGGCCGAGATGCTCAAGACGCATCCCGAGCTTCGGCTAAACTATCTGCGGAATGTGTCCGGCGTTGATATGGAGACGCATATGGAAGTTGTCTACCATCTGATCTCGCTGGAATCTAAACGCGAATATGGCGTTAGGGTCAAGACGGACCGCGAAGCGCCGTCCGTTCCATCCGTCACATCCGTTTGGCCGACGGCCAACTGGAATGAGCGGGAAATATACGATTTATTCGGTATCGATTTTCCGGGACATCCCGACTTGCGCCGCATTATGATGGCAGACGACTGGGTAGGACATCCGCTGCGCAAAGATTACGAGCCGCTCGACCCGGAGGTGTAGGATTTGGCCATTAGAACGGAAGAATTGCTTTTGAACGTAGGACCGCAGCATCCGAGTACGCACGGCGTATTCCGCATTATCGTCAAGCTCGACGGCGAAGTCATCAAGGAAGCTATCCCGGTAATGGGATACTTGCACCGGGGAACGGAGAAGCTGGCCGAGAATCTGACTTATACGCAGATTATTCCTTATACGGACCGGATGGACTATGTGTCAGCGATGACCAACAACTATGTGCTGGTCCATGCGGTCGAGAAGCTGATGCAGCTGGAAATACCCGAGCGGGCCGAATATTTAAGGCTGATCGTGATGGAGCTGCAGCGGGTAGCCAGTCATCTCGTATGGTGGGGTACCTATCTGCTGGATATTGGCGCAATGAGCCCCTTTCTCTACGCATTCCGGGACCGGGAGATCATTATCGACCTGTTCAACGAGCTTTGCGGCGCCCGGCTCACCTATAATTACATGCGTGTGGGCGGTGTGAAATGGGATGCCCCCGAAGGGTGGATTCAGAAGGTACGCGAATTCGTTCCTTATATGAGAAACAAGCTGGAGGAATACGAAAGGCTCGTTAGCGGCAATGAAATTTTCCTGGCGCGGATCAAAGGGGTAGGCAAGTACGATGCCGAGACAGCGATCGCTTATGGACTCAGCGGAGCCAATCTGAGGTGTACAGGCGTAAACTGGGATCTGCGCAAGGACCAGCCATACAGTCTGTATGACCGGTTCGACTTCGAGGTGCCCGTCCTTGATGGGGGCGACTGCTATGCGCGGTATCTGCTTCGGATGGAGGAGGTCCGGCAATCGCTTCGCATTCTCGAGCAGGCGGTCGAGCAATTCCCGGGTGACGGAGAAATTATGGGTAAGGTGCCTCGGGTAATCCGCCCGGCGGAGGGAGAGGTATATGTGGCTATCGAATCGCCGCGAGGCGAAATCGGCTGCCATATTATATCCAAAGGGAAAGACAAGCCGTACCGCTTGAAATTCCGCAGACCTTCATTTGTCAACCTGCAGATTCTGCCGAAGTTGCTGGTCGGGGAGACGATGACCAACCTGATCACGATACTCGGAGGCATTGATATTGTCGTCGGGGAGGTCGATTGCTGATGTCCGAACTTTTACATCAGCCGCTGTCGCTTACCAGCGTCGCGATTTTTTTCGCTTGGGCGGTAGTGCTGCTGCTCATTATTCTGGGCTTCGTGACCTACGCGATTTACTTCGAGCGTAAGGTGCTCGGCTGGATGCAGCTCCGGATCGGACCGAACCGGACGGGGCCGCTTGGTCTGCTGCAGACGGTAGCCGACGTGTTCAAGCTGCTGATTAAAGAAGATACCATTCCGCGCAAAGCGGATCGCGGATTATTTATTCTGGCGCCGATTATTACGTTTATCCCTGCTTTCCTTGTTACGGCGGTCATTCCTTATACAAGCAATCTCATCAGCAGCGACATGAATGTCGGCGTTCTGTACTATGTGGCCTTGTCCGGAATTTCCACCATCGGCGTTGTGCTGGGAGGATGGGCCTCCAATAATAAGTACGCGCTGCTCGGGGGGATGCGTTCCGCTGCACAGATGATCAGTTATGAGATTCCGCTCGTGATCTCCGTCGTCGGCGTCGTCATGATGACCGGCAGCATGAATTTAAACCGGATCGTCGAGGCGCAGGGCGGAGGCTTCTGGCACTGGAACTTTTTGCCGCAGATTATCGGCTTTGTCGTATTCGCCATAGCGGCCGTATCGGAGCTGAATCGTACGCCCTTTGACTTGCCGGAGGCGGAGTCGGAGCTGGTCGCGGGCTATCACGTCGAATATAGCGGTTTCCGCTTTGCCTTCTTCATGCTGGCGGAGTATGTGTATGTGTTCGCCATCTCAGGCTTAACGACGACATTATTCCTTGGAGGCTGGCATGCGCCGTTTGCGTTTCTTAGCTTTATCCCGGGAATCGTCTGGTTCCTGTTGAAATTCTCGCTGATCGTATTCGTGCTGATCTGGATAAGGGGAACCTTGCCTCGCGTCCGCGTGGATCAGTTGATGGGACTGGGCTGGAGAGTGCTGCTGCCGCTTGCTTTGGTTAATATTTTTGTTACGGCAATCTATATGGCCATTGTCATGTAAGGATTGCGGCCTCCGCATGCCTACGACGAAAGGGTGAACGAAATGAAAGGTATCGTGAAGGGACTTGGCGTAACGCTCAAAAGCTTAACAGCCAAGAAAATCACGTATGCATATCCAGATGTACCGCTGGAGCTGCCGGACCGGTTCCGAGGCATACAGCACTTTGACCCGGAGAAATGCATCGTCTGCAACCAATGTGCGAGAATTTGCCCGACGGAGTGCATCACGCTTGTAGGCAAGCCTAATCCGGACCCGGAGAAAAAAGGAAAGGTCATCGATACCTACGACATCAATTTCGAGATCTGTATTCTTTGCGATCTGTGTACGGAGGTTTGCCCGACGGAGGCGATCGTCATGACGAGCAACTTCGAGCTGAGCACGTACAGCCGCGATGATCTGTTCAAAAACCTCGAATGGTTGAATGACAACAACTCGAATGTACGCAAAGAGAACAACTCGGCTATGCCGAAAGGCGGTGCCAAGTAATGCTCTCGAATATTGTCTCATTTCTATCCAGCGGCGAAAATCTCGTATTCTTCGTGTGCGCCCTGCTGGCCATAGGCGGAGCTATATTTATGATCAGCTACACGCAGGTTGTCCATATGGTACTCGCTTTGGCGCTGACCTTTATCAGTCTGGCGGGCCTGTACATTGTGCTGCAGGCGGAGTTCGTCGCTGTGGTGCAGATTCTGATCTACGCCGGGGCTATTTCCATTCTGATGATCTTCGGCATTATGATGACTAAGCATCATCAGAGCGACGAAGAGGAGCCGAAGCGTCCTTGGCATAACGGTTTGTTGTTTGTAGGCGCGGCCGGCCTGTTCGGCATCATCTTCTACGTCATTCAGAAAACGGAGCTGCCGACCGGGGAATACCCCAAGATCGAGGATAACACGCTGGAGATTGGCAAGCTGCTCTTCGGCCAATATGTGATTCCTTTTGAGCTGATGTCGGTGCTGCTCACAGTCGCTTTCATCGGCGCCATTATCGTAGCGAAACGGGAGGAGGATTAGCATGGGAGCCGGAGGACTTGCAACTCCATACTTGACGCTCGCGGCGATTCTGTTTTGCATCGGCATGTATGGCGCCCTTTCCAAGAAAAGCGCGGTTATCGTGCTGTTGTCCATCGAGCTGATGCTGAATGCCGTAAACTTGAATTTGGTGGCATTCTCCAGATTCGGCTTGCAGCCCGGGCTAACGGGACAAATTTTCTCCTTGTTCAATATTACGGTTGCTGCGGCCGAGGTCGCGTTAGGTATCGCTATACTGATCGCCTTTTATCGGAACAAGGGAACAACGGATGTCGGAGACATGGATTCGATGAAGCGATAGCGAAGTGCTGCGGTCGAGCGGGCTTTCGCCAGATCCCGGTCATACCGGGCTGGAGACGGCGCTGGCTCCCGGCATTCGCGTAGAGGAGGATTTAAGCTCATGGTATCGGCTTTCTCGCAATACGCTTGGCTCATCCCGTTGTTCCCGCTGCTGTCGTTTTTGATTTTAACGGCGGCGGGACGCTCGTTACGGGAAGCGGGCGCTTATATCAGCATAGCGGCCGGGTTCGTTTCTTTCCTGCTCGCCATCCTGATCTTTTGGGAGCGAATCGGCGGAGGCACGGAAGATTATACATGGAACAATATGCAGTGGCTGAAGCTTGGCGACTTCACGCTGAAAATGGGCTTTGAGGTTACGAACTTGAATGCTTTGATGCTGGTGATCGTGACACTCATCAGCCTGCTCGTCAATATTTATTCCAAGGGCTATATGCATGGAGATGAACGGATCAACGTGTTCTTCGCTTATATCGCGCTGTTTACGTTCTCGATGCTCGGGCTTGTCATCTCCGTGAATCTGGTGCAGCTGTACATATTTTGGGAGCTGGTCGGCGTGTGCTCGTTCCTGCTCGTCGGGTTCTGGTATTTCAAGCCCGAGGCACGCGCCGCGGCGAAAAAAGCGTTCATCGTCACGCGTGTCGGTGACGTAGGACTTTTCATCGGCATCCTGTTGTTGTTCTGGGTGATGCCCGATCATGCGCTTGATTTTACATCGATCAGCAATGCATTCGAGGGCGGTAAAATTTCCGAGGAAATGGCTACCTGGATCGCCATTTTGATTTTCATAGGCGCGATGGGTAAATCCGGCCAGTTCCCGCTTCATACCTGGCTGCCGGATGCGATGGAAGGACCGACGCCGATCAGTGCGTTGATCCATGCCGCTACCATGGTCGCCGCAGGCGTGTATTTGGTCGCCCGCACCTTTGATATCTTTACGGCGGCCCCTGCCGCATTAACCGTAGTAGCCGTTGTCGGTGCGGTCACAGCGCTCTTCGCTGCGACGATCGGGACGGCCCAGAACGATATTAAACGTATTCTGGCCTACTCGACCGTCAGCCAACTGGGCTACATGATGATGGCGCTCGGCATCGGGACGACGGCCGCTTATACCGCGGGCATCTTTCATTTATTCACGCATGCGTTCTTCAAGGCTTTGCTCTTCCTTGGAGCGGGCAGCGTCATTCATGCCGTACATACGCAGAACATCCACGAGATGGGCGGCGTCGGCAGTAAGATGAAGATCACGGCCTGGACGTTTGCGATCGGAGCGCTTGCGCTCAGCGGGATCGTGCCGCTGTCCGGCTTCTGGTCCAAGGACGCCATCCTGACGGAGGCTTACAATACGGGCCATTACGGCTTGATGCTCGTCGGGCTTATCGCAGCATTTTTTACGGCATTCTATATGTCCCGTCTGTACTTCCTGGTGTTCTTCGGCAAGCCGCGGGGCGAGCATCAAGGGAAGGTTCATGAATCTCCAGGCTCTATGACAATGCCGCTTATCGTGCTGGCTGTATTGGCTGTCGTGGCCGGCTTCGTCTTTACTCCGTTCAGCCCGTGGCTTGGAACTTGGCTGACCGGTCATGAAGAGGCGGAGCATGCATCGGTGCTGGTGATGGTACTCTCGACGCTCGTAGGGTTGCTGGGTATCGGGGCCGGATATATGGTCTACGTGAAGCGGACGATTTCTGCGGAGGGCTTCGTAGCCTCAGCTCCATGGCTGTACAGGCTGCTGAACCGCAAATATTATATCGATGAGCTGTACCAGGCCGTATGGGTGCGTTCGCTGCAATCGATCGGGCAGGTGCTTCATCTGTTTGACGTCTATGTCGTGGACGGTGTGGTACGGTTATCGTCTTACGCTGTGACAGGCGTGGGACGCCTCGGTTCCCGCTTGCAAAATGGGCAGGTGCAGACGTATGGTCTGGCTACGCTGATCGGCTTGCTCATTCTGATGCTGGCTATCGCGGGAAGGAGGTTCATCAGCCTTGGATAAGATTCCGATTCTATCGCTCATTACATTCTCGCCGCTGCTCGGCGTGCTTGTGCTGATGTTTCTGCCAAAGTCACAGGGACAGTGGATTAAGACGACTGCGATTCTCACCACGCTGATCCCTCTTGGATTGTCGGTGTGGCTGTATGCTCAGTTCAATTCGAATGTCGCGGGCATGCAGTTCAAGGAGTCCGTCCCCTGGATCTCCATCCCGCTTGACCGGGAAACGCAGGTACTCAGCCAGACCTCGTTCTTCGTGGAGTTTAAGTACGCTCTGGCGGTAGACGGCTTGTCGCTGCCGCTGGTGTTTCTGACGGCGCTTGTAGCTACGATGGCCGCTCTTGCTTCGGTCTACATTAAAAAACGTTGGAAATCGTACTTTATCTGGTTTTTACTGCTTGAAGTCGGAATGTTCGGCGTGTTTATGGCCCAGGACCTGTTTCTGTTCTTCGTCTTCTTCGAAGTCACCCTTGTGCCGATGTTTTTCCTTATCGGGATCTGGGGATATATGGACCGCGAGCGTGCGGCGAACAAGTTCTTGATCTATAACGGGCTCGGGTCGGCGATTATGCTGATCGCCTTCCTGATACTGGTCAGCACCGCGGGCTTCACGCAAACTGTGGTCGGCAATGCGGTAACGATTCATTACACGGGCGATCTGAATGTCATCACCGAAAATCTGTTTCAAAGTGTGGATTCCTATGTGAATCAAAACGAGGAAGGCAATGTGTTTTTCTTAAGCGCAACGATGAAATGGGTACTGTTCATCATGCTGCTGGTGGCCTTCGGGATCAAGCTGCCGCTGTTCCCCTTCCATACGTGGATGCTGAAGGTTCATACGGAGGCGCCGCCTTCCGTGGTCATGATTCACTCCGGTATTTTGCTGAAAATGGGAGCTTATGGCTTGATTCGCTTCGGCATCCTGCTGTTTCCCCAGCAGGCGGTCGGCTGGGCGACCGTGCTTGCCGTGCTCGGTGTGATCAACATTTTGTACGGTGCGATATTGGCCTTCGTCCAGAAGGAATTCAAGCTTGTTCTGGCTTATTCCAGTATCAGCCATATGGGCATCGTACTTCTGGGGATTGCGGCCTTCAACACGATCGGCCTGGAGGGAGCGGTGTTCCAGCTGGTATCGCACGGCCTGATCTCGGCCTTGCTGTTCTTGATCGTAGGCAGTATCTATGAGCGGACGCATACGACCCGGCTCGAAGAGCTTGGAGGCCTGGCCAAGTCGATTCCGTTCATATCCGGCATCCTGCTGCTCGCAGGCATGGCTTCGCTTGGGCTGCCCGGCTTATCTGGATTCGTCAGCGAGTTTCTCGCTTTCGTAGGCTTGTTCGAATCGCATAAGATCGTGACGGCCGTAGGAGCGCTCGGAATTATACTGGCCGCGGTATACGTACTGCGGGGGGTGCTCGGCATCACATACGGGCCGCTGCGCAGTGAGCTGCCCGCGATGCGGGACGCACGGTTTATCGAAGCGGTGCCGATGATTACACTGGCTGCTTTTATCATCGTGCTTGGGGTCTACCCAAGCATTCTGACCGAGCCGCTGCATCAGACGGTCAGCGGGTTTGATCAATTCATTCGCAGCGTAACGAAGATGGGGGGTTAGACCGGTGGCATCAATGGAACCAATACGTCTGCAATTCCACGATCTTGGACTGCTTGCACCGGAACTCACACTGGTTGCCGCTGCCGTCATTCTGTCGCTGCTGGACCTGCTGCTGCCGCGCCAGAGCAGCCGCGCATGGCTAGGGTGGCTGTCCCTGGTCAGCCTCGCTGTTTCGGCCATGTTTGTAGTTCTGTATCAATTGAATCCGGTAGAGCCAAAGCAGCTGCTTGAATTCAGCTACCGCATTGATGATTTCGCCAGTGTTCTTAAGCTGATTCTGCTGGCGGGGGCGGGACTTATAACCTTCATGAGCATCGGATCGGTGAACGAGGAGGAAATCCCGCATGTCGGCGAGTTTTATTATCTGCTTCTGCCGGCTACCCTGGGCGGTATGATCATGGCGTCGTCCGGCGACCTGATCACGTTGTTTGTCGGACTGGAGCTGCTCAGCATCACCTCCTATATTCTGGTCGCGATGCGAAAGAAGCGGCTGCAATCCAACGAAGGAGCGTTCAAGTATCTTGTGCTTGGCGGCATGTCCTCGGCATTAATTCTATATGGGATGTCCTTCCTTTACGGCATGACAGGGACTACGATCATTCCGCAAATCTCCGCTATGCTGGAGCAGAGCGGAGACGGGATGCAGCCGATGATTTACTTGAGCTTCTTCCTGATCCTGGCCGGGTTCGGCTTCAAGGTGGCGGCATCGCCATTCCATACCTGGGCGCCTGATGTATATCAGGGGGCGCCTACGCAGGTGACCGCCTTTCTGGCCGTCGTATCGAAGGCGGCTGCATTCGCTATTCTGTTCCGTGTCATGTACACGGTATTCGCTTCGCCAGGCATTATGGGCACGGCCATTCATGATGATTTTCTCACGGCCTTGATGGTCGTAGCGGCTGCGGCGATGATCGTCGGCAACTTCACGGCGCTGCGTCAGACGAATATGAAAAGGCTCCTGGCTTACTCCGGGATTGCCAACACCGGTTATCTGCTTGTTCCGATCGCCATTCAGTTTACGATCGTGCACTTTTCGAACTTTGCCGAGTTCACCTTTTATCTGATTGCGTATCTGTTTATGAATGTGGGCATTTTCGCTATGCTGATGATTGTCGAGCGGTCGACGGGCGGGCAAGAGCTGAAGGCTTTCGCCGGGCTGTATTACCGTGCTCCCGGCCTCGCCATAGCGACCGTGCTGCTTGTCTTGTCCTTGGCGGGCTTGCCGATATCCGGCGGTTTCTTCGGCAAGCTGTATATCATGCTCGGTACGATGCAAACCCAGCACTACTGGCTGGGTGCGATTATGATCGTGACGAGTGTCGTGTCCTTCTATTATTACTTCGGACTGATCCGCCAAATGTTTATGCGCAGTGACGATGAAGCCGGGCCTCTCCGTCCTACGCTTCCTCTCAGCATCACGGTATGGCTGTGCGCCGGCATAGGGGTCCTGCTGGGCCTTTATCCGCAGGGCGTGCTTGCGTACCTGGAGCGGATCTTTTCGCTCAGCCAAGATTTGTTTATGTTCGGTTAATCAAGCTTATGCGAAAACCCGTTGCCGGTCCCTTGGGGCTGGCGACGGGTTATTTTAGTTGACACTGCCGGTCTACACTCAGAGCGGACAGCCTGCGGCATCCTCCTCTTACCGGGTTAAGGAGTTAACATAATGCCGGCGGTTGGGGCCAAAATCCATCCCGAAAATCTCCGAAAACAGAAAGAGATTGACGAATTCAAAATGAAGCGTTTTCGAAAAAAGATTCCAGTTGCAGCCACTTGCTATAAAGCTTAGAATGGGATAATGGAGTTATGGGCAGGGAGAATTCAGGAAAAAGGGTTTTGATGGCGATGAATACTCGAATGCTGAAACGTAACATGTTCGCATCGTTCACAGGTCTGGCACTATTCCTGATATGCTGCGGGGCGGTGTACGCCGCGGATGCGGATGATCCGTTCTACACGAAGCAGACGAATCTACAACTTATTCATATGAATGAAGCCTGGGACGTTTCTCAAGGCAATACAGGCATGATCATTGCCATCGTGGATACGGGAGTTCAGTTGTCCCACTCTGACTTGAAGGGGAATTTGGTGAAGGGGGTCAACCTGCTTGCCCCGTCGCTTCCTCCTGAGGATGATAACGGACACGGGACGAATGTGGCCGGCGTGATCGGCGCCATGGGCAACAACGACCGTGGAATCGCCGGCATGTTGTGGAACGCGAGAATGATGCCGATCAAAGCCTTGAAAGCGGATGGCTCCGGAGACGAGCAGATGCTCGGCGAAGCGATTCGCTATGCCGTCGACCACGGGGCGCGTATCGTCGTTCTTTCGCTCGGCTTGAATAAATATTCAGCCTATCTCAGCGATATTATCCGATATGCGGAAGAGAGGGATGTATTGCTCGTAGCAGCGACCGGCAACGAGGGCAACAGTGTCAAATATCCGGCGGCGTATCCGACGGTGCTCGCTGTTGGCGGCGTTGGTCCGAATGGTAAAGTGGACAGCAGATCCAATACGGGCATGGAAATTGACGTCGTGGCTCCGTGGAATGTGTTCACTACGGCAATCGGAGATTCCTATGAGGCCAAGGACGGCACCTCGATGGCAGCTCCTCAGGTAGCCGCTGCAGCTGCTCTCGCATGGGGCCAGCGGCCTGATCTGAAGGCATACCAGATTAGGCAGTGGATTCGCCAAACGGCAGAGGATCTGGGTACGAAGGGGTGGGATACGTCCACCGGGTATGGGCTTTTACGTGTGGACCGTTTATTGAAGGAGCCTTATCGGGACGACATGTATGAGCCCAATGATCGCAAGGATCAAGCGGCCCCGATTTCCCCAAGCAAAAGAGTAGCGGCTTCATTCGAGGGAGGTACGGATGTCGACTGGTTTAGGACGGATGCTCCCTATGATGGAACGATCAATCTGACGTTCGATATCGATGCGGGACAAACGGTGAACGTTCAGCATACGGATGCCTCGGGTGTGCTTGTCAGCAAATCCGTTCAGAATGGACAGACCATTCCTTTTAAAGTGACTAAGGGCCGCAGCTATTTCCAACTGCAGCTTAAAGACCGCAATCATTCCGGAGCCGTGCCTTATCAGCTCACGACTTTTTTCGAAATCTATCGCGATCCTTTCGAGGATAATGATAAGCAATACAAGGCTTTTGTACTGCCGGCCCGCAGCCAGACGATTAAAGGAACCTTCCATCAATATCGTGATATGGATTGGTTTGAGTTCCCCGTGGAACAATCGGGATCGCTGAAGCTTTCGCTGTCGGTCGATACGGCCCGGATCGATCCTGTACTGCTGGTGCAGCGGCAAGCCGAGAAATCAATCACGATCGACAATGGAGATGATGGGGAGCCGGAGAGCTACGAGATTCCCGAGGTTTTCCCGGGAAGCTATTACTTCCGCGTCTCCAACGTCAAGGAGTATGAGAATCCGATTGTCGGGGAGTATACGCTGCGCATTGATTATGATGCCAGGCTGATCGATCCCAATGAACCCAATGACCGTTCCTATCAGGCTACGTTCATGTCGCTCAATACGCCTTATAACGGGTTGCTGGACCGGGTAGGCGATACGGACTGGTACCAGTTCCGAATAGCCGAGGAAAGCTATGTGCAGATCGGTCTCAAGGATATTCCTTCGCCGGTCAGTATATATATGACGCTCTATGACGGCACGCTAAAATCGATAGCGAGCTCCATGAATGGCGCCTATGAGGATGCTCAGAACTTGTCGGGCCGCTTCTCGCCGGGAACTTACTATCTGAAGCTATCGTCCAACCAGACGTTCAATAACCGAATGTACCAGTTGGAGGTGGATGCCAAGCCTCTTACAGGAGGATATACGGATATCCGAAACCACTGGGCGGTCCAATCGATCCTGGAATTATCCGGGAAACGGATTATTGACGGATATGACAACTATACGTTCCAGCCTGACCGTCCGATAACCCGTGCGGAGGCTACAGCCGTGCTGTCCCGGGCCTTCGGCTGGGAGAAACAGCGCACCTTGGCATATTCCGATCTGAATTCTACGCACTGGGCTTATTCCTACATTGCCAAAGCAGCGCAGGCCGGTATCGTCGACGGCTATCCCGACCGCACGTTTGCTCCGGACCAGCCGGTCACCCGCATGGAGATGACGGCTATGCTGGCCCGCAGTATGAACAAGACCGGCAAGCTTCGGGGGCAGCTTCCTTTTACGGATATTGACGAGAACTATTGGGGAGCGGGACTGTTAAAGCAGATGAAGGCTGAAGGACTGATCGGAGGCTATAATGATGGCTCGTTCCGTCCCGATCAGCAGGCTACCCGGGCTGAGTTTGTCCGCCTGTTAGCCCAGGCGCTTTCGTAGGCGGAGGATGGCTTTCAGAAAAATTTAGTTCCTAAAGACCGATTAACCGGGCGGACCGCAGGGTAAAGATGCATAATAAGACAGCGGTTTCCCGGCCGGCTGATTACCCAGTCAGCATAGCCGATTGGAATAAGAGGGGAAGCAGGATAAACTTATGGAGTATGTGGATCAAGTGAACGCTTCGCTCGGTATGAAAGGCGTTCTGAACATTGTGCTGGTTCTTGTCTTTATCGGGTTTTCCTGGTGGGCCCTGCAGGAGCTGAAGTGGGAGAGCTTGTTTCGGAGGCCGAGAAGCCCGCAAGCCAAATTACTGCAAATCCTGATTTCCATTGCTCTCGGTTATCAGGTAGCGCGTTTCATTATCGATTACTTGGCCTGGTCGACCTGGTTCTCCGGAATCTTCTAACAATGAGCTTGATCCCGAATAACTGAGGGGAATCCTGTCAACAATGGATAGTACAACCGTTATGAAAATAGGCGTGCTTCACGAATGCTATGTAAATACACGATACTGATACGCGGAGGGGATCCAGATGAGCAAAATTATCGTCCGCGGCGGCAAAAAGTTGTCCGGCAGGGTTCGTATTCACGGAGCGAAAAATGCCGTGCTGCCGATTATCGCAGCCTCTCTACTAGGAATGGAGGGAGAAAGCGTTATTCATGACGCACCTCCTTTGGACGACGTAATGGTTATTAATAAAGTGCTTGAAAGCTTGGGCGTCGAAGTGGAGTATAAGCATGAATCGATCCGGGTCAATGCGACACGCATCCAGACTTGCGAGGCATCTTATGAATTGGTTCGCAAGATGCGGGCCTCCTTCCTGGTGATGGGACCGCTGCTTGCCCGTATGGGGCAGGCGCGCATCTCGCTGCCGGGCGGCTGTGCCATCGGAACAAGACCGATTGACCAGCATCTGAAGGGCTTCGAGGCGATGGGCGCTGAGATTGAACTCGGCCAGGGCTATATTGAAGCGCGTATTCAAGGACGATTGAAGGGCGCTAAGATCTATCTGGATGTGGCAAGTGTAGGCGCTACCGAAAATATTATGATGGCGGCCACCTTGGCAGAAGGTACGACGTTGATCGAGAATGCGGCCAAGGAACCCGAAATCGTAGATTTAGCCAATTATTTGAATGCGATGGGAGCCCGAATTCGTGGGGCCGGTACGGGAATGATCCGTATCGATGGGGTCGAGCGATTGGGCGGTGCGGTACATACGGTCATACCTGACCGGATTGAAGCAGGAACATACATGATGGCGGCGGCCATTACGAACAGCGACCTTTATATTGAAGGCGCCATCGGCGACCATCTGCGGCCTGTTATCTCCAAACTGCAGGAAATGGGTGTTCAAATTGATGAGGATGAGAACGGGATTCGTGTTTTCGCCAGCCGTCCTTTACGCTCAGTCGATGTGAAAACCTTGCCTTACCCGGGCTTTCCTACCGATATGCAGTCGCAGATGATGGCCCTGCTCCTTACGGCCGATGGAACGAGTATTGTGACGGAAACTGTGTTCGAAAACCGCTTCATGCATGTGGAGCAGATGACGAACATGAACGCCCAGATTAAAGTCGAGGGACGTACGGCCGTTATTAGCGGGGGTGCCCGGCTGAAGGGGGCCAAGGTATGCGCGACGGATCTCCGGGCAGGGGCGGCGTTGATATTGGCTGCGCTGGTTGCGGACGGCGATACGGAGATTACGGGCATTCATCATATCGATCGCGGGTATGTGGAAATCACGGAAAAACTGTCGCGTCTTGGTGCGGATATCCGTCGTCTGTCCGTTGAGCCAGAGCTTCAGCTGGAGCCGGAAACGATGCCTTTGTTTGCCGTACAGCCTACGTTAGCCTAATAGAGATTATACGAAAGCAACAGCGGTCGCTCCTTCAGGAGTGGCCTTTTTTTGTTTAGAACCCAACTCTTTCTCCAGTACTATTCTATCTTTTTGACACATAAGCTAATGTTACCCGCGCCGCTCCGGTAGATAGTAATCTTAGGTCTGCGAGGGGCAAGTCAGATAGAATGGAAGAGGAGAGGGAAGAAGCGCATGATGAAGTACAAGCTTTCACGCACACAGTCGGCCTGGATCCGATGGCTCTCGTTTTGGCTTCTTGGCTTTCTGGCCGTTGTTATTCTGGTTCCTTGGTTGCTTGTGCGCTCTCCCTCCGGAATACCCGATAAGAAGGGAACCGACGGGCATGCGGCCCGAGCCCCGGACGGAGAGGCTATCCTGGTCCAAGTTTACCTAAGCGGGACTCAATCCACCGAGCCGATCGAGCTGGAAAACTATGTGCTGGGCGTGGTCGCGGCGGAGATGCCGATCGAGTTCGAACCGGAAGCCCTAAAAGCGCAGGCGCTCGCTGCACGCACTTATATAGTGCGGCGGCTGCTAAGCGGCGAAGTGGCAGGCATAGCGGGATCTTCCGCAACCGTGACGGATACGACGGCGCATCAGGCGTATGCGGGGAATGAGGAGCTGCGTCGCCGCTGGGGACCGGATCGATATGAATCCAATCTGAATAAGCTTAAACGGGCAGTAGAGGCGACTAAGGATGGCGTCATCACGTACGCAGGCCAGCCCATTGAGGCCAGTTATTTTTCGACAAGCAACGGATATACGGAAAACTCGGAGGACTATTGGAATGTGTCGCTCCCCTATCTCCGCAGTGTGCCAAGCCCTTGGGACGAGGGGCTTTCTCCAAGGTATAGGGACAGCATCACGCTTTCGGCCAAGGAGCTTCAGCAGAAGCTGGGACTCCCTGCAGCCGTCTCCGCAGTCGCTGGCAGCAAAAACGGGCTGCATATCGTGGAGCGCAGCGAAGGACATCGGATCAAACAGCTAACGGCGGGGGGACGGACTTTTACGGGGCGTGAGTTCCGGGAGAGATTGGGGCTGCCGTCCAGTCAATTTCAGTGGAGCTATAGCAGCGGCAAATGGACATTTACGACGACGGGCTACGGGCATGGGGTCGGGATGAGTCAGTGGGGGGCCAATGGAATGGCCAAGGAAGGAAGAACGGCGGAGGAAATTATCAAATATTATTATACCGGTGTTACGCTTGAGAAGGCGGCTAATCTACGAGAAGGAAAAAGTTTCTAAACGTCGTAACCGTGCGTATAAATCTCGCAAATCCGGCAAGACTGGTTAGCGAGGTGATAATAGATGAATGAACAAAAGAAAGATTTCAAAGTCCAAGAAGAAGCTCCCAAATCGATCGAGGGAGTGAAAGACGGCAATGCCTCATCCTGGAAAAGATTGCTCGGTAAGAAGTGGGTTTTCCCGGCGACGTACATGGCAGCAGCGGCAATCATCTTAACGTTAATGTGGGTGTATCAGGGAGCGGGAACGTTCAATACGAACAAGACCGCCGTCTCGGACTCCACCAAGACGGGAACGGTGACGGAAAGCGTGTCAGGGCCGGATGCCGTCGCTACCAGCGTCAAGCAAGAAACGATGCAATGGCCTTTCGCAAACCGAGCTGAGCTCGAGGAGATTCTGCCGTTCTTCGACAATAAAGCGTCTAGCGAAGTCCGGCAGGCCGCCATGGTCGAGTACGGGGATACGTTCACTCCGCATATCGGGATGGACTTTGCCAAAGCGGATAATCAAACCTTTGATGTGCTGGCGGTAGCCAGCGGCAAGGTAACCGCCGTTCAAAAAGATCCGCTCGTCGGGAATTTGGTGGAAATTACGCACAGCAGCGGGCTAGTATCCGTGTATCAAAGCTTGGCCGATGTGAAGGTAGTCAAGGATGCCGAGGTCAAGAAGGGCGATGTGCTCGCCAAAGCAGGCCGCAATGAGCTGGAGAAAGACCAAGGCGTGCATCTGCACTTCGAGCTTCGCCAGGGACAGGGCGGGCCGGCCCTCAATCCGGAGCAGTATATCTCGGAGCAATAAACGTTAAGCGCATCAGCAAGCAGGGGAGCATCACTCCTCTGCTTTTTCTTCCGTTGGGGAGAGCATTCCGGGGTTTTCGGCTTACTTCCGGCTTGTCTCCCGAAAATAATTGTACATTCCAAGCTTGTCACACCAAGGAAACAAAGAATATAAGCGTGTGCCCCTCATATACTGTACCAAACTAACTCGAGTAGGGAGGCGAGGGGATTGCACGATTACATCAAGGAGCGAACCATCAAGATCGGGCGTTGTTTGGTGGAAACCAAGCATACGGTCCGCACCATAGCCAAAGAATTCGGTGTCTCCAAGAGCACGGTGCATAAGGATCTCACGGAGCGTCTGCCGGAGATAAATCCGGAGCTTGCCAATCAGGTCAAGCACATCCTGGAATACCACAAGTCCATCCGTCACCTGCGGGGGGGAGAAGCGACCAAGATCAAGTACCGCAAGACGCGGAATCCGAAAACGCAGGAAAAGCTGGTTACCGTCAAGTAGCTCGAATCGGCAGTATGCTGCGGATAACCTGGCTGACCTCCTTACTAAGACCGGAGAGTAGTGAGCGGAGATGCTACCAGAAGCGGGGATAGGGCAGCGACAGGAGGACCGGCTGGGCGCTGCAGCGGTTTTATGGACCTAACTTCGCAAGGTTCTGGGCACAAGCGAGATTTGTCGAAAAATCAGTCGTAAAAAAGAGGAATTTCCAATTCGATGGCGAATTTACCTACATAACGTATATCACTCGTAGTGCCGCTTCTTCACCTGAAGGCTGGACGGTTGGTTAGGGAGGATTATTGAGAATGTTAAGCAAGGATATCGGAATAGATCTGGGGACCGCAAACGTCCTGATTCATGTCAAAAGTCGGGGCGTGGTCCTGGATGAGCCCTCAGTCGTCGCTATTGAAAGCGATACGAAGCGGGTGCTTGCCGTGGGGGAAGAAGCCCGTCGTATGGTTGGGCGAACACCGGGCAATATTGTGGCAATTCGTCCGTTGAAGGACGGCGTGATTGCCGACTTCGAAATTACGGAAATGATGCTGAAATACTTCATTAATAAAGTAGGCGGGAAGAACTGGTACAGTCATCCCCGTATTCTTATCTGCGCTCCGACAAACATCACGTCGGTAGAACAGAAGGCGATCCGCGAGGCTGCAGAGCGTAGCGGGGCAAGGGAAGTGTTTCTGGAGGAAGAGCCGAAGGCAGCCGCTATAGGCGCCGGTATGGACATCTTCGAGCCAAGCGGCAATATGGTTGTAGATATCGGTGGCGGAACGACGGATGTGGCGGTATTGTCGATGGGCGATATCGTCACGTCTTCTTCGGTTAAAAACGCCGGGGACAAGTTCGACTCGTCCATCATGAAATATATCAAGAGCAAGTACAAGCTGTTGATCGGCGAGCGGACAAGCGAGGATATTAAGATCAAGATCGGAACCGTTCACCCGGATGGAAAACGCGAGACGATGGATATCCGCGGACGTGATATGGTCAGCGGTCTTCCCCTGACGCTGACCATCAATGCCCAGGAGATCAAGGAAGCTCTCTGGGAGCCGGTATCCACGATCGTGACGGCAGCCAAGACCGTGCTGGAAAGAACGCCGCCCGAGCTGTCGGCCGATATCATCGACCGCGGCGTTATCCTGACCGGCGGGGGCGCTTTGCTGCACGGAATCGATCAGCTGCTGGCGGACGAGCTTAAGGTTCCGATCTTGATCGCAGAAGATCCTATGCACTGCGTCGTCAAAGGGACGGGCATTATGTTGGACAATCTGGACAAGGTTTCGAAACGCAAATTTTAGGGAGGCACGCCATCCATGTTAAGAGGCCTGTATACTGCCGCTTCCGGTATGATCGCTCAGCAGCGCAAGCATGATATTGTGACGAATAATATATCAAATATCAATACACCGGGCTTTAAGGGCGGAAATGGGATCAATCGATCCTTCCCGGAGATGCTGATCTCGCGCGTACGGGGCGGTCAGGACGAGCCGGGTTCAACCTCTATCGGCCGTATTCATACAGGGGTTATGGCGGAGGAGAACGTTTCGCTGCATGCGCAGGGAGATATTCAGGAAACCAATAATCCGTTTGATTTTGCGCTCATCTCCAACATCCAAGTGCCCGGCGCTCTATTCGACAGCTCAGGCAAATACGTAGATGAAAATGGACAGCGGGTTATTCAGCCCCAAGCTTTCTTTACCGTGACCAATGCCGAGGGACAGGAGCGTTATTCCCTGAACGGGAAGTTCTCGCTGGATGCCACCGGCCAACTGATCGACTCGGACGGCCATCAGGTTATCGGTCGTGATGGACAACCTATCGTGCTGGTGGAGCCGGGAACGAGAATTCCGATTACGAATTTTCGAATCACACGCTCGGGCATGTTCACCAATGTTGACGGACAAGCTATCCCGGGTGCGGATGGCGAGCCCATGGCGATGAGAATAACGCGCGTCGAGGACCCTAATGAGCTGGTGCGCGAAGGAAATGGCTTGTACCGGCTGGCTGCCCCTGACCAGGGAGGCATCCGGCTGATCGACGATCAGGACCAGGTTGAGGTCCGTCAAGGGTACATGGAGCGCTCGAACGTGGATGCAGGCCAGTCCATGGTCGATATGATGTCCGCGCTACGCGCCTACGAAGCCAACCAGAAAATGGTGCAGTATTACGATAAAAGCATGGAGAAAGCGGTAAATGAAATCGGGCGCGTCTAAGCCTGCTGCAGGTGCCGTCCCTCAAGTTTGGCGATTAGGAGGAATGCTTGAATGAACAACTCGATGATTAACTCTTCGGTAAGCATGAAAGCCCTGCAGCAAAAGCTCGATTTGCTGGCTAATAATATATCCAACGTCAACACGACCGGGTATAAGCGGAAGGAAGCTTCGTTCCAGGATGTGTTGACCAGTGTGAAGCAGCAGCCGCAAAACTTCCAGAAGGAAGGGCGCCTGACTCCGCTTGGCTACAATCAGGGATGGGGCAGCAAGCTGGTAGAGGCACAGCTTAATATGGAGCAGGGATCGCTTCAAAACACCGCGAATCCTCTTGATTTTGCCATAGAGGGCAATGGATTGTTCGAGATTGCCACGGTGACGCTGAATGCGAATAATGAACCGGTGCAGACGATCCGCTGGACTCGCAACGGGGCGTTCGATGTCTCGCCATCCGTCGATCCGGGCGACCCGGACGGATATCTGACTACCAAGGACGGTCATTATATCGTGGGGGCGGACAACAATCCGATCCGCGTACCGGTTAATCATCGGTTAACGGTACAGCCGGATGGAACGGTCATCGCCTACAATGAAGTTGACCGGTCTGCTCCGTCGACCGAGCTCGGTCAAATCAAGACCGTGCGCGTTGTTCGTCCGCAGCTGCTCCAGCAAGTAGGGGACAACCTGTATGCGCTGGCCGCCGACATCACGCCGGAACAGAGGGAAGAGATCCTTCAGACGGTGACGGCGGGTAATAACACCGTTGATCCGATTACGGTACGGCAAGGCTTTATCGAACAGTCGAACGTTAATTTGTCGGAAGAGATGACAGAGCTTGTCATGGTACAGCGGGCGTTTCAGTTAAATTCGCGGGCCATCTCCTCTGCCGACCAATTGATGAATCTGGCCAATAATTTGCGCGTGTAATGGCCGTACGCAAAGCGAGGTAGGAAGTTTGAGCGACAACCGAAAGAAAGCGAAGCCCGCAACGAAGACATGGGTCAAAGTGATCAAGGCGATCATACGCTGGACGTGGATCCCGATTGCGAGTTTGGCGGCGCTTTTCATAGGACTTTCGATAGGGTATGTGTATATTGGAAAGCAGCCGTTGGATGAGGTTTTTGAACTCAACACCTGGCGTCATTTATTCGATCTTATATTTGCCAATACATGAGTGATCGAGACCAACGAGACTCCCTTGCAGGGAGTTTTATTTTTTTTGTGATAAAGGTATAATGAATGGATGTAGGGGGGAACAACTGCTGTGTGGAATTTGCCCAATGCATTAACGCTATGCCGGCTTCTCCTGATTCCCATCTATGGGGTCGTTTTTGCATCAGGCTACGTCAAGAGCGCTTTTTTTGTGCTGCTTGCAGCAGGGCTTACCGATGTGCTGGACGGCTATCTGGCACGTAAACATAATCAAGTGACGGCTATGGGGAGTATGCTGGACCCGCTTGCGGATAAGCTGATGATGCTGACGGTTATCTTGTCGCTCGTATTTTCGAGCATGATTTCATGGGCAGCCGCCGCCGCCATCTTTTTGCGGGATGCGGGGATGATTGTAGGCTCGGCCATTTTTCACTTTCGAGGAAAGAAGACCGTCCCGGCCAATGCGCTAGGCAAGCTTACAACGGTGCTTTATTATGTCGCGATCCTGCTGATTGTGTTTCAGCTCCCGTTCGCGGATGCCTATCTCTGGTTCGTCATAGCGGTTTCCTTTCTTGCATCTGTTATTTATATTCTTCAATTTAAGTTGTTAAATAAGGGCAGCGCCGGCCACCAGCGTTAAAAAAGAGCCCATGCCGAGGCTTTGCAGCCGATCGCTGCACTCTGTGGCATAAGCTCCCTTATATCAACCTTCATTTACTGCAGCTCATGAAGGGACAAGCGTTATTTTTTGCCAACGAGACTGATTTTATTCGATGAAGGGAGCTTATATATTTTGTATGACACGCAGCAAGTTCAAGAGATCATTCCACACCGCTATCCGTTTCTGCTCGTAGACCGGATTCTGGAGGTAGAGCCTGGAGTCAGAGCGGTCGGGTTAAAAAATGTCACGATCAACGAGCCCTTTTTTCAAGGTCATTTTCCGGGCTATCCGGTTATGCCAGGCGTCTTGGTTACCGAAGCATTGGCTCAGGTCGGGGCTGTGGCACTATTGAAAGTAGAAAGCAATCAAGGTAAAATCGGGCTGCTGGCCGGCATTAACGACTTCCGTTTCCGGGATCAAGTTAAGCCGGGAGACACTTTGATTTTGGAAGTGGTCATCACGAGAGTGAAGGGAACCATCGGTAAAGGGCAGGCTACGGCCAAGGTCAATGATCGGGTGGTTGCCGAGGGCGAGATTATGTTCGCTCTCATCAATCAAGAGTAAGGCAGCTTAGAGCTTAAGACTGGATGGGACTACCGGTACATACATACAAACGGGTAGAGGAGATGGACGAGGATGAGTACGCAAACACGTGTGCAAGAACAGTATGAACTGTGGTTAAACGACCAGGCGATTGATCAGGCTACGAAAGAGGAGCTTCAAGCTATCGCAGGGGATGCGAAGGAAGTGGAAGACCGGTTCTACCGGGATCTTGAATTTGGCACAGGCGGTTTGCGCGGGGTCATCGGAGCGGGAACCAACCGGATGAATGTCTATACGATCGCGCGTGCTACGCAAGGTCTGGCGCAATTTCTGCTGGCAACCGGAGCTTCGTCGCCTTCCGTGGTCATTGCTTACGATTCGCGCAACCAATCCCCTGAGTTCGCTCTGGAAACGGCCAAGGTGCTGGCTGGCAACGGAATCAAGGCCTATGTATTCGAATCGCTGCGGACAACCCCGGAGCTGTCTTTTGCCGTCAGGTATTTGCAGGCATCTGCCGGTGTCGTGATTACGGCGAGTCATAATCCTCCCGAGTACAACGGTTACAAAGTATATGGCAAGGACGGGGGACAGCTTGTTCCGGATCAGGCCGAGCAGGTCATCGCCGAGATCCGCAGCGTACAGTCCTTCTCGGATGTACGCCGGTTGACCCGGAGCGAGGCAGAGAGCAAGCGGCTGCTGGAATGGATTGGGGATGCCGTCGATACGGCTTATATCGAGGCGGTCACCTCCGTCAGCTTGAACACCGACCTTGTCACCCGGATGGGTGATCAATTCCGCATCGTCTTTACGCCGCTTCATGGTGCAGGTAATCTGTCGGTGCGCGCGGCGCTTGCTATGATCGGGTTCGAGCATGTGCATGTGGTGACCGAGCAGGAGCAGCCCGATGCGAATTTCTCTACAGTGAAGTCGCCAAATCCGGAGGAACGCGAAGCCTTCACACTTGCGATCCGGGATGCTAAGCAGGTCGATGCCGATATCATCATCGGTACGGATCCGGATTGCGACCGGATGGGAGCTGTGGTGAAGGACCCGCAAGGAGAATACTTCGTGTTGACGGGCAATCAGTCTGGCGCGATCATGGTCGACTATTTGCTGCGCATCTTGAAGGAGCGGGGCGAGCTGCCGGATAACGGCGTAGTCGTGAAAACGATCGTAACGAGTGAACTGGGAGCTGTGATTGCTCGGAACTACGGAGCCGAGGTCGTCAACACCTTGACCGGTTTCAAATATATCGGAGAGAAGATGACCCAATACGAGCAAACGGGCGAAGCCAGATTCCTCTTCGGCTATGAGGAGAGCTACGGTTACTTGGCAGGCACATATGCGCGCGACAAGGATGCCGTGATCGCTTCCATGCTGATCTGCGAGGCGGCCGCTTACTATAAGAGCCAAGGCAAGACCCTCTATGATGTGCTTCAAGAGCTGTATGCCCAGTACGGTTATTTCCTGGAGAAGCTGGAGTCCCGTACGCTGAAGGGCAAGGACGGCGTAGAGAAAATTCAGGCCATTATGCAGGACTGGCGCCTTCAACCGCCTGCCGAGCTGAACGGATTGAAGGTCGTGAAGGTAGAGGATTTCTCGCAAGGCTTGTACGGGCTTCCTGTTGAAAACGTACTGAAGTATACGCTGGAGGACGATTCCTGGTTCTGCTTGCGTCCGTCGGGTACAGAGCCGAAGATCAAAGTATATTTCGCCGTTCGCGGCGAGACGGGTGAAGCGGCTGCGCAGGCCATCAACGGACTTGTTCAGAACGTAATGTCCCGTGTAGATCAATTTCAGTGACAGTGGGAGCTGACAGCGTGAAGGAAAGGTATGCAAGATGGAACAAACTGGCGATTAAAGGGCTGTGGTGGCTGGTCATTATCGGGATGCTGGCCGCCATCCCCGTTGCGTATGAGCGGCATCAGACGGAGCAGCAGTCCGGACGCAAGGTAGATGTGGTATTCGATTATCGGGATCTTCTGGAAATATCGGATACACAGCCGGATCCCCGCAGCTTCATCGACCAGCAGCTGAAGCTTCTTCAGGAGCATGGCGTCCGGTCGCTCGCTGTCTATGAGGCCACGCTGAATGAGCTGAAGCTCAGCCGTCGCATCGAGGTCTTTTCTTCCCATGAGGCAACGGCGCTTACGCAGACTCCGATTTCACCTAACGAGAACTTTACCTATATTCTGTTCACGGAGAAGGAGTCTGAGCCGCGTATTCGAGAGATGGTGGAGAAGAGCTTCGGCCTGCTCCAGGTTCAAGTAAGTCCCTGGAGCTATAAGGGTCAGCCGGGGATGATCATCCGGATGGGGATGGAAGAAGCTTTGATGCAGACGCTGGACCCTGACTTTATCACCATGCAGAAGCTCAAGGAGCAAGGGTTCTCTTTGGTCGTTCGTTTGTCTAACCGTCGTCCTTTCCAAACGAACCCGATGGATAAGCTGTTAGGCGATCTACAGAGGCTTGGAGTCAAGTGGATCATCGTTGACGGAGATTCCGTACCGGGTTTTGTCAGCGCCGAGGATACCTTAAACTTAGACAAGATGGGCGAAATGCTGCGTGAGCACCATATCGGCCTGGCTGCTATAGAGATGCAGAAAACGCCGCAAAAAGGGTTTAATGGCTTGGCCAAGCGGATCCATCATCAGGTTGTCCGGTTGCACTCTTTTACCGAGTCCGATTCGACCAAGCTGACGGAGAGTCTGACCGAAGAAGAATTGAACGGGCGTATTCAAGGAATGGCGGATCGGCTTGTGCTAGCGGTTAAGGACCGCAATATTCGGATGCTTTTCCTTAATGCGCGTGCAGTAAAAAGCGCGGAGAAGGGCAAGATCGTCAATCCGCTTAGCGCAATGTACGAAGCGCTGGATGGACCGGAGGGAGCGCTGCCGCGGATTGAGAAGGCCGGATATACGTTCGGTACGGCACAGAGCTTCCAGCTTGTTCATTCGGGGTGGCAGACCGTCGCCAAGCTTCTATTATGGATCGGGGCCGTTGCCTTGATCGCCGTCACTTTATCGTATTTCGTGGCGGAGCTGACCCTGTTGATATTCTTGCTCGGTATGATCGGCTCTGCAGGCCTGTTCGTCTTGAGCTCCAGCCTGTTCGCGCAAGCACTGGCACTGGGAGCGGGCACATGCGCTTCCTCGCTTGCTATTATGTTCGCCTTGCGGGCGTCGAAGCGTAGGAACGATATGCCTTCAGTTTCCAAACGCTTCGGTTTCGCCGTGTTGCTCCTGATTCGATCGTCGTTGATCTCGGCTATCGGTATTTTATTTATCGTCGGCCTGTTGAATCAGATTACGTATTCCCTTGTTCTGGAGCAGTTCCGGGGCGTCAGCGTGCTTCATCTGGCTCCGATACTGATTGTTGGGGTGTACTGGCTGTTATTCCTGGAGCCAATCAGTCACAGGGAACGGTTAATACGCACGCGTGAATTGTTGTCCAAGCATATCAGCGTTCTTTGGGTCGTCGCTTTCGTGGCAATCGCTGCGGCCGGCTTCTATTATTTGTCCAGAACGGGCAATGAAGGCACGACGACAGGAGTCGAACGTTACTTCCGGGCATTTCTGGAAAATACGCTTGGGGTTCGACCGCGGATTAAGGAATTCATGTTCGCCCATCCGCTGTTCATTCTTGGAGCGTACTTGAGCTTCAAATACAGAAACGCCTTGCTTCTGATCCTGATCGGAGTCATCGGGCAAGCTTCAATTGTAGATACGTTCGCGCATTTGCATACACCGCTTGTCATTTCCTCCATTCGGGTTGTATACGGACTGGCGTTCGGCACGCTGATCGGCTTCGGTCTAATCATCGTATGGGAGATTGTCATAAGGAGTTGGCGTCGTTGGGTACCCCGCATCAGCGCATCGTAATCTCAGGCTATTACGGATTTAACAACAGCGGCGACGAAGCGGTGCTTCAATCGATCCTGCTTGCCTTGAAAGAGCAGGGAGCGCGGCAGGGGGTGCAGTTCACCCCTGTCGTTCTATCCATCAACCCGGAATGGACCTCGCGCACCTACGGGGTCGAGTCGGTGCACCGGATGAGGCCGAAGGAAGTGTGGCGCGCCCTGAAGACATCAGGCGGCCTGATCAGCGGCGGGGGCAGTTTGCTGCAGGATGAGACGAGCGCCAAAACGATTCCTTACTATGTGGCGGTCATCCGGATGGCTCAGTGGCTGAAAAAGCCTGTGTTTATCTATTCGCAGGGGATAGGCCCTGTGCATCGCAAGCTGTTCTATGGCTTTATACGCTCTGCTTTCCGCCGTTGCGAGGATGTGACCGTCCGCGATGAGGAGTCCAAGGCATTATTGGTGAGCATGGGCTTACAGGAACAGAAGGTGACCGTCGTGCCCGATCCCGTCATGGGGATGCCCTTGCCCGAGGGAACGGTCGCCCGCACGGAGAAACCGGAGGGTCCTGTTATCGGCGTCTCCGTTCGCTGGTGGAATGATGACCGTTCGGAGCTGAACGCGGTGGCGGATGCGCTGCGTCAGGTGCTGGAGCAAAGCAAGGCGCATGTGCGCTTCCTGCCGTTTCATCTTCCTTCTGATGAACAGGCCTCCTTGTATGTACAGGAGCAGTTAGGGGAAATGTATAAGGGACGGACCTCCATCGCCAACAACATTACACATCCCCAGCATATGCTTGCCGAGGTGGCAGACTGTCACGCTCTTCTAGGTATGAGACTGCATGCACTGATCTATGCGGCCGGCAGATATGTGCCTATGGTTGGGCTGTCCTACGATCCGAAGATCGATCAGTTTTTAAATCGTCTCGATATGAAGCCTGCTGCCAGTACGAGGCTCCCGGATAGCGCTGCGCTGGCAGCCGAGCTTCTGGACCATCTCCGCAACCGCGAAGCCTGGGTGGAAGAGAAGCGCGAGAGGATAGCTCGTCTGCAGGAAGAAGCCCAGCGCCCTGCTGAGCGGATCGCCCGATTTTTTGCTCGCCAAGCGGTTCGATCATCCTCCGAAGGGGTTAAGAATGTGCAGGGCAAGTAGAAATCCCTTCGCTAAAACGTACTGTGGAGCCGTAATTCGCAGTGAAAGTGACAGGCATGAAGGGAATTGATTATAATCCTTGAAAAACTATGAAAACCAGCGGAAAACCGCCCAAATTCACTCAAAATGCGTATGGAGTTTAACGGACTGCGCGCGTATAATTTGAAGTGTTTGGGGGTTTCATAGAAAAAAGGGGTTGTGAACGCACATATGAATTGGTTATACGTGATCGGATTCGCTGCTGCTTTGATGATCGCATTGCTGATGACACCGCTGGTCAAACGTTTTGCCTTCTGGGTGGGAGCTGTCGATGCACCGAACCATCGCAAGGTACATAGTCGCATTATGCCGCGGCTCGGCGGACTGGCTATTTTTATTGCTTTTGTAGCTTCTTATTTTGTCGTATCTCCGGCTATGGATTCGCTCAAGTCGGATGTGATATTCGGACTGCTTGTCGGCGGAGCGATCGTTGTGCTCATTGGCGCGCTGGATGATCGGTTTGACTTATCGCCCAAAATCAAATTGCTGGGACAAATTCTGGCGGCAAGCGTCGTCGTTTATTCCGGCGTTGTCATCGATTTGGTTAACGTTCCGTTTGGGGATCAGGTCATTTCGCTGGAGTGGCTGGCGGTGCCGCTGACGATTTTCTGGATTGTTGGAGTGACCAACGCCATTAACCTGATTGACGGGTTGGACGGCTTATCGGCCGGAGTCTCCGGGATCGCGACCACGACCATCCTCATCCTTGCATTGATGATGGGTAACGTTACGGTTGTTCTATTATGTACGCTGCTGCTTGGAAGCATCGCTGGATTTTTATTTTATAACTTTCATCCAGCTAAAATATTCATGGGGGATTCCGGCGCCTTATTTCTGGGCTTCACCCTGGCCACCTTATCCGTGCTTGGATTCAAGCAGGCTACGGTCGTCTCTCTTCTTGTGCCGATCATGATTCTTGGAGTGCCCTTATCGGATACGTTTTTCGCTATCATGCGCCGCTGGGTCAATAATTTGCCGATATCGGTGGCGGATAAAAGCCATTTGCATCATTGCTTGCTCCAATTAGGCTTCAGTCACCGAACCACCGTGCTGATCATATACGGAATCGCTGCCGTCTTCGGTTCTTCAGCCGTTCTGTTGTCGTATATTTCCCAGCAGGAAACGCTTTGGGCGGCTGTGCTTCTGGTCGTTATACTACTCTGTGTGCTCGTGCTCGGAGCGGAGGCCATCGGCATCATCAGCAAGACCAAGAAGCCGGTGTTGCGTTTCTTGAATAAACTGGGACTTAAGGCCAATCTGTTGGATGCGAAGTCCAGAAATAATTAAACAAGAACAGTTAGATATGGGATATACCCCGGGTCTTTGCGGCCCGGGTTTTTTTGTGCGCGGCGGATTGCTTGAAAATGCTAAAATTTTGAGGATCTTGAGCCGATAAAAAAAGTACATGATCTTTTCCTCGGCCATCCTGTCTAACGATAGGGATAAGAGCTGGAAGGAGGCCGCTGATACTGGACTAGGTTACCGTTCGTTATGAAGGACGAGCGACGATGAAATGGCTTCGCACGCACTTAAAATTATCTTGCTCAGCAAGGAGGAGTACAACTTGAAACGCCAAGCAACCCGCACGACTTCCGCACTGCTTATCTTAGCTATGCTGCTCACGCTTTGGACGCCACTTTCAGCCACTGCGGCAACTGCGGTTACGATTGCCATCTCCAATCTGAATAACGTATCGGCGCCCGCCACAGGCGATGACAATAAACCGTCATCCAGCAATGCGGTGGATACGTTCACGACGAATCCGATTACGATTACAGCTAACTTTGCCGGTATTCCGGATAATCAGGTCCAAGGCATTTACCTCCGGATTACGAATACGACTACCCTTAAGGTATCGGAGGATAAAACCATCAGGCCGGTTCAGAACGGCAGCGAAATTACTTTCAGCAACGTTCTGTTGACCCAGGGCTTGAATAAAATCGAACTTAAGCATGACTCGTTCGGATATACGTCCGTTCCGGGATGGGCGAATTTCTCTGCTGCCATGTCGATTAGCGATCTGGCTCTGAACGATCAGCCGCTCGTAGAGAATTCTACCGTCAAGAAAGCAGGCACGCTGCAATCCATCACAGGTACGGCGGCCAATGCGGATGAAATCACCTTGTATCTCAACGGGGACGCCTATTATCCGGCGAGCTTTGCCCGCAATAAGTTTACGTTCTATTTTAATACCGGCCGTGTCAGCGATATGAGGCTGAAGCCGGGCAACAACGAGCTTACGTTTGTGGCCAAGCAAGGGAACAACACGTATTCCGTGAAACGCAAATTTATTTATGACAACGGCGCGGCCTATCCGTATGATATCGAAGTATCCGGGCTGACCTCTCCGCTCGATTGGAAGGAAATCATTCAGAGACCTTCTATTGAAACGGAGGGAATTACAGATGTGTCGGTACGCATGAAGCTGAGGTCGATTACTTCTGCGGTCTACGAATATGAGTATGCCTATATATCGCTGGCGGGCATGGAAAGCCTGTACAAGGTCCGGTATGACTTTGTCACCAAAAGCTTCAGCGTACTCTCCAGTTCAGCGACGCCGAAGCTCAATAACGGTGACGCCGGAAGTCATTCCGTGACACTTCCTATCGTGGTGTCTGGTGACTTTACTACGCACGATATTAAGGTCGATCTGCCCATAGCAGTCGGCAGTCAAACCCAGATTTTGAAGGTTCAATATGAAGATACCAACTACCGGTTGGATCCAGTAGAAGAGCTGTTTTATTTTGATTTTGTAGACAAGAACAAGCCTTATATCGATGGCGAAGTGCAATTGATCGTCGACGAGGCGAACAATCGTACGGTAGCGTTGAACAAACCTGATGGAAGCACGCAAATAAACCGGTTTCCTTCCAAGCTGCGTATACTTACTAAAAACTCGGATCAAGTCCTGGTAAAGGTCAACGGTCAGCCTTACGACGATCAAGATCCGGACACAGCTAATACGGGCGGGCTATACACGGTCACGGGTGATATGGCAGAGGTTACGCTCAAAGGCATATCGGACGGTCAGACACTGCTCGAGGTTATTCCATACACCGGCGGATCTCCGTGGATGGCTTCGACGAAAACCTATAATCTGCAGATTTCATCATCGCCGCTTTTGATTTTGGATAATGTCTATAACGGTATGGTCATTACGAACAAGGATCAATTGAGGTGCGGTACGGAGCAGCCGTGTATTTCCGGACGCTTGATGAACAGAGCCGGAGCTCCTGTCGATATCATGCTCAATGGAACTACCTTAATACCTGAATTTGACGCAACGAATCCCGAGCTCTTTAAAATTCCGTATACGGCACTCAATGCAAGCGGGACTTTGGAGCAGGACGGCAAGAAAACGCTGACCATTACGATTAAGGTAGGTACACAGGAAGTCGTATTCAAGTATGAGTTCTTTATCATATCGGACAATGGTCCTTCGATTACGATGTTCGATCTCGATTATAATGTGAGTGATCCGAGATTCGTGAAGACCATGACGGGGTACACCACGACGGCTAGTCAAATTAATCTGCTCGGGCAAGTGGTCCAAGGGACCATGAGTCCGACGATGACGATCAGCGTGCAGCTTCCCGGCTCCTCGACGGAGTCCGTGTTGACAACAACGACTACAAGCATTAGCGATACGCCTAGAACGGTTCAGATTCGCCTGGATAAGTACGACTTCCCGGCGAGTACGTATGGTGAATTTATTTTCACGTTAAAGGTAAGAGCGAATAACGGCTCTGAAATTCGTCAGCAGGTCCGCATTAAGCGTGAACCGCAGCCGTACCGGATTATCGATCCGCTTTCCGTCGGCCTGACGCTGCAGGATCTGGTCCTGGTGAAAAACTCGGCGGGTAAGAGCCAATTGAATATTAATAAGAATTACATGACTTTATTCATCTATGCCGAGAATGCGACCAGGGTTCTTGTCGGCAAAGAAGAGGCAGCGCAGCAAAAAGCATACCCGGGCTTGTTCCGGTATGACGTTAATAATTTGAAGGCAGGCAATAACGAAATCAAGTTTACCATTGTGCGCGGGGATAACCAGCAGCCCGGCTCCATCGTTCTGAATAACACGAATACGGCCATCGAGGGGCTGCAATACAAAGCCAAAATGGCCAACTCGTTCAACGTATTCAGCGGCGATATTAAGCTGACGTTCCCTAAGGATACCAAGCTGATCCGCAACGACCGTAATGCCAAGTTTATTACAACGGAACGGAGTCTGCTGTTCGGCATCGCAAGTACGGTAGACGGCCGACTCGAGAAAAGCGAGACTCCGGCATTCAAGGACTTCCTCGTAGAGAAAACAGGAAGATTCCGCCCGGCCAGCAAGCGTTATTGGATCGACGGGGGCACGATCGAGGATATTTCGGATGTAGACCCGGAACGCGAGAACTTGATGACCCAGGCGCTTGTTAAAGGAGGCGGCCGCTTACCGACAGAGCGCTCCGATATTAACTCGTCGCTTGGACAGTTCCATAACCGCGATATTAAATATTTGGTTGTGCCGAGTAAGCCTGGGACCCTTACGCTGAAATTTGATCCCATAATCAGGGATGAAGCTTGGAGATATCTAAGCGTGTTCCAGTATAACGTTTATGAAAATCCAAACGGGGGCACGATGCCTTCGCGCCCTAATGGCGAGTGGAGAAATATCGGCGGCGTTGTCAACACAAAGGACAACTCGATTACCGTTCCGATTGATTCTTTCGGGTACTTCCAGGTCATGTATATGGATAACGGTTTTGGAGATCTGGATACGGCGTCTAATAAGCACTGGGCGAAGCTTTATATAGAAGCTTTGTATTCCAAGGGCATTATGCGCAGTAAAGATACGGAAGTCAGCAGATTTTTGCCGGACGAATTTATAACGCGCGGTGAATTCGTGCAGATGCTGGTTAATATCTTCGATCTTCCTCTGGAGAATCCGGATACGCGAGTCGATACCAGCGATCGGACGTATAACGGCATGTTCATCGATGTGCCTAGGGGCAGTGATTTGCGCAGCGGCTTCGGGCTTTATGACTTCAAGCATATTGAAGCAGCTGCACGAGCAGGTATTGTGCGCGGGACCGCCGGCAATATCTTTGGGCATGATCAGACGTTGACTCGAGCGCAAGCAGCGCTTATGATTGCCCGTGCTGCCGACCTTAAGATGACGGATGTAACGAAAGCGACAGCTGCCCTCCAAAAGTCATTTACGGACGGTGTAACGATTACCGATCCCGAGTTTATTCCGGCTATCGAAGCTGTTACCAAAGCCAAGCTGATGGATGGAATCCCGAACGACTTGCTGGAAGGACAAACCAAAACGACCGTTCGTTTCGACGGCGCGTCCAACATTACGAGAGCTCAAGCTGCGGCTATAGCTTATCGCGTTCTTCAGCAACAAAAGAAATTCCCTAAATAAATCCAATAAATAAAGACATCCGGGACCGACAACTGCCGTTTCGGATGTCTTTATTCTGTTGAGTATATAAGTAGGTTTTGGAATGCCCGGATTTAAGCAAGCCGTACTGAATATGGAAAATAATTAGTAATGACGCCTTTATATATCAGGTGTATACTAAACTTCGTAAGCGAACCGGAGGCCGGAAGAATAGTCTGAGGGTGTTGCCGGGCTTCCCGCCGATATCTAGAAAAAAACAAAAAGTTTTTTTCTAGGAGCGCAACTTTTCAAAGAACCTTGCGTTTAATACATTGAAAACAGCAAGGCGAAAGAAAACAGCAGGAGAAAGAACAAGGTTTGGATAATATTCACAAAATCCACTCTTTACCTTTGCTGGCCAGTCGGTGTATAATGTTCAATGGTATGTAGTCTGGAGTAAGCCCATTATTATTGTTTACTAGTTTCTGCAATCTTATACATTGCAGACTTAACTAAAGTTAAATTCATTTTGCTCGCTCAACTCTGGGAAGGGGGTGAATCGGCTAATGAGGGAATCGAGCTATAATTTATCTAAAGAAAACTCTCAACAACCGAAAGATATCCGAGGAGGAGAAAAAAAGGTTATGAAAAAAAGTTTATCCGCAATCCTGTCTTTGGCTATGGCATTCTCGATGTTTTCTTCCGTTGCATTTGGTGCAGAAGATGCTGCAACGAAGAAATCGTCTGCTGACTTCGACGATCTGAAAGATCTGACTGCAGAACAAAAAGTAATTTTTGACGAACTGATCGGCGCTGGCGTATTCGACGGCGTAGGCGAAAAAGAATTCGGTTTGAAAGACAAAATGAACCGTGCTCAATTCGCTAAAGTAGCGGCTTTGATCTTCGACCTTGAAGTTGATCAATCCAAAAAAAGCTCCAGCTTCTCTGATGTTAAATCAGAAGATCCAGCTAACGGCTACGCTCTTCCTTACATCGAAGCTCTGAAAGCTGCTGGCCTGACTGACGGTTATGCTCCTGGCCAATACAACCCAGCTGGCGAAGTAACTAAGCAAGAACTCGCAACTTTCCTGGTTCGCGGTCTTGGTTGGGAAGCTGACGCTAAAGCAAGCGCTGGCGTAAGCGACAAAACAGTTTCTGACTGGGCTAAAGGCTATGTAGCTGTTGCTATCGAGAAGAAAATCCTGACTAGCGGCGCAGACGGTACTTTTGGTGGTACTTCCGCAGCTACTCGCGATATCCTCGTTCTGGCTGCATACGCTGCTGACAAAGCATATGTACCACAAGGCGTAGTGAATGTAACTGAAGCTAAAGCAGTAGGCGTTCAAAAAGTTGAAGTAACTTTCAACAAACCGGTTGATACTGCCAAAGCTAAGCTTGAGTTGAAAGCTGGTTCCAGCGTTGTTGAAGCTGATGTTAAATTTGCTGATGACAAGAAATCCGCAACTTTGACACTGAAGGATAACCTGAAAATTCGCGAAGGTAACTACACAGTTACATTGTCCGGATTAGAAGCTAATGAAGTTGGTAAAACAGTTGCCGAGTTCAAAGGCGAGGCTGAGAAGCTTGTAAAAATCGACTTCTTGAACAGCAACGATACGCTTGCTAAGTCCAAAAAAGCAGTTGTTAAGATCAAAGCTTCCAACCAATACGGTGAGAATGCTTCCTTGTCTGCAGGTAGCTATACAGTGTATGCAGGTAATAACAACGATGCATACGTGAAGCTCGTGAAGAACACACAAGGCGAGCTGCTTCTGACTCTTGATATCGACAAGGATTCTTATCAATCCGGTTACGGTATCGTTCCTGTTAATATCTACGAGAACGACTCCCGTATCAACGCTACGAAGAACTTTAAAGTTGGTACTTCTCCGTTCATCAGTAAAATTGAACTGGGCAATGCAAGATACTCCAACAATAAAGATTCCTTGACAACTAAAGGTGAGTCCGTATACTACGACGTAGTTAACTACGATCAATACGGTAACATCGTACCTTTTAACAACACGGAAGAAGAGAAGAGTAACACTAACGTTCAAATTATCGGTTATGAGCCAAATCTTAAATCAGAAGTTGGCGACTATAACAGCGACGAAATTCTCGAAGTCAAGTTGTACCTTAATCAAAATGTTGACAAAGCTGGCGAATACACGTTCTCCGTACACAATCAAGCAGGTCGCGTAACTGGTACAGTTCAAATCAAGTCGACTAAAGTTGCTACTAAGATTGAACTTGGCGAACTGAAAGATTCCAACGTAGCTGCTGGTGACAAAGAAGCGTTTATGGAACTCGTTGCTTACGATGCTGATGGCAACAAGCTGAGTCTCGAAGATCTGACTAACGATGAGAACCTGAAACGTGTCAAAGTCTCCTCTTCCTTTGGTAAAGCTGCAATCGAAACTGCAGGCGAAAACAGAGGTAAAATCAGACTGAGCGAACTGCCGACAAACTCGAAAACTGTATTTACAGTTAGCGCACAGATTGCAGAGCCAGGTGTATTCGACAACAAATGGAAGCAAGTGACTGTACAACCTGCTCGTTATGCAGATAGCTTCAAAGTTGTAACTGATCCTGCTAGAAAGATCGTTTCCGGTGCAGACAGCGCGCTTAAGATTCAAGTTCTTGACCAGTATGGTAAAGAACTGAAAGAACTGAAAAATGTTGATCAAAATGGTAACGTGTCTAGCTCTGGCGCCTCTTACACGGTTGCTGTAACAACAGCTACTTATGGTAGCGGTATGTCGATCGACTATCATGCTGATGCTGTTAAGAATATTGCCGGCCCATTGGATAATTCTTTTGTTGTTTCTGGTAAAGAAGTAGAACATCTGAACAAAGAGCACAAGTTTGTTTACAAAGGTGCAGGCAGTACAACAGATTCCATTGAAATCACTATGCAAATTCTTAAGAACAATGTAGAAATTTCCAAAATTAGCCGTAAGATCGAAGCAATTACTGGTAGTGAGACATTGAACTATTCGGTAGAAGCGGTAAAAGATCTGTTCAACGCGGTTGATAACGGTTCTGTAGTTACTTCTGTTTATGGCCCTGATAAAAACGAACGTGATGCTCAAAGAGATGCAACAACAAGTAAATTTGCAAGAGAAGTTAAGGTCGTAGCTACTGACGCAGCTGGTAACAAGGTAGCCGTTCCAAAAACAATCACTTCTGTTACGGGTGACGCTTCTGTTGTAAAAACTGGCGTAAAAGATAACAAAGGCTTTGTAATTGGTTATAAGAAAGGTACTTCGAATCTTAACGTTGGTTTCGTAAACAACAAAGGCGAAACGCTTCTGAGAACTGTTTCGGTCAATGTTAAGGACGAAGCTATCAAGACTACGAAGATTACCGCTAAATCTTCCGTTGAAATAGCGAAACTTCCAGCAGGCGCAAATGTCTTTGAAGTTGCTGAAGTTAAAGTTACAGATAACTACGATGTAACTTATGAGAAGCTTGACGCTCAAAAGTACAACTATCTGCTCGGTGTTGTATTCAGCGTAACAAACGTAAGAGATATTAATGGTAACCAAGCAGTAGGAACAGTTACGATCAATCAATATGGTGACATTTCTTATAGCGAAGGCAACAACATCCATTCCTTCGACATTGTCGCTAGCACGCTTGGTCAATCTGTAAGCATTCCTGTAAAATAATTAATTTAAGTTAAAGAGGAGACCCGCGAGGGTCTTCTTTTTATTAAAAGTTTTGGAGGGTTTAATGAAAACTAAGCATATTGTGCTGCTCTTTGTTTTTTTATCCTTAATCTCGTTTACGGGTTTTGGACAGGCAAGTGGAGGGACTACTATCACCCAGCCAGGTTCTTTGGAAGATCCATTGGTGACAAAAAGTTATTTAGAGCAAATAATAAGTGAAATCAAATCGAGTAAATCGCAAGTTGATACACCAAACGAAATCGGTATGCCAAACAGCAGTTTAACCATTGTTGAGCTGAAACAAAACCAAACCCTCTACGGTGATGCAGGGTCTGAAATCATCGTACGCAGCGGAAAGGTGATGGCTATAAGCTCTGATGAAAACGGCATGGCCGATGTTACGAGCGGTAAGGACATAACGGCAGGAATGCCTGTCGAATTGAATCATTTACTTATCGTTCCACGCGAAGGACGGGGCATAAAACCAGACCCTAAGAATAAGCAGGATATCTTTGTCATGGTCCGAGGCAGCTATTTTATTGTCAATGCAGACGGTACAAAGGTTGCTCCATAATTTTACCCGAATGACCAATTGTTCATACGTGTTACGGCATCCTCAGAGGAGATAATAAGATTACATTACTTCTGAGGAGGCTCATCTAACATGTCGAAGAACAATAAAAAGGTTGTGCCGGAAAGCGGAAAAGCGTTGGATGTTCTGAAATATGAGATTGCTGCAGAACTGGGCTTGCCGGTGGGAAAACAAATGTCCAGTATGAATGTGGAATTTGCCACAGAGCTCGGTACTATACCCTCCTACTCGGTAAAGGAAGATTATTGGGGGCATATTGCTTCCCGTGATGCAGGGGCAGTAGGGGGAACGATAACGGCAAGGCTTATTAAAAAGGCAGAAGAAACCCTATTCAGTTTATAAGGATTTAGTGAAGATTTCTTTTATTAATCCTATCAAGGGAATTCAGGTAATGTTCTTTATAAAACCTTCAGGATCTTATCAATAACATACTAAGCAGAATGAATTGTTAATTTTTTCAGACAAGCCCCGAATACATTGACACTAAACGACAAATCCAGTAACATACAAAATGAAGGTAACCAGTAAAGAAACCTTTTCCACTCGGAAAAGGTTGATTTTTTTGTATATCGTGTTCCTATATTTGGTCGCACGTCCCGGTAAGGGCTTCGATATATTTTTGACTCATTTATCTATACTAGCAGTAGGAGGTTATTATTATGTCTATTCCATCCGGTCGTCGTTTGTTTACATCCGAGTCCGTTACTGAAGGTCATCCGGATAAAATTTGTGACCAGATTTCCGATTCTGTACTTGACGCCTTTTTGGCTAATGATCCGAATGCGCGTGTAGCTTGCGAAGTTTCCGTAGCAACGGGTTTGGTTTTGGTTATTGGTGAAATTTCCAGCCGTTCCGAGTATGTCGATATCCAAGCCATCGCTCGTCAAACGGTGAAGGAAATTGGTTATACGCGCGCGAAGTATGGCTTTGACTCGTCCACTTGCGCAGTTCTTGTTTCCTTGAACGAGCAGTCGCCTGACATTGCTCAAGGGGTAAACCAAGCGCTGGAAGCCCGTGAAGGTCAAATGTCCGATGATCAAATCGAAGCCATCGGTGCCGGTGACCAAGGTATGATGTTCGGATTCGCGGTCAATGAGACTCCTGAGCTGATGCCGCTGCCGATCTCTCTATCCCACCAGCTTTCGCACCGCTTGTCTGAAGTGCGCAAGAACGGTACTTTGGATTATCTGCGTCCCGACGGCAAGACTCAAGTAACGGTTGAATACGAGGGAGATAAGCCTCTGCGTGTCGATACGATCGTTATTTCGACGCAGCATGCGGAAGAGATCACGCTGGAGCAGATCCAAGCCGATATCAAAGAACATGTCATCAAGCCGGTAGTACCGGATCATTTGATCGATGCTGACACGAAGTATTTTATTAACCCGACCGGACGCTTCGTTATCGGCGGTCCTCAAGGGGATGCGGGTCTGACTGGCCGTAAGATCATCGTCGATACGTATGGCGGCTACGCACGTCATGGCGGCGGCGCTTTCTCCGGTAAGGATCCGACAAAGGTTGACCGTTCAGGCGCTTATGCAGCCCGTTATGTGGCGAAGAATATCGTAGCCGCGGGTCTGGCTGACAAGTGTGAAGTTCAACTGGCCTACGCGATTGGTGTAGCTAAACCTGTATCCATCGCAGTCGATACGTTCGGCACAGGGAAAGTAAGCGAGGAGAAGCTTGTCGAAATCGTTCGTAAGAACTTCGACCTTCGACCGGCAGGCATCATCAAGATGCTGGACCTTCGTCGTCCGATTTACAAGCAAACGGCGGCATACGGACATTTTGGCCGTACCGACGTTGATCTGCCATGGGAGCGCACGGATAAAGCCGAGCTGCTTAAGGCAGACGCTCAGGCGTGAGCTTAAATCCATCTAGATAAGCCACCCATTTACGGGAAGACTATAATGGATTGAATCTCACTCTATAGGGGTCAATCCAGATAATTAAATATTAAATTTCGGCGCAAGCCGGAATCCAAGATCTGTCTAAGCAAGGCGATCCGAATGCTGCATTCGGTTCGTCTTTTCTTGCTTTGTTCACTTTTTACTAGCTTTTTTCGTAACTTTTTCGGGTGAAGTAGAGTCTATAGTAGAGGAGAGAGGAATAGAGAGGAGAAACAACTACGTGATCGTGCAAAAAAAATGGAAAAAGCTATCTTGTATAGTACTTGCAGCATCTGTTTACTTGTCCACATGGTCTGTAGCGCCGACGGCCTTGGCTAATACTCAGCCGGTACTGACCAAAGTCAGCGAGGAGATATTGACGTCCGGTGCCATTTTGAAGAGATACACTTGGGAAACGATTAGAAGCAAGAAGGATATTAAGGTTAATGCGAATGTTATTGAAGTAGACCTGACCAACCCCTATGTGAAGTTGGATGTTATGACAGGGACGGATAATCAATTTACCAAGAAGCAGACCGTACTGGGTATGGCCAAGGAAACAAAGGCCGTCGGTGGCGTGAATGGGGACTTCTATAATACACAGGCGGAAGGCGTTCCTATGGGACCGCAAATATCGAATGGCGAGCTGATGGCGACCCCTCCTTATCTGCCGGGGTTTTATACGTTTGCGCTGGATCAGAATAATAAGCCTGTTGTGGATCTATTCACCTTTCAAGGAAATATCATCGCCAAGGACGGGGCAGTCTATCCTTTAGGCGGGATTAACAAAACGTATTACTGGTCGGAGCCGGATGGCGTACATAGTCATATCGACGGCATGTTCATGTATACGAATGCATGGGGTCAGGAAGGCCGGTCCAATGACGGCGTAACGGTGCCTACGGAAGTTTTGGTACAGAATGGGATCATCCAGCAAATCGAGGACAATGGGATTATTCGTATGATCGCTCCCACGGACGGCTATATTTTGCGAGCTTCAGGGAAAGCAGCCGATTATGTGCGCGAGCATCTTAAGGTAGGCGATCCGCTGAAGGCGGATTACCAAGTGATCGCTCAGGATCCTAGTAAAACGTACGACGTTTCCAAGTTTAAAATGATGATTGGCGGGCATACGATTCTGGTCGATCAAGGACAGCCCGCTGCCTTTTCCCGTGAGGTTGCCAGTCTGTGCTGCACACGCTCGAGAACGGCTCTAGGCTACTCCAAGGATCAACGATATGCCTACCTCATAACAGCCGATTACAGCGGCGAGAGCAAGGGCCTGACGATGGCGGAGCTGCAGCAGTTTATGATCCAGGTAGGCGTGTGGAAAGGCCTCAATCTGGACGGCGGGGGCTCGACGCAGATGGTTGCTCGTCCGCTCGGTGAATTTGACCCCGTGCTGGCGAATAAGACGGAGACCGGTATTCAGCGAAGAGTCGTTAATGGAGTCGGCGTATACTCTACAGCACCTCAAGGCCAGCCTAAAGCACTGATCGTACAGGCTCCGGGGGCTGTATTCATTGGCGAAGCCGCGGCGCTGGGTACAGGCGGCTATGACGAGTTCTATAACCCGATCGCGGCAGGCACCGTGAAGGCAGAGTGGAGTGTTGCCGGGGGAATGGGAACCTTCCAGGATCATGTATTTACCGCAAGCAAAGCGGGAACAGCTAAAATAACGGCAGCAGCCGGCGGTGCGAGCTACACTACGGACCTCGAGGTCGCAGGCCGCGATCAAATCGCCAGTCTCAAAATCATGGCTGACAGCATGGCTCTATCCGAAGGGGAAACCTATAAGATCCCGGTTGTAGCTACGACCCTATCGGGAAAAACGAGAGAAGTGCCGCCTGAGCTCATCCAATGGGAGCTGCTCGGGGTGGAAGGAACAGCAGCCAACGGCAAACTGACCGTGAAAAGCTTGGCGGGCAGCAAGGGAGCCCAATTGATTGCACGCTATGACGGCTATAGTACGATGACGACGATCCCTGTGGGGATTGATAAGGTCTGGTACGACTTGGATAATGTCGCGGTCATGACGATGTCCGATCATAAGCCGGAGGAAGTAACGGCAGCGGTATATATCAAGCCTTCCGAGACGGGCAATAAGTATTTGGAGCTTAAATACGATTTTACAAAGGGTACCGGTAATAAATGGGCATTCGCGACGATGGATACCGGGGTGTTGGTGGAAGGCCAACCGCAGATGCTAAAGCTTAGAGTGAACGGCGATGAAAGTCTGAACTGGCTTCGAACTGAGCTCGTCGACAACAAAGGAGAGACGATCCGTGTCGATCTGGCACGTAATGTGAACTGGAAGGGCTGGAAGCAGGTAACGGCCGATTTATCGGAGTACAACCTGACCTACCCGATCCGTTTGAAGAGCGTCTACCTCGTAAATGAAGAGATCGGTCAAGACGAGCGCGCTGCGCAAGGAAGCATCGGTATCGACGATATTACGTTTACTTACCGGGGAGCGGTGCAGCAGCCGGCGTTGAATACAGTGGGCCTGACCGTAGACAAAAAGTCGGTAACGGTGAACGGCAAAGCTATGACGCTTGAGCAAGCTCCTTATATCACCGAAGGCAATACGTTAATTCCTCTTCGGTTCGTGGCCGATGCGCTGGGGGGAACGGTGAGATGGGACGATAAAGAACGGAAGGTCACGGTCATTCGCGGGACGAAGCTAATCGACCTATGGATTGATCATAAAGACTTAGTCGTGAACGGTCAGCGGGTGACGGCTGAGGTGGCTCCTGTTATTAAAAGCGATCTGACTATGGTGCCACTGCGCATATTATCGGAGAATTTGGGTTGGAAAGTGACTTGGGATGCGAAAACAAGACAAATTACGCTACAATAATTAGTGCTAGAAGCTCTCACATTCTTCCGAAAATATGGTACTATATTGCTAGTAATTGAGAAAAATGGCGAAGGAGCACTGCCCGGATGCAAGTCGATGTCTTTGACCGCGTCATCAAGAATGCCATTGATGTGATGGAGAACAGCAAATACCAGGTCTTCGAGATATGCGAGAGTGTCCGGACGGAGCGCGAAGCGCTTAATAAAGAGCTCCAGCTTGTAATTGAGGAAACGAAACGCATGATCGATACGGTCGATCGGTTTGAAGTCGAGTACCGCCGTTCCCGGGTCCGTCTGACGGAAGTAAGCCGGGATTTTAAAAGATTCAATGAAGAGGATATTCGAACGGCTTATGAAGCGGCAACGCAGCTTCAAGCGCAATTAGCCATTCATAGGGAGAAGGAACTACATCTGAAGCACCGCCGGGACGATCTGCAGAAGCGGATCAAGAATGTGGATCGGCAGCTTGAGCGTGCGGAGGCGTTGGTATCCCAGTTCAATGTGGTATTGGAATATTTATCGGGCGACCTGAATCAGGTGACTCGGCTGCTGGAGTCTGCCAAGAACCGGCAGCTGTTGGGCTTAAAGATTATACTGGCTCAGGAAGAAGAGCGTAAGCGCATTGCCCGGGAAATTCACGACGGGCTTGCTCAAAATATGGCCAACATGGTCTTGCGCACGGAAATTACGGAGCGTATGCTGGCTAAGGAAGCATATTCGGCTGTGAAGGAAGAATTGAATGACCTGAAATTCAGCGTACGGAGCGGGATTGAAGAGGTTCGCAAGATCATCTTCAATCTTCGCCCTATGGCTCTGGATGATCTGGGTCTTGTACCGACTCTCCGCAAATTCGTACAGGATTTCGAAGAGAAATCCAAGATCAATACGAAGTTTGAGATGGTAGGTAAAGAAATCCGGCTGCCTTCAGGTATGGAGGTTGCCGTATATCGGCTTGTCCAGGAGACTTTCTCCAATGTTCTGAAGCATGCGCAAGCTACTCATGTTACACTGGAGCTGACCTTTCAGCAGCAGATGATCAAGCTTACGGTCAGTGACAATGGAGTAGGCTTTGCAGCAGACACCATAGACAAGAAAATATCCAAAGGCAGTCACTACGGGATCATGGGGATGCGTGAGCGGGTAGAGCTGCTGGAAGGCAGACTCGACATTCAGTCCGCAGTGGGAGCAGGTACGAAATTTTCCATGGTCATCCCTATCAAGTCCGATAACAAGGAGGAATAGATTATATGGACATCATGGGCAATGTCAAACGTCCTATCAAGCTGGTGCTCGCAGATGATCACCAGCTATTTCGTGAAGGTGTGAAGCGCATTCTGAATATGGAAAGCGATCTGGAGGTTGTCGGCGAGTGCGGCGACGGGATTCAAGTTCTCGAGCTGTGCAACACGCTTCATCCTGATATTGTCTTGATGGATATTAATATGCCGATCGAAAACGGCGTAGTGGCAACCGAAAAGTTGAAGGATATTTTCCCCGATATCAAAGTTATCATCTTGTCTATCCATGATGATGAAAGCTATGTATTCGAAACGCTTCGCAAAGGAGCATCCGGTTACCTGCTGAAGGATATGGAGGCCGAGTCGCTGATTAACGCTATTCGTTCTGTGGTGGCTGGACATGCCTACATCCATCCTAAGGTAACAGGCAAGCTGATCAACCAGCTGCGCCGGATGACGTATCTGGACGAGCAGGGCGTTTCGGGAACGGGAACGGCGGCCAAAGAAGCCGGCGTGAAATATGTACATATGGACAATAGCCCATTAACGCGCCGCGAAGCGGAAGTACTCCGACTCATGGCTGAGGGCAAGAGCAACAAAATGATTGGCGAGTTCCTATACATAAGTGAAAAAACCGTTAAAAACCACGTCAGCAGCATTCTGCAAAAGATGGAAGTCGACGATCGTACGCAAGCGGTCATTATCGCCATCAAGAACGGTTGGGTAACCCTGTAGCCATAGATTGAGAAAGCTGATTAGAGATTCTCCAGACACCATCCCGATAAGAGCGGCATATACTGCTCTTAAGGGAGGGAGCCTCTATGATACTAGGCTTGATTTGGATCGTGGGCTGTTATGCTGCCGGAATCGTGTTAATTCATGCACTCCATCGGCGTTGGCAACGCCAAGCGGCGCCCCGTATTACGCACTATATTCTCCAGACGAGAAACAACGGACATCACGTGGAGTGGTATCTGCGTTCGCTTCATTTCTTCTCTTGGTTGAAAGGGCGGACGATTACCGTCACTATAGCTGACGAGGGCTCTACCGATGACACGGTAGCTATCGCGGAGCGGTTAAGCCACGAACATCACCTGAGCATTTATACTGCAGACGACAGCTGGAAGATCTGGAATCGGCAGCATGACGATGAGCAGCTGGTGATTGTTCGGCTTAGCCAAAATCAAGATTTAGAAACCGCTTACAAATTCATGTGAATCTATACTTTAAACCAAAGGAGTCTCATGAGAGCATTTGTATATGCGCTAGACACATCGCAAGGCACTTCATGGCACGTATCTGTAGAATTGGGTGCAGATCGGGATCACTGGGTTCGGGTACACGGTCATGCCTATCGACTGCGTGTACTGGAACCGTCTTTGTCATTTGGACAAGCCTGGAGGCTGGCAGCAGTATTGAATAAAGGGGCCGGAGGCTCGGGACAGACGGACCGTTCCGTGCTGCTTAGGATGGCCGGGCTAGCGGGGATCAAGCGATCGGACGACAAAGCCTGGAAGCTTTGGGAATGGACGCCTCCTTATGAGGGAAGCCAGGATAAAGTGGGGCAGGACACAGAAGGCTCGGACGGATACCAGGCCATGCGGCTGGCTTCGCTCGAGGGAAGACGCCTGCTGATGGAAGAAATCGAATCCCTGCTTAAAGCCGATGAGCAGCCAGGGGCCGGCCGTATTCATTCCTTGGGTTATCTCATACAAAGAGAGTGGCTAATCGGCGCTATTGCTCTCCAGCCCGGCGTAGAGGTTCGGGAGGCAACCGCAGGCTGGACATCCTGGGCCAAGAAGTCGCGAGCTCTCCAGGGTCAGGTTCAAGCCGAATGCCTGCGCTGCGGAAGCAAGGGGGCCCAAGCCTCAGGTAGCGGCTCTACCTCGGGAACGTCGAGTATTCGCTGGACGGATTGTCCGCATTGCGGCGAGCTCTGCCCGTATTGCGAGGCTTGCCTGACGATGGGGCGGGTGAGGTTCTGCAGTCCGCTGGTCTGTACTAGCGATCACATTTTGAAAAAGGGAAGTGACAAGTTACGTTCCGTGGAGTTCGAGGGCAACAACTCCCATTACCTGAAAGCGTGGGGGCTAAGTGATGTACAGGAAGCCGCTTCGGATGCGGCATTGAATTTCTTGAAAGCAAATCCTTCCCTTTCAAAACAGAATGAGGGTATAAGCCGATTTCTCATATGGGCGGTAACCGGTGCTGGTAAGACCGAGATGATCTTTCCCATGATTCAATACATGGTCGAGTCGGGAGGACGGGTAGCTGTCGTCACTCCACGTAAGGATGTCGTACTGGAGCTTCACCCCCGGCTGGGTAAGGCGTTTCCGGATATCTCACGTGTAACGCTCTATGGAGGCAGCGAGCAGCGCTGGGAGCAGGGGGTGCTCACCTTGGCGACGACCCATCAAATGCTCAGGTTCTATAAGGCCTTCGATCTGGTGATCGTCGATGAAATCGATGCTTACCCGTACCATAATAACCCGATGCTGCTGCATGCCGTAGATCAGGTCTGCAAGCCTGGCGGAACATTTATTCTTCTGTCGGCGACTCCGCCTGCCCGGCTGCAGCGGGAGGTCCGAACAGGGCGGCTTGCTCATGTACGCGTCCCCGCCAGATATCACCGTCACCCCTTGCCGGAGCCAAGCTGGCTGAATTGTCCTCCGCTGAAAAAAATGCTGCAAACCGAAAAGCTTCCGGTTCGGCTGCTGACAGCCATCCGGCATTCACTGGAACGGGGGGCCCAAGTCTTCGTGTTCGTGCCGAATATCAAAGCGGTGGAGCCCTTTGTCCGCCTGCTGAGGAAGTATTACGAAGGTTATTCCATAGAAGGTACTTCCTCCAAGGATGGAGAGCGATCGGAGAAGGTTATCGCGTTTCGTTCGGCAGACATCCGGCTGCTGGTCACGACGACCATTCTGGAGAGAGGGGTCACGATACCGAAATCAGATGTGTTCATCGTGGAAGCAGGCTCCGTTCTGTTCGATGCGGCAGCGCTGGTTCAAATGGCGGGGCGAGCAGGGCGGTCTGCTCAGGACCCGAATGGCTTTGTTTATTTTGCTTCCGAAGAGAAGACAAGGTCACAGGCTGAAGCGATCCGCCAGATCAAGTCCATGAACAAGCTGGCGAGGCAGAAGGGGTATATTCAGCAATCCATAAGGAGCGTGTCTTTATTCAAACGATGGCTAAACAATGGGAAGCGTGGATGACAGGTCTGATCGGCTGGTTGCGTTCCTGCGAGCGGCTGCTGTCTCGTGGCGAGAGGTGCTGTCAAGTGTGCGCAGGGCGGATCATGGCAGGCAAACGACGCTTGGGCATGTTAGGGATATGCCAGGGCTGTGCAGAAGGCATTCCATGGATCCACTTGTCCGAACTCACATGTGCTCGATGCGGCCGATACGAACGCTGTCCGGATTGCGAAGGATCGAGCTCAGCTGCCAGCTTCGTGCAGAGCAGGAGTGCTGTTCGTTATAACGAACGGATGAAAGAATGGCTGGCTGCGTATAAATACCAGCGGAAGGAATCGCTGCGCACCGTGATGGGAGGCATGCTGCTTCATGCGTATCATTTGCACAAGCTTCCTCCTCCAGGGCAGCGGCTCCATGACGGCTTATCCGATAGGTTCGCCTCTATTCCTGCCGTGAGGGAGTACGTTACCTTCGTCCCGTTAAGCGCCGAGCGATGTGCGGAGCGAGGGTTCAACCAGGCCGAGCAGATGGCGGCCGAGCTGGCCCGCTTGATCGGGGCACCCCTACTGCCTCTGCTAAGGCGCAATCGACATACGGAAAGGCAAAGCTCCAAGAGCCGCCATGAGCGGATCGAGAATATGAAGGGCTTGTTCGAGCTTGATGCATACGCGGCAATCATGCTAGCGGAAGAGGCTAAGCGTATCAAGATACGGCTATATGTGATCGATGATGTTTATACGACAGGGAGCACCATGAGCGAATGCTCCAGGGTCATTCGGGAGTCTCTGCCGGTGGAGGTATATGGAATCACATGGGCGCGATGAATCTGGGTCTATTTTCCCGTAGAAATGCAAAAAAACCATGTGCAATGTCCCGGATAATAAGCTACACTAGGGATATATCAAAGATTGTTGCATAGGCTGAGGAGGTATGGGATGAGTCTCAATGTAGCAAACTGTAACCGTTGCGGAAAAGTATATATGAAGAATAATTATGGTCTGTGTCCGGCATGTATAAAAGGGATTGAGGCCGAATATGAGAAGTGCTTGAATTTCCTGCGCGATCATCGCCAGTGCACCATTCAAGAGCTGAGCGACGAGACGGGCGTGGAAATGAAGCAAATCATGAAGTTTATTCGCGAGGGACGCATTTCCATCAAGAATAATCCTAATATGGCGTATAGTTGCGAAGCTTGCGCGGCTCCGATCCGGGAAGGTAACATTTGCGAGCCATGCCGAACAAGATTGATGAAGGAAACCTCGGGATTGATGGAGGATGAACAGAAGAGAAGAGAACGCGAGGCTAACAAGGGCGTCACGTATAAAATTAAAGATCGTTTGGAAGACCGCTGAGAGATAATTCATTTTAACCTAAACTTTTATATTTCACCCACCGATAAAAGTAATAAAGCAGAGTCGGTGGGTATTTACTTTGGCCGATAATCGAGGTGATCAGGGATGAAAATTAACCGTACGGATCAGGTTGGGGCAGTCAACTCTTATAAGAAGGCGCATGAATCCGCTTCCCCCGCAAATCTTCAAAAGAAGAAGCAGAAGGATCAAGTGGAAATTTCCGCGGAAGCCAAGGAGCTCTTGAACGGGACACAAGGAGTGACGGAGACGTCAGGCAGCAAGCTGGAAGAGTTGAAGGCTTCGGTTCAGACAGGCACATACCACGTTGACGCACGCAAACTAGCGGAGAAGATATTTCCTTTCTTGAAATAAATGAGTTGAGGTGACTAGCATGTCCTTAGACGCCATATTGCACACGATGACCGAATTAAACGAAGTTCATGACAACTTGTTGGATATGGCCGAGCAGAAGAGACATGTTATCGTTAAGAATGAAGTGGATAAGCTGTCCCATCTCGTAGCCCGTGAGAACAAGCTTCTTAAACGGATTGAAGAATTAGACACTCAGCGCATCGAGGCTACGGGTAACTTTCTTATCGAGAAAGGATACAAGCCGAACCCCAAGGTAACGATCAGCGATTTGACTAAAATCATCTTTAATATCGATGAAAAAAGAACGCTATTAGAGGAACAGAAGAGGCTGCTTGCAAAAATTCGGAAATTAAGAGAGTTGAACCAGCTGAACCAGCAACTGATTGAGCATTCTCTTGCTTATATAGACTATTCGCTTGATCTTATGGTCGGTCCGCCGGAGGACGAGGTGTTTTATCACAATCCCAACCAGCCTGCTTCAGGGATCAAACGTCTAGGAATATTCGATACGAAAGCATAAGATATCGGGAAGGGGAACGTTTATGCGTTCAACATTTACGGGCCTGGAGCTTGCCAAGCGCAGCTTATTTACCCAGCAGGCGGCATTGACGACGACGGGCCATAATATTGCTAATGCGAACACGCGGGGCTTCACCAGGCAGGTAGTCAATATGGTTGCGGCTAAGCCTATCGAAGCAGTTGGCATGATGCGAAGCAATATTCCAGGCCAGATGGGGCAAAGCGTCGAGTTCACCTCGATTACGCGTATTCGCGAGGGATTTCTGGATAAGCAATTTTATAACGAGCATAAAGGCTACGGCGAGTGGACTGTCCGTCAGGATACGCTGGAGAAGCTCGAATCCATCATCAATGAGCCTTCGGACACTGGACTGCGCCAGGTTATGGATAACTTCTGGAACTCTTGGCAGGAGCTCAGCAAGCAGCCGGACAACCTGGAGACGCGTGCCGTAGTGAAAGAAAGCGCATTGGCTCTGACCGACGCCTTCAATAGTGTAGCTCGAAAGCTTAATGACCTTACTTCGGACTTGAACGATAACATCGATGTGAAAATTACTCAAGTGAACTCTACCCTTCAGCAAATAGCTGCTTTGAATGGGGAGATATACCGCATCGAGGGCCTGGGCAATAATGCTAATGATCTTAGGGATCAACGGGACGTATTGCTCGACGATCTGTCCAAGGTCATTAACATTTCCGTTACGGAAGATGCGAACGGCTATACGGTTATGATGGGCAACCAGACATTGGTTACAGGGCAAGCGCCGACAGAGTTTAACTTGAACTTGGTGAATGCGGCATATCCGACCAATCTGGCCAGCGGGGAGCTGTTCGCTCTCAAGGAATCGACAACCAAGTATGTGGATGAGTATAAGAGGCAGTTGAACTCACTCGCAACGACCATCGTCGGTTCTGTAAACACGGCTCACCAAGAAGGGTATACACTTAAAGGTCCTGCAGCAACCAGGGGAGGGCTGTTCTTCTCAGCCATTACCGATCCGGCTAAAGCGGCGGAGCAGATGGGCGTCAGCTCGACGATTACGGACGACGTGGAAAACATCGCAGCTTCCAAAGCGACATTTTCCGATAACGGAGTGGATAAAGTCGTTCGGGGAAACAATGAGATGGCTCTGCAAATCGCAGGCATCAAAAATACGAAATACAATTTCGAGACCTCTGGCCTCGACAAGATTATTTTAAATGGCGGGACCTTCGACGAGTTTCTGCGAGCTGTGGTCGGACAGATCGGCGTACAATCCCAAGAAGCTACCAGACAGGCAGCTAATCAAAAGATTCTAGTCGATCAGGTAGACTCCCGTCGTCAGGCAGTCAGTGGCGTATCGCTGGATGAAGAAATGGCCAATATGATTAAATTTCAACATGCTTATAACGCCGCAGCCCGGGCCTTGACCACATTTGACGAAGCGTTGGATAAGGTCATCAATTCCATGGGCGTAGTCGGAAGATAAGAAAGAGGGTGAAGGGATGACACAGCGCGTCACGCAGTCGATGCTGAATACGCAGTTATTGAGAAATCTGAATTCGAACCTCAAACGAATGGATAATCTGCAAAATCAACTGGCGACCGGCAGGAGAATCAACAAGCCTTCAGACGACCCGGTTGGGATCAGCTTTTCGTTAAGATATCGAAGCGAGCTGGCAGCCAATGACCAATATCAACGAAATGTCGATACGGCTGTCTCGTGGCTCGATTATTCAGATACGATGCTTGATCAGGTCGGAACCGTTTTGCATAGAGCGCGTGAGCTGGCGGTACAAGGGGCAAACGGCACGAACTCCGATGAATCGATGAAAGCCATGAAGATTGAGATTGATCAACTGGCTGACCAGATGCTGACTATTGCCAATAGTAACTTTAATGGGAAATATGTTTTTAACGGACAAAAAACCGATGTCAAGCCTTATCAGGACCTTACGACAGCTCCCAGTGCCGATATTCATCAGGGCCCTATTCAATTTGAGATAGGTCTAGGTGTGAAGCTGACGATTAACAAAACGGGAACCGAAGTATTTGGAGCTGGAGAAGACAGCATATTTAAAGTATTGACGGACATGTCTGCGGCTCTGGATGGTAAGAATTACGAAGGCGTGCAGAAATCCCTAGGCCTTCTTGATAGTCGAATAGACAAGCTGCTCGGTATTCGCGCGGATGTTGGGGCTAAAACCAACCGCATCCAATTGGCGGAAGATCGTTTAAAGGATATTGATACCAACCTGCAAAGCTTGCAGTCGAAGACCGAGGATGCGGATATGTCCTCCGTCATCACGAGGCTGAAGATGGATGAGAATGTATACCAGGCCTCACTCTCTGCGGGAACGAAGCTCATCCAGCCGAGTCTAGTAGACTTCCTGAGGTAAGGAGGTACGAAGTAGTATGGTTTCCTTCCCCCATATCCAGATCCGGCAAACACCGGCATTAATCGGGATTGACGCCGATCTTGGCACTCAAGATATTCGTCAGCCCCGAGCGACGTTCGAGATGACAACCGAACGGCCCCAGCAGGAGATTCGGCAGCCGCGCGGTGAATTGGAGATCGACCAAACTAAGGCCTGGGATGCGTTAGGCAGAGGCCCGGTACTGGAATCATTTAACCGGATCTATTCCCAAGCTCATCAGATTGCCATGCAAGGTATAGCACGTATTGTAGAGAATGGCAACCGCTTGGCCCAGATTCATCTCAAGACCAATGCCATTGCCGATAATGCCGAGCAGATCCGGTATAATTTTTCGGAGTTCGATATTGTCGGTGAAGCTTCTTACGATAACGTAGATATCTTCTATACGGCTAGAAGGCCAGAGATTAACGTGATCGACGGTAAAGTCAACTTACAAACACATCCCAATCGTCCCGAATATGAATATTATCGGGGCAAGCTGGACATCTATATGCAGCAATATCCGAAGGTGGAGATAACGCCGCCGGAAATTGATTATCAAGCATAAAGCGGTATAATGAGGCTAGCATAGCTGAGTTGTACGGCTTTTTATTTTTTAGGAGAAGGGAAGATAGATGATGAAGATTAGTACCCGATTTTTCGGTGAGGTGGAATACACGGAAGAGGAAGTCATTACATTCACGCAAGAAATGCCGGGCTTGGAGGACTACAAGCAATTTCTCCCCATTCCTCTGGAAGCCGACTCTCCCTTTACCTACTTGCAGTCTGTGGATGAAGAAAACCTGGTATTGTTGGTCGTGGACCCTTTTCACTTCTTTCAGGACTATGACTTTGCCATCAGCGAGGCCGCGCAGCTGGAGCTTGATATTCAGAACGTAACGGACGTAGAGGTGCGGACGATCGTATCGGTGAACGAAAAGCAAAGTGAGGCAGCTGTCAATCTGATCGCACCCATCCTTATTCATGTCCGGAACAAAAAAGCACGGCAGTTGATTCTTCACGACAGCCCGTACAGCTTTAAACATAAACTGCCGCTGCCTATCGGCGAATCGGTGTAAGGGGGAATCACGATGCTAGTTCTTTCGCGCAAAAAGGGAGAGTCCCTCATGATCGGCGATCACGTAGAGCTGGTTATACTCTCGACAGAGGGAGAAAACGTCCGTATAGGTATCAAAGCTCCGAAGCACATCGAAGTGTTTCGCAAGGAGATCTACCAATCTATTCAAGAGTCGAATAGGGAAGCATCGAGCCGAACATTAAGTCCTATGAATATAGGACGATTGCTCTCCGGAAAGCCGGATCAGCTCGAAAAATAATTTTGGCGAAGCTATAAACTTATTCCTCCCTGCGTTCGATATATATACATAGAGGCATCGATAGGGCGGCCGACCTAGAAGATGTCACAATATCATCCACATGGACGTGGATATACGAACATTCAGGGAGGAAGTTAAACATGAGAATTAATCACAATATCGCAGCATTGAACACTCACCGTCAATTGACGGGTAACACAGCCCAAGCGAGCAAATCACTGGAAAAATTGTCTTCCGGTTTCCGTATCAACCGTGCAGGTGACGATGCAGCGGGTCTCGCCATTTCCGAGAAAATGCGCGCACAAATCCGCGGTTTGGACATGGCTGCGAAGAACTCGCAAGACGGTATCTCCTTGATCCAAACAGCTGAAGGCGCATTGAATGAAACTCACTCCATCCTTCAACGTATGCGTGAGCTGGCTGACCAGTCCGCTAACGGAACGAACACAGCAGAAGATCGCAAAAACCTTCAAGATGAAATCGTTCAGTTGAAAGCAGAAGTTGACCGTATCGGTAATACTACTGAATTTAACACCCAAAAGCTGCTTAATGGTAATCTTAACGGCGCTGGTGGTACTGCAGGAACAGACAGCTTGTCTGGAGCGGCAATCTTCAAATCTACTAAGGGTAATTTAGTAGGAGCAGATGCTTCTGGCATAGACACTTCAGCTGCAGGCGCTATTGATTATACAAAAACGGATGCGTTAATTGTTGATGGCAAGAAAATTGATATTCAGTGGAATAAATATCTGACTGATGAAGATAAAGGTAAGTTGCAAAAGGATTGGGCTACTGGTACAGCCATGTCCGAAGACGAGACCAATGCGATCGCAAAAATTTTAGAAAAAGCAATCAACTCGGCTATTGACGATTCTGGCACGGGCGTCGAGCATATTAAAGTGCTTCGCGAAGCAGATGGTCAATTTAAATTCGAAAGCGGAACACGTGGAAGCAACTCGCGCGTCGAGTTGTACGTGGGTGATGATGGTACGGCTAGATTGGCTGATGGGTCTGTTGCCGAAGGAACAGCTTCTGTCTTAGACTTCTTTGGTGGTGCTGAGGTAGAAATGGTTGGCGTGGCTACTTCTACACATGGCCAGTACCAAACGTTGGAAGCTGTAACTAACGGTACGGACAAGTTCCGTGTTGTCATCAACGGACATGCTATGGAAGTTGACCCTACTACAGTAAACGCAGGTTCCGAAGTTAAAGACTTAGCTGCTAGTCTGCAAACTGATATTAATGCAAAAATTGATGCTTATAATGCAGCTGCAGGTTATACAACGGATGATACAAAAATTAAGCATGTTGAAATACAAGAAAGAAACGGCCGTTTGGTTATTACAAGCCCTAGTGGACCAGTGGAGTTGGAGGAAGTTTCCGCTGCTGGAACAACGTTAGAGAAGATCGGTATGGACTCCACCGCTCGTGAGAGTGCTGGCAACGGCGCAATGACTTTCCAAATTGGTGCTAACAAAGGGCAGACAATTTCCTTTAACATCGGAGATATGAGAACGAGTGCACTCGGTATTAGCGGACTTGATATTTCCAGTAAACAAGGAGCTTCTGAAGCTCTTACTAAGCTGGACAATGCTATCAAAAAAGTGTCCTCCGAGCGTTCCAAAATGGGTGCTGTTCAAAACCGTCTGGAGCACACAATCAACAACCTTCAAACCGCTTCTGAGAACTTGACGGCTGCTGAATCCCGTATCCGTGACGTAGACATGGCGAAAGAAATGATGGACTTCACGAAGAACAACATCCTTTCCCAAGCTGCTCAAGCGATGCTGGCTCAAGCTAACCAACAGCCACAAGGTGTTCTGCAATTGCTTCGTTAATTTTAATTCCCCGAAAGGCTCTAGGTTATCTAGAGCCTTTTTTTCTTTTTTCATATAAAAAAGAACCAACTCCCCTAAAATCCACCTAATAATTAGGAACATAAATCCCGATATACTTTATATAAGAATGAGATACGGAGGTCGTGCCATGAGCGGAAATTTGCCAATATCCACGAGTGGGTATGGTGTTGATCGAGTTCCAACCATCGAGGGGGGAGCCAGACCAAGAGAATCTTATACCGATACCGGGAGTACTACGTCCCCTTCGGTCAGCGGCATTGCTAACTCGGCCGATCTGAAGCTCGCTGAGCTTCGGGGGGAAAAGTACACGATTAGCGATGAGCAGCTAATCAAGGCTATTGAGAGAGCCGTAAAGGCCATGCAGGGAAAAGCAACCTCACTGGAGTTTTCCGTACACAAGAAAACCAATCTTATCTCTGTCAAGGTGCTGGATAAAGAAACAGGCGATGTGATTCGGGAGATTCCGCCTGAGAAGACGCTTGATCTAGTCGCCAATCTTTGGCGGATGGCCGGTATTATGGTGGACGAACGGGGTTAATGCAATCTTACAATTAAGGGAGGGATCTAACACTTATGGTTATGAGAATCAGTGGTCTCGCTTCCGGGTTCGATACGGAGAATACGATAGCCAAGTTAATGCAAGCTGCCCGTATACCTTTGGACAAGCTCAGACAATCCAAGCAAACGCTCGATTGGCGAAGAGACGAATATCGGACCATTAATAATAAAGTACTTGAGTTCCGCAACTTGGCTTTCAATATGAAGCTCCAGTCTACGTATCAAAGCAAAAAAGTATCCGCTGCTAATGAAAGTGTCGTTTCTGTGACCGGCACAGCTTCTGCGAATGAAGGGAATTACACATTCGCCGTGAAATCATTGGCTCAGTCGGCTTCCCTGACTTCAGCAGCAACATTGGGAGCAGACGCAGGGGAACAAACAAAGCTGGATAAGTTAGGAATCACGGACGGGACTGCTTTAACGATAGGCGGGGAGAAGGGGAAAACGACCGTAACCCTTCAGTCCGGAGACAGTATCGGGGAGATGGTCGCGAAAATCAATGCAAAATCGACCCTAACTGGCGTGAAGGCAACCTATGATGCAAATTTAGACAGACTCTTCTTCGTATCCTCGAGTACGGGCGAGCAATCCAATATTGAGCTAAAGATGTATGGAAGCGGTACTGGACTAAAAGATGCTTTTAAACTTGATACGGCGGGCGCAGGAAGCGATCCGACAACAACCCTCGTTGGAAATGGGTCAAAAATGTTTACGTCCACGACAGATGTAATTAACAAGGATCTGACAGCTGCCAAGAAATTAAAATTAAATATAAATGGAACGGCCGCCGAATATGAAATCACTAGCACGACCACAGTGGGGCAATTGTTAGACAAGATCAATGCGGATCATGGGAGTAAAGGAATAACCGCACATTTAAAAGACGGAAAGATTTCCTTTATTAATGAGAAGGCGGGAACGACTACTTTAGACATTGCCTCAGATAATGATGCAGGCCTGTTAACGAGTCTTGGTCTGGATAGTACAACAAGTACCCCAGTCACGGATTATTCAACAATTAAGATAACTGGCCAAAACGCCGAGGTGTTTTTCAATGGAGTAAAGGCTTCATATGCGACCAATACGATGACGATTGGGGGCATGACCTTTACTGCAAAAACAGAAAGTGCGAAGAGCGCCACATATTCAGAGGCAGATGCGGATAAAGCGAGCTCCTACGAACAAACGAAGGTCACGGTTTCCCAAGATGTGGATACCGTCTTTAAGACCATTAAAGATTTTGTAGACAAGTACAACGAGTTGATCGATACGGTAAATAATAAGATATCTGAAAAAAGATACCGCGATTTTGCACCTCTGACTGATGAGCAAAAAGCTGAAATGAAAGAAGAAGATATAAAGAAGTGGGAAGAAAAAGCGAAAAGCGGTATGCTGCGAAGCGATATGATTTTAAACCGAGGGCTGACCAACTTTCGTTCGGCTGTCTCGCAAGTCATGTCGGATCTGCCTAGCGGGCAGCTGAAAAGCTTGGCAGAAGTCGGTATTTCGACCAGTATTCTTATTGGAAATACGGTATCGGGCAGCTATCTGGAAAAGGGCAAGCTCTACATTGACGAGGATAAGCTCAAAAAGGCTTTGGCCGAAAAACCGGATGAGGTCATGGCTTTATTCACTAAAGACGATGGTAATAAAGAAACTTCGACGGGTGACGGCTTTGCTACAAGAATGTATGAGAAAGCCAGTGCCCTGTTTACGGATATTACGAACAAGGCCGGGGTACTGAACAGTGTTGAAGAGAAATATCTCATCGGTAAGGAAACAAAGCGGATTAACGAGCGCATTGATCGTATGATAACCAAAATGGAAGATCTTGAAACTCGTTACTACAAGCAATTCACGGCCATGGAAACCTATCTTAATAGAATGAATGCTCAAAGCAACTGGTTATCCCAGCAATTCAGTTCAGGGGGTTAATACTTATGATCCAATCACAGCGCAATAAATACCTCGAGACGACAGTTCAGACAGCAACGCCCGCGCAACTTCTCATCATGCTGTGTGATGGAGCTATACGATTCAGCCGACTCGCTATAGAGGCACTGAAAAGTAAAAACTACCAGGAAGCGAACTCAAATTTGGTTAAGGTGCAGGATATCATTAGCGAATTTTCGATTACGCTGGATCGAACCTCCCCTCTCTCGGATAATCTGCTCCGATTATATGAGTATTTCACTCATCGATTGATGGAGGCCAATGTGAAAAAGTCGGTTGAGCCAGCAGAAGAAGTACTAGGCTACTTGGTTGAATTGAAGGAAACATGGATTCAAGCCGCCAAACAAATGAACCACACCTCTGCTGCAGGAGCAACGTATGCTTAAGGCGTTGGAGCAGCTTGAAGCTTTATCTATGGAACTGATGGAATTTATCGATGAAGCGGACATGGAAGACATAGAGAATTACATGAATCAGAGGGAAGTTTATTTTCAGGAGCTTCAATCCATGAATGCTGTTGATTGGTCACCGCATCTGGAGCAGGTGAAGTTAATTCAGGAAATGGACCGGCACATCACAAAAAGAATGCAGGAGTTGAAGTCTGAGGCTTCCGCGGAAATTAATAAATTTCAAAATGCCAAGAAAAATAAATCGGCATATGAGTCCGCGTATCAAGATACAAACTCCAGTTATTTCTTCGATAGCCGAAAATGAAGTAGAAAGGCTCTTGTTCCGCTTATGGCATGCTGCCATGGGGACAAGGGCTTCTTCGCTTTCCACACCCATCTGTGGACAATGTGGATAACTTTGTTGATAACTTTGCGGAAAATGTCGGAAAACCGCGACAGGACAGGCTTTTTCGATGTGAATATTTTATTAACGGGATGTTAATACTCGAATTTTCTAAATATTTTGCTAACATGTGGATGGTGGATTGACAGCGGTTACCTGACGGTGATATATTCGAAATGTAGGCAGAAGCTTGCAGTTATTTGAAGATGAAGGGAATGTTATGCATGCAAGGTAAAGTGAAATGGTTTAACGCAGAAAAAGGCTATGGTTTCATTGAGCGCGAAGACGGTGGCGATGTATTCGTTCACTTCTCAGCGATCCAAACGGATGGATTCAAGACTTTGGAAGAAGGCCAATCCGTTGAGTTTGACATCGTAGAGGGCGCACGCGGTCCTCAAGCGGCTAACGTCGTCAAGTTGTAATCATCCCCGCCTTCATGGGCGGCTCGTATAGATGGTTATGGTTTTGAGTGAATGTGGCAGCGATAACCAACACCCTGGGCGATCCGGGGTGTTTTTTTGTTTGCTCTGACCTTGTCTCAAATTGTACAAATATTTTGTGAATTTACTTTGTCGATTGTGAAGGATTTTTGAAGGTCGAGGAGGAATATAGTATACTGTAGGTATGAAAGGAGGAGTTGTACATGAAATTCAATATCCGTGGCGAGAACATCGAAGTAACCGAGGCTTTGAGAGACCATGTTGAGAAGAAGCTGAGCAGGCTGGAAAGGTACATTGAAGCTCCCCCTACATCTGAAGTATATGTAACGCTAAGTGTTCTTAAGGGTCTGCAAACCGTAGAGGTCACCGTACCTCTTCCAGCTTTCATGCTGCGTGCGGAGGAGAAGCATTCCGATCTGTATGCGGCGGTCGACCTCGTGGTAGACAAGCTGGAGCGTCAAATCCGCAAGGCCAAGACGAAGGCTAACCGCAAGGTTAGGCAGGAGGGCGGTCTGAAGGATTTGTTCGTGACAGACTCCGGCAATTCTTACGCTTATGAGGAGGATGAAGACGAGTTCGAGCTTGTGCGTACGAAGAAGTTCACGCTGAAGCCGATGGATATTGATGAGGCCATTTTGCAAATGAACATGGTCGGGCATAATTTCTTCGTGTTTGCGAACTCCGATACCTCTCAAGTGAATGTCGTTTACAAGCGTGATGACGGCAAGTATGGTCTGATCGAGCCGGCACGCTGATTCCTCCGAATTCCAATTAAGATATAACCTAGAGCTTGTCCGCGGCGCCTTCTGCGTCCGGGTAAGCTCTTTTAGCATTTTGCAAGTGAAACTTTTTTGGTTGCCAAGCGTCTGTATGCATAGATAACATTCGAACGACGCAAGAAGATCGAGTGACGGCACCCGCACATCGGAAGGCGTTGGAATACTAAGGAAATGGTGCCTAATTCCAGCGTTTGGTTGCGGGATATGTCGCAAAAATGATACAATTTAATTTAGGGATTATCGTTCGATAAAGGAAGGGGTTTAGCAGCATGCTAGGACTCGTTAAGAAGCTTTTTGGCGATCAAAATGAACGTGAACTGAAACGGATGTGGAAGGCCGTTGAGTATATCAATTCGCTGGAGTCGGGTATCGAGGTATTGTCGGACGACCAGCTGAAAGGAAAGACGGTAGAGTTCCGCGGACGGTTGGAAAAAGGCGAGGAGCTTGATGACTTGCTGCCGGAAGCATTTGCAGTCGTACGGGAAGCTTCGAAGCGGGTGCTCGGCAAGCGTCATTATGATGTACAGCTGATCGGGGGCATGACGCTCCACGAGGGCCGGATTGCCGAGATGCGCACGGGTGAGGGTAAAACCCTCGTCGGTACGCTTCCGGTCTACCTGAACGCGCTGACAGGCAAAGGCGTCCACGTAGTTACCGTCAACGATTACCTGGCGGCACGGGACAGCGAAGAGATGGGAAGAATATACGAGTTTCTGGGGATGAGCGTCGGGGTTAACCTTCCGAATTTGTCCCATCCGGACAAGCAGGCCGCTTATGCCTGTGATATCACGTACGGAACGAACAACGAGTTCGGCTTCGACTATTTGCGCGATAACATGGTTGTATACAAAGAACAGATGGTACAGAAGCCGCTGTACTTTGCCGTTATTGACGAGGTGGACTCGATTCTGGTCGATGAGGCGCGGACGCCGCTTATTATCTCCGGACAAGCAGCCAAGTCAACAGACATGTACTATAAAGCCGACCACTTCGTGAGCAAGCTGACGGAGGAAGAAGATTACACGATCGATGTGAAGCTTCGCGCCGTAGCGCTGACGGAAGAGGGCGTGGCCAAGGCGGAGAAGGCATTCGGCGTCGAGAATCTGTTTGACCATGAGAACGTCACGCTGAATCACCATATCCAGCAGGCGCTGAAAGCCCATGTCATTATGCGCCTCGATGTGGATTACGTCGTTCAGGAAGGCGAAATCGTCATCGTAGACGAATTCACCGGACGTCTGATGGTAGGCCGTCGTTACAGCGAGGGCTTGCACCAGGCCATCGAAGCGAAGGAAAAGCTGCAGGTGCAAAATGAGTCGATGACGCTCGCTACGATCACGCTGCAGAACTACTTCAGAATGTACCGCAAGCTGTCCGGTATGACAGGGACGGCCAAGACGGAAGAAGAAGAGCTGAAGAAAATTTACGGGCTTGACGTTATCGTCGTTCCGACGAACCGCCCGATGATCCGTAAAGATATTCCCGATGTGGTGTATAAGTCGGTAGGAAGCAAGTTCCGCGCCGTCGTCAATGAGATTGTAGAACGCCATAAGCTGAATCAGCCGGTATTGGTCGGCACCGTATCGATCGAGAATTCGGAGCGTTTATCCGAGATGCTGAAGAAGAAAGGCGTCACGCATAAAGTCCTCAATGCCAAGTACCATGCGGAGGAAGCCGAGATCGTCTCCCGCGCCGGTCAGCCAGGTGCGGTAACGATCGCAACGAACATGGCAGGCCGCGGTACGGATATTACGCTGGGTGATGGAGTAGCAGAGGTCGGCGGGCTGCATATTATAGGTACGGAGCGTCACGAGAGCCGCCGGATCGATAACCAGCTTCGCGGCCGTGCAGGACGTCAGGGCGACCCGGGTTCGTCGCAATTCTACCTGTCGCTTGAGGATGAGCTGATGCGCAGATTCGGCGCGGAGAACATCATGGGCATGATGGACCGGCTTGGCTTCGAAGAGGATCAGCCGATCGAGAGCAAGCTGATCTCTCGCGCTATCGAGTCCGCTCAGAAGCGGGTAGAAGGCAACAACTTCGATGTCCGGAAGGTCGTTCTGCAGTATGATGATGTGATGAATCAGCAGCGCGAGATTATTTACAAGCAGCGCCGCGAGGTTATCGAGTCCGAGAATATTCGGGATATCGTGCTTGGTATGATATTGCCTGTGGTAGATCGCATCGTCGAAGCGCATTGTCCTGCCGATCTGGTGCCGGAAGAATGGGATCTTCAGGCGATTATCGATTATGCCAACGGTACGTTCCTGCATGAGGGCCAACTGACGGCTGAAGAGCTATGGGGCAAGGAGAAGGAAGAGATTGCCGAGCAGATGAAGGATTTGCTCACTCGCTTGTACGAAGAGCGGGAGCAGCAGATCGGCGAGGAATTTTTCCGGGAGTTCGAGAAGGTTGTCGTGCTTCGCGCGGTAGACAGCAAGTGGATGGATCATATCGATGCGATGGACCAGCTTCGTCAAGGTATCCATCTTCGTGCTTATGGCGGTACGGATCCGCTGCGTGAATACCAGTTCGAAGGCTACGAGATGTTCCAGGAGATGATCCAAAGCATCCAAGAAGAAGTGTCCACTTATGTCATGAAGGCACATGTGGAGACGAATCTGGTGCGTGAAGCCGTCGTCGATGAGCATGAGATGGCTACGAACGCAGAGCCTGCGGTGAAGAAGCCAACGGTGAACAAACAGGATGTAATCGGCCGCAATGACTTATGTCCATGCGGAAGCGGCAAGAAATACAAGCAATGTCACGGCGCATAAGCTAAAGCTTATTTAAGCGGCCGCAGATAGGCAAGAGGGAGGTCGGGGCTTTGCTCCGGTCTCCTTTTTCCTCGAGTGGACGCAATGGACATTAGAAGCTCACGGGTTTTGGATAAACTAAACGAATGAAGAGGTGCAGAATATGTTAGAACCGGATGTAAAGCGTGATTTGCAAGAAACGGCCAAGCGGTTGGCCGAGCTTAGGGGGTCTCTTTGACTTAGACCTGAAGCTGGAACAAATAGCGGATTATGAAGAAAAAATGTCGGCCCCCGACTTCTGGGACGATAATGAAAAGGCACAGAAGCTGATCGCCGATATGAATGCGATAAAAGGCGGCGTCGAGCAATTTCAAAAGCTGGAATCGGAATTTGAAGACCTGGAAGTCATGGTCGAACTGATGGCCGAGGAGCAGGACGAGAGCATGTCCGGCGATATCGAGTCAGGTCTGGCGGCGCTCGTTCGGAAGCTGGAAACGTTCGAGCTGCAGCTTCTGCTGAATCAGCCGTACGACCGGCTGGATGCGATCCTGGAGCTGCATCCCGGTGCAGGAGGTACGGAATCGCAGGACTGGGCGGAGATGCTGCTGCGCATGTACCGGCGCTGGGCGGAGAAGCATGACTTCAAGGTCGAGGTGCTGGATTATTTGCCCGGAGACGAGGCGGGGGTGAAAAGTGTGACCTTGTCGATCAAAGGCTACAACGCCTACGGGTATCTGAAAGCGGAGAAGGGCGTTCACCGGCTGGTCAGGATATCCCCCTTCGATGCTTCGGGACGCCGTCATACGTCCTTCGTCTCCTGCGATGTCATGCCGGAGATTGACGATGATGTAGAGGTCGATATCCGAACGGAGGATCTAAAGATCGATACGTACCGGTCGTCCGGAGCGGGCGGGCAGCATATCAACACCACCGACTCGGCTGTTCGGATCACGCATATGCCGACGGGAGTTGTCGTCAGCTGTCAGACGCAGCGCTCGCAGATCAAGAACCGCGAGCAGGCGATGAAGATGCTGCGCTCCAAGCTGTACGAGAAGAAGATCGAAGAGCAGCAGAAGCAGCTAGCCGAGATCCGCGGCGAAGTATCGGACATTGCCTGGGGCAGCCAAATTCGTTCCTACGTGTTCCATCCGTATAGCATGGTGAAGGATCATCGGACGCTGGAGGAGACGGGAAATATCGGGGCTGTGATGGATGGCGATCTGGACCCATTCATCGATGCGTACCTGCGTCAACAAATCAACAAGCCATCCAAGGAAAACTAAACCAACCTACAGAAGATGGAGATCTGGCCAGTATACCTGCACGAACGGCGAATCGCGTTCCATCGGCAATCCTGTCCTTCCCGGGTAAGATGGCCGGACGTGATTGGACGGTTGTGCGGGTTTTTGGCTTGGAGACGGGGTGACGGGCTTGGAAAGTCGAAGCGATCGGAAGAAGGGAAAGAAGCAGAAGCGCGAAGCGGAACGCGATCCCGCGTCTCCCGCAGCCTGGAGCCAGACTGTACCAGTGGCCTCTTTCCCTAGGGGAAAAGGGGAGGGACGAGTGGTTAACCCGGCAAGCGCGCCGAAAACGGAGGAACAGGAACCGGCTGCTGGGCGTCGAGGCGAGGAGCCGGCAAGCGACGTGGCCCTAGTAACCGCCGCATCCGGCCTCTCGAGGGCACGTGGAAAACAGGTCAGGGGAGGAGCCCCTGCAGGAGAACCGGTCAAGCGCAACCGCCGCCGTACGAGGAGCCATCTGGATAGTCCTTGGTATCGCATAATGGAGTATATCCTGCTTGTGATCGGGTCTCTGTTGATCGCCCTCAGCTTTAACTTGTTTTTTTATCCGAACCAGCTGGCTTCCGGTGGAGTATCCGGGATCAGTATCATTATAGATACTTTGTTCGGGATTGAACCGGCGCTTACGCAATGGGCCTTCAATATTCCGCTGTTCTTCGCCGGTCTATGGCTGATCGGTCGGAATTTTGGGATCAAGACGGCCATCGGCTCCGTGCTGCTGCCTCTGCTCGTGCTGTTGACTCGGGGGATGCCCAGCTTGACCGAAAATATTTTGCTCGCCAGTGTTTATGGAGGTATTCTCCTCGGGATCGGGATCGGATTGGTCTATCGCGGACGCGGATCTACGGGCGGCTTTTCGGTAGCGGCGCAGATTTTGCACAAGTATACGGGAATCGGCTTTGGTTTATGCGTGGCCTTGCTGGACGGGCTTGTTATTTTGACAGCCGGGGTGTTTATTTCTCCGGAGAAGGCGATGTATGCGCTCATCGGGTTGTTCGTCACAAGCAAGACGATCAATGTAGTCCAAATTGGCCTTAGCTACTCCAAGGTGGCGTTTATCATCTCTGATTCCGTCGAGGAGATCCGCGAAGCCATTCTGCATGAGCTGGACCGGGGCCTAACGAAGCTGCAGGCAACAGGCGGTTATACGGGGGAAGAGCGGACGGTGCTGATGGTCGTGGTCGGACAGACCGAGGTTACGCGCCTGAAGGAGCTGGTGCGCTCGGTTGATCGGAAGGCCTTCGTTATTCTGAGCGATACGAACGAGGTGCTGGGCGAAGGCTTCAAGCTGGCCGGTCCATCGTGACGTGAGAAGGGAAGCGGCGGGCGGCCGGAGAGACTGCAAGGAAGGCGCTTGCCTGACGGAGTCTGCTGAGTTACGATGGACAAGCCGGCATAAGCGAGTACGCGCTATAGAAATAAAAAGCGGAAATGAACGCGGGTATCGGGTAAAATACCGATTGAATTATTATACCTAGGAATGTATAATAATACATAGTTTTCATGTGGAGGGACGGAGTATGTCTACTAAAATAAAAGCTGCCATCGTAGGATCGACCGGATATGGCGGAGTTGAGCTGATTCGGCTACTGCTTACCCATCCGAATGTCGAGATCACTTCCGTGATTTCCTCGTCTACGGCTGGCGTACCGATAGCGGATGGTTATCCGCACTTGAATCAAATCGTAACGGATCTTCTGGATGGAATCGACATCCCGCTGATCGCAAGTAAAGCAGATGTTGTTTTTCTGGCTACGCCGCATGGGGTCAGTATCGACTTGTCGCCCAAGCTCTTGGACGCCGGACTCAAGGTGATCGATTTGTCAGGAGATTTTCGCTTGAAGGACGGGAGCCTCTACGAGCAGTGGTATAAGCATAAGCCGGCTGACCCTGCCTATCTGGACCGAGCCGTTTACGGGCTTTGTGAGCTGTTCGGCAATGAAGTTCCGGGCGCTTCGTTTATCTCCAATCCGGGCTGTTATCCGACGGCGTCCATTCTGGGTCTCGCTCCGCTCGCCGCCAAGCGTTGGATCGATCTGAACTCGATCATTATCGATGCGAAGTCGGGCGTATCCGGGGCGGGCCGGGGCTTGAGTCAAACGGTTCATTATGCGGAGATCAACGAAAACTTTCTCGCTTATAAAGTAAACCGTCATCAGCATACGCCAGAGATTGAACAGGCGATCAGCCGTCTTGCAGACGAAGAAGTGACGGTTACGTTCACGACCCATCTGGTGCCGATGACACGGGGTATTATGTCCACGATCTACGTGAACCTCAATCAGAAGCGGAGCGAGCAAGACATTCATGAGCTGTTTAGCAGCTATTATGAAGGAAGACCCTTCGTTCGGATTCGCCCGCTTGGCAAATATCCGGGAACGAAGGAAGTGACCGGCTCGAACTACTGCGATATCGGCCTTTCGCTCGATGCGCGTACGGGAAGGCTGACGATCGTATCCGTGATTGATAATATGGTCAAGGGCGCGGCCGGGCAGGCCATTCAGAATTTGAATATCATGATGGGCTGGGATGAAGCGACAGGACTTGCGTTCACCCCGGTGTATCCATAAGGCGAGAGACGGGGGAACAGTCGAGATGACGAATCAACAATCGTTTACGGTAATACCGGACGGCTCGGTAACGACGCCTAAGGGCTTTCGGGCCGGAGGCTTGCATTGCGGCTTGAAAAAAACGGAGCGTCACGACCTTGGCGCTATCTATTGTGAAGTCCCGGCTAACGCGGCCGGTGTCTATACGTTGAATCAATTCCAGGCGGCGCCGCTGCGCGTAACGCAGGAAAGTATCGCCCAAGGCGGCAAGCTGCAGGCGATGCTGGTGAACAGCGGCAATGCCAATGCATGCACTGGCAAGCAGGGCGAGGACGATGCACGTGCTATGCGTGCGGCAGGCGCCCAGGCTTTCGGGGTCGCCGAGCATCTGGTGGGCGTGACGTCTACCGGCGTGATAGGCGAGCTGCTGCCTATGGGCAAAGTATTGGCCGGCATCGAGAAGCTGCCTGCGGGGGTTAAAGCCGACGGTGGTGACGATTTCTGTCAGGCGATTCTCACTACGGATCTGGTGAAGAAGGAAATTTGCGTACGAGTCACCGTAGGCGGCCAGACGATACATATCGCCGGGGCAGCTAAAGGCTCGGGTATGATCCATCCAAATATGGCGACGATGCTAGGCTTCATCACGACAGACGCCAATATCGAGAGCGCACAACTCCAGAAGCTGCTGAATGACATCACGGATTCGACCTTTAATATGATTACCGTCGATGGCGATACGAGCACCAATGATATGGTAGTCGTCATGGCCAGCGGCCTAGCCGCAAACGAATCGCTTACCCCGGAGCATCCGGATTGGGCAGCTTTTGCTGCAGGCTTCAACTATGTCGGCGAGGTTCTGGCCAAAGCCATCGCGCGCGATGGAGAAGGCGCTACCAAGCTGATCGAAGTGACGGTCGCCCAGGCTGAGTCCCGGGATGCGGCACGCGCCATAGCCAAAACGGTCATCGGCTCAAGCCTGGTGAAATCCGCCTGCTTCGGCGCCGATGCCAACTGGGGCCGCATCATTGCCGCTGTCGGCCGTGCCGGTCACCCCGTGCAGACGGAAACCGTCGATATCCGCTTGGGCGATATCCCGGTTCTTGTCCAATCGCGGCCTGTCCGCTTCGATGAGGAGCGCGCCGCCGAGTATCTGAAGGGCGAGCTCGTCCACATCTTCGTCGATCTTCACATGGGAAATGCCTCCGCCACCGCGTGGGGCTGCGATCTGACGTACGACTATGTGCGCATTAACGCCGCATATCGAACTTAGGTAAAAAAGGCCTTGTCGCGGGCAACGCAGTTGCCCAATGACAAGCAAGCAGTACGTGACGAAAGAAAGTCGAAAGCAGCACTCTCCTTACCCAACCAACTAAACTAAGCCTTGTCGCGGGCAACGCAGGAGCCCAATGACAAGCCCCATACAGCTTCGCGCCCGGACGGGGAAAACCGCCGTCCGGGCGCGAAGCAAGCCCGCTCTGCTCGAAGTAAAGCTTCATGACGCAGTCATGCCGCGGCTCCTTCGACGGAAGCTGCACCACACACGCACCAACAGCGCTCCTTAGCCCCAGGCCAACGTAACGGAAGGACGCCGTCTGCAAGCGGACGCCCGGTACGGGCGGGAAAAGCGGTCCACGAAACACCAGTGGCCATCAACGACGGCCCCGCAGCAGGCACGCTCCGTTTCGGGGTCTTGGGGCGAAGCGCCCAAGTCCTCCCCCCTTGAGACAAGGGGGGAAAGAGGGGGGATCCGATCCACATGTTCGTCATGAAATGCGGCGGCAGCACATTGGCTGCTTTGCCTGATGCGTTTTTCGAAGATTTGAAGCAATTGCAAGAAGAAGGCGAAATCCCGGTTATCGTACACGGCGGCGGTCCGGCTATCTCCGATACGCTCGGCAAGCTCGGGATCGAAACGGAATTTGTCAACGGATTGCGCAAAACGAATGAGGCCGTACTCGACGTAGTCGAAATGGTATTGGCCGGAAAGATCAATAAAGAGATCGTGCGAAAGATTCAGCTATCCGGAGCCAGAGCGGTTGGGCTCTCCGGCGTAGACGGCAACCTGATTCAAGCGCAGCCGGTTGCTAACGCGCATGAAGTCGGCTTGGTTGGCGATGTTTCGCATGTGAATGCCGGGCTTATCCAGGGGATCGTGGACATGGGCTATATGCCGGTCGTTGCTCCGGTAGGGATCGGGGCTGACGGCGGCCAGCGATATAACATTAATGCCGATACGGCGGCCGGTGCCGTGGCCTCTTATCTGGGCGTGGAACGAATGATCGTGGTAACGGACGTTCCCGGCATTATGAAGACGGTGGACGGAGAGAAGCGCGTGCTGCCTTCCGTGACCGTCCGGGAGATTGACGAGATGATCGCCAGCGGCGAAATTTATGGCGGGATGATCCCGAAGGTTCGCGCGGCCGTGCAGTGCATCCAGGGCGAGGTGCGCGAAGTCGTCATCGTCAACGGAGCGGAGCCTCAGGTATTGAGCAAGGCGTTGAAAGAGGCCGGCATCGGAACGCGGATCATCAAGGGCTAAGCCCGAGGATCAGGCTAATACCGTTTCTGGCCATTCATGTATAGCAGCACACTGAACAAGATAAAGGAGTGAACGACATGGGAGAGGCTCAAAGCGCATTGTTTCCGAATTACGCCAGATATCCTTTTACGTTTGTGAAGGGGGAAGGCAGCCGGTTGTGGGATGAGCATGGCAAAGAGTACCTCGACTTGATGTGCGGGCTGGCGGTCACGAACCTGGGTCACGCGCCCAAGCAGGTGACCGAACGTCTGAAGGAGCAGGTGGATACGCTCTGGCATACAAGCAATCTGTTCCATATCCCCGGGCAGGAGAAGCTGGCCGAGTTGCTCGTGGCGAACAGCTGCGCGGACGCCGTCTTTTTCTGCAACAGCGGCGCGGAAGCCAATGAAGCGGCGATCAAGATAGCGCGCCGGTATTTTTCCAAGGTACTGGGGCAGCCGGAGCGTTATGAGATCATCACCTTCGACATGTCGTTCCACGGACGGACGCTGGCAACCTTGACGGCCACGGGGCAGGAGAAGGTGAAGGAAGGCTTCGCTCCGCTGCCGGAGGGCTTCGTATATGCGCCGTATAACGATGAGGAAGCGGTGGAGAAGCTGATCTCGCCGCGCACGTGTGCGATCATGCTGGAGCTGGTGCAGGGCGAGGGCGGCGTGAATCCGGCCGATCCTGATTTCGTGAAGGCGGTCGCCGAGCTGTGCGAGCGTCATGGCTTGCTGCTGATTCTCGATGAGATTCAGACGGGCGTGGGTCGTACCGGCAAGCTGTATGCCTACGAGCATTACGGCATTGAGCCGGACCTCTTTACGCTGGCCAAAGGGCTGGGAAGCGGCATGCCGATCGGCGCCCTGCTGGGCAAAGAGAAGCTGCGCGGCGCTTTTACCGCAGGTTCCCACGGCACGACCTTCGGAGGCAATTATTTGTCCACGGCAGCAGGTCTGGCTACGCTGGAGACGATGCTGGCGGAGGATGTTCCGGCCAAGGCGGCAGCTATGGGTGAGTATATCGTCAGCGAGCTGAAGGCGAGATTGGCGGATAATCCGCTTGTCGAGCAGATTCGCGGTCTCGGGATGCTGATCGGCATCGGTCTGACGGTACCGGGTACCGACTTGATTAAGTCGATTCATGAACAGGGCGTGCTTGTTGTGCCGGCCGGCCCGAATGTGATCCGGCTGGCTCCAAGCCTCGTGATCAGCAAGGAAGACATCGACCGCGGGCTGGATACGATCTGCCAGACGCTGTCGAAGGCGGCTGCGGCTGCCGTTTGATACGTAAGTGCGAATGAGCTTGTGAGGCTTGACCACATAGAACCAAGGGATGACGGGAAGGGAGATGTAGGCTTTGGCTGAAACGGTAGAGCAAGCCTTGGCGGTGCAATTGAAGGGCCGGGACTTTATCGGTCTTGTCGATTATACGTCGGAGGAGATTCGTTACCTGATCGATCTGGCGATTGATTTGAAGAAGAAGCAGAAGGCGGGCGAGGTTTATCAGCCCCTGAAGGGCAAGACGCTGGGCATGATTTTTGAGAAATCCTCGACGCGTACGCGAGTATCGTTTGAAGTAGGGATGTACCAGCTTGGGGGCCATGCGCTCTTCCTGAGCAAGAATGACCTGCAGATCGGGCGCGGGGAGACGATCGCCGATACGGCGCAGACGATGTCCCGTTATCTGGACGGTATCATGATTCGTACGTATGCTCACCGGACAGTCATCGAATTGGCACGCAATGCGACGGTGCCGGTTATCAATGGCTTGACCGATCTGTCTCACCCGTGTCAGGCGCTAGCGGACTATCAGACGGTGCTGGAGAAGAAGGGACGTCTGGAAGGGCTTAAGGTAGCCTATATCGGCGACGGCAACAATATGGTGCATTCGCTGCTGATGGGGGCAGCCAAGCTCGGCGTCAACTTCGCCGTGGCTACGCCGCAAGGCTATGAGCCGGATAATGAAGTGCTTCAGCTGTCGCGTGATGCGGCTGTGAAGACGGGAGCCTCCGTGCAGTTCACCAACGATCCGAAGGAAGCGATCGCAGATGCCGATGTCGTGTACACGGATGTGTGGGCGAGCATGGGCTTCGAGGCGGAGCAGAAGGAGCGGGAAATCGCGTTCAAGCAATTCCAGGTGAACGAAGAGCTCGCCAAATACGCGAAATCGGACTATATCTTCATGCATTGTCTACCTGCCCACCGCGGCGAGGAAGTAAGCGAAGGCGTGATTGACGGGGCGCATTCGGTGATCTTCGATCAAGCGGAGAACCGACTTCATGCGCAGAAGGCCGTTATGGCCGCTATCATGTAAGCTGAGCGGGAAGCGTACAGACAGACGCAGACCGAGAGCAAGTGCAAGTCCAAGTTATACCAGAGAAGGAGAGCGGAAATCGATATGGCAAAGCAAAAAATCGTATTGGCTTACTCGGGCGGTTTGGATACGTCCATTATCTTGAAATGGTTGAAAGAAACGTATGACGCGGAGATCATCGCTTTCACCGCCGATATCGGCCAGAAGGAAGAGCTGGACGGCCTGGAGGAGAAGGCGCTGAACACAGGCGCATCCAAGGTTTATATCGATGACCTGCGCGAGGAGTTCGCTCGCGACTTTATTTTCCCGATGTTCCAGGCAGGCGCCCTGTATGAAGGCCAATATCTGCTCGGCACGAGCATCGCTCGCCCGCTGATCGCCAAGCGGATGGTCGAGATTGCCCTCGCCGAAGGCGCTACGGCTATTGCGCACGGCGCAACGGGTAAAGGCAACGACCAAGTCCGCTTCGAGCTGACGGCTGCGGCCTTGACCCCGGATGTGGACGTCATCGCGCCATGGCGTCTGGAGCAGTTCCGCGAGGAATTCCCGGGACGCGCGGAAATGATCGCCTTTGCCGAGAAGCATGGCATCAACGTCACAGCATCTGCGGCCAAGCCGTATTCGATGGACCGCAACCTGCTGCATATCAGCTATGAAAGCGGCGTGCTGGAGGATCCTTGGTTCGATCCGAGCGCGAAGGAAAACAAGGAAATGTTCCTGCTGAGTGCAGATCCTGAGGATGCTCCGGATCAAGCCGAATATATCGAGCTGGAGTTTGAGCAAGGCAACTGCGTAGCGATCAATGGGGAGCGTATGATTCCTCTTCATATCATGGAGAAGCTGAACGAGCTGGGCGGCAAGCATGGCATCGGCCGTGTCGACATGGTGGAGAACCGCTTCGTCGGCATGAAGAGCCGCGGCGTATACGAGACGCCTGGCGGTACGATCCTGTTCACCGCTCACCGCAAGATCGAGTCCATCACCATGGACCGTGAAGTCATGCATCTTCGCGACTCCTTGATCCCTAAGTATGCAACGCTTGTGTACAACGGCTTCTGGTACGCACCGGAGCGTCTGGCGATCCAGGCTCTGGTGACGGAGAGCCAGAAGAACGTGACCGGCACGGTTCGCCTCAAGCTGTACAAGGGCAATGTCATCGGTGCCGGCGTACAAAGCCCGGTCAGCCTGTATAACCCCAATATCGCCACGATGGAAGCCGATCCGACCAAGGCTTACGACCAAGGCGACGCAACCGGGTTTATCCGCCTGAACGCGCTTCGGCTGCGTGTGGCGGCCGGTGTGAACAAGAACAGCCAAGCCTAAGAGCCTAAGGGAGCCAGAACGGCTCACGGTAAACGAATAAAGGAGGCGCAGGGTTTTCCTTTCCACCGGGGGAAGCCCTGCGCCTGTGTGCGAAGAAGAAAGGGGACATGCAAGGTGTCAAAGCTGTGGGGCGGACGATTTACGAAGAAAACGGACCAACTGGTCGAAGAATATACGGCTTCCATCCTGTTCGATAAGGAGCTGGCCGAAGAGGATGTACAGGGCAGTCTCGCGCACGTGACTATGCTGGGCAAATGCGGCATCCTGCCTGCGGACGATGTCGAGACGATCAAGGCCGGATTGCTGAAGGTACAAGGGATGATCCGCCGGGGCGAGCTGGAGTTCTCGGTGAGCGACGAGGATATTCATATGAATGTCGAGAAGGCGCTGATCGACGAGGTCGGTCCAGTCGGCGGCAAGCTGCACACCGGCCGGAGCCGCAATGATCAGGTTGCGACCGATATGCACCTTTGGCTGCGCAAGCGCGTCGTCGAATTCGTAGGGCTGCTGAACAAGGTACAGGAAGCGTTGATTGAGCAGGCGAAGCAGAATCTGGATACGATCGTTCCGGGCTATACGCATCTGCAGCGGGCTCAGCCGATTCTGTTCGCGCATCACCTGCTTGCGTATGTCTCGATGTTCCAGCGTGACGCTGAGCGCCTCCGGGACAGCTACAAGCGTGTGAACGTACTGCCGCTTGGCGCAGGCGCGCTGGCCGGGACGACTTTCCCGATCGACCGTCACTTCGTGGCGGAGCAGCTCGGCTTTGACCGGGTGTACGAGAACTCGCTTGACGCGGTCAGCGACCGTGACTTCATCCTCGAGTTCCTGTCGAACGCCTCGATGATCATGATGCACTTGTCGCGTCTAAGCGAGGAATTCGTCATGTGGTCGAGCACCGAGTTCCGCTTTGTCGAGCTTGACGATGCTTTCTGTACGGGCAGCAGCATCATGCCTCAGAAAAAAAATCCGGACGTGGCCGAGCTCGTGCGCGGCAAAACAGGCCGGGTATACGGCAACTTGTTCGGGCTGCTCACTGTATTGAAGTCGCTCCCTCTGGCTTATAACAAGGACATGCAGGAGGACAAGGAAGGCATGTTCGACACCGTCCGTACGCTTCAAGGCGCGCTGCAGCTGTATGCGCCGATGATCGCGACGATGAAGGTGAACAAGGACCGGATGAGACAAGCCGTCAATCAGGACTTCTCCAACGCGACCGACATCGCCGATTACCTGGTCAACAAAGGCATGCCGTTCCGTCAGGCGCATGAAGTGATCGGGAAGACCGTGCTGTACTGCATCCAGCAGAACAAATACCTGCTTGACCTGAAGCTCGAGGAGTACCATCAGTTCTCTGAGCTGTTCGATCAGGACATCTACCAAGTGCTGCAGCCGGAGACCGTTGTCAATGCGCGCAACGTGTATGGCGGTACGGCGACGGTTCAAGTGAGCGCAGCCGTAGAGCGTGCGGAAGCGGCGCTCGCCGAATCGGCGGCCTGGTTCGATGAATATTTGGAGAAGAGCCGGTAGGACCCGCATATCGACGTCTAAGGGTCGAGCTCTTCCTGCTTGTAAAAAAAAGCCCCAGCAGCATCTGCCAAATCCGCGTTATCGCGGACTTGAGCGGGATGCGGCATCGGGGCTTTTTGCGTCCGCCGAAACAGTGGATATCCAGCTAGCTAAGGGGAGCGGCTATCGGAAGGCCGGTCCCTTCACGCCATCCTCCACGTACGGGAGACCGTCTTTCGGGGCAGGAAAGCTGCGGTCCAGGTCGGCGTCCCCGCCGGAATTCATCGCGATAACGTTGGGCTGAGCGCTGTAAGTGTCCCGCGATATTTTCTCTCTGCCGATTTCCCTGCCGTTCTGCTTCTTGATCCGGTACGTCTCGACGATGTACCCCGGCTTTCCCGGTGTGATCGGTACCTGTTTGCCGCGCGGCAGAGTCGGATTGTGCACGAATTTGGTCGGAGGCTCCAGCTTCTCGATCGTCCGGGATTCGACAGCATAACTGATGTCTGCCGGCGTTTGGCCGAACAGCTTGACCGTTAGCCCCTTGCGGTCAGCTTGCGTACGGATCAGCACGTAATGAGGCGTGTTGTTGCGGAACTTGAAGTTAATATGGCCTGTGGCAAAGGTAGCGTCCTGCCCGAGCGGAATGTAGCTCACAGGGAGCGAATGATTGCGCCGCTCCACGATCTCAAGGCCAGCGTGCAGCACCGCCATGTACAGCGTGGAGGAAACCTGGCAGATGCCGCCCCCGATGCCGGGCACAAGCTTGCCGTTCATGATGACGGGCGCCTCCTTATAGCCGAAGGCTTCCTCCGTCTGCTTAATAAAGGGGGCGTAATCGAACACGGCGCCGGGTGCCAGCAGCGTATCCTGGAGAGACGCAGCCGTGGATTGCACGTTATGCAAGCGGCCCTCGGCGCTTCCTGGTCCTCCATCCGGAGACGGAGGGTAGGCGGTGGTGAAATGTCCGATGCTGCGAACAATTCCCTGCGCCCGCAGCATCTCGACGGTAATGGCAGGATTCCACACGCGCAGCGGCACGCTAAGCTCGGGCACATCTGTGGGAGATTGCTCCCATGAGGGCAGTGAGGCGGCGAGCCTTTCCGCGAACATCCGCTCATCGGGCTGAACGGTCGATTTCTCAGGCAGGTAATCTACCGTATCATTCGGACGAATCACCCGTACCGCGTCTTTCGGTTTTATCTGATATAGGCGGGGGTAGACCTGCCGCAAAGCGGCCAGCAGTTTGTCTGTATTAACCGAAGGGGAAACGGTCCAGGCTTGGCCCCGCATCGCCCACCGGGCCTTCGCGCGCTGAAGAACGGAGCCTTGCCGCAGGGGCCAGGTTTTTTCGATCAGGCTTTGAGCGTCCAATTCGACACCGAGCTCCGCGAGCGTACGTTCCGCCTTGCTCCCGGCTGCGGCAGAGGGATGATTCTCCAGGCTAAGCGTAGCCTTCAGCCCCAGAAAGCTTGCCTGCTTCTCGGCCAATTGAAGCTCGAATTCCTGAAAGGTAAGCCCGCCGACTACCCAATCCCCTACATGAAGCCGATGAGGCAGCCGCTGGGAGGAGCCGTATAGGGCAGCCGTTCCGCACGCGATCACGGTAACCGACAGAATCGCAATCAGCAGCGGTCCGATAAGCTTGGTTACTGGCGGCATCATCAGTCGGGTCTCCTTTGCTACGGAAGCTCGTACCTCGGCTTGCTATCCCCACTATATGCCCCGTCCCCTTGAAACTTGCCATCCGCTTTAGCATAATCGCCCGGGCGGGAGACAACTTGTTCCAGTCACGGGCAGGAATTGCGAAAAGGTGTAGAAATTCACATGGCAATAAAGGAATTTGGGTTTTTATGTCGAACTTATATAGGCTAATGCTGGAATTCTAACCGACAAGATCGGCTAATGGGTTGGGATAAGCACGGCTCTTTCGCTTAGAGAAGGGTCATGCCCGACTATCAGCTTTCGCTAATAAATTCAGGATGTGATACCGTGATCGAAATGCACGACGTTTGGAAAACGTATCCTGACGGTAATCATGCGCTCAAAGGCATCAGCGTCAAGGTGGACCAAAGTGAATTCGTCTATGTCGTCGGCCCGTCAGGAGCGGGTAAATCGACTTTTATGAAAATGATCTATAGAGAGGAACGTCCGACCAAGGGGACGATCTTCGTCAACGGCTTCAATCTTGAGAAGTTGAAGCAGCGTAAAATTCCATATGTGCGCCGCAATATCGGCGTTATTTTTCAAGACTTCCGGTTGCTCCCGAAGCTGACGGTTTACGAGAACGTAGCTTTTGCGATGGAGGTCATCGAAGCTCCCAAGAAGGTCATCCGAAAGCGGACGCTAGAGGTGCTTGAGCTGGTGAGGCTGAAGGATAAAGTCGGCTCGCTGCCTACCCAGTTATCCGGAGGCGAGCAGCAGCGCGTGGCAATTGCCCGGGCAATAGTCAACAATCCGTCCGTTATTATCGCGGATGAGCCGACAGGCAATCTGGACCCTGACACGTCGTGGGGGATCATGAAGCTGATGGAGGAAATCAACTTTCGAGGTACGACAATCGTGATGGCTACGCACAACAAAGAGATCGTGAACACGATGCGCAAACGAGTCATCGCCATCGAGGCAGGCAAAATCGCCCGTGACGAAGCAAGGGGTGAGTACGGCTATGAAGATTAGCACAGCCGGGCGGCATCTCCGTGAAGGAACGAAGAGCGTGCTTCGCAACGGCTGGATGTCCTTTGCTTCGATCAGCTCGATTGCCATATCGTTGTTCATTCTTGGCGTTTTTCTGCTGCTGACGCTTAATGTGAATTTTCTTTCGAAGCAGATCGAGCAGCAGGTGGAGATACGGGTCTATCTGGAGGTGAACACGCCACAGGAGGAGATTGCCCTGCTGCAGAACGAGATTGCTTCTATCTCGCAGGTCAGCAAGATCACCTTTATATCCAAGGAGGAGGGCCTCGTCTTCCTGCGCGAGAAATTAGGGGAAAGCGGAAGGGAGCTTCTCGAAGGCTTCGATGGGGAAAACAATCCGCTGAATGATTCGTTTACTGTGGAGGTTTCCCAGCCGCGCGAGGTCGCGGTTGTAGCCGAGCAGATCGGCAAGCTCAATAATGACAAGACGGTCAAGCCGATCTATCGCGTTAGCTACGGGCAAGGCACGGTCGAGACGATGTTCAAAATTACCGCGATTGTGCGAAATGTCGGCTTGGTGCTGGTAGCGGCACTGGCTTTGACGGCGATGTTCCTCATCTCGAATACGATAAAAATTACGATCGTGGCCAGAAGACGGGAAATCTCGATTATGAAGCTGGTCGGTGCGACCAATTCGTTTATTCGCTGGCCGTTCTTCATTGAGGGTGCGCTGCTAGGCATCATCGGCTCGGCGATCCCGGTCGGCGTTCTGTTATACGGGTATCAGCAGTTGATGCTTTCGATACAAGTGGATTTGAATCTGCTGCTTATCAAGCTTCTGCCTTTCCAGGAAGTCGCTATGCAGACGGCGGGATTGCTGCTCGGCATAGGTATTATAATCGGGATCTGGGGAAGCGTGTTGTCGGTGCGTAAATTTTTGCGCGTATAGCGCCCTGAGAGTTCTAGGTCGAACGAACACATGTTCAAGGAGGAACGGGTATTGAAAAAGTCTTTTCTGCCGCTTGTCTTGTCCGTAGGTCTCGTAGGTACGTTGATGGTGCCGCAGTCCGGGTTTGCTTTAACCGCATCCCAGCGCATCGAGCAGGAGCTAAAGCAACTGAAGCAGACGAAAGCCGCCGTAGAACAGAAGGTAAACGACACCGAGAAACAGCTGAATCAGGTAACGAGGGAAAAGCAGCAGACGGAAAAAGATATTGAGGCGCTGCTCGCCCAAATCGATAAAACCAATCAAAGCCTGAATGTGTTAAACGATAAGGTGGAGGAAGTCTCGTCCTCCCTGCAAACCAATGCCGTTCAGCTCGAAGAGGCCGAAGGCCGGGTCGAATCCCGCGATCATATGCTGCGGTCCCGCGTCCGGCTGATGTATATGAACGGCATCGTTTCCTATGCGGACGTGCTGCTTAGCTCGACCAGCTTCAGCGATTTCCTGGACCGTCTGGAGGCGCTGCGCTCGATCGTCAGTCAGGATAAAGAAATCCTGGAGGCCAACAAACGGGATCGCGACATGATTACCATCAAGCGGGTGGAGATTGAACAGCAGCTGACGGAGGTTAAGAATCTGTATGTGCAGACCCAGGCGATCAAGGCGGATCTGGTCGTGAAAGAGAAGGAGAAGGAAGTGCGGATCGCGAGCCTCTCCGATAAGGAAAAGGATCTGCACGAAATCAACGAGGAAGCAGAGAAGCAGCTGATGAAGATGGCAAGCCAGGAGGCAGCCAAGCAAAAGGCGCTTAAGGATGCGAAGGCAGCGGAAACGGCTAAGAAAACCGGCAAAGCGGCGGCTTCCGCCTACACGTACAAAGGCGGGCAATTCGGGTATCCGCTGCCGAACGTCGTCAATATATCCTCGGACTTCGGGACGCGGAAGGATCCGTTCACAGGCCGGTCCGCTACGCATAACGGCATTGATTTCCCTTCTCCGGCAGGGACAAGCATTCTCGCGGCAGAGGATGGAGTCGTTATTCTGGCGTCCTGGTGGAGCGGATACGGCAACACGGTCATCATCGACCACGGCAAGGATATCTGGACGCTCTACGGACACATTCGCAATGACGGCATCGTCGTTAAGAAGGGCGATACGGTCAAGCGCGGGCAAAAGATTGCGGAGGTCGGCTCCACAGGGCGTTCCACAGGCAATCACTTGCATTTCGAGGTGCGTCGCAACGAATCGCCGATTGACCCGAAACCTTTTTTGAGATAAGGCGATAAGATCGACAACATAGGCTGTTCATAAATCCAGGGAGCTTGTCATAAACTAGAAAATCGAGTTCGTGACATGGATAGGAACCATCGGCTTTGGACTTCGATGTCCCTTGGAGCCGGTTGCTACCGGGAACAGCAAAGGCGGTGTGGAGAGACGTATGAGATTTAAAGGGCGTACGGTAGTGGCATTTATTCTGTTATCGATGTTCGCCAGCAGTATTATGACGCTGACGATCGTGCATCCGTCCATTTTCGCGGCAGTGAAGAACGAAGGCGGTGCAGCGGCTGCCGAAGGCAAAGGCCTCACCAGCAAGGATTTGAGTAAAATCGCGACGACTTATCAGCTGATCGAGAATAAGTTTCTCAGTCAGGTAGACCATGACAAGATCGTGAATGGGGCAATCAACGGGATGCTGGCAACGCTGGAAGATCCGTTCACGGTCTATATGGATCAGACGGAGGCCAAGCAGTTCGACGAGAATATTACGTCTTCGTTCCAGGGCATCGGCGCGGAAGTCACGTCTGAGGACGGCAAGGTCCTGATCGTGGCCCCGATCAAAGGGTCGCCCGCGGAGAAGGCGGGTTTGCATGCCAACGATGTGATCGTCTCTGTGAATGGAGACAAGCTGGAGGGGCTTACGCTCAATCAGGCGATTATGAAAATCCGCGGTCCCAAAGGTACGCAGGCGAAGCTTGAGGTCGCACGTCCGGGGGTTACCGATGTGATTCAGCTGATCGTGGTTCGCGATGACATCGATGTTGAAACAGTTTACGGCGAGATGCTCCAGGGGAATATCGGCAAGATCGAGATCCGCCAATTCTCCAGCAACACGGCTGCTCGCTTCAAGGAAGAGCTTGCTTCGCTTGAGGCCAAGGGAATGAAGGGACTGATCATCGACGTGCGCAACGACCCGGGCGGTCTGCTGCAGTCCGTGGTTCAGATCGTCGAGCCTTTCGTGCCTAAGGGCAAAGCGATCCTGCAGATCGAAAACCGGAATGGAACGAAGGAAGAAACGAAATCCGAGAACGGAACCGGCAAGCCTTATCCGGTCAACGTTCTGATTAATAAAGGAAGCGCCAGCGCTTCCGAAATATTGGCCGGCGCCCTGCATGACTCGGTCGGAAGCGAATTGATCGGAGAAACGACCTTCGGCAAGGGAACCGTACAGGTGACGTTCCAGGATGAAATGGGAGACGGCAGCAACATCAAGATGACGGTGTACAAGTGGCTGACTCCAAATGGAACGTGGATTCACAAGAAGGGTATCGCGCCTACCGTGCCGGTCGAGCAGCCGGCCTACTTCAAAGTTGCGCCGCTCACCAAGAAGGAGACCCTGAAGCTGGACGCCAACAACGAGGATGTCAAAAATCTGCAAGTGATGCTGCAGGGTCTTGGACTGAACCCGGAGCGGACGGACGGTTACTTCAGCGAAAAAACTGCTCAAGCCGTAAAGGCGTTCCAGCGGGCGAATGGGCTGCCGACGAACGGCGAAGTGGATGTCGAGACAGCTAACAAGCTGGAGCGGGCGATACTGGCGGCAATCCGCGATCCTAAAAATGACCTGCAGCTCAAGACAGCTATCGAAACGATACAGAAATCGATCAAGTAGGCCCAGGCTGCCAATTTCAGGACGCTTGCAGGAAATGAACGGCCTTGCGTCGAACTTAAGTAAGAAGGCGATTCCCTTGTAATGCGGGGAACCGACCTTCTTTTTTCTTCGAATTCTTCATGCTGCCTGGACGAAGGCAAACGATATAGGAACAAGACAAAGGAGCGGGCTATGGACTGGATTCAAGCTTTCGGATGGCAATGGCTTCATGCATTGATTCAGCTGTTCCTGCAGCCCTTTTATTACGTGGGCCTACTTTTTATCGTACTCCAGTACCGCAGGCAGATCGCCCTGGAGCGAAGGTTGTTCTCGACGAAGCTGCACGGGCTGTTGTCGGAGACGTGGCGGACGCTCTTATGGGGTTGGGCTGGAGGACTAGGAGCATCAGTCCTGATGGCGGGAATAGGCGCGTCGATCAGCCCGGATGCGGTGGTGCTGCTGTGGCTGCTATCCTTGCTGCTCATGCTTGTGCGTGTCCGGTTTTTATGCTGGGCCTATGCCGTGGGGGCTATCGGCGTGCTGCAAGCTGTAGCTGGCGTGATCCCCGGACTCCGCACAGCTCCGGAATGGGCTTGGCTAAGCAAGCCGCTGTTCGCGCTTGATGTTTCGGCCATGCTGGCCCTTGTGGCCGTCCTGCATCTGGCCGAGGCCGTTTTCGTCAGACTGCAGGGCACGCGATTCGGGATGCCTATGTTTGTCGAGACGAAACGAGGCAAAATTGTAGGGGGCTACCGGCTGCAAGGCTTCTGGCCGATGGCGCTGTTCCTGCTCGTCCCGCTGCAGCAGGCCGGGGCAGGACCGGCCTTGCCCTGGACGCCGCTGCTGGGCGGCGAGGCCTGGCTGAACGGCTGGACGATCATCGGCTTCCCGGTCATGATCGGATTCAGCGAGATGACCATCTCCCGTCTTCCCCAGACGAAGGCCAGAGCTAGCTCGGGGCTGCTGTTTATCTACGCTGCCGCCGTGCTTGCCGCGGCTGCGCTCAGCGCATGGCTGCCTGTCTTCACAATCCCGGCATGCTTGCTTGCTATCGCGCTTCATGAGGGCATGGTATGGTACAGCAGATGGGATGAGTCCAAGCGTACCCCGTTGTTCGTTCAGGATGAGAGAGGGCTGAAAATTTTGGCCGTCCTTCCGGGAAGCCCGGCGGAAGAGCTCGGTTTGCAAGCAGGGGAGATTGTCAGCAGGGTAAACGGCTCGCCTGTCCGCAATAAACAGGAGCTGCATCAGGCCTTTCAACTGAATCCAGCCTTCTGCAGGCTGGAGATTCTCGATCACAACCTGGAGAAGCGGCTGTTGAAGCGGGGGATTTTCGCAGGGGAGCACCATCAGCTGGGGATCGTGCTGGTGCCGGATCACGAAGCGATGTATTACCTGGAGGAGAAGCAGGATTCGATCTGGGCATATGTGAGCGGCAGGCTGGTAGGGCTGCTTCGCAATGAGAAGCGGCCGAAGAGTATGTAGGACGGCTGCTCGGCAGGAAGTGAAATGGTGTCCCGGGAGCTGCGTTACCGGTGCGCCACGAAGCGTTAGGGAAGCAAGAAGGCAGGCAGCAAGGGGGACTAGATATTCTCGTCCGCATCTTGCTGCCTGCCTTTATTGGGTTGACGTGTCCATGCTCCAGATTCTGCTGCGGGCTGAAGCCAATGTTCAGATGGCTTAACGAAGAACGACAATTTCCACGCGGCGATTTTTGGCGCGATTTTCCTCGCTCGTGTTATCGGCAACCGGCCGCGTATCCGCATAGGAGGTCGATACGAATTTCTTGGCGTCCATCTGGGCGTCATAGATGAAGTAACGCAGCACGGACAAGGAACGGGCTTGGGATAATCCCCAGTTGTCCTTATACACTGATCCGGTGGACAAGGGCAGGTCATCCGTATGCCCTTCGATGCTGACGGTGGAATTGAGCTTCTGGAACAGAGCCGCGAGCTGCGTCAGGATCGGGACGGCATCCTGCTTAAGCTCCGCCTTCCCCAGATCGAACAGGAACAGGTCATTCAACGTAACCGCGACGCCGCGCCGGGTATCGGCGGCTGACACCTGAGCCTGAAGATTATTTTCTTCAATATAGGCCTGTACCTTCTCCAGCAGATCTTCGAGCTGCTTCTCTTTCTCGAGCTGTTGCGCTGTTTGCCCTTTATCCTGGCCCGCGGTGGATGTGTCTGGTTGGCCGGGCGGATGCAAGGACCCTGTGATGCCCTGGCCCTGAGGTACGATGGAGTCGGATTTGGTAAATTCGAATTTGAGCGATTGCGCCAGAACCTCGTACTTCTGAGCGTCGATCTGGCTCATGGCATACATGATGATAAAAAAAATAAGCAGCAGGGTGATGAGGTCGGAATAGGTGATCAGCCAGCGTTCGTGATTCTCGGGAGCCTGTCCCCGCTTCCTCTTAGTCCTCCTCGCCACGTGCCTCACCTGCGCTCTCGGCTGTAGTTTTATGCGGTGCATGGATGAACGAGTAAAGCTTTTTCTTGATCAGCTGAGGATTCTCTCCGGCTTGAAGCGCCAGAATCCCTTCGAGCATGAGCTCCATCTCGGTGATCTGAAGCTGACTGCGGATTTTAATCTTGCTGGCAATGGGTAAGTAGATTACATTGGCAGAAGCGACCCCATATAAAGTAGCGGCAAATGCGACGGCAATGGCAGGACCCAAGCTCCCCGGATCGGACAAGTTGCCGAGTACATGGATCAAGCCCATGACGGTGCCGATGATCCCCATCGTCGGAGCATAGCCCCCGGCTGCTTCGAATATCTTCGCCCAGCCCTCGTGCTGATGCTCGACCGCGTCGATCTCCAGCTCCAGAATTTGCCGGGTCAGCTCGGGATCGGTGCCGTCGACGACCATCATCAGCGCGTCCTTCAGGAAAGGGTCCTCATGCTCCTGCGCACGGTTCTCCAGGGCCAGTACGCCTTCCCGGCGGGCAATCGCAGCCATGTCTACAAGCTCCTCGATGGATTCGCGCGGGTCGCGGCGATGCTCCTTGAATGCCATAGAGAGAGCCTTGCCGAACTGACTGAGCTGCGATCTTGGAAAGCTGACAATAACGGCTCCGATCGTCCCTCCGAACACGATCAGCATGGCGCTGGGGACGATCAGGGCGTCCAGATGCCCGCCGTCCCATAAATAACCGCCCGCAAGCGCGGCCAGACCGATGAGCAGGCCAATCAAAGTCGTAATATCCACTTCATTCCACCTCGGGATTCATCAGAAATTAGGAGTGATCCGGCCGAGAACAGGTAGAGGATACCCGATTGCATCGCGAACGGAAAACAGGTATAATGGACGGGAACAAATATTCCTATATTGACCAAAAAGACGAACAAGCATGAAGCTACTTGCATAGATGTATACTTTTTTATCGGATATTGGAAGGGTAAAGTTTAGAGAACGACCACTCTTTTTCATGAACGGGTGATGAGATGAATGAAGTTATCGTAAGCGATAAGAAGTTTCAATTGGTGTCCGAATTTACTCCGCAAGGAGACCAGCCGGCTGCGATAGAGCAGCTCCTGAGCAGCATCCGCTCGGGGCAGAGGCATCAGACTTTGCTGGGGGCGACGGGTACGGGGAAGACGTTCACGGCCGCACAGGTCATCGCCCAGCTGAATCGGCCGACCCTGCTTATCGCGCATAACAAAACCTTGGCCGCGCAGCTTTGCAGCGAGCTGAAGGAGTTTTTTCCGCATAACGCGGTGGAATATTTCGTCAGCTATTACGACTACTACCAGCCGGAAGCCTATATCCCGTCTTCGGATACGTTCATCGAGAAGGATTCGAGCATTAACGATGAGATCGATAAGCTGCGCCACTCCGCGACAAGCTCTTTGTTCGAGCGTCGCGACGTCATCATCGTGGCCAGCGTATCGTGTATCTACGGTCTCGGTTCTCCGATGGAATACCGGAGTCTGGTGATGTCGCTTCGCGTGGGCATGGAGCGTTCGCGCAACGACATTTTGCACCGGTTGATCGATATCCAGTATCAACGGAACGATATGAACTTCATCCGCGGCACGTTCCGCGTACGCGGGGATGTCGTCGAGATTTTCCCGGCCTCGCATTCGGAGCATGCGGTCCGCGTCGAGCTGTTCGGCGACGAGATCGAGCGTATTACCGAGATTAACGTACTGACCGGAGAGATTATCGCCGAACGCGACCATATCGCCATATTCCCGGCTTCTCACTTTGTAACCCAAGAGGAGACGATGAAGGTAGCGCTTGTCAATATCGAGCGCGAGCTGGAGGAAAGACTTGCCGTGCTTCGCGAGCAGGGCAAGCTGCTGGAGGCGCAGCGGCTGGAGCAGCGCACGCGCTACGATATCGAGATGATGCAGGAGATGGGCTTCTGCTCCGGCATCGAGAACTATTCGGGGCCGCTCACGTTCCGGGAGCGAGGGGCGACGCCTTATACGTTGTTCGACTATTTCCCTGACGATATGCTGGTTGTCATCGATGAATCGCACGTGACGCTGCCGCAGATTCGGGCGATGTATAACGGCGACCGGGCACGGAAGGAAGTGCTGGTCGATCACGGCTTCCGTCTGCCGTCGGCGATGGATAACCGGCCTCTTCGGTTCGAGGAGTTCGAATCGAAGGTCAATCAGCTTGTGTATATTTCCGCGACGCCGGGGCCATACGAGCTGGAGCATTGTCCGGTGATGGTCCAGCAGATCATCCGGCCTACTGGTTTGGTGGACCCGATCATCGAGGTACGCCCGACCAAGGGGCAGATTGACGATCTTCTCGGCGAGATTCATGAGCGGATCAAGAAGGATGAGCGGGTGCTGGTCACCACGCTGACGAAGAAGATGGCCGAGGACCTGACTGATTATTTCAAGGAAATCGGCATTAAGGTGCGCTATCTCCACTCGGAGATCAAGACGCTGGAGAGGATGCAGATTTTGCGCGATCTCCGGCTCGGCGTGTTCCATGTGCTCGTAGGCATCAACCTGCTGAGAGAAGGTCTTGATCTTCCCGAGGTATCGCTTGTGGCGATCCTGGATGCGGATAAGGAAGGCTTCTTGCGGGCGGAGCGCTCCTTGATCCAGACGATCGGACGTGCCGCGCGTAATGCCAACGGACGTGTGATCATGTACGGCGACAAAATCACCGATTCCATGGATAAAGCGATTTCCGAGACGGCGCGCCGGCGCGCCATACAGACTGCTTACAATGAACAACACGGCATTACGCCGCAGACTATACAGAAGAAAGTACGCGATGTGATCGAAGCGACCAAGGTTGCCGAGCAGAAGGCTGACTATTTGACCGACGTCAAGCAGGCTAAGATGTCCAAGAAGGATCGGCTGGCGCTGATCGAGCGCTTGGAGCAAGAAATGAAGGAAGCAGCCAAAAATCTGCAGTTCGAACGCGCAGCCGAGCTTCGCGATGCCGTTCTGGAGATGAAGGCCGAGCTGTAGAGAGAAAGGTAGGAACCCGCGCGTGGCTAGAGACAATATTATTATTAAGGGCGCCAGAGCCCACAATCTCAAGAACATTGACGTTACGATTCCCCGCGATAAGTTTGTCGTATTGACGGGACTCAGCGGCTCAGGCAAGTCATCCCTGGCGTTTGACACCATCTACGCCGAGGGGCAGCGCCGCTACGTCGAATCCTTGTCCGCCTACGCCAGACAGTTCCTTGGCCAGATGGACAAACCGGATGTGGATTCGATAGAAGGCTTGTCCCCCGCCATCTCGATCGATCAGAAGACAACAAGCCGTAACCCGCGCTCGACGGTGGGTACGGTTACGGAAATTTATGACTACTTGCGTCTGCTGTTTGCTCGGATTGGCCGGCCGCATTGCCCGACACACGGCATCGAGATTACCTCTCAAACCGTCGAGCAGATGGTGGACCGAATAATGGAGTACCCGGAGCGGACGAAGCTGCAGATACTGGCTCCGCTCGTCTCCGGGCGCAAGGGCGAGCATACCAAGCTGTTCACGGATATTCAGAAGCAGGGCTTCGTGCGCGTGCGTGTGAACGGCGAGATTCGCGATCTGTCGGAGACGATCGAGCTGGAGAAAAACAAGAAGCATTCGATTGAAGTTGTCGTTGACCGGATTGTTGTCAAAGATGACGTTCAGTCAAGGCTGGCCGATTCGCTGGAGACGGCATTGAAGCTGGCTGACGGGCGGGTTATCGTCGATGTCATGGAGCAGGAAGAGCTGTTGTTCAGTCAAAACCTCGCTTGTCCGGAGTGCGGATTCAGCATCGAGGAGCTTGCGCCAAGGATGTTTTCCTTCAACAGCCCGTTCGGTGCATGCCCGGAATGCGACGGTCTGGGCCAGAGGATGATTGTAGACGCCGACCTGCTTGTGCCTAACCCCAAGCTTGCAATCGAGAACGGCGCCTTCGAGGCATGGGCGGGCAGCACCTCCAACTATTACCCGCAATTCCTGGCGGCGGTATGCGCCCATTATGGCATTCCGCGTGACGTTCCGGTCGAGGAGCTTACCAAAGAGCAGATGAGCAAGCTGTTGAACGGAACCGGTGGCGAGAAGGTCCGTTTCAAATACGAGAACGACTTCGGCCATAAGAAGGAAGCAATGGTCGCCTTCGAAGGGATCGTTCACAATCTGGAACGCCGTTACCGGGATACCTTCTCCGAGGGTATCCGCGAGCATATCGAGCAGTATATGAGCGCCAAGCCGTGTTCCAAGTGCAAAGGGCACCGTTTGAAGCCCGAAACGCTTGCCGTGACCATCAATAAACGCAATATTGCTCATGTTACCTCCCTGTCGATCGGCGAGGCCCAGCAATGGTTCGATTCACTGGAGCTGTCGGAACGCGAGCTTCAGATCGCACATCTGATTATGAAAGAGATCAAGGCGAGACTCGGATTTCTGGTGAACGTTGGTCTCGATTACTTGACTATGCACCGTGCTGCGGGGACATTGTCCGGAGGGGAGGCCCAGCGGATTCGCCTTGCGACGCAGATCGGTTCGAGTCTGATGGGCGTGTTGTACATTCTCGACGAGCCGAGCATCGGGCTTCATCAGCGAGACAACGACAGGCTCATCCAGACGCTTGTGCATATGCGCGATCTTGGCAATACGCTGATCGTGGTCGAGCACGACGAAGATACGATGATGGCGGCCGATTATATCATCGATATTGGTCCTGGGGCCGGCATCCATGGCGGTCAGATTGTCGCACAAGGAACGCCGCAGGAAATTATGGAGGATACGGGCTCTCTGACGGGGCAATACCTGAGCGGGCTGAAGTTCATCCCTGTACCGGCGGAGCGGCGTAAACCGAACGGCAAGTGGCTGGAGATTCGTGGAGCCAAGGAGAACAACCTGCGCGGCGTGAACGTGAAGATTCCGCTCGGCGTATTTGCCTGCGTAACGGGTGTGTCGGGTTCTGGTAAAAGTACGCTCATCAACGAAATTTTGTACAAGACCCTTGCGAAAGAGCTGAACGGAGCAAAGGTGAAGCCGGGCGAATATAAGGAAATCAAGGGACTGGAGCACATCGACAAGGTCATTGATATCGATCAGTCCCCGATCGGACGGACGCCACGCTCCAATCCGGCTACTTATACCGGCGTATTTGATGACATTCGCGATCTGTACGCGACAACCAATGAAGCCAAGGTTCGCGGATACAAGAAGGGGCGCTTTAGCTTCAACGTCAAGGGCGGACGTTGCGAGGCATGCCGCGGCGACGGGATTATCAAGATCGAGATGCACTTCTTGCCTGACGTCTACGTGCCGTGTGAGATTTGCAAGGGCAAGCGGTATAACCGCGAGACGCTTGAGATCAAGTACAAGGGTCAAAGTATTGCGGACCTCTTGGAGATGACCATTGAAGATGCTTGCGAGTTTTTCAAGAACGTGCCGCGTATTCACCGCAAGCTGCAGACGATCCTCGACGTCGGGCTTGGCTACATGAAGCTGGGGCATCCGGCTACTACGCTGTCCGGAGGAGAGGCCCAGAGGGTGAAGCTGGCGGCTGAGCTGTATCGCCGCAGCACGGGCAAAACCGTTTATATTCTGGACGAGCCTACGACCGGTCTGCATATCGACGATATCGACCGATTGCTGAAGGTGCTTCATCGGTTGGTAGAGAACGGGGAATCGGTACTCGTTATCGAGCATAACCTCGATGTGATTAAGACGGCCGATTACCTCATCGACCTCGGTCCCGAAGGCGGTACGCGAGGGGGCACGATCGTGGCTTCGGGCACACCGGAAGAAGTGATTAAGGTCGAGGGATCCTATACGGGCAAGTATCTAAAGCCTGTTCTGGAGCGGGATCGGGAACGCTCGGAGGATTATTACAAGAGATTGAAGGAACTTGCGGATACGACAGCATAAGGAAACCGGAACAGGAAGCCCCTCATTTGCCATCGAAGCCCGCGGGGCCTTCTAGGCGAAGAGGGGCTTTTATTTCTCCTGATCGAATGGAATAGTAGCTTGAAGGCAATATGGGTACCATAAAGTGAAAGCAGAGAAGTCGGTAGCGAGAAAGGGTACCGGAATAAAAAGTTGACAATCTTGTTACACTTTAAAAGAATGCTCCGTTTGCAAATCCGGACCCGGACAAATGACTTGCACTTCGAAGCCAGTCAGGCTAAGATTAGGATAAGAATTTCTGTATATAGAAGGAGGTCCCTCCATGTTTTTGGCTGAAGAGGCAGCAGCAACTGCCAGTGTGTTTAATGGATTTGATATTTTTGTAGTCCTGTTTACTATTGTCATTGCGATCGGTGTTGTACGTCAAATCCTCGCTCCGAAGAAAAATCCGCTTGCCATTGGCTTCGGAATCGTAGCTCTGGCTGTTTTCGCGACCATGGACGTAATCATGATTCAGGGATGGATGGGCGGCTAGTCCACATCTCTATTCAAATAAGCGCGAAATCAATAAGGGTGTCTCCCCGTCGGAGACACCCTTATTTTTGCGCTATAGGGAGAGATTATAAACCGTTCAATGCCCAAGATGAACTGACCGGCGCAGGGAAGCTGAGCAGCCCTTTAAGCGTCGTCGTTACACCCACCACATTTGGCCAAGAGGCTGTTTAATCAGCACCTGCTGAAGGTTTTGAACAGCCTTCGCGAAGCCTTCCTCGATCGACATCAATCCATCCTCATGCTCGATGCTGACAACATAGTCGTAGCCTACGAGACGAAGCGCGCTGATGATATCAGCCCAGGTTTTAAGATCATGTCCGAAGCCTACCGTGCGGAACTGCCAAGCGCGGTCAAGCATATTGGCATACGATTGCATATCCGTCAGCCCGTAGCGATGTACGTTGACCGGATCGATCGTCGTATCCTTAGCATGGAAGTGATGGATAGCCCCGGCACGACCGAGAATTTGGATAGCTTGTACCGGATCGATACCCTGCCACCACATATGGCTTGGATCCAGGTTGGCACCGATGGCGTCACCAGCAGCTTCACGAAGACGCAGCAGGGTGGCGGGGGTGTGAACGGAGAAGCCGCCATGCAGCTCGAGTCCGAACTTGATGCCGCGATCAGATGCATATTTACCTGTTTCCGTCCAGTAAGGGATCACCTTGTTAGCCCACTGCCAGTCGAGAATTTCCTGAAAATCGTTGGGCCATGGAGCAACCGGCCAGTTCGGATATTTGGCATCCTCGGAGTCTCCCGGGCAGCCGGAGAACGTATTGACGACAGGCACTTCCAGACGCTGAGCGAGATCTACTGTCTTGATAATCGCATCATGGAACTCCTTGGCGACGGCCTTCTGGGGATGCAGGGGGTTGCCATGGACGCTGAGCGCGCTGATGGTGAGGCCGCGGGATTCAATTGCATTCTTGAACGCCTTCAGCTTGCCTTCATCGGCGAGCAGCTGATCCGGATCGCAATGCGAATTACCCGGATATCCGCCGGTGCCGATCTCTACAGCATCCAATCCGTGCGCTGCGATAATATCGAGCGCTTCCTCCAATGGCTTTTGTTGGAACAAAACTGCGAAAACTCCTAACTTCATAACAGACACCTCCGGTAAGTTCATAAAATGTACGCGTGTTCAATTTGCTGCCTAACCCAAATTATAACACCAGAACGAGCGGTTCTCAAAGTGTGTATTTGCGACATGTCAAAAACGGCGGGAAAGCGATGGTCGCGGGATGAATAACAGGTCTTCGGGCAATCCTATTATTTGACGGATTACGCGGACGATACATTTTTTTTGGACAGCCGCGGATTGCCGTAGCCCTTAATCCATGCCATAAAAGTAAGGCGTTCCTGAAAGCGATGGTGACTATGCTACGATGCCTCTATTCGACAAAAACGCTCGACACTGTTCCCGTTTCTTTGTAGCGAACTTCACTTATAATGGGAGGTACCTTCCGAGGAAGCAGTCAACAACTTTTTAAAGAGAGGGCGGATCGTATGGTGAGAATTAAAGATACTCAACTGGTAGAAACGGTTACAGGTACCTGGCTACGCTTCCCAAACAGCTTTAAAAAGTTCAATTGTCTGGTCGAGTTGCCCGGGCACCTCACGATGAATATCAATTCGAAGTCGGGCAGCATTCACATCCATAAGAAGGACAGCAACAACGTGTATCAACCGCTGGGTGAGCTGACGCTGGGCAACGCCGGGAATCAGCTCCAATCTGTGGTGCACGGAGTTCAGGCTGGACCTATGCAGCATGGGGGAGTCCCTATAGGGACCTTGGGGACCTACGAGAATGGCGAGAAGCCGGTAAGGCAATCCGACGCGAGCTAAGAACAAGCTGGCTTCGAACGAAGGACAAGAAAGCGAATAAACAAACAAGCAGCGCCTCGGGGTTAGATCGCTAAACTCCCGATGGCGCTGCTTTTCCATTCATCGATTAGGGGGGCCAGGATCACAATCACCAGGACCAGTTCGCCAGACCGCTGTAGATTTTGTATACGGCTTCGCTATTGCCACTGTAGACGATAACGGCGGCGGTTACGAACAACTGCGAAAGAGCACAGCGAGCATAGAAATAACGTCTGGAAACCTTCCTTTTATTCACCGTCGTGTAGCCCAGTATATTTTCCAGCCCAAGCAGCAGGCCGTGGTAAACGCCCCATAGGACATAGAGCCAACTGAAGCCATGCCATAGACCGATGAGGACCATGACGAGCATCGACAGGCCCGCGGCCGTCCACTTGGTCGGTGTTTTCCTTGAAACGAACATAAAGATGTGATCGCGGAACCAGTCGCCGAGCGTCGCGTGCCAGTTGCGCCAATATTGAGTGAGCGTCGGAGACTGGAACGGCTTCTTGAAGTTCTCCGGCACATTGTAGCCCATCAGACGGCCGAAGCCGACGGCGATATCGGAATACCCGGAGAAATCGAAGAAAATAAGCGCATAGAACCAAATCATCAGAAAAATCGATTCGGTTGCATGCAGCTGCTGGGCGCCGGATACGTTGTTGAATACGTCGGTCATCCAGGTGACCAGCACGATCTTTTTAAACATACCGAGGATGATCCGCTTCACATACTGCTCGGTTTGGGCGGCGTCTACTTGATAGGGCTGCTTCGTATCCGCAATAAAGTCACGGAACTTCAGGATAGGACCTGAAGTGAACGTAGGGATGAACAAAATATAGTTGAAATAGTCCAAAGCGCTTGTCCGGGAATCTCGCCCGATAAAATAGGCGAAATAAAGCGCGTCGATCACCTTGAGCACGTTGTAAATCAGACCTAGCGCCATGACCACGTCAAACAATGGATGAGTAAACAGCTCCATCCCGAGCAGACGCAGTATACAAACCGCAGCTACGTTGGCAGCGATCAGCAAGATAAACGCCGTCTTGCGCAAGCGAGAGAGGCGGCCGAGGATGATGAAGGCCACATAGTTAAGCGCCGTATAGGCCAAATAAAAGACAAACAGCTTCTGGCTGAATACGGCAAGAAAGCTGAGATTGAACGCCAGCAGCAAATACCGCTTATTGCCGGGCCAGCGACGGGTGAGCGCCAGCACAAGCACCATGCCGGCAATGGCCAGGACGGCGTTCATGTTCAAATAAAACATAATTGATTTTCCTCCAAGCGCGTAGGCATCCTCGCCGAGCAGCCTCTACGAGGCCTAGAATCCTTCGTAAATAAACAGCCCTTGGCCCGTAAAATAAACGAGAACCAGAATCAGCATGACTAAGTAGATAATCACTTCGACGATACGGCGAGCGACGCGAGCCATGCATCCACCTCCTTCGTAAACACCGGAGCGCCATCCTGTCGGTTCAGATGGACGAGATCATGAAAGTAGGCCGGGTCATAAGAGTCGAGCAGATCGAGCGTAGGCACGCCGGCTGCCTTCAGACGGGAATCAACGGTCTGCTTCAGCTCCGGCATATAGCGCGGCAGCTCATAGCCGGGGTTCCAAGGCATCCAGACGACGCGCAATGGGAGATTCTGCGACTGGCAGTAGCGAATAATCCAGTCCAGCGCCTTCAGGTTCTCTTCATACTCGGGAAGCTTGGCCCAGCCGTATTTCCGGTCGTAATCAAGCTCCTTCTCTTTCATCTTCTCCTGCTCCATGTGACCGAAATACAGCATTTTATCGATCCATCGCGGCTCGTAGCGCTTCAGTTCGGCCGCATCAAGCTGGACGATTCCCTTATAAAGCTGCTTGACCGCCTCCGTACCCGAATCCCGGAAATAATCCCTATACTTGTAGATATAAGGCTCGTACCACGATCTGAACCAGGGATAAGTCGGGTCGGTCTCCATGATGTCCAGCATCGTATGTACGTCGATGCCGATCACCAGCTGTTGTTCCACATGGAAGCGGCCCTGCTCCAAAATAGCCTTCAGATCCGTAAGCTTGCCATAGGACAGTCCCATCTCGGTCAGCCTGACCGAGGATTCTTCCTCGATATAAGCGCCCGTGACAGCCGAATTTCCGTAGAATACAGGTCCTTGGGTCAGGCCGTTGTGGTGGTAGATGGTCTTGGTGAAGTCATTCTTATAAAAACGCCGCGACGTAACCATCGGGTCCTGATACGCGATCAGGACATCCGACAGCACGAAAGCGGCGAGCAGCAGCAGCACGAAGCTGTTCTTGTGAAAAAAAGCGATCATAGTAGCCATCACGCCGCCGTTCTAGACTGATAGCTGCTGCCAAGCCGCGTACTGCTCGCGGAAGGCGGCCGGCCAGCTTGATTCATCCAGTCCGTATTGGGCAAGGAAGGCGAACGTCCAGCGCTCGATGCCGAAGCCGACACAGCCGGTAACGGCGGGACGCTTGCCCATCGAGATTTGGAAGGCCGTTCCGAACGTATTGCTGTGGAAGTTGACCGAGCTGCAGGCGATCGACTTCTTGATATGCGGGATCGTCAGACGCAGCTCATATTTCATTTCCTGATTGCGCTGGAAGGAGGCTTTAACCTGGAAATCATTGGTGAAGAACGGGTCGTTCGCGATCTCAAGCATGCTGTCGACGTTCCATTCCACGGCTAGCTCCTTCAGATACTCGATAGCGCGAAGGCGATTTTCCTTGACGAAATCCGGCTTGCCGACGAAGATGATCTCGCGCATGCTGAAGTCGAGCAGACGCCCGAAGTCCGTATGGTTGCGGGACTCGAAGCGATGGCATTTGGAGATGGCCGTCACGACGCGGCCCTCCCCTTCCAGCGTCTCATTCTGTAAGCCTTCGTAGCAGTGGTAGCAGGTCGAAGGGTTCATCGTAAACTTCGGCTTCGGCATATTAGCGTTCAGATCAAGCGGCGCATCCTGCTTCCAGCCTCCCGTATCGCGGATGGATTGGGAGAAAGCCTCGATGATATCGAGATCCTCGCGCAGATGCGTCAGGAAGTGAATATGCTCGGGAAACGAGGTAAAGTGATTCGTTTTGTTCAGCGTATCGGCATGGATGACGGCCGGATATTCCTCTGTGGTCAGCCCTTCAAAGCGGGAAGCAATCTTCGTCACGAAGCTGTAGTCGAAGAAGCGCATCAGGCTGGAGAACGGCTCGCGGAAGATGAACAGCCCTGGCTCCAGAATCTTGATGATTTTCTTAGCAGCCAGCTCAGCGATGATGTCGCCTTCATAGGGCGTGTCCACCCGATGCTCGAACAGGATGTTTTCCTTGAAGCCAAAGTCCCCTTGCGAGAAGCGGGCGATAAGCTTGCGGACGCGCTCCTCGATCGCGGCGCCGCCCTTGGGCGAGTTATGCGTAATCCGGATCGAATCCGCGTCGAGCTGAATGTCGCTGATCGTCTCGTCGATGAACGAGGCAGCGTATTTCAATTGTCCATGTTGGCTGGCGGCCAGCCCTTCCAGGGATACGATGCATTCCACCTTTTGTTACCTCGCCTTCTTAGAGTGAATGAATGCTGCGATTTCCCGAACGGTGTTCATCGGATGCAGCATCAGATCCTGCGGCGTCACCTGGATGCCGTACGTGTTCTCAATATGTGCGATCAGCGCGGTCGCCCCCATCGAATCGATGAAGCCGTAGTCGAACAAATGGACGTCAACGGTAAAATCATCATCGTCCGCGTCGATGTCGTAACGGCTGCGGATATGCGTTTCCAGCTCGTCGAGCAATTGCTGCATAAATAAAGCCTCCTTGGTAGGTGAATATGCGTAAGCATGGAACATGCTGAAATGGTAGGCATGGGGATGCCCTGTGCATGATCCGGCACCCCGCTGTCAAGTCTCAGGGTCAGGGCCGGATCGCCCAGCTCGGCCGGTTGGGGCCGGCTGGCAGTTAAGGCTGATCCCAGGTAATGGTCAACACGACCGGATCTCCGAAGTGCGTCACCGTATAGCTGCCGCCGGCCTCGCCACGGTCAACCGTCAGATCCGGGCCCTCAACGCGTAGCGGACGGGCGCTCTGCAGCATCACCTGCTGCATCCCCGCAGCGTCCAGACTCAAACGCCAGCCGCCCTCCGACTTCTGCAGCGTGTAGGGAACATTGACCCGCAGCATGTGCGGTTCCCCGTCGGCAGAAGTCATTCCGTTGGTCGCGGCCTCTGCTCCTGCCGCTGTCCGGGCAGAACCGTCCAGCGGCTTCGCGAAGCGTACTTCTTCCGGCTGAGCCGCCCCGAAGTAAAGCTTGCCTCCACGCAGATCCCGGACAGCGGACTCCGTCACGGGCTGGCGCCCGGTATAGGCGCTGCCGGGCTCTACGACCAGCCCGAGCGTACCGCGGTATTCCGCCGCCTGCTCGGGCACGCCCGACACCTCCGGTACCGCCGTGAAGCGCGGGTCCGCTTCCAGGCCGACCAGACGCTTCAGCCGGAGCGTCAGCGCATCGGTCCAGGGGCGACTCAGCTTGACCTCCGTCGTCATAGCGTTCAGGAAGGAGCGGGCCATCTGCGTCTCCGTCATGAAGTTATAGCTGTGCGTGTCACGCAGCTCGTCGAGGTAGGTGACAAATGTCAGCAGCACCTGCTCGTGCAGCGGGAAGCGATATTCGATATGTTCAAAATAATCGATGGGCAGATCATTCGCCGTATAAGCCTCGAATATATCCTTGGTCGAATACTGTTCCTCGGTACGAAGCACCGGAGCCGGAGTATACAGCATCATCGGCTGACGGAGATCGGGCTCGCCCTGGGCATCCGTCATCAAGAAGGGAAGGCCCCAGTTGTATTCGACGCCCATCCGCGGGTCGGCCTTGATAAACGACGGCTTGAAGCCGAAGTTAAACCAGATGTCCGCGTCCCGTTCATTGCCGAGCGTCTGCTGCCGGTCCGGATTGTTGATCCGCCATGTATGCTGGTTCGTGCCGGTATGCTTCCAGGGAATGCCCAGTTTGTCGAACGCTTGCCGATGCAGGGCGATTTCCTGCTTCTCTTGGGCGTCGCTTGTATATTGATGAAAGAACAGATGCGGGTAAAGCTCCAGCCCGCGATCTGCGGTATATCGGATAAACTCCGCAAGCTGCTCGGCGTATGGGAACTTAGGATCATCGATCGGCCACGGAGCGCTGAATTCCAGCTGTCCGACGACCAGGTCGTCCCGTCCGTCGCCGTTCAGATCCGCCCACAGCGGGACGGCGTTATGGCCGCCCACGAGGGCCGGGGTGCCGAGCTGGTTCAGTCCGGCGCCCTCGATGACGCCCGCGTCCTGCCAGGTGACGCGGCCCGAGCTGTCTGCCTGCTGCAGATAGATGCGCAGGTCGCCCTCCAGGCCGCCGACGACGAGGTCGGCGCGCCCATCCCCGTCCATGTCGCGGACGGACGGGGCGGCAAAGGCTGCCGGCAGCTGCACAAGCAGCTCGCCGCGCCCGAACGCGAGCGCCCCTCCGGGGCCGCGCTCGCCGGCATGCAGCGTCACCGCTCCGCCGGCACCCCCGACCACGAGGTCGGGGATGCCGTCTCCGGTGACGTCAGCGACTGCCGCCGCCACCGGCGCGGCGGCGCGGATCGGCTGCCCGCCGCCGAGCAGCGGCACGGGCGCGGTAAACACGCCGCCAGCCTCGCCGTAGGCGGCGGCCAGCGTGCCGTCCGACCGGCCGATGATCAGATCCGGCCGCCCGTCGGCGTTCAGGTCGTACGCAGCGACGCTAGCGTACGACGAGCCTGCGGTCAGCGGCGCGCCCCCGGCGGTGCGCAGGACCGTCCGCTTCCCGAAGGCGAGCGGCGCCTTCAGCCCCGGAGGGAGCTGCTGGGCCGCATAAGCCTCATCCCCGGCCTCAAGGCCGGGATACAGGTACAGCGCGCCGTCGCTGGAGCCGACGACGAGATCAGGGCGGCCGTCGCCGTTCACATCGGCGAGCGCCGGCACCGCCCGCACCGGCTCCGTGATCGCGTCGCCGAGCGAGCGATACTCCGGATAGGCGGCCAGCCGTACCGGCTGGCCGTCCGCCAGTAATCGGGTGCCGCTGGAGTAGAACGAATTCGGCGTTTCGCCGGCGAAGGTAGGCTTCTCATTCGTCCCCGTATTCAAGTGAACGACCACCGACTCCTGCCAGCGTCCCCAGGTGAAGGCGGATCGCACGAGAGAGAACGACGGCACCTGCTGGTAGCGGCGGAGCAGCTCCGCCCACTGGATGCCTTCCCCGTCGCGGATCGCTTCCATCGCTTCGAAGTGATTCTGATGGGCCATCGCCGGGCGGCCGTAGGGTCCCAGCACCTTCTTGACGCTGAAGCCGAGCTTGAGCCGGGAGACGTACGCCGCATACTCGGTGCGCAGAAGCGCATTGCCGGAGGCGAACGTAAAGTGGAAGTAAGGCTCAGTCTTCAGTTGTCTGCGGTCAAAATAAAGCGCGCCGACACTCGGCTTCAGCGCCGCGTTTTCCTCGGCGGCCAGCCTCTCGAAGCCGAGCGCGGGGTCCATGCCGCTCTCCAGGTCGTAACCGGTCAGGTAGTAGCGGTTCGGCAGCAGCGTACCGTTCAGGAAGACCGTACCGGCTCCGACACGGTTCACGCTGTACAGCGTGAGGCCGTTCATCGTCACGAGCGGCTGGGCCGTCGAAGGCCGTATGCCCTTGCCCCAGGAGAACCGGCTCAGGCTGCCCTGGGTATCATGGCGGAAGAAGGTGTCGGCGAAGGTCCTCAATACCTGCTGAACGCCCAGCACGTCGGCATCGACTCCGGGATAAGACCACAGCGTGGCCCCGGGAGGCGTAGGCAACTGGTCGCGCGCCGGGGCAGGCACGTCCACCACCTCGGCTGCACCCAGAAAACCCGGATCGAAGTCGGTGGCGAATGCATTTTCAAGGAACAGATGCCCGCCCCCCCGAACGTAGGCTTCCAGCCTCTCGCGCTGGTTGTCGGTCATCGTCCCGTGGAGAGAAGGGTCCAAATAAATCGTGTCATAGTGACTCAGCTTGCGGGTGGTGAGAGCGCCAAGCTCGTGCTTGTCCAGCTTAAGCCCGGCAAGCAGCGACTGTCTGAGCTGGCCGTAGGCCGCCTGATCGAACGCTTCCCCTTGCGTCGCGTAGAGCATGCGGACGTCCAGCTGCTTCTGGAAGGGGAACAGAACAAACAGAAGAACCGCAAGCGGCAGCAGCCCGAGCGCGGTCACAACCACCTTGCGGAAAGGAGTACGTATCAAAGCAAATCCCTCATTAGGCAGCATGCAACGTCAGCTGCGGCTCGAATACCGTAGAACGTTGTCAATAAATTGGTAGTCCTTCGTCATTATAGCACGTATACAGGTCTTTGTTAACTTGAGCCTGCTGATTCGGGCGTGTAGACGACCACGCGATTGCGTCCTTCCTCCTTGGCGCGGTACAGAGCTTTATCGGCACACGATAAGAGCTCGTCGGCGAGTCCGTCAGGATCGGGGATGACCGAAGCGACTCCGATGCTGACTGTGATATGATCCGCGATTTTGGATCGCTCATGAGCCAGGGCGAGCCGCTCGATCCGGGCGCGGAATTGCTCGGCAGCCTGATGCGCTTCATCCGGAGAGACATCCTTCAGGATGGCGGCAAACTCTTCCCCGCCGTAGCGCGCGACGAAGTGTCCGTGGTCCAGGATCAGCTCGTGCGCCGACGAGGCTATCGCCCGCAGCACCTCGTCGCCCTTCAAATGACCGTAGCGGTCATTGTACCGCTTGAAATAGTCGACGTCGAAAAGGAACAAGGTCAGTCGCGACCCCTTCGCAGCCGCTTCCCCCCAGGCGAGGGATAAATACTCGTTCAGCCTTCGGCGGTTCGGAATACCGGTCAGGCCGTCGAGGTCCGACAGCTTCTGCAGCTTATCGAGCGCTTCCTGCAGCTTTTTCTCCGTCCGCTTCCGTTCGGTCACATCGCGGACGTTGATGAGGATGGCCTGCTCGTCTTTATAGAAGGTTGGCGAGCTAGACAGCTCCGTATCGACCTCGGTCCCGTCCAAACAGACGAAGATCGGCTCGATCAGCTCGGGCTTCAGCTTATGGCTCAGCAGGGCGTCCCAGTGGGTGCGCAGCTTCTCCAAGCAGGAGGGATGAATAAAGTCGGTATACGGTCGGTTGACAATATCTTTGGGGGATATCGCATGCAGCAGCCGTACCCCCTTATCGTTCACGAACGAGACCGTACCGTCTCCCATAATGACGAAGGTCGCATCCGGCGAAGAGGCGATCAACCGGCGGTACCTTTCCTCGCTTTCCTTCAGCTTCCCGATCGACGCATGCGAGCGGACGATATAAAGGAAGACATAGACCGACAGTGCGCCGATGAAGCTTGAGAACAGCCAGTGATTCACCAGCACGGAGGCGAGCTTGTCGTCGCTCCCGGCTTTATGCAGATTCAGGGCGATCACGATGGATACGAACAACAGACCGAGGACATTCAAGGAAAGAAAACGAAGCATCGTCAAGCCTCGGCGGGCAGGAAGGGCTCCGAAAAGGATGGAGATGACTAGGATCATAACCGATGAAGAGACCGAGGCGTAAGTGATGCCGAAGAGGCTGATGCGACCGGCAACGATCAATAGACCCGTGATGAGCGATGTAACCGGCCCGCCCTGCACAGCGGCGATGACCAGCGGAATATGGCGGAGATCGACAATGACGCCCGCTTCCAGGCGCAGGCTGAACGTCATGAGGAGAACGCCAAGCAAGCCGAAGCAAAGGCCGGCGAACGCCTTCCATTTCATGGGGGATTGCCGGGTCAGCGGGTGACCCTTAAAAATTTGTCCGATCAGAAAGAAGGAAGCGACCAGTATCGAGGCATTGATGATGAAGTCTTTGAACATGACAGGCGGGTCACCACCATCTGATGAAATAATTTTAGGTAAGCGAACATGGATAACTATTCGTCATGATTTGACAATTTTCCTTGTTAATTAACGATTTTTGATGTAAATTTGATTCTTTTGTCCCAAATGGGAAAAGGAGGGGCGATGGTTTGAAGACCCGCTTTCTGTTACACTAGGAAAGAGGCGGGTAGATCCGCCCTTACTTAAGGTTTCAAGCTTGGAGGAACGAGAAGATGATGCGTACTATTCGCAAATCAGATATAGAGCTGCTGGCGCCTGCGGGCGACTGGGATTGCTTGAGAGCGGCCGTCGCGAACGGGGCGGACGCCGTGTTTTTTGGCGTGGAGAAGTTCAATGCGCGGGCGCGGGCCCATAATTTCCATACGGACGAGCTTCCGGATATTATGTCCTTCCTGCACCGCTATGGGGTCAAGGGCTATTTGACCTTCAATATCCTCGTGTTCGAGGAGGAACTGGAAGGGGCTCGGGAGCTGATCGAGTCCTGTATCGATGCGGGCGTCGATGCCGTGATTGTGCAGGATCTGGGGCTGGTCCGTCTCATTCGCGAAATCTCGCCGGACTTCCCGATTCATGGCTCGACGCAGATGACGATCACCTCGCCGGAGGCTGTGGAATTTACGAAGCCGTTCGATCTGGAGATTGTCGTGCTCGGGCGCGAGAACAACCTGAAGCAGATTAAGCAGATCGGCGATCAGGCCAAGCTGCCGATGGAGGTATTCGTCCATGGCGCGCTCTGCGTATCGTATTCCGGACAATGCCTCACCTCGGAGATGTGGGGCGGCCGCTCGGCCAACCGCGGGGAATGCGCCCAGGCCTGTCGGCTGCCTTACGATCTGATCGTGGATGGGGAGCAGAAGCCGATGGGGGATGTCGCTTATCTGTTGTCTCCGAAGGATCTGGCCGCTATCGAGCTGATCCCTGAGCTGATCGAGGCGGGAGTGAAGTCCTTCAAGATCGAGGGACGGTTGAAAAGCCCCGAGTATGTGGCGAATGTAGTCGGGAAGTATCGCCGGGCGATCGACCGTTACTTCGACGGGGAGAACCCGATGCCGACGAAGGAAGAGCTTCGCGAGCTGGAGCAAAGCTTCTCCCGCGGATTTACGCATGGCTTCCTCAAAGGCACGAACAATAAGCAGCTCGTGGAAGGCACGTACCCGAAAAGCCGCGGCGTCTATCTGGGCCGGGTGAAGCAGCTGCTGCGGGACGGCGTGGCCTGCGAGCTGGAAGCTCCGCTCAAGCGCGGGGACGGGATTGTGTTCGATGCCGGGGACCCGACGAAGAAGGAAGAGGGAGGCCGGGTCTACGATCTGCGCCGCCATGGCGTGAAGTTCGAAGGGGAAGCGCCGGGCGGACTGATCGAGATTATCCCGGGCCGGAGCGATGTCGATCTGAAGCGGGTGCGCGTGGGCGACCGGATCTGGAAAACCAATGACCCGCATCTGGACAAACGGCTTCGTCAGACCTACGAAACGGATAAGCCTTATCGTACGTTTCCTGTGCGGGTGAAGGTGACGGGGGCTGCCGGACAGCCGCTGCGCAGCCTATGGACGGATCTCGGGAACGGATGCTCCGTTACCGTCGATTCGGAGCTGCCTTTGGTGCCGGCCGAGAAACGCCCGATGGATGCGGCTCTGTTCGAAGAGCAGTTCGGACGGCTCGGCGGTACGGTATTCGAGCTGGAGTCCGTCGAGGTACAGCTGAACGGCGAGCTGATCGTGCCGATGCGCGAGCTGAATCAGATGCGTCGCCAGGCGGCTGAGCTGCTGCTGGCCGAGCGTGAACGTCCGCGCGCTTATGTGAAGCATAGCGTGGATGCTTACGGAGACGCGCCGCTAGCTGCGGTATCCGCGGCTCCGCAAGGAGGCAAGGCCCGTTCGGAGCTAACTGTGCTTTGCCGCAGCCTGCCGCAGGTGGAGGCGGCACTCGCCACGGATGTGGAGCTGATTTACGCGGACTTCGAGTTTATCAAACAGTTCCCAGCGGCAGTCGAGGCGTGCCGCCGTGCGGGTAAACGAATCGCGCTGGCGACGCCGCGCATCCATATGCCAGGCGAAACGGGTTACTTCGCCAATATCTTGAAGCTTCGGCCCGATGCTGTGCTTGTCCGCAATACAGGCGCCGTTTATTGGTTTATGCGTTACCTTGCCGAGCACCCGGACGAGCCGCAGCCGGAACTGATCGGGGACTTTTCCTTGAACGTAGCGAATCACAAGGCCGTTGCTTTATTCACGGATGCCGGCTTGTCCCGGGTTACGCCGTCGTACGATCTGAACATCCAGCAGATGGTCGACCTGCTTCGCCGTTCGGATACGAGCCGCCTGGAGGTTGTGATCCATCAGCACATGCCGATGTTCCACACGGAGCATTGTGTCTACTGCACATTTATGAGTCCGGGTACGGACTACACGAACTGCGGGCGTCCTTGCGAGGAGCAGCGGGCTTCGCTACGCGACCGCGTCGGCTTCTCTCATCCGGTTCGAGTAGATGAAGGCTGCCGCAACACGGTATACAATGCGATCGACCAGTCGGGTGCGGAATACTTGGCCAACTTTATGGAGCTTGGCGTGAACCGGTACCGTATCGAATTTCTGGAAGAGACGCCGGAAAAGGTGCAGGAGGTCATTGAGCTCTACAGCCGGGCGCTGCGAGGTGAAGTGAGCGGCACCCATGTATGGAAGACGCTCAAGTCTACGAATCAGCTTGGCGTTACGCGCGGGCAATTGGTGAAATAATAGAGCAAGCTAAACAGGTTGATGAATGGCGAAGGCCGCTCGTCAACCTGTTTTTTTGGTTTTGGGCTGTTTCGGACATGGCCCGAAGAAACGATCAATCCCCGCCGCCACCGCAGCTGCTGCAGGATGAGCCGGAAGAGCAGCTCGACGAGGAACCGCCGTTGTCGCTTCCGCCGCCGCTATCGCCATGTCCCCCGTGGTCGGACCGATCATCGTTCCAGTAGGACGACCCGCAAGCGCTGCTGCATGACGAAGAGCCGGATGCCGAAGCAGCGCGCTGCCGGGCCTCCTCCTCCACGAAATGCTGTTCCATCAGCCCTTCGAAGTCCGAGAACTCAGCGACGGAATACATCATGAGCGCGCCGGCCAGATAAGGCATGTACTCCGGAGAGCCCGCAGCGGGCTTGGGAGCGGTATAAGAGGCTCCGGGCTTGGCCGCGGCGGCCTGCTCCATGGCACGCTGGGCCAGAAGGCTGGCCGTTTCCCGAATATCGGTATAACGCTCGATCGCAGACCCGTTAAATCGGCTTGCGATCACCCCAGACGTTGACGCGGTTTGCAGCTCTTCGATGAGCTCACGGCTCAGGGGATAGCGGAAAAAGGGACCCCAGATGAGATTGGAATAAGGAGTAGGCACGAAGAGCTGGGCATATACCCAGTCAAACCAGGCTCTGCCGCCAGGATCAGGCTCGACGTCCTCGCCGCTATGCGGTGCATGATGGATAGTCGATCCGACGAAGTTTTCTCCGAACCGGGTATACTCCCGGGTAAACATCAGCATCTCATGCCAGATGTCATCGACCTCTTCGCTGAACATCGGCACCTCGCGGAGAACGGCGGTCATCAGAAGATACCGTTTAAGCTCCAAAAATTTCCAGTGGAATTCGGCATTGCCCATCGAAGGATGCGCGGTCTTCACGCGGTCTTTGATCTTGGCTGCGTAGGACTCTCCGAGCGCGCGTTCCAGCCGGAGTACAGCGGGCTGCAAGGGGACTAGCTTCTGCAGGCCCAGCGTCTTGGGCAGCGGAGTATTCTTGTAAAGTGGAGGGGAGGGGCGTCTGCGCCTCGATCCGGCGGCGGAGAATCTCTTGATGATTAAAAGCACCATAGCACCCACAAACAGGATAAAAAGGCTGTTGAAAAATCCGGACATGCACATCCTCCTTCAAAATCAATAAGTATATAATTCGTTATAAGCACAGGCACTAGCTTTATCTTACCACAGGTAGAAATAGAGAAGCCTCCTACTTTAGGGATAATCACCCGCCTTATTCGTTCACATTTTGGACACAATTTTTTAAGCATTTTTTCAGCTTCGGTTAAGCTGGGATTATTGTTTGCTCGCTATATTGGGTTTGGCGATTAAAGGGACTGTAAGTTGGAAATGGATGTAGCAAGGATATATGGGACGATAGGGGGTTTTGGCGTGCTTGAGGTCAAACAGGTAAGCAAGCTCTATGAGAACCAACGGGGCGTTCACAGCATTGATTTTGCGATGACGCGCGGGGAAATAGTCGGGTTTCTCGGTCCAAACGGCGCGGGCAAGACGACGACGATGCGGATGATCACCGGCTATCTGAATCCGACTCGCGGATCGATTGCGATCGATGGTCTCCCGATGGCGGAGCATCCGAAGAAGGCGCGGCAGAAGATCGGTTACTTGCCGGAGACGCCGCCGTTGTACCCGGAGATGTCGATCATGTCTTACTTGAAATTTATAGCCGATCTGCGGGATATTCCGGTACGCGAGCAGAAGACGCGAATAGGAGAGGTTATCGAGCGGTTGGGACTTCAGGGGAGAGAGCGGCAAATTATCCGCAGTCTGTCCAAAGGGTATAAGCAGCGGATTGGCCTGGCGCAGGCGATCCTGCATGGCCCCGATCTGCTTGTGCTGGATGAGCCCACCTCGGGGCTCGACCCCAAGCAGATTATCGAAATCCGCCAGCTGATCCGCGAGCTTGGCGAGAATCATACTGTGCTGCTCAGCACGCATATTTTGCCTGAAATCAATGCGCTTTGCAACCGGGTGCTGATTATCCACCAGGGCCGGATCGTGCTGGACGGACAGCCGGAGCGGCTGGCCAGCTCATTGAATGATACCTTCGAAGTATCGCTTGAAGTAAAAGGAGCCCGTGAGACGGTGCTTGCCGAGCTGCGCGGAACGCCGGGCGTAACGGCTGTCCGTGAGCTGGCTGGCGGGCAGGAGGCATTATGGGCGGCTGAGGCCGGGCCGGGAGCTGCTGCGGTTGAGGCGGAGGGAGAGTCTGCGGTCGATCCGGTGACGGCGGAGGACAACGTCAGCTTTGCGGCAGGAGAGGAAGCGGAAGCCGGGGATACGGTGAAGGTCGTAGTCGAATCAGCCGACCGGCAGGATATCCGGGAAGCTTTGTTCTACCGGCTTGCCGAGAAGCGGCTGCCGATCCTGTCTATGAAGAAGGAAAGTCTAAGCCTGGAGGATATTTTCCTGAAGCTGACTACCGACGAGCGGCTGGACGACAGCGCCGGAGCGGCGGGAGACGGTCAGGATGGAGGGGACGGCCCGGCTGCGGCGGGCGCACCGGCAAATCAGGGAGGTGAAACGGATGCGTAGAACGATGGCGATGACGCGCAAGGAGCTTCAGATGTACTTCTACTCCCCGATCGCGTATGCGGCTTTTGCCTTTTTTTTCGTGATCGCGGGCTATTTTTTCAGCGCCAATTTTTTGTATCCCCCTTATGTGGTGGACGTGCGGCCTGTTTTCGGTAATATTACGTTTGTTTTTCTGTTCATCGTTCCACTGCTGACGATGCGGCTGGTCTCCGATGAGCTGAGGCAGGGAACCGATGAGCTGCTGCTCACCTCTCCGATCAGCATCACGGAGATCGTGGTGGGCAAGTATGCCTCCACCTTGGCCGTGCTCGTGCTGCTCGTGGTCGGCAGCCTGCTCTACCCGCTCATTCTGAGCGCCTACGGACCGCTTGATCAGCCGGTGCTCTGGTTGTCTTTTCTAGCTATGTTTCTGGTCGGGGCAGCGATGATGTCCGTCGGTCTGTTCGCCTCCTCCTTGTCCTCCCATCAGATGGTATCGGGCATCGCCTCCTTCGCCATTCTGCTCGTCTTCTGGACGATCGAGTGGCTGGGCGATACGGTAGGCGGCAAGGTGAAGGAGTTTCTGGGCCTCTTCTCGATCGTCGGCAGGGCGGGAGATTTGCAGAAGGGCGTGCTCGATTTTGCCGACGTGTTGTTTTACGTGACATTCGTGCTCGTGTTCCTGCTTCTGAGTATACAGGTGCTGGAGCGCAAGCGCTGGAGATAACAGGCGGGGGGCCGGCTGATAGGGATCGCCGGCGCCGCCCGAGAAGGGGGAGGGGACAAGGTGAACAAGTGGATCCGCGGAACGAATGCGACTGTGCTGTCGCTTGCGGTAATCGGCATTTTTATCGTGCTGACGATCTTTTTGAATTCGGCTAAAAACCTGCAAGTGGATCTAACCGAGAATCGTAAATTTACATTGTCTGATCAAACGAAGCAAACGCTCGATGGGCTCGACAAGGACATCAAGATCATCTCGCTGACGACGACGGATACGAATCCCTACATGAAGCGCGAGGTCGTGGAGCTTGTACAGGAGTACAAGAAGCGCTCCGGTAAAATCATCTTTGAGGAATACGATGCCGTTCAGAACCCGGCAGTGGCCAGGCAGTATGACATAAGCCCGGCGGGAACGCTGGTCGTGGAGGCCGGCGCGCAGAAGAAGACGATGGACTTCTACGACATGTTTTTGCCGAGCCAGGCGAATCCGAACGGATACAGCTTCGCCGGCGAAGAGAAGCTGACGCAGGCGCTGGTCAATCTTGATGTGAAGGAGAAGCGGAAGCTTTACTTTCTGACCGGCCACAACGAGATTCCGCTGGCGGAGATGTCGCTGTGGCGCTCGGGGCTGGAAGAAGCCAATTATGAGGTGCAGGAGCTCAACCTGCTGCGCGAGGGGAAAATACCCGAGGATGCCGAGATGCTGGCCGTGATCGGCCCGGAGAGCGATCTGAGCGACCAAGAGGCGGAGCTGGTCAAAGCATTCCTGTCCGGTAAGGGCAAGCTGTACTTGGCGCTCGGCTTTAATCCCGACATGGCGACCGCCTGGAAAAATATTGACGCCCTCATGTCGGCTTACGGGATCAAGGATCAGCATGCAGTGGCTATCGAGCCGAAGCAGAGCGCTTTGAATAGTCCGCTGAGCATCGTGCCGGAATATAGCGGGCATGAAATCACCCGCAAGCTGCAGGAATACAACCTGCTGACTGTGATGACGCTGGCCGTTACGCTGAATACGGATCAGGCCAATGCCGACTATCCGGCTACGCCGATACTGAGGACGACCGAGGCGGCTTACGGCGAGACCGATCTGAAAACCCTCTCCGCCCAAGGGGCGTCCAAGAAGGATGCTGCGGACGTGGCTGGCCCTCTGAATCTTGGCTATGTCGTCGAGGATAAGGAGAGCAAGCCGAAGGCCGTCGTGCTGGGCGGGTCGACCTTCCTGGTCGACCAGTTCATCCAGATGCAGGGCAATCGCGACTTCGCGCTGAACAGCATCGGCTGGCTGCAGGAACAGGCCGATCAGGTCACGATCCGGCCGCGCGAGGGAGATAACTTGTCTACGGCGATGGTTACCAATGAACAAGCGAACTGGATATTCCTTGGCACCGTTATTTTCTTCCCGCTGTTGTTTCTGCTTACCGGCGGAGCGATCTGGTGGAGGAGGAGAAAAGGATGAAGCGGCTGATCCCGACTATCGTGCTGGTCGTTCTCTGCATCGGCGGCTTCTGGTACGCCTCCAGCCGTGACTTCTTCCGGGAGAAGCCGCCTGAGACGCCGGGACTGGTGACGGTGAAAAAAGACGAGGTGACGGGCTTCACGATCCGCAGCGGTGCATCCGAGATCGTCATGGAGCGCAAGGATGGCGGCTGGACAATGATCCAGCCCTCGCCTCTGCCTCTGACGGCTTACGATGCGGATGCCTGGGTCGATAAATTCGCCTCGCTGAAGAAGGATAAGCTCGTAACGGAGAACGCTGCCGATCTGGGACAGTTCGGCCTGGCCGAGCCGGGGCAGCGTTATACGGTGAAGCTTGCGGGAGGGACCGAGCAGACGCTTGAGGTTGGCGATGCTACGCCAGTAAGCGGATACTCCTATGCGAAGGTCAGCGGCTCGCCCCAAGTGTTCCAGCTGGCGGATGCGACCCTGCAGCAGCTTGCGAAGCAGCCGATCGACTTTATGGAGAAGACGGCGGTTAAGGTGGAGTATGAGAAGGTGCGCTCGCTATCTGTCGATTGGAAGGGTACATCGTGGACACTGACCAAGACGGAGCCTGACAAGTCTTCGTTCGAGGCCAAGTGGAAGCTGGGTGAGCGCGAGCTGCCCGGTGTCGACGCGACCGGTTACATGGACCGTGCGGCTTCACTGATTACGGAGCAGCTCGTGAAGCCGACCGCCGATGTGGAAGGGCTGAATACGCCTGAGCTGCGTTTGTCGCTGAAGCATGCGGGCGATGATGGTAAGGAGACGGATACGGACTACGTGGGCAGAGCCGACGGTGAGCTGGTCTGGATCGCCCGTCAAGGCGGAGAGTGGGCTTACGCCGTACCGGTCGGAGCGGTACAGGAGTTGGCTGACAAAGGCACGGAGCAGCCTGAGTCTGAGGCGTCTCCGCAGGAGGAGGCAGCGCTACAGGACGGAGCGGGGGCGACAACGCCCTAACCTTTTTCTCTATAAAAGGAGTTTGTTTTTAGGAAACGTATAAGCCTTTGGCGCTTGTACGTTTCTTTTTTTTGCCTGTTACGGATTACTAGGGAGAAAGTCCTGGTGGCGGCTGCGGGAGATGTTCGGGTGCTGGAAGGAGGCGAGGGGGAAGCAGCGATTGCCCTCCTGATCGGACTGGGAGAGATAAGGAATGCTAAAGGAAAAATATAAATTGCAATACTGATTCATAAGAACTATAATTTTCCTCGGATTCACGAAAATAAAGTAGGATAATGTCGAAAATGTGGCGGGAAACGGGGGTTCCAAGTTATAAGAGAGAGGTTTTGGCGAAAGTCGTCGGATTTCATAATGTAAAGGGTCACAGCCAGCTAATCCAATTGAATAGGCGAGGTGCAGGAATGAAGTGGTTTGTAAATTTGAAAACAGCCGTAAAGCTTATCTTGGCTTTCGTGAGCGTTGCTCTGATCTTGGCTGCCGTTGGAATCTATGCCTTATTGAACTTGAATGCGATGAAGGATAATCTGGACGAGCTATATACCAATAATCTGATATCGGTACGGGAGATGTCCGCCACCCAGATCGCTTATCAGAATTTGAGGGTGACCGTCCGCGATGCCAGTCTGGCCGGCACGACGTCAGACAGGGAGAAGCTGCTGCTGACGATTCCTGATTTGAAGCAGGACGTTAAAAAACGTATAGACGCCTATCGTTCGACGATCCTGACCCCTCCCGAGCTCGCTGAATTGAGTGTATTCGATGCCGAATGGACCAGTTACGTAAGGGTCTACGACCAAGCTGTTGACCTCCTGCGTGAAGAAGACCAAGCTGATTTTCTGCTATTCCTTAATAAAGATCTCGCTGCCCAAGGAGAGAAGGTCAGAGGCAGCTTGAATCGGTTGATCGATCTGAATGTGAAGCTGGCTGAACAGAAGAACGAAGAGAGCATCGAAGCCTACATAAGCGCCCGTAATATTTTAATTACCGTTATTATCGTATCCTTTATCTTCAGCATCAGCATCGGATATGCGATCGCACAGACTATTGCCCGGCCCCTGGGTCAAATGGTCGCACTGATCAGTCAAATAGCGGAAGGCGATCTTCGCCATAAGATGGAGCGTGATACGAAGGATGAGGTCGGCCAGCTATCCGCTTCGGTCAATCGGATGATCGACAGCCTGAGAGGCTTGATCGGCGGTATTTCCGCCTCTTCTCAGAGTCTGGCGGCAGCGGCCCAGCAAATATCTGCGACATCGGAAGAAGTGGCCGTCGGCAGCTCTACGCAGGCGCAATCCGCACAATCGATCGCAGAGCTGTTCACGGAGCTTTCCACGGCCATCGGCTTTGTCGCCCGAAGCGCCGAGCAGGCGGCTGAGCTGACGGGCCAGACGGTTCAAACGGCGGGCGAAGGCAGTAAGATCGTGGAGGCTTCCATCCAGGGAATGGATAGCGTGAACCGGTCGATTTCCCAGTTGGAGCAGGACTCCTTGAAAATAGGCGAGATCATCGAAGTCATCGATGATATCTCGGATCAGACCAATCTCCTTGCACTCAATGCGGCTATTGAGGCAGCCAGGGCGGGCGATCATGGCCGGGGCTTCGCCGTAGTGGCCGATGAGGTGCGCAAGCTGGCCGAGCGAAGCGTGTCCGCTACCAAGGAAATCTCCGGCATCATCAAGATTATGCAGCAGAACACGAAGCAGAGCGTCTCGGCCGTAGCCGACAGCGTCGCTCAATCCAGGCAGACCGGCGAGGCCTTTGGCCGGATCGCTGCGATGGTGAATGCTTCCTCCGGCAAGGTGAATGAAATTGCCGCCGCTTGCGAAGAGGAGTCTGCTCAAGCCTCCGAGGTTATGCATGCCGTCGATCAAGTTGCGTCATCCAGCCAACAGTCGGCGGCTGCTTCCGAAGAAGCGGCTGCGACCTGCCAGACGCTAGCCAGTCTGGCCGAGGAGCTGAATACGGCCGTTCGTTTGTTCAAGATTGCTTAGCCGGATAGGCGCTGGCGATGGCGGGCAGATGGCTCGCCGGGTCGGTGCCGGCGGGTTCTGAGCTGCAAACGATAGGTTTGGGAGTGGCCCTAACGAGATGTGTTGGGGCTTTGTTGCATGTAAACTTGAGATGAAATAAGATTAACTAGTATCAAAGCCTACTAAGAATTCAATGCCGAGGAGACCTGTATGACAGGAGCTTATTTCATAGACGAACGACGTCAACGTATAGTGGAGCTGCTGCAAGCCCAGGAACGAGTGACCGTGAAGCAGCTCTCGGCTTTGTTCACCGTAACGGAGGATGCGATCCGCAAGGATCTGAGGTATCTGGAAAGCTTGAAGCAGCTGAAGCGAACCTATGGCGGAGCCGTACTTCCTTCCGCCCTTTCTGCGGCTGGCCCCTGTGCGGGTCAGGAGGATTCGGAGCGCAGGCAATCGATCGCCCGGCTTGCCGCCCGATTGATCGAGCCGGGCGATACGATCTTCGCCGAGTCATCCGGCTACACGACGATGCTGCTGCAGGAGATGCCCTCGTTGCCGAACGTTACGGTCGTGACGAACGGCATTCATGGGCTGGCTGAGCTGTCCCGCAAGGCGAAGGTGATTCATATCGGCGGAACAGTGCTTGAGAGGGATGAAGCCTGCTACGGGTTTCATGCTTTGGCAGCCTTGCAGCATTACCATTTCGATAAATGCTTTATGCGGACCTCCGGGGTTGGGACGGATGGGATGGTTACGACATCCCTGCCGGAGACGCAGGAGCTGAAGAGGGCGCTGCTGCCGCTTGCCAAGCATTCGATTCTGTTGGTTGCCGGGGAGCAGTGGGATCGCCAGGACCGCTATCCTGTCGGACATCTGGAGGAATGGAGTACCGTGGTGACGGATTCCCGGGACCCGCACGTTCTTGGCAGGCTGCAGCAGTATGAGGTTCAAGTAATGGCGCCTGAACCCGCAGCCGATTCGGCCAGCTAGAAGGCTATGCGGAAATAGCCGACCTGCGCGGAGAGGGAAGACGCCGCTTGCCTCACACCTCTCGGATCCAGGTATTGGATGACTTGGCGGCAAATCTCGATTCTCTATACCCCTGCCTCTTGAAGAACCGGACGGTTTTTCAAGGGACAGGGGATTTTTTTGTCCATACGCTACATAAATTCCCAATCGCTGGACATCCTACAATTGTCATTAGAGGAAAGGAGGAAATTCCCCCATGTTCAATCAACAACAAGCCGGGGCATCCCAGCAATCCGTCAACTTGGTCAGCTCCAAGGAACTGGCGTATATCTCCGACTGCCTGAAAAACGAAGAGCTGCTGGCCAAGATTGCCGTTCAAGGCGTCGCGGAAAGCCAGAACCAGCAGTTGAAGCAGAAGCTTGCACAGCTGTCTCAGGATCGTTTGCAGAATACGGAGCTTTTGGTCAGAACCCTGCAGCAGCAAACGCAAGTGTCTCATTAAGCTTTCATAGGAGGTGCGCGAGCGCATGTATCAGCCCAATATGGTCCAATCCCACTTTCACTTGAACGAGAAGGACGTCGCCAATCTTGTGCTGTCTGAGTTGAAGCGAGCTGCCCGCGAATATACGACAGCAGCGCTTGAGTCCGAGCATCCGGCGATCCGCCAGATGTTCGTCAACCTTACGCATAGAACGCTGCAGGATCAAGCGGAGCTCTTCGAGGTGCTTACGCAAATCAATGGGTACGGCTCGATCAAGCCGGCCTCCCAGCAGGAGGTTCAACAAGAGCTGCAGCAGCAATACCAAAAGGCCGAGCAGCTTCATATGCTGGTTCAGCAAGCGGTACAAGGGGCTTATTCCACCGGCGGCACGACCCAACAGTCTTCCTACGGGCAACAGCCCGCTTATATGCAGCAGCAAATCTATACCCAGCAGCAAGGTTACGCGCCTGGTCAACAAGCCGGCTATGGGGGCTTCGGCGGGTCGATATCTTCATCGGCGGTGTCAAGCCCGTCCTCAGGAGCGGCATATGCTCTTCCAGGCTACAGCTCCTACAGCAGCCAGAGTCAAGGCTCCGGCATAGGGGGCGGCTCCATGCAGCCTATGTACGGATACAGCTCTTCGGCAACGGGGAGCTCGCTCTCCAGCACCCATAGCTCCGAAGCGCTGGCCTCTAAGAACCAGCAGGAGACGGGGTATAGCTCCTCGTATGGAGCCGGCAGCTCCCGTGCGGGTTCCGGTTCATCGGCCTATTCGGCCGGGAATACGTCGGGATCGTCGGAGTCGCTGGAGGCGAGTGCAACCGGCGGGACGAGCGCCAGCCAAGGCTCAAGCCACAAGTCGTATACGATAACCGACTAAGCGCAGAGGCCCTAGGCGGAGGGGTGGAAAAAGCGATTCCATGCCAACTGTCTGCGTCGTTACACAAACAAAGAAGCCCCCGGCTATTCGGGGGCTTCTTGGACGCTTCCGGCTCGCCTGGAAGGCGGCCGTTTTCTTATACGAACGAGGGTTTGTTATATGTGGCCGTGCTCTCATAGATTAGCGTGTATTCCTTGTCGCCGCCGTCCGGAAAAGGTGCGAGGCCGACTACCGGCTTCTTGTCCTTCGCCGCGGATCGCGGCAGGGAGGCGCGACGAACGGAAGACTTCTCTCCAGGCTTTACGGTTCTGGCTTTAGGCTTGCTCATCGGTATCCCCTCCAAACAGGTAATGTATCGTATCCATCAATTCCTGGTTGTCCTCTTGCAGCCGGATCAAATCATCTTGAGCAATGGTGCGCGTCCCGGATAAATGGACCGTCACAACCAACTCTCTACCTATAGGATAGCATAGCAAATATACCTTGACAACATGCTGCCCGTACAGGCAAAACTGGGTTTTACCGCTGATGTAGGCGTTTACGACGAAGATGCGGGAGGCTCCATCACTGCGCGGCTCCTCATCGAACGCATAGTAGCGTCCCCGTCCGACATTGCCCGCTACCTGCCGAATGCCGGCCGAGCCTTCGGCCTTCCAGACCGCTGCTCCGGTTACCTTATACCCGGTGAGCGCAGCGGGATTATAGGCATTCCGTAGCGCCTCATATAGTCCGTTATAAGGGACTTCCCCCTCGACCCTGCCTTTCTTGTGAAGCTCGATGAAAAAATGGAGCAGCGATTGCTTCCGGTCCAGTTCAGCCCTAGCTCTCTCCAGTTCCAGGGCCGGATCGGCGAAAGCGCCCAGCTTCTCTATCCGCCCGACAATTTCGTCGCAGGCGACATTGACGGCTGCCGTATAATTGCCGTCCGTACGGATTTCGTAGGTTAGCACCGTAAGTCCCTGCAGATCCGAAGGGATATGGAACTGATCGATTTCTATATTATGTCTATGCGAAGGAACACGCTCCGGAACCAGATAAAATACCCGATCCCGCCGTAATTTCCCCCAAAACAACCCCATTTCGAAAAGCGTATTGTCCCGCGGGGACAAGTACACTTTATCTCTCATATGAACGACATCGTCGGGGGAAAAGACGAAGACCGCAAAATCCGTTGCATGCAGACGCCGCTCCAGGCTCTCCATGGTGGAATGATTCGCTTCAAAGGTGCCGGCATGCCAAGGCGTGACCTCGGCATGGTAGCCGAGCAGGCGGTGGAGCGCATTTACATATTTGATCGTTTCGCGTGCCGATCCGATAAACAGTTTAGATTTTTCCATAGCCGCTTCCATTCCCCTTTTTTAGCTCGATTTCCACTCTCTTCCTAGTAGTATAGCAAACGTTCCAGGCTGCCGCCATGGACTGAATATGATAGCTTGAAGTCGTGAAGCGTATACTTTTTCGGATTTGACCCATAATACGAAAAAAACGCCAACGGAGGTCTTTCGCAGATGAGAATAAAAACCATACTGGCCTTAGCGCTGGCGGCCTCCCTGTTTGCTGCGGCCGGCTGCCAATCGCGCCAGTCGGATGACGCCGCAGACAGGGTCAAAATGCAGCGGACGGTTGGTCGCGAACGGCTGCTCCAGACGATGGACCAGATCTCAGCGCCATCGATGGCCCCTAGCATCATGGAGCAATCGGACGAACAGATCGTCACCTGGGTCAAGCAGATCGACGACTGGACGCATCAAGTGCTCTCCTCCCCGGTGACGGGCGAGATCGATCGTTATGCGATGGAAGAGATGCGCAAGCGTCTGAGCCAGCTGTATACCCGCGACATGGCCGACCGCCAGATCGCTTATTTTTATCGCCACAATGGACAGCTTGGCACGTATCAGGCCTACAGCACCAAGGCTATGCTCGGCTTGCGGAGCGAGTGGGGACAATATGAACTGAAAAAAAGCCGGGGCGAGAACGGCACGTACCATCTTAATCTGAAAGGAACGAATGTGCAGCAGGGCACGGCCAGATCCGCCATGCAGCATGAATCGGCTTACCGTCTTGAGAGAGATCGGCTCATCATTACGGAATTTAAAACCTCTTCCTGATGAAATATAGCTTATCCAAGCAGAACGAGCGTCCTCATGAGCCGTTCTGCTTTCTTTTTCCCGGAAAATTTGATAAAATTCGAACATATATTCCCGTCGATAGGGGCGAGAATGCCGAGGACCGAAAGGGTGTTATATCCAATCCCCCTTTCATTGACAGGCCTTCTGCCTGTAGCATAGACTACTTGTAGAAGGAAGGACAGGGGGCTTTTTTTGTGCATGTGCGAATGGAGCAGTGGAGGCATGTTTTTAAACTGGACCCCGACCGTGAGCTTGCGGACGAGGCGCTTGAGCGTGTCTGTTTGTCGGGCACGGATGCGATTATGGTCGGAGGCTCATCCGGCGTGACGTTCGACAATACAGTGGATCTGCTTGCGCGTATCCGGCGTTATGAGGTGCCATGCGTGCTGGAAGTATCCGAGCAGGAGGCTATCGTGCCGGGCTTTGATCTATTTTTAATCCCTGTCGTGCTGAATGCGAAGGATCCCGATTGGATCGTCGGCCGTCAGCATCAAGCGCTGAAGGAGTACGGGGCTTTGATGGACTGGCAGCAGGTCGTTACGGAAGGCTACATTATATTGAATGGCGACTCGACGGCGGCCAGAGTGACGAAGGCCGATGCCCGGCTGGATGCGAAGGACGTGGAGGCGTATGCCCGCCTGGCGGACAAGCTGTTCCGTTGTCCGATCGTTTATATGGAATATAGCGGTACTTACGGCGATATGGAGCTGGTGAGGCGAGTCCGAAGCATCGTCGGCCAGTCCAGGCTGTTCTATGGGGGCGGCGTGGACGGTCCGCAGAAAGCAAGAGAAGCCGCTGCATGCGCGCATACCGTTGTGGTCGGCAACGCTGTTTACCGCGACCTGGAACGGGCGCTGGCTACGGTCCAGGCCGTTAAGGAAACCGTGTAGAAAAGGAAGTGCTACGATGAACCAACCTGTTGATATACACCAAGCGATATTGAAGCTCAATCCCCCTCAGCGGCGCGCCGTGGAGACGGTAGACGGCCCGCTGCTGATCATGGCGGGAGCGGGGAGCGGCAAGACCCGCGTTCTGACGCATCGGATCGCCTATCTGATCGGTACGCGCCGTGCCGCGCCGTGGAGTATTCTGGCGATTACGTTTACGAATAAGGCGGCGCGCGAGATGCAGGAGCGCGTAAGCGCTCTGGTCGGCCCGCAGGGCCAGGACATTTGGGTGTCCACCTTTCACTCCATGTGCGTGCGTATTTTAAGAAAGGATATCGCTCGGATCGGCTTTACCTCGAACTTTACCATCCTCGATTCCGGAGACCAGCTATCCGTCATCAAGAACTGTATGAAGGAGCTTAATATCGATACCAAGAAGTTCGAGCCGAAGGCTGTTCAGGCGGCGATGGGCAATGCCAAGAATGAGCTGCTTACGCCGGAGAAGTTCGAGCAGAAGATCGGTGATTATTTTGACGGCATTGTCGCCAAGGTGTACACGCTCTATCAGAAGAAGCTCAGAGCCAACAATTCGCTCGACTTCGACGATCTGATCATGACCACGATCGATTTGTTCCAGCGCGAGCCCCAGGTGCTGGAGTTTTATCAGAACAAATTCCAATATATCCACGTGGACGAGTACCAGGATACGAACCGGGCGCAGTATATGATTTGCCGGATGCTGGCGGATAAGCATAAGCGTATTTGCGTCGTAGGCGACAGCGATCAGTCTATCTACCGCTGGCGCGGGGCGGATATAAGCAATATTCTCGATTTTGAGAAGGATTATCCCCATGCGACGACGATTCTGCTGGAGCAGAACTACCGCTCCACCTCCAATATTTTGAACGCTGCCAACAAGGTGATCGCCAACAACGGGGGGCGCAAAGCCAAAAATCTGTGGACCGACAAAGGGGAAGGCCAGAAGATCAGACTGTATCAGGCCGACTCGGAGCATGAGGAAGGGTACTATATTACCGGGCAGATCCGTAAAAATGTGGACCAGGGCGGACGGCGCTTTAAGGACCATGCCATTCTGTACCGTACGAACGCCCAGTCGCGGGTCGTGGAGGAAATTCTGATCAAGTCGGATATCCCCTATCAGATCGTCGGCGGCGTGAAGTTCTATGATCGCAAAGAGATCAAGGATATTTTGGCCTATCTGCGGCTTGTCTCCAATCCGGATGACGATGTCAGCTTCCGCCGGATCGTCAATGTTCCCAAGCGGGGGATCGGCGATACGACGATCGATAAGCTCGCCGCTTCCGCTGCGCAGTTCGGCGTTTCATTATTTGCTATGCTCGAAAACGTCGACAGCCTGGAGCTGGGAGCGAAGGCGCGGAATGCGCTGAACGAGTTCCGGGAGATGATCGAGAACCTGTACCGGATGGTCGATTATTTATCGGTGACCGAATTAACGGAGAAAATGCTTGAACTGTCCGCATATCGGGAAGAACTGAAGAGAGAGAACTCGATCGAATCCCAGGCGCGTCTGGAGAATATCGATGAGTTTCTGTCCGTTACGCAGGAGTTTGAGAAACGCAACGAGGATAAAACGCTGGTTTCCTTCCTCACGGATCTGGCGCTGATCGCCGATATCGACTCGATGAATGATGATCCGGAGGCGGGGAAGCATGGCGTCGTGCTGATGACGATGCACAGCGCCAAGGGCTTGGAGTTCCCTGTGGTGTTTATCGTGGGTCTGGAAGAAGGGGTATTCCCTCATTCCCGTGCTCTGATGGACAATGAGGAGCTGGAAGAAGAGCGCCGGCTCGCCTATGTCGGCATCACCCGTGCCGAGCAGGAGCTTTATCTGACGTGCGCCCGGATGCGCACGCTCTTCGGCCGGACGGCAGCGAATGCGCCGTCCCGGTTCCTGCACGAGCTGCCGCCGGAGCTCGTGGAGAATGCCCGCAGCGCAAGCGCGGGCGGATTAGCGCCGCGCTGCGGCAATGGCGGCGGTGCCGCGTGGGATCGCGGCGAGCGCCGCTTCGGCAGCGCCGGAGGGTTCAAGGGCGGCGCGGCAGCAGCGCCAAGCGCCGCCAGACCTGGCGCGGCGAGCGGCGTGACCTTCCGCACCGGCAGCGGGACGGGCGGCGTCTCAGCTGGAGCTGCTGCCGCGGCGAAGGGGCTCGACTTTGGCATGGGCGATAAAGTCAAGCACGGCAAGTGGGGAACAGGCACCATTGTGGCCGTGAAGGGGTCGGGTGACGATACGGAGCTGCAGATCGCCTTCCCGGCGCCGGTCGGAGTCAAGCGGCTGCTTGCCAAATTCGCCCCGATCGAGAAGGTATAACTATCTCATTACGAGAGGACGAATGAGTATGCCGACGAAGCCGGATCCTATGGAAACGATGCAGGCTCTGATTGAAGAGATCAATAAGCATAATTATCAATATTACACGCTCGATGAGCCAACCATCAGCGATGCCGAGTGGGATGCGTTGTATGCCAAGCTGATCCAGTTGGAGGAAGAAACGGGTACGGTTCTGCCCCACTCGCCTACCGGGCGCGTAGGCTTTCAGCTGCTCAAGGGGTTTGAGCCGCACCGCCATCTGGCACGTCTGTGGAGTTTGGACAAGGCACAGAATCATGAGGATTTGCTGACCTGGCACAACCGGGCCCAGAAGCTGGTTAACGAGTACAATGCACAAAACCCGGAACAGCCGCTCCCTCCGTTGTCCTTCGTCATCGAGCTGAAATTCGACGGGCTGACGCTGAATCTGACCTATGACAAGGGCGAGCTTGTTCAGGCCGCTACGCGAGGCAGCGGAGTGGTTGGCGAAGGAATTTTGGCCCAGGTGAAGACGATCAAGTCCGTCCCCTTGCGCATTCCATATACGGAGGGCATTCTTGAGGTCCAGGGCGAAGGGCTTATGAATCTATCCGTTCTGGAGAAATACAACGAAACGGCCGCCGAACCGCTCAAGAACGCGCGCAACGCTGCCGCCGGAGCGCTTCGCAACCTGAACCCTAGGGTAACCTCGGAACGGCGCTTGAACGCTTATTTCTACAATATCGGGTATGCCGATAACCTCCGTTTTCAAGATCATCGGGAGATGGTCGAGTTTCTGCGGGACAATCAATTCAAGGTCAGTCCCTACGTTAAATTCGTAGAAACGATAGACGAGGTTGAGGAAGAGCTGCAAAACCTTGTTTCTATGCGCAATACATTGGATTTCCTGATCGACGGTATGGTGGTCAAAATCAGCGATATGCGTACGCGCGACGTGCTGGGGTATACGGATAAGTTTCCACGCTGGGCTGTTGCATATAAGTTCGAAGCGGAAGAAGCGGTCACGACGCTACTTGAGGTGGGCTGGAATGTTGGCCGGACCGGCAAAGTGACTCCGACTGCACGCGTGGAGGCGGTAGACATCGCGGGCGTTACCGTCCAGAACTGTACGCTGAATAATATGGATGATATTGTCCGGAAAAATCTGACGCATGCGCTGGGCAGCCTGATTTACATCCGCCGCTCTAACGACGTGATCCCGGAGATTCTCGGCAAGGTGACGGAAGAGGCTGACGGGGAGGAGATAACCGCTCCTACCGAGTGCCCGTCCTGCGGCCATACTTTAGAGTTCCGCGGCGTTCATTTGTTCTGCCCGAACCGGCTGGACTGTCGTCCGCAGCTCGTAGCGCGTCTGGTCCACTTTGCCTCCCGCGATGCTATGGACATCGAAACGTTCAGTGAGAAGACAGCGGAGCAGCTATACGGAGAGCTGGACGTCCGCGATCCGTCCGATCTCTACTATCTGGTGTTCGATGACTTGGTGAAGCTTGACCGTTTCGGCAAGAAGAAGGCAGAAAATCTGCTCGCCGCGCTCGAGAAAAGCAAGACGCCCGATCTTGCGTCCTTCTTGTTTGCCCTTGGCATCCCGAACACAGGCAAGACGACGACCAAGGAGCTTGCAGACCATTACAGGTCGCTTGACCGATTGAAAGAGGCAACGGCCGAGGAACTGGTTACGATACCGGATATAGGGGGTATCGTGGCTGACAGCATCGTCCGTTTCTTTCAGGACGAAGCGATGCAGCGTATGATCGAGCGGCTGCTCGCCGCAGGCGTAACGCCCGTAAGTGAGGAAGCGACTGCCGCCGTCGTCGATGAAAGCAATCCGTTCTATAGGAAAACCGTGGTTTTGACCGGCACGCTTCAATCCATGGGACGGGATGAGTGCGCCAAAAGGCTGGAGCAGCTGGGAGCCAAAGTGACCGGCAGTGTGTCGAAGAAAACGGATATCGTGATCGCCGGGGAAAGCGCCGGCAGCAAGCTGACCAAAGCTCAGGAGCTGGGCATCCGCGTCATTGACGATGAACAGGAGCTGCTGCAGCTGCTTGGCATGGATAAGCTGTAGCGGTGGTGCCAGCCCAAAAGAGACCTTGCCGCTGACGGGAAAAGACTGTCGGCGGCGCGTCTCCTTTTTTATTGGAACGGAAGGCCGATGGAGTCGGTATTCACTATCCTGAAGCTCTAAGAATTGCTTTAAAATAGCAGTTGCAATTTACCCCCGATCTGTGATAAATTATTGCTTGTCGCCGCAAAATGGGCAGATTCGGAATTGAGTAAGTCCGAGCGGTCACAAAGTAAAGTTATGCTTGCAATGTCCGTCAATAAATGATAAGATACGATCTTGTCACGGCAAAACATTGTCGTTATTGATAAGCTTGCAGACGTGACGAAAGCTCTTTGAAAACTGAACAAAATGAGACGAAATGCTAAGCGTTATACAAGTATTGAGCTTAATCGATCTTTTCGATAAACTAGCGCTTCGGTCGGCTTAGGCTGACGGGAGATGCGAACCTTAATGGAGAGTTTGATCCTGGCTCAGGACGAACGCTGGCGGCGTGCCTAATACATGCAAGTCGAGCGGACTTATTCCTTCGGGGATGGGTTAGCGGCGGACGGGTGAGTAACACGTAGGCAA
>NZ_WUWM01000016.1 GCF_009846885.1 Paenibacillus puerhi
GACCGGGATGGACGTACCGCTGGTGTACCAGTTGTCTCGCCAGAGGCACGGCTGGATAGCCAAGTACGGCAGGGATAAGCGCTGAAAGCATCTAAGCGTGAAGCCCCCCTCAAGATGAGATTTCCCAGTAAGTAAGACCCCTTGTAGACGACGAGGTTGATAGGTTCGGGGTGGAAGCGCGGCAACGCGTGTAGCTGACGAATACTAATCGGTCGAGGGCTTATCCAAATAGCTTTACGGAGTACACCACTTCGTAAGCGACAAGCTAACAGCATTCAGCATGCTTAGTTTCGCATCCAGTTTTCAGGGCATAAATGTCTTGAGTCATATTCCCTGATAGCTCAGTTGGTAGAGCACTCGACTGTTAATCGAGTTGTCACAGGTTCGAGTCCTGTTCGGGGAGCCATATGGAGAGGTGTCCGAGTTGGCCGAAGGAGCACGATTGGAAATCGTGTAGGCGTCACAAGCGTCTCGAGGGTTCGAATCCCTCTCTCTCCGTAGCAATACACTTAGATGGCCCGTTGGTCAAGGGGTTAAGACACCTCCCTTTCACGGAGGTAACAGGGGTTCGAATCCCCTACGGGTCATACGGTGAGCATCTTGCTCACTTCCCATGGAGGCTTAGCTCAGCTGGGAGAGCATCTGCCTTACAAGCAGAGGGTCGGCGGTTCGATCCCGTCAGCCTCCACCATAGTACTTCCAAAGAATGACGCGGGGTGGAGCAGCCCGGTAGCTCGTCGGGCTCATAACCCGAAGGCCGCAGGTTCAAATCCTGCCCCCGCAACCAATTTAATGTGTGGAGCCGTGGTGTAGAGGCCTAACATGCCTGCCTGTCACGCAGGAGACCGCGGGTTCGAATCCCGTCGGCTCCGCCATGATTTACTTCCTGTGTAAACGGGATGAGAACCATTTGGGTTCGCCGGAGCATAAGCTTCGATAGCGCTACATCGCAGTCTCGTAGTGTAACGAAGAGTATCCCGTCGGCTCCGCCATTTATTACTTCATGTTTGGACGTAACGAATCATTTCATTAGGCTCGGTAGCTCAGTCGGTAGAGCAGAGGACTGAAAATCCTCGTGTCGGCGGTTCGATTCCGTCCCGAGCCACCATCTTTGCCGCTGTAGCTCAACTGGTAGAGCAACTGACTTGTAATCAGTAGGTTGGGGGTTCAAGTCCTCTCGGCGGCACCACAGTTTCATATGGAGGCTTAGCGAAGTGGCCAAACGCAGCAGACTGTAAATCTGTTCTCTGACGAGTTCGGTGGTTCGAATCCATCAGCCTCCACCACTTTCATAGGGGCATAGTTTAAAGGTAGAACAAAGGTCTCCAAAACCTTTGGTGTGGGTTCGATTCCTGCTGCCCCTGCCAAACAAATTTTAATATGGCGGTCGTGGCGAAGGGGTTAACGCACTGGTCTGTGGCTCCAGCATTCGTGGGTTCAAGTCCCATCGATCGCCCCATTTTTATTCCTGTATTGGGGATTAGCCAAGCGGTAAGGCAACGGACTTTGACTCCGTCACGCCTAGGTTCGAATCCTAGATCCCCAGTTTTATTTTGCGGAAGTGGCTCAGCGGTAGAGCATCGCCTTGCCAAGGCGAGGGTCGCGGGTTCGATTCCCGTCTTCCGCTCCAATAATATGGCGCCATAGCCAAGTGGTAAGGCAGAGCTCTGCAAAAGCTTTACCCCCAGTTCGAGTCTGGGTGGCGCCTCCATATTTACGCCGGAGTGGCGGAATCGGCAGACGCACAGGACTTAAAATCCTGCGGTAGGTGACTACCGTACCAGTTCGACCCTGGTCTTCGGCACCACTCCAATTGCATATGTGCCCTTAGCTCAGCTGGATAGAGCGTTTGACTACGAATCAAAAGGTCAGGAGTTCGAATCTCTTAGGGCACGCCACTAGCTGGTATGGCGGAACTGGCAGACGCGCGCGACTCAAAATCGCGAGGGAAACCGTGGGGGTTCAAGTCCCTCTACCAGCATCAAGAGCACAGAGAGCGATTAATCGCTCTCTGTGCTTTTTTATGGATTAGCTTGTTTAGGAACCTAGCCGGAGCTCTCGGCAAGGTTCTTTTTATTTTTTCCCTTTGGTCACACGCAAAAGCTCAGGCAGGGTAACTATACGGAAGCCTTGCCCTTGAAGAGCTTCAATAACTTTAGGTAAAGCTTGGACGGTTCCCCTTAGGTCCTGATTGGTCCCTCCACCCGAATGCTGTAGTACGATAGAGCCGGCTTTCGCATGCTTCAAAATATTGCTCGTTACTTGAGCTTCCCCTAGCTGCTTCCAGTCAAGAGAATCTACATTCCAGTTCACCATTAAATATCCTTGTTCGGAGGCCCAAAGAAGTTGAGCTTCCTTGATTTCTCCATAGGGCGGACGTATAAGCCTGGGCGTATAGCCGACTAGAGGTTTTAGAATTTGCTGGGTTTTCTGAATCTGCTGCTGGAACCCATCCTGAGAAAGCTTCGTGAACAAAGGATGAGAATAAGAATGATTTCCGATCACGTGGCCTTCTCTAACGATTCGTTTAACGATATTCGGATATTTTTCCGCCTGAGCCCCGATCAGAAAAAATGTCGCTCTTACTTTATGCGCTTTGAGAATATCCAGAACCTGCGGTGTATAGACGGCGTCAGGAGCGTCATCGAACGTTAAAGCGATCTGCCGGCTGCTGGAACGTCCATGTAAAAGAAGAATATCAGGGTATTTTCGGGCAAGCTGGGATAAGGTTAAGCTTGGGGCTTGTGAGCCTTGACGTTTCATTTGCTTGACGCCCTGCGTAGCGATAGGCTTGGGCCTGTTAGCTTCTGCAGCCGCAGGTGCAGGTACGGAAATCGGTAGCTGCGAGGGCGGGGCCGGGGCCGGATTGGAATTTGCTAAGGGCGGTGTTGGTAATGGAGTGGGTAGCGGCGGGCCGGAAGGAACAGAGGTCTTATCAGCGGATTTCTCACTGCTAGCCATATTCCCTTCCTTATTGTTATCCAGCAGTCCGGGCTGGAGTGAAGCAGGCGGCATATGCTCCAACGTACTTTGCCTCGGTGCAGGGAGTGAGCTTATGCCTGGCGGCGCAGTTTGTATCGAAGGCGCAGGCTTCTCCGCTGTGCAGGCAGTAAGCAGCAAACAACAGGTCAGTACGCCTGCATATCGCTTGTAAGCTTGTGAAACCAAGAGGACTCCCCCTTACATCCTGTATTAAAGTTAGTTTGGGATAGGAGAGGGGGTTTTATGCTTAGCGGCATTTTTAGATTTTTCCCAATACAATAGCTTCAGTTTATTAGAGCTACCTGATGCAAACAGAAAAGCCGCTCGGTATGACCGAACGGCCTTTCTCACACAAGGAGCCCGCTATTCATAAAATATGGAGTCCTTCCAGAATCATTTTGGCGGCAATGATCACGAAAGATATGCGCAGCACCCAGAGCAGCTTGTCGCTGCTTAACATACTGGCAATTTTGGCGCCGAGCCATCCTCCGATGATTGCCGTCGGTGCCAAGTATAACACCATCCAGAGGTCGACTTGTCCAAGTGAAAGCTTGGTAAAGGATCCCATCAGCGACGAAAGCAGGATGACAAACATCGAAGTAGCCGTAGCCACGTGAGGAGGATAGCGAAACAACAGGACCATCGCAGGAACGAATAGCGATCCGCCTCCGATTCCGAACAGGCCGGATATAAACCCGACGGCCAGCCCAAGTATAAGCGCAGGGAGCAGACTGTACCCGTACTCGAAGGTTTTGCCGGTGCCGTCCGTGTAGGTGCGATTGACGTTCCAACGAACGTTCAATGGCTTCATGTAGCCACGGGCGATTAGTAGAATAGCCATAAATAGCATGAAAATACCAAAGCTGAGCTGAAAGGAATCAGCGTTCACAAACTGGGTGACATAGGAACCGAGCATGGCGCCCGGGGCACATGTCAAAATGAACAGCCAGCCGCTTTTGAAGTCGACGCGCTTTTGCTTGACGAAGGTTATTGTCGATGACAGTGCTGTAAATATAAGCACGGCAAGCGAGGTCCCTACGGCGGTTGAAACCGAGATCGATTGGCCGACAAATACAGGCCCAAGGTAAACGAGCGCAGGGACTATAATGACGCCTCCGCCAAGCCCGACAAGACTTCCGAAGGTGGCCGCGAACAAACCGACGGCCGTAAAAAACAAAATACTCATGAGGTTAACCTTCTTCCTGGTCAATAGTTTATCTAGATAGATATTAACACAGGAAGGAGCAAGATCAATGCTGCAGCTCAAGAATATCGTTCAACAGCTGTTTATTCGGCAAGTAATGACTGGATTTAATAAAGCGAATCGTGCGGGTTTTGGCACGCATGACGATGGAATGCGTCTCGGCGCGATGGTCGGACGTATAACGGATGCCGCTCAGGAATTCTCCCGCGGTGATACCGGTAGCGGCGAAGATGACATCGCCGGTCCCGACCATATCGTCCATGCTGAGCACCTTCAGCGGGTCTTGAATCCCCATAGCTAGACAGCGGGCAACTTCATCTTCATCAGCCGGCATTAATCGCCCGAGCAGCTCGCCTCCCAGGCAGCGCAGCGCCGCTGCAGCCAAGACGCCCTCAGGAGCTCCTCCGGAGCCGACATAAAGATCGATGCCGGACTCGGATAGAGCTGGAGCCATCGCTCCGGCTACATCGCCGTCACTCAGAAACTTAATGCGTACGCCTACGCGGCGCAGGGTGGCGATCCGCTCCTGATGGCGATCCCTGTCCAGGATCATCACGGTCAGATTACTGAGGGGCTTATCCAGAATATCGGCAGCCTTTTGGAGGGTCGTCTCAAGCGGATCGTCCAAGCTGAGCTTCCCCGTCAGGGCGGGGCCGACTGCGAGCTTCTCCATATACATATCGGGGGCATGCAGGAGCTGGCCTTTACCCGCGATCGCAATAACGGCTAGAGCATTATTCAAGCCTTTGGCCACCAGCTCCGTACCCTCCAGAGGGTCGACGGCCACATCCACCTCCGGACCTTGTCCGTTGCCGACAGCTTCTCCTATATAAAGCATGGGGGCTTCATCCATCTCCCCTTCGCCGATAACAACCGTTCCCCGAATAGAAACGGAATCGAACATAGCTCGCATAGCAGCGGTAGCTGCTCCGTCCGCCTGATATTTATCTCCTCGGCCCATCCAGCTCGCGGCTGATAGGGCAGCAAGCTCGGTAACTCTAACAATCTCCAGGGCTAGTTCTCTTTCCAACAGATTCCCACTCCTCTTATGTATAATGAAGGATGATAACTTCTAATATAGTATAATTAATCGATATATAATACGCAATATATACACAATAAAAATATATATTGTGCCAATCGTGCGTCATTATAGGTGAAAATAAACGGTTCTATGAGAAATGGCCGATTTTTGTTACAATTGAAGTGGCAAAGCAGCTGGAACAGGCTGCAGATATGAGGAGGGACGAGTCATCGAACTGACTGCGCGCCAATTACAGATTGTTGAGCTAGTGAAGGCACATGCGCCGATTACCGGCGAACAAATAGCGGAGCTGCTCGGCCTTAGCCGGCCAACCTTGCGGTCCGATCTCGCGCTTCTGGTCATGCTGGGCTTGATCGACGCCAAACCAAAGGTAGGTTATACCGCGGGGTCCTCAGTTAACCTAGGTTCTCATCTATCCCGTAAGCTGCTGGCTTTGAAAATACGTGATGTACAGTCCATGCCTGTCATCGTAGGAGAGCAGGCAACCGTACACGACGCGGTCGTTTCGTTATTTATGGAGAATGTAGGCAGTCTGATTGTTGTGGGAGAAGACGGCTGTCTCTCCGGAGTAATCTCCCGGAAAGATCTGTTGAAATTTACACTTGGCCATACAAATGGAGCTTCAATGCCGGTCAGCATGGTCATGACGCGAGAGCCGAATGTCGTCCACGTATCTCCCGATGAATCGATCATTGATGCGGCCCATAAAATGATCAACCATCAGGTCGACAGCCTCCCGGTCGTTATCCCTGCCAAAGCCGAGCAGTCGGGCAGCCGGGCACGCTGGGAAGTCGTCGGGCGGATTACGAAGACAATCATGACTCAGATTTTGCTCGATCTGGCTGTAGATCGATAAGCTAGGGATTCGGACATTAAGGAGAAAACCCGGATGAAGGAAGATAGGCATTATCAAATTACCATTTGCTCAGATTCAGTCGGGGAAACGGCTGAAGCTGTCGTTAAAGCGACGATTCGCCAGTTCGATGCCCACCAGGTGACGACGAAACGGATCGGTCATATCAAGAGCGAGGATGAAATCCGCTCCATCGTAGAGTCTGCAGCGCAGAAAGGCGGATTTGTCGCTTATACGCTGGTTCAACCGGAGCTGCGCGAGACTATGAAGGAAGAGGCCTTGCGTCTCGGGGTAAGAGCCATCGACATTATGGGACCTATGATGGAAGCCTTCGTCGAAACGTTCAATGACGCCCCCAGGCGCGAGCCGGGCTTGCTGCACCGGTTGGACGAGGATTATTTCCGCCGCGTGGAGGCTGTAGAGTTCGCGGTGAAGTGCGATGACGGGCGCGATACGAGCTCGCTGCTTAAAGCCCAATTGGTGCTGATCGGCGTCTCCAGAACCTCCAAAACGCCGTTAAGTATCTTCCTCGCGCATAAAGGAATCAAAGTATCTAACCTGCCACTCGTGCCGGAGGTTAAGCCTCCTAAGGAGTTGTTCCTTGTACCAGGCGACCGGATCGTGGGCTTAACGATGGATGCCGAGAAGCTGTTCAAGATCCGCACGGAACGGTTGAAGGCCGTCGGGCTTCCCTTTGGAGCTAAGTATGCGACGATGGAACGGATTGAGGAAGAGCTGGAGTATGCGCGGGTCTTGATGAAGCAGGTGGGGTGCTTGGAAATCAACGTGACGGATAAAGCGATCGAGGAAACCGCAGGCATTATTATGGGGGAATTGCGTTAGAGGAGCCGGTCTGGCTGACCCAGAACCGGACTATATTTTCAGGGAGTGGTGGTGACCGGGGATGACTCAGAACTTGGTTGATCGTTACGGTCGTGTACATGATTATCTTCGCATTTCCGTAACGGATCGCTGCAATTTGCGCTGTGTGTACTGCATGCCGGAGGAAGGCATGCAGTTCGAGCCGGAGGAGAATATTCTATCCTTCGAGGAAATTCACGAAGTGGTACGCGTACTTGCCGGCTTCGGGGTCCGGAAGTTGAGGCTGACCGGCGGAGAGCCGCTGGTGCGAAGGAATCTGGAGAGATTGGTCGGCATGCTGCATGAGATTCCCGGCATCGATGATATTGCCTTGACCACGAACGGTATTTACTTTGCTTCGCGGGCTGAAGCATTCCGGGAGGCGGGGTTGACCCGTATCAATATCAGTATGGATTCGCTTCGCGAAGACCGCTTCCGGATGATTACCCGCGGCGGAGATGTCGAGCGTGTCCTTCAATCGCTGAAGGCAGCTCGAAGAGTCGGGTTAGCCCCGATCAAGCTGAACGTCGTGCTGATGAAGGGGATCAACGAGGATGAGATCGAGGACTTCCTGCGGCTCGGCCTGGAGGATGACCTGCATGTCCGATTCATCGAGTATATGCCGATCGGTCACGACGACCAGGGCTGGAAGTCGAGATATCTACCGCTAACCGAGGTGCTTCAAAGATGTTCCGCCCAAGGCTGGACCGTGGAGGAACTGCAGGATGAGGTGCGGGGAAACGGACCTTCGCAAAATTTCCGAATCGCAGGGGCTGCAGGTTCCTTTGGGCTGATTCATCCGGTAAGCGATCATTTCTGCCAAACATGCAACCGGCTGCGCTTGACGGCGGACGGCAATATCAAGCCGTGTCTGTACTGGTCGGACGAGTTTAATGTACGCAAGGCTATCGGAGACGACCGCAAGCTGGCGGAGATGTTCTTCCGAGCGTTGGATGTGAAGCCGGAAAGCCATGAGATGGCTAAGGCGCTGGAGAATGAGAGGCAAAGCCATACGCCGACAGAGCGCCGGATGTCGCAAATCGGCGGTTAGCTCATCGGCAAACCCCCGGTAAAGCTTGGGTGAAGCTTAACCGGGGGTTTTGTCATGACTTAGATAAAGAAGGTACGCGAAACGATAACCAGCAAGATGAACAATACAAGAATCACAGCAGTAGTTGTATGAAATCCGCCGACACAGCTCATATGACATCCCCCTTTCAGAAGACATGGTACACCATATGAGGGGGGGATTTTTGCTGTATGGACCCCTGCCTGTTCCAAGTTAAAAAAGTCCGTCCTTCGGAAAGGACGGGCAAGATGAGGAGTATATAAAGGTTAGAGCTACCGCTATTAGTAGGTACTCCCTCCGAAAAGGAAGCGATATTCCCAGGCATTGCCCTGGATGGAGTCTATCCGTACCCCGCCGGATTCCTCCGAGTAGGTGTGCAGGATCTGGCCGTTGCCGAGGTAAAGACCAACATGGGTAATGGTGGCTCCAGCCTTGTCAATTCCGCTATAGCTTGACGCTGTGGAGCCTTTATAAGACATGAAAAACATCAAATCGCCCCGCTTCAATTGCCGCCAATCCTGGGAGAGCTTACCTATGGATTTGACGTAGGAGCCTTGGGTACGCGAATCGCCCGGCAGCTGTTGTTTGATGCCGTCGATGAAAGCTTGACGAACAAAATCAGAGCAATCGAAGGTGCCGGTGTCGTATCGGCTGGAGCCGAATTCGTAAGGGACGCCTATATACTTCATGCCTGCCCGGATCACCATCTCGGCTGCGTCCGCCGGATCAAGCTGTTTATAAGGTTCGACGAAGGATGTGCTTATGTATTTGGAGCTGGTGCTGATATAGCCGATGACGCCGTTTTTATCTTCGACGTTATACCAGTAATCATTGGTTTTGTCGAGCACAAATACCTTTTCACCGGCAGACAGATAGCGGATCTTGGCTTCATCCGTGCCGGGGCCGGTACGGAATGAGACGGAGCTCAGGATCGTACCGTTAGGAGTGGACTGGAACAGCTCTTCCTCTCTGTCCTCCACCGGGGAGGGCTCTGGAGTGGGCTTTGGACCGGCGGACCCCAGCTTAATGTATTGGGAGCTTGTACTCACATAGCCGATCACTTCATTCTCATCCATCACTCGGTACCAGAAGCTGTTGACTTTGTCCAGAACCAATACTTGCTCGTCTTTCTTGAGATAACGCATGCGGGCACTGGATGTATCCGGTCCTGTACGGAAGGAAACCGAGCTGACGATCGTAGCATTTGGCGCAGCCGGAACCTTAATCGTCACATCCTGCACATAGGTGGAGGATGAAGATACATATCCCGTTCGTCCGGTAGAGTCTCGTACAAGCAGCCAGCTGCCGTTATACGTGTCGACTAGATCGAGCAGTTCTCCTTTTTGAAGCATGCGAATTTTACTGCCGCCGGTCGAAGGCTGTTCCCGAAAGTTGACGCCTTGCGTAACTTTGAGCTTGGGGGCTTCCAAGTAGTAGCCGAAAGCTTGGAAAGGAATAGCGGTTGCAGATACTATAGCGCTTAAGAGAATGGCGAGCAGCTTCTTTGTCATGAGTCGTAAACCTCCAGATGTAGGAAATGGGGATGAAGAACGAAGTTTTCACGATCATGATAGCATAGGCCAATTGGAAAAATTAGCGGGAAAACTTTACAAATCCCAAGTCATCAGATGAACAAATAGGGATCAAAGGCATATTGTTTTTAGACAAAGAATCGGCATTCATAATCATCAAGGGTATAAATGATTAAATTGGGTTTAGAAATATAGGTAATATATGGGGTATTTAACGAGGCAAACGTTTAAGGGGATGAAGAATGGTAGATAAGTCACGGACAGAAATTCGATCCTGTCATCCGAAATTCGATGCTCGCCAGACAAGAAGCAGGGTCACGATTGAGGCGTTTTTTTGCAGCTTGACATGGAAAAGGGATTCCAAGTAAGGTACAATGTCTGCAGACATGGATCTATACAGGAAAAGAAGGGTGGAAACAGCCCATGCACAACGATAACCGTGTAGAAATTCGTAAAATTCAAGAGGGACAGTTTGCCGAATCGCTCGAAATGTCGGCATTCGCTTTCCAGTATGAATTGTCCGAGGAGGAACGCATGCACCGGGAGGCTCTGCTGCACGCCCAGGAGCAATGGGGTGCGTTTGTGGAGGACAAGCTTGCCGCGAAGCTCGCAATCTTTAATTTTGAGTGCTATATACAAGGGCATTCCTTGGCGATGGGCGGTATTGCCAGCGTGGCTACATGGCCGGAATATAGACGCGGGGGCCTGGTGACGCAGCTGCTCCGGCAGGCGCTTCGTTCGATGAAGGAAAAAGGGCAGATCTTTTCATTTCTGTACCCTTTCCAGTACGGTTTTTACCGTAAATTCGGCTGGGAAATGTCCGCGGAGCAAAAGCAGCTGGACATTCCGGTCCATTTGCTGCCCAAGTGGCCGGCAGGGGAAGGCAGAGTTGTGCGTACGGATCGCCACTGGGAGCTGCTGCACCGCATCTATTCGCTTTATGCCGTTCGATACAACGGGATGATGAACCGGAGCGAGGCATGGTGGAGGCATCGCATTCTGCCGAAAAAGGGAGGAACCGCAGCGGTGTACTATAATGAAGCGGGCGAGCCGACCGGATACGTTCTGTACCAGGTCAAGGAGCGATTGCTCACGGTACATGAGCTCGTCAGCTTGAATCATCAGGCTAAGCTGGGATTATGGCGTTTTCTTGCGGATCATGACTCGATGATTGAACGCCTGGTATGGAATGCGCCTGCTGACGAACCGCTGCCGTTCCTCTTGGACAACCCTCGGGTGAAGCAGGAGCTCGTTCCGACCTTTATGGCGAGGGTTGTGGATGTCCCCGCATGCTTAGAGAGGTACGCTTTCGCTTCGGGTCAGGAAGGAGCCCTTCTTCTGGACATCCAGGACCAGCATGCTCCGTGGAACCAGGGGGTCTGGCTTGCAGAGGTGGACGAATCCGGGAAAGCCGCCGTTTCCCGGCCGACCGGGGCTTTGGATCTGCCGACAATCTCCTGTTCCATTCAGACGCTGTCGGCCTTGCTGATGGGTTATCAAAGACCCCGCTTCTTACACGAGATCGGTAGGCTTGGCGGTCCGGAGGAAGCGATAGAGCTGCTGGAGCGGCTGGTAACGAACCGGACGGCGTTTATAACCGATTTTTTCTAAAATTAGGATGACAGGGTCCCGGTGCACATCGTTGTGCTCCGGGGCTTTTTTAGGTTATGGACGAAAGGCTGCCCGGTATCATGAGGATTCCGAACCGACTGCGGAGGTCTGGAAGGTTCAGCCTTCGGAAGCCGAGGACGAGGTGGCATCCGTCGTTCTGCCCCTGGCCGGGCAGGGCACTGGACTTTAGTCGAGTGGCAAAACCCGCCGCAGGTTCGTTTTGGGCGAACGTATTTTTAACTAGAATAAAGACATAAGCAAGAGACATACCAAGAGAGGCGGTGAATCGAATCACATGAGAATGAATAAGCATACCGGCATCGCATTGCTGATGATCTTCTTCGGCGTCATGATTCTGCTGAACAAGATGGGGATGCACGTAAGCGGCCATTTCATGAGCTACTTGTTCCCAATCGCTATGGTCGGCTTCGGATTCCTGGGGCTGAAAAACGGCAAGTCGGTGATCGGCCTGATCCTGATCGGAATCGGCGGCCTGCTCCTGCTAGGCAAACTATCCGGATTGATCGGACTTCTGTTCGCCGGCGCATTGATCTGGTACGGGGTTTCGCTCATCCGCAAAAAGTCGGTCTACTAAGTGCAAATTGATATCTGATAGAAAAGGTGGTTGAGTCCGATATGAGTCTAGGCAAACGATTCCGTGATATCACGGTCGCACACTTCAACGAAATGTTAGAGAACTCGGAAGATCCGGTTCGCCTGATCGACAAATACTTAAGCGCACAATCGGAGCAAATCCGTGAATCGGAGAAGCTGCTCCAGCAATGTCTAAGCCATGCCGCGTCGCTTCGGCATCAGTACAGCTCGGCGGAGCAGTTAAAGGAGCGCCGCGAGCATCAAGCGATGCTGGCGCTGCGGGCCGGCGAGGACGAGGTCGCCCGAATCGCGCTGCAGGAGAAGATGGCGCAGGAAGAGAAAGCAGCGCAATACAAAGCGCTGTATGAGCAAAGCAAGCTTGGCATCGTGGAGCTGGAGGAGCAGGTTCAGCAGTTGAAAGCCGACTTCGATGAAATTGCCTCCAAGCGCAGCTACTATATCGCAAGACTCGAATCGGTCCGTCTGCAGCAGCGGATGAACGAACGGCTCCGCAGCATGGGGGCCGGGCCGTCCCCGAGGATGTTCGACCGCCTGGATGAACGGGTGTCGGACATGGAGATGACGGCGAGAACGCTGAGGGAGGTCCGCGGACATCTTCGCGAGGCTTGGAATACGGCGAGCGGAGCGGCTTCCCAAGCGGTAGATCAGGAACTGGCTAAGCTCCGCAGTAAACTACAGCAGGAGGGATGGAATCGGCCATGACGAAATTGTACCGTTCCCGAACCGATCGTAAATTAACCGGCTTGTGCGGCGGTCTGGCTAACCTGATGGGGATCGACTCAACGCTGCTTCGGCTTATCGTCGTACTGGCGACTGTATTCACATCCGGCGTCATCCTTGCCATCTATGTGCTGGCGGCCCTCGTTATACCGAGCGAGCCGTATCCGGGCGGCCCCTACGGTCCAGGACCCGGAGGCCCCTATGGAGGACATGGCGATCACCACTTTGACAGCTGGAAGGATTGGAAGCGTGCCGAGAAGCATTACCGGAAAGCCCAGAGATACGGTTGGAGCGCCGGCGGTCAAGGCTCGAATGGCTATCGTACGTATGAAGCCGAATATGCTTCCGGCCAGCATCAGTCGAATCCTCATGCAGGCAGCTATGCGCACAACCCGAACCAATCCGACACGACTGGCAGCGACCTCGACGATATGATGAAGGACATTGAGAAAAAAGCGATGTGGAAAGAAATCGAGGAGCTTCGCGCCAAAGTCGCCAAATATGAGAAGCAGCAAGGCCAACAACCGAACCAACCAAACCAAACAACTAAAGGAGAGATCTAATCATGGGAGTATTTTCCAGAATTAAGGACATGACGAAAGCGTCGCTGCACGAGGTACTGGACAAGGTCGAGGATCCGATTATTATGCTGAACCAATATATCCGCGACATGGAAGAGGAGATTGCCCAGGCGGAAGTCACGGTAGCCCGTCAAATCGCCAGCGAGCGCAAGCTGAAAGAGCGTCTGGACGAAGCGGTACGCCTTGCCGCCCAATTCGAAGCTCAGGCGAAGGATGCTTTGAAGAACGATCAGGAAGCAACGGCTCGCCAGGCGCTGGAGCAAAAGCTGTACTACGACGGTAAAATCGTGGAGTACACGGATATGCACGAGCAGGCTAAAGCTCAGGCGGCCGAGCTGGTAGCTCAATTGCATGAAATGAAGGATTCGTTCTATCAAATGCGCAATAAGCGCAGCGAGTTGATCACACGCGCCCAACTGGCCAAAGCGAAAAAGCAAATGGCTGAGGTCACGGCAAACAATGTGATCGAGGGCGGCAGTGCGGCAAAAGGCTTCCGTCGTATGGAAGAAAAGATTATGACGCTGGAAGTGGAAGCGGAGATTGCCCGCAAGCCATATGTCGGCTCCGCTTCGTACGGCGGCTCGGTCTACAGCAACGGCGCGGCGGCCGATCCGGCCAAGCAGCAGAAGCTTGACGAGCAGCTGAACCTGCTGAAAGAAAAGATTTCCTCGGAGCAGTAAACAGCCAGTGGAGCGAAACGGACAGTTGTGATATGCTAGGTAAGGCAAAAGCCATGGGGCCAAGAACGCCACTATGGCTTTTGCCTTCAGTCGGGGAGATGCTCGAAAGGGGGCGGCAGCATGAACAGCAAAAGGAACCGCAACATTGCGATATTGTTGATTGGTGCGGGCGTGTTTTTATTGGCTGACGATCATCTTAGCTTCATGACGATTGTCGCCCTCTTTCTGCTTTTGTTCGGGGTGTACAAAATCCAGTCGGGCTCCGGGCGCAAAGGCTATGTGTTGATGATCATCGGGCTGCTCCTGCTGATCGGAGGGAATTTGCCGCTGGTCATTGCAGTCATTCTGATTTCCCTCGGATTTTTCTATAACAAGTCGCGCAAGCTCCACCGGGATGACCAGCACTACCGCAAGCAAAGCATCATCGACAGCATTCGCTGGGGACGCGAACCTTGGATTCTGCGCAATATGTCGATCTGGAACGTACTTGGCGAGATGCATATGGATCTAACCTATGCGATTCCCGAGAATAAAGAAACAACGATCTTCCTGCAAGGGGTGATCGGAGATATTGACGTCATTGTTCCCGAGGACGTGGGACTTTCCATTACCGCTTCCGTGGTGTTCGGACAAACGAACATCGGCAATGACAAAGAGGCCGGTATGATGAACAAGCTCGTGTGGCAGTCGCCCAATTACTGGACGGCAGACCGTCAGGTGAAGCTGGAGATGTCTTATGTCATCGCGGATATCGATATAAAAATCGTATAGCGCTGGAGGATTCGGATATGGACGGACATGAAAAACGTCTAACCAATATGATATGGCGGAATATGGCGGAGTCCATGGGGCTCAGCCTTGTTTTATTTGCCGTCATCGTATACTTCCTCCAGGCTAACGGGTACTTGCGGCCATTCGAATCCTGGAAGGAAGGCGTAAGCCTAAGTCTGACGCTGATCGTCATTACCGTCGTAATCGGCGCCGCCTACGGGCTATGGTCGGCCAATCGGATCAAGCGCAGGCTGGAGCTGCTGCGGGAGGTCATGCTCTCGCTGGAGAAAGGAAATCTGAGCCGCTCCGTACCGCCGCTCGGCGAGGATGAGATCGGCCGCCTCGGCGAACAGCTCAACCAGATCACGAAGAAATGGGAAGAGCAGGTTTCGTCGCTTCAGCGTCTGTCCAGCAATAATGCCCAGCTCGCCCAGCGGGCCAAGTATTCCGCTATCGTAGAAGAACGGCAGCGGCTCGCCCGCGAGCTCCACGACGCGGTCAGCCAGCAGCTATTCGCTATCTCGATGACGGCCACGGCTGTCGGTCGGACGCTGGACAAGGATTTCGATAAAGCACAGCGGCAAATATTCCTGATCGAGGAGATGGCTTCCGTAGCTCAATCGGAGATGCGGGCGCTGCTGCTCCATCTGAGGCCTGTCCATCTGGAGGGCAAGCGACTGTCGGAGGGGCTCGTCGAGCTGATGCAGGAGCTGTCGGCCAAGGTGCCGATGAAGATCGATTGGGAGTTCGCGGAAGGGATCAAGCTGCCGCGGGGCATTGAGGATCACTTGTTCCGGATCGCCCAGGAAGCGATGTCGAATGCGCTGCGGCATTCCAAGGCGTCCAGGCTTGAGGTGAGGCTGACGAAGCCGTCGCTGGATGCCGTCAAGCTTATGATCCGCGACGACGGGGTCGGGTTCGATCTGGATACGAAGAAGCAGGCCTCCTATGGGATTGTAACGATGAATGAACGTGTTAACGAGATTGGCGGATCGATGAATTTGATTACGGCCCCGGGCAAGGGGACGCGTATTGAAATCCGAATTCCGATAGTGGCGGAAGGGGGGAACCATCATGGAAGAGATGACGATTAAGGTGCTGCTGGTGGACGACCATGAGATGGTTAGGATCGGCTTGGCAGCTGTGCTCGGTACGGAGGAAGATATCGAGGTGGTAGGGGAAGCAAGCGGCGGACAGGAGGGAATCCGGCTGGCGCTTGAATACCGTCCCGATGTCGTGCTGATGGACCTGGTGATGGAAGGGATGGACGGCATCGAGACGACGCGCCGCCTGCTGGAGCAGCACCCGGATTGCAAGGTCATTGTGCTGACAAGCTTTATCGATGATGAGAAAATTTATCCGGTGATCGAAGCGGGCGCGTTCAGCTACTTGTTGAAGACGTCTCGCGCTGCAGAGATCGCTCAAGCGATCCGTTCGGCCGTCAAAGGACAATCCGTTCTCGAGTCCCAGGTTGCTTCCAAGCTGATGAACCGATTCCGCCAACCCAAGCAGGCTGCCATGCCGCATGAGGAACTGACCGAGCGGGAGATGGAGGTGCTGAGGCTTATCGCCTCCGGCAAGTCCAATCAGGATGTGGCGGACGACCTGTTCATCGGCGTGAAGACGGTCAAATTTCACGTGACTAATATTTTGGCGAAGCTTGGAGTCGAGGATCGTACCCAGGCCGCAATCTACGCTTATAAAAAGGGGCTCGTCGAGTAGGATAAATCGATGAAAAACCCCGTACAAGCACGCTCCCGGCTTAAGGGAGCTTGACTGTACGGGGTTTTGCTTGGTAACCGAATCTTACGAGGACGGACGAGTCCTGGTCGCATACTCCGTGAAGGAGCGTAATCAGGCTTCAGAGACGCTGGATTCCTCGCTTCTTGTAATCATGCGCTCAACGGCGAGCAGAGGACTGCCGGTGAATGCGAGGCCTGCAGACAAAATGAGCAGCACGAGATCGAGCTCGTAGCCAGGCGCCTCTGCACTGCCGAAGAAGCCGGCGGCCAGCTTGACTTTGAAGATAGCGACGACCATGATGATGGCGAATAGCGCGGAAATAAAGCGCGTCCCGAGTCCGAGGATGACTGCGATGCCGCCTACCAGCTCAATGACGGCGACCAGGTAAGCTGTGAAGCCCGGCAGTTGAATGCTTTGAAACCAGCCGGATATGTTGTCGATTCCTCCTGCGAACTTCTGATAGCCATGAATGGCGAAGGTGAGGCCAAGAACAACCCGGAACAGCAGCAAACCGATGTTCGTATTCAGTTTCATAATATGAAATCACTCCTAGTAGAAAATTTAAAATTCAAAGCTGGCATAGCTTAGCGTTCCAAGCTCATAGCTGCGGTGGATGACCTTAGGCTTGCTGTCGGGATCCCCGGCTCCGAGCGCGATGAAGAAGGGGACAAAGTGCTCGGGCCGAGGTACGGCCGCCCGGGCATTCGGTGCAGCTTGTTCATACTGAAACAGAGCTTGCACATCCTGCGCCTGCAGCTTCTCGATCAGCCAGTCATCGAAGGCTACGGCCCAAGGCTCCGGCGTAGTCTGGTTCCAGTTCACCATGCGCAGGTTATGCACGGTAACCCCGCTGCCGATCACCAGAATATCTTCTTCGCCCAGACCGCGCAGCGCTTCACCGATCTTGTACTGCTCTGCGGGCGGCAGGTACGGATTCACGGATAGCTGGATGACGGGGATATCGGCCTTCGGGTACATACGGTACAGCAAGGTCCACGAGCCGTGATCGAGGCCTCGGGTGTAGTCGGTATGAACGGCGATGCCCTGGGATTCCAGCCGCTGTTTAACGTCTGCGGCGATGCGGGAGGAGCCTTTGGCCGGGTAAGTCAGCGTGTACAGCTCGTCCGGGAAACCGCCGAAATCATAGATCGTCTCGTATACATCGTCGGAAGCGGAGACGGTGGTCGTCTGCGTTTCCCAGTGGGCGGTGAAGATGACGATGGCTTTAGGCTGTATCCGTCCGGCCAGCTTTTGCAGAAAGTCGGTGTATCCGGTTTGTTGAAGGGCAAGCATGGGCGAGCCATGCGCCAGGAAAAGAGAAGGTGTCATCGGTTATGTTCCTCCTGTCATTGATGAACGATAGTTTATTGGTTACTTTATGTAAGTTAGTATATGATAATAAGCTAAAAAGGTCAAGTAACTAATTTATGAATATAAACTATATAATATTTAGTTAAATTCGGTTATACTAGTTATATTAGCGAATTAGCGAGGTGAAGCCATATGAATCCACCGGGACTCTGTCCGAGGATGGAGAAGGCGACGCAAATCATCAGCAAGCGCTGGTCTATCCTTATTATGTATCAACTGCTCAACGGCCCCCAACGGTTCTGTACGATCGAGACTTCGCTGCCAATCAGCGGACGGCTGTTGTCCGAACGGTTGAAGGATCTGGAGCAGGAAGGGATTGTACGGCGCGACGTGTATCCGGAGACGCCGGTTAGAATCGAATATTCCTTGACGGAAAAAGGCTACGCGCTGGAGCCTGTGATAAGAGGTATCGAATCATGGGCACAGGCCTGGTTGCAATAGGCAAAGAGCAGGCGCCTGCAAGATGCGCTTAGGATCGTTTAGAATCGGCTAGACGGTTGCTGAATTTCCAGGTTGAGTAACTCCTTCAGACAGGCTATACTGAGGTTGATTTTAACTTGATGAAGGCAGGTGTCTGCATAGTGGGCAATTCAGTTCTACAAGGCGGCGGATTCCATCATGTAGCAATCCGAGTGTACGATTTCGAGGCGACGGTTAGCTTCTATACGGAGGTCCTCGGCTTTACGATCCGGCACCAATGGGGTGAAGCAGATGGACGCGGTATTATGCTGGATACGGGCGACGGCAATTATCTGGAGGTATTCGCGGGCGGCAAGGAAGGACCTAAGCCCGAGGGAGCCTTCTTGCATCTGGCGCTGAGAACGGAAGATGTGGATGGCGTAACCGAACGGGCACGGGCGGCAGGCGCCGAAGTTACTGTAGAGCCGAAGAACATAGATATCAATGGCATCCCGGTAAGGCTTTCTTTCTTTAAGGGACCGGATGGCGAGCTGATCGAGCTGTTCCAAAGCACCGGCGATAACAAGCTGTAAAAGCTTCTCTAGCAGTTGGATCGTTGAATCGGTGCTGAAAACGGACAGGCCCCCTCTAACGGGAATCCTCTCTAGTATGCTCGTATTCAGGTAAACGATACAGGAAAGTTGACGGGACTCATACCCGTACTCAAGTAACCAAAAAAGCGGTTAGGCCGGAAAATTCCGGTCTAACCGCTTTTTTGTCTGCCGCACATCGTATATGGGAGCTTTATTTCTTTATTTCTTGGTCTGAACCAGTTCCTTCAGACGGAACCGCAGCGCCGACCATGTATCATCGATCGCTACATTGCTCACGGGCCGGTAAGGCGTTGTATCCTGCACGAGGGCAGCCAAGATATCCCGGTTGATATCCGGCTTTACCTTGGACCCAGGAGCCTTCTTGGGATAGGCGATCCAAAATACGGCATCGTGCTCAAGCAATCCGGTTGCGGTAGGCAGCAAGTCTTCCGCCTCCCGGACCGAGCCTACGAACACGAGCAAGGAAGTGTGGAGGCCTTCCGGCGTTCCGTTACCCTCCAAGCCCAGTCCATATCCCTCCGGGGCGTTCAGGACTACGGCTTGGCCTTCCTTAAAGCGCAGTTTTTTCAGCAGCTCGTCTTTCATGAGTACCCCCGATTGGCCCGCTAAGACTATGGCCTGGATGTTTGACCTTATTATAGGCGGCCTTGGCCAAGGATTCAATCTCTAGTTCCAAAGGTGTAATTATTAACTTTTCTTAAGAAGTGAGTGATTTCAGGCCTCTAAAACGTCTATTACATATGAGGAAAATGCAGGAGAAGCGTACGGAGGCCGGAATGAAACCAATTTCCACCGACGATCAGTTGGTAAGCGAGGCGTTGGGCGGAAGTAAGGAAGCTTTCGCCGAGCTGGTAAATCGATATAAGCACAAGGTATACGGTCTGCTCCGGGGGATGGGCGCGAGCGTCCCGGACGCGCAGGATGCCGCACAGGAAACGTTCATCAAGGCTTATAAGAGCCTGCCCCGGCACGACCGGGAACGGAGCTTTGCTTCCTGGCTGTACACGATAGCAGGCAACACGCTGCGCGATGCAAGGCGGAAGAGCTCCCCGGACCCGGACAGCTGCAACGTGCCGACGCTTGCTGAGGAATCTTATGAGGAAAGCCCCGAGCAGGCTTATCTGCGGACGGAGGCCAGGGAAGAGCTGCTGCTGCAGATGCAAAGGCTGCCGGACCATTATCGGGATGCGCTGCTGCTGCGGTACACAAACGATCTGACTTACGAAGAGATGGCACAGCTGCTGGGCGTTCCGGTGGCGAAGGTGCAGAATGATTTATACCGTGCAAAAAAACGGCTGCGTTCGATATTGGAGGAAAAGGAGGCGGGAACCCTTGAAATGCTGGAGCGAGGATGAGATGGAGCGTTATGTGATGGATAGCAGGTGCGCGGAAGCGGCGTCGGATGATGCGATTGAGCATATGCGGGGTTGTTCCCGCTGCCGTTCCCTCCATGATCGCTTCATGCAGGAAGAAACACATTGGCACGCTCTCTTGTACGGAATGGAGCCGCTGCCGGACTCCTTCACGGACGACGTGATGAGGCGGCTTCAGTCTGTCGAGATGGATTTTGCAGGTACTTCGGCCGAGGCAGACGGGGGGCTGGCTGGCGCTGCGCTTGCCGAAGGCATCGCTGGCACAGCGCCGCCCCTGGCGGTCCGGGAAGATGGCGCGGCCTCCATATCCGCAGTCAGCGGAGAGGCGCCGAAGCTTGACCGGGCAGCTCCCCGCGGCAAGCGTTACCGGATTCGCTCGAGACTGGCTTTCGCTGCTATCTTCTGTTTGCTGGCAGGCGTAGCCGCCACGTTCGCCTCGCCTACGCTGGCGGATCTGGCGCGCTCCCTTTTTACCCGCGAGACGACCGATTACGGGCTACTCCGGGCGCAGGAGCTGGGACTCGTCCATTATCCCCAAGTGATGGTGAAGGACAAGGGGTATACGGTCCGCGTCGATGAGGCGGTTGCGGACGCCAGCCGGGTCGTCCTCGCTTTGCAGCTGTTCGGACCGGGGGGGAAGCATGATCGCGATCGGCTAACCTTCGGCAGGGAGAATCAGATTCGCATCAAGGACGAACAAGGCAAGGTTATCGGCCAGATGTACGATATGGGGGCAACGACCTCTTTCTATTACATGGTGGTGTTCTTCAAGGAGCCCATAACGGCCGATGTCATCACCGTCGAAGCGGACATTACGCAGCTCGGTAATTCTATGCAAAACCTGCCGCGTAAGGACGGAAACTGGAGCTTTTCATTCGATATCGACCTGACGGAAGCGAAGAAGCAGACGCGGGTGTCGCCCATTGATCAGACTTTTAGCTATCCGGCCGGCATGCAGGTTACCTTGAAGCGGCTGACGCGCACGGTGCAAGGAGTTCGTCTGGAGCTGGATACCCGGCTCTCGGAGGAGGCGCTTGTCCGCTCTCCCGGCGAGCTGTGGCAGAAGCAGGGACTTCGCTTTCACTTCGAAGACGAGGCGGGCGAGGAAATTCACAGCGTCAACAGCCGCAAGTCCCCGCATATGGATAGCTTGCAGACGTCTTCCGCCATGCCGGGCGATGAGCCGGGTCTTATGCATTGGTCCTATACGTTCCGCTACTTGCCGCCTGATGAGGATTATTATCTGGTGCCGGATGCCTATTTCGTCGCGGAGCTGGACGGCTCGTCTATCGAGCTGGAGCCCGCGAAGCTGGCTGGAGAGCCCGTATGGCTGGAGTCGAAAGGGGACCGCATCGAGATCAAGGGAAGCTCGCTGGAGGAGCCTCAGAACGGTGAAAGCGGGCAAGGGAAGAAGGAAGTTTCGCTGCACGTGAAGGGACCATTGTTCAATGAGTTTAAGGAAAATGAATGGGCTGTGGTCGATCCGGTGGGAAGGGAGTACCGGGTGGAGGAGCGCGGCGCCATCAGTACGGTAGACGGTTATCTGCAATTGGGCGGAGGACAGGTAGATCAGGATTACTTCGAGTTCCGCGTGGAGGGGCTGCAGCAGCTGCCCGAGCGATTGACTCTGATCCGCAAAGTCGTGGACCGTGTATATAACTACGAGTCTGATCAAGGAAAGGATCGGCTGCCGATCCGGGAGAGAAGAGAGGGAACGCAATGAGAGGTACGGCTATGCCTGAAACGGAGAAGGACAGGTGCGAGGAGATCAAGGGCTTGTCATTCGGTGAAAAAACCGAAATATTGAAGCGCTATGAAGCATTCAGCTATCAAATCGCTCACTACCTGCTGCAGGACGAGCGGGCTGCGCAGCTGGCCGCCGAAGGTGCGCTGCTCGAATTGTACCGGTCGGAGGACTTCTATCGCCTTCCGGTCATCGACAAAGGCGAACGGGTTCGCAAGGTGACGATGAAGCATGCCTTGCTGGTGCGCAAGGGAGCAAGCAGGGAACGCAGGGCGTAAAGCGCCGGGGGATGGAGCTTTAAGTGCCGCTGGCAGGCCCCCTCCCTGGCCCTCTGGCCTGGCAGCAACAATAGGCGGCTGTTCATGCTCGCGCATGACGGCCGCCTGTTGGGCTTCTTACTGCTTAGTATAGATAGGTTGTCACATATAGGCGTCAAGCAAGGTGCCGACCAGTGGAACGGGCAAATAGGTGCTAAGCCTGCTGCCCGGACTGACGGCATAGCTGCTCATCGCGCGCAGGGAGCCATTATGAGGGTCAAGCAGACGGGAAGGCGGCATAGCCATCAGCGTCCCGGCTGCTTCCGCCAAGCGGTCGGCGAAGCCTGACAGAGCCTGTGCCGTCTCCGCGGGCTGCTTGGCCGCTCGCTCTGCCAGTCTTGCTGCGTTCAGCACAAGAGTATCGTCGGGCTGACGCTCCAGGCCGAGCTCCTTCAGCTGCTCGAACGGCAGCTTCGAAGAAAATCGGCGGGCGGCGGAACGAAGCATAGTGCCCGTATCGCCCAGGGCGGTTATGACCTCATTGTAGCCTCGGGCAAGCTGCTCGGCGGCCTTCGCCGACGCTTCGGGTCCGCTCAGTATGCCGGTCCGTATAGACTCGGCTGCTCGCTTGGCTTGCCCGGCCTTCGCTTCGACGCTCGCGAGACCGGCGGCCGTTTGCTTAGCGAAGCGGTCAAATCGGAAGCCGGCCATTGTCGAATCCGGGAAGATCGCCCTTGTGATGCGTGAGACAGGGCTGCTCCTGGCTTGCTGCGCCTTATCGAAGGCCGCCCACTGGGCATGGGTTTCATACGTACGGAATAAGCTGCCGACCGGTGCGATCATCGTCATCCCTCCGCTCATTGTGGATTTTCTGGGAATCGCTTTCTTCCATTATAACCCGCAAAGAAGCAGACGTAAACGCATCACCCCATGGGTCTGTTCTTGACATCGCCAGACTGTATAATTTACTATGAAATATTACTTGTCAGTAGCACTAAAGCAAAGGAGCTCGCGTACGTATGGAAGGATTGCATATCATCGTGATTGTGGCGGTGCTCGTCGTTTGTGTTGCATTTTTATCGTTCGTCGGCAAAAAGTATAAGAAATAAAGGGCTTTTCTATTAACGTTTTCTCGGATCGCCACATACGCTGAAGGAAAAGCTCGGAGGCCGGCTTGCCCGGTTCCGGGCGTCTGAAAGGCGGGATGGCGATGCTCCGCAAACGCGTTCCTAAGCGCGATGACCGCGTGATTTTTGAACTTGTCGAGAAGGAACTCCTTCCTTTTGCCCGGGAGTCGATCCCTGGTCTTCAGGTAACACGCCCAGAGCTGCGCAAGCGTCTCCGGGGCTGCACCACCTTTGTCGAGCTGACGGCAGGCCGACAGGCCGCTGGCTTCATCTCGCTGCGCGCGGGCCGCGAACGGCTTACCGTCGAGCTGCTGGCCGTCCGCCCCAAGTATCAGGGACAAGGATTAGGCAAGCGGCTGATGCGGTATGCCGAGCGAAAGGCGCTTCTGCTGAAGCTGCCCGAGGTGGTGTTATGGGTGGATGAGTCCAATGAGCGGGCCCGGCGATTCTATCACAAGCTGGGTTATTCGCCCGTGTACTATGATCCAAATATTAGATGTTACTTGCTGAGCAAGCAGCTGGTTCCGCAGGTAGACGGCATCTTCTAGACAAAGCCATCGGCACGCCTTGCGTCATGTGTCCGGTGGCTTTGTCCCGTTGTACCGAAACCGGTCGTCAAATAAGGACAAACAGCAGCGCTATGAGCGCCAGATCCAGAATCAACCGGCCTCCGCCCGGAAAGAAGGGGGAGGCGGGAGTCGGGCCGTACGGATAGGCCAAGGTGTTCAAACCGCCTTTTGCCCCGGACACCCGGGCCTTCCCTTTCTTGCCTGTGCGGGCAGACAGCTTTTTGGCCTTGGATCGGGCTGTGGCCCGGGCTTCCGCCGCTGATTCGCCGCCTTCCTCCTCGCCCAGATATAACTTGCCTCCCTCTACGCGGGACAGCGTACCATAAATTTCCGTGCCGTCCTGCATCAAGATCAGAACCGGCTTCCCGCAATGCGGCTTGCACTCTTCTTCCGTGATCGGATAAATCCGCTTCATGCTCGAATCCACCTTTCGCATCCAATGGTTTGCTGCCTACACTGTCAGCTTATGCGGCTATGGCCCGTATGCTCTAGGCGTATGGCCCGGAGGCCGCCGCCTATTTTGGAGGTATAAGCTCTAGCGATCCGGGTCATACTGAGTGATAGATTGATAGACTCGGAAGACAGGGCAAAGGACGGGATACGCGATGAATCCAAGGCGGGCATTCGGATTGATGTTCATTCTCTTGATCGGCTATATGGTCATGCTGCAGGCGCAGGCGAAAGCTTGGCCGAGGTCTGCAAAAGCCGCAGCCTACGAAGATACGCGGCTGCTGCTTCAGGCTGCAGGACTTGCACTTGGACAGACGGCGACCGTCCGGCTGACGCTCAAGAAGAGCGGCGCGGTTCCTCCTGCCGCCGATGAAGCGGAGCTGCTGGAGATGGGCCGGTCCTGGAGCGGGCAGCTCGGCATGGAGCCGGCCTCGTCGCTGACGGGCCTGCCGGGGCAGGCGGTCTACCGCCAGGAGAGCGAAGCGGAAGGCTGCAAGCAAACTCTGCTGTTGACGGCGCTGCAAGAGGAAGCTTCCTATGTCATCGTACGGATCGAATGCGAACAGCTCGCGGCAGGCGATGCGGAACGCGCGGTGAAGCTGCAGCAGAGCGTCGATACGGCGCTGGCTGCCGTTCCGTGGGAGGCAGCCTGGAACGTGATCGTGCAGGGCGGACTGAAGGAACGCACAGAGAGCGAAGCCGTAGCGGCGCTGGAGAGGTCTCTCGGGAAGCTCGCTGCCCGCGAGGTTGAGCGCTATCGGGATACCGGCACGATCAGCCGATCCTACCGCTCCGAGGCGCTGAACGGGTACGTCCTCAGCGGCGGCGAGAAGGTGCATCTGCAGGCTGCTTTGCACGTTCATACGCAGGATGAGAGCTGGAGATTGACGCTTGGCACGCCTGTCATTACGACTGAGTATTGAAAGTCGTTTTCATTTTGGGTATGCTAGAGGGAACAGCAGGATAGTCGGTACTTAACCAATATCCCAAACCATATAAGAAAGAATGAGGGAAACCATGACGAATGCCGTATTTTTAATTTTCGGAGCCACAGGTGACTTAGCCAGGCGCAAGCTTTTCCCAGCTTTTTACAGCCTGTACCGGGAGCGTAAGCTTGGCGATAAGTTCGCCGTAATCGGGTTGGCGCGCCGTCCCCGCACGAATGAGGAATTCCGCGCGGATGTACTGGAGTCCATTAAAGAGTTTGCGCGGTACAACGTGACCAAGGACGAGCAGTGGGATACCTTCGCCCAGCATTTCGAATACATGTCGCTGGACATCAACAATGTGGAAGGCTTCCGCGAGCTCAGCAGCCTAACCGACAAGCTGGATGCGAAATTCGACATCGGAGGCAATCGGCTTTCTTACCTGGCGCTCTCGCCCGAGCTGTTCGGCAGCGTGTCGCATAATCTCAAGGAAGGCGGATTGCTGGAGACGACGGGCTGGCACAGGCTTGTCATCGAGAAGCCGTTCGGCTACGATCTGAAATCGGCCGAGAAGCTGAACGCGGAGATTCGTCATGTGTTCGAGGAGAAGGATATTTATCGGATCGACCACTACCTTGGAAAAGAAATGGTTCAGAATATCAATGTGGTTCGGTTCGCCAATGCGTTCTTCGAGCCGTTGTGGAACAATAAATACATAGCGAATATCCAGATCACCCTGAGCGAAACGGTCGGGGTGGAGGAACGCGGCGGTTATTACGACCGCTCCGGGGCGCTGCGCGATATGACGCAGAACCATATGCTGCAGATGCTCGCCATCATGGCGATGGAGGCTCCGAGCCGCATGCATCCGGAGAGCATCCGGGACGAGAAGGTCAAGGTGCTGCGCAGCCTGCGCGGCTTCGAGTCGACGGAGGATGTGCTGGAAAACACGGTCCGGGGCCAATATTCGGCCGGTCTGATGAAGGGACGCGAGGTTCCCGGGTACCGGCAGGAGGATAAAGTAAACCCTCTATCCAACACCGAGACATACTTCTCGGCGCGCGTGTTCGTCGATAACTTCCGCTGGGCGGGGGTGCCGTTCTATATTCGGACAGGCAAACGGCTTCCGGTCAAGACGACCGAGGTCGTCGTTGAATTCAAAAACGTACCGAACAATGTGTACCTGGCCAGGAAGCACAAGCTAGAGCCGAACCTGCTCGTCTTCCGTGTGAACCCGATGGAGGGCATTTATTTCAAAATGAATGCGAAGCAGCCGGGCTCGGAGGGAACGATCGTGCCGGTCGCGATGGATTTCTGCCAAAGCTGCCAGGTCGGTCTGAATACGCCGGAAGCATACGAGCGGCTGCTGCATGATGCAGCGCGCGGGGACTCTACTTACTTCACCCGCTGGGATGAAGTAGCCTTAGCCTGGAAGTACGTCGATCAGATCGCTGCGGCATGGGCTGAGAAAGCCGAGAACGCTGACGACCTGCAAACGTATCCGGCTGGAACCTGGGGACCGGAGCGGGCGCAGCGCCTGATCGAGGAAGACGGCTTCCGCTGGTGGCCGGTCAACGGACAGGACGAAGGCGAGGTCGCTTGGGAGTTCACGCAGCGCTAGGCGGCTAAGCAAGGCGCTCGGCCGTAAGCCTGCGGGCTTTCGTCGGGAAGCCAAAGAGGAAGCCTCCGCAGGGAGCAGCTGCGAAGACGATACGGATAGCCTCGAAGGGGCGATTTCGCCAAGGGGGCTTATCCGTGCATAAAGAGACGGTGAAGGGCAATCTGCCTGAAACCGTCTCTTTTTTTCGCTTCCCCAGTTATGATATGATGAAGAGTAAGTGTTAGGGAGCAAGGGGGAGCTTACGTGTCCAGACGCAAGTTTCTGGGTTGGCTGGTTTGGTTGTTGATATGGATCGGGGCTGCATTGTATGGACTGGTGAAGCTGCTTGAGAAATCGATAAGCACCCAGGAAGCCGCCAAAGGCTTGGAGCCGGGAGGGCTGGCTAGCCAGAAGCCAAGTCCGGAAACCGGGCCTCAGGGAGCGACGCAGGCAGATACTCCTTTATTTTCGTTTCTGATTCTGAGCGATCTGCACATTTCCCGCGACGATCCGGATACGATCCGGCGGGTAAAGTCCGCATTCGAGGATATGAGCGAATTCCAAACCCCGGTCGAGGCGCTGTTGTTCACGGGGGATTTGACGGAATACGGACGGGATAAGGATTATAAGGAATTGCGCAATCTGATGAACGGTTACGAGCTGCCGCCTGTATTCGCCAATATGGGCAACCATGACTATTACGATATTTGGATCGACAAGCAGGGCAGGTTCAAGCAGGATACGATGCCTAATGGGAAAACGGATTGGCAGTCGCGCGAGCGGTTTCAGCAATTTTTCGGACTGTCGAAGCCTTATCACGATGCTCGCGTGAAGGATCATCATCTGATCCTGCTGTCCCAGGAGACCTATGTCCAGGAGAAGCCCGATGTGGGCGAAGGGGCCTGGTATTCCGAGGAGCAGCTTACGTGGCTGGAGGAGAGACTGGCGGCCCGCCCGGACGATAAGCCAGTGTTCATCATGACGCATCAGCCGCTGCCGCCAGCAGGAAGGGACGGCAGGACCCATCAGGTGATCCCGGCGATCCGCTTTCGCCAGATTCTAAAGCCCCATAAGAACGTGTTCGTGTTTTGCGGACACTCCCATCAGGATTTCCAAGGCACAATCGAGCATTATGTGAAAGAAAGCTTCCATTACTTTCATAACTCGTCCGTCGGACGCGTGATGAACCGGAAGTATGAGACGGTGGCCCAAGACAAGGCACAGGGCATGTACGTACAGGTATATGCCGACCGAGTAACGCTGCGCGGACGGGAGTTCATAGCCCGTAAGTGGCTGAGCGAGGCTGACTGGACGGTACCCCTGAGCTAATCCATTACATGTCAAGGAAGGAACAAGAATCTACATGAGTACCGGAAATCGCGAGACTTTAGCGGGAGAGGTTGGCAAGCGACGCACGTTCGCCATCATCTCTCACCCGGACGCGGGGAAAACCACGTTAACCGAGAAGCTGCTGCTGTTCGGAGGCGCGATTCGTTTGGCCGGAACGGTCAAGGGACGTAAAGCAAACCGCCACGCGACTAGCGACTGGATGGAAATCGAAAAGCAGCGGGGCATTTCCGTAACCTCGTCCGTGATGCAGTTCGATTATGAAGGGCATCGTGTCAATATTCTGGATACGCCAGGTCACCAGGACTTTAGTGAGGATACTTACCGCACCTTGACGGCCGCTGACAGCGCCGTGATGCTGATCGACTCGGCCAAAGGGGTCGAGGTGCAGACGAAGAAGCTGTTCCAGGTATGCCGCAAGCGGGGGATTCCTATCTTTACGTTTATCAACAAGATGGACCGGGAGGGACGCAATCCGTTCGAGCTGCTGGAGGAGTTGGAGAACTTACTCGGCATCCGCTCTTACCCGATGAATTGGCCGATCGGCTCAGGTAAGCAGTTCCGAGGGGTATATGACCGGAAGCTGACCCAGGTCGAGCTGTTCCAGGGCGACGATCATAAGGAGATCGAGGTTCAGCCGGTCAGCGGCTATGACGACCCGGTGGTGAAAGAGATTGCCGGCGAGTTCTTCTACGACCAGCTGGTGCAGGATCTGGAGCTGCTGGATGTGGCTGGGGACGAGTTCGACATGGATAAGGTACGTACAGGCGAGCTGACACCGGTATTCTTCGGCAGCGCGATCAATAACTTCGGGGTGCAGACGTTCCTGGAAAATTTCCTGCAGCTGGCCCCGACGCCGACATCGCGCCGCAGCAACGAGGGCGAGATCGATCCGCTCAGCGAGAAGTTCTCGGGATATATATTCAAAATTCAGGCCAACATGAACCCGGCGCACCGCGACCGGATCGCCTTCCTGCGCATCTGCTCCGGCAAGTTCGAGCGCGGCATGAGCGTCAAGCATGTACGCGTCGGCAAGGATATCAAGCTGGCCCAGCCGCAGCAGTTTCTGGCCCAGGACCGGGATATCGTGGAGGATGCGTATCCGGGCGATATCATCGGGTTGTTCGACCCCGGAATCTTCCGGATCGGAGATACCCTCAGCCAGGTTAACGGCCTGGAGTTCGACGAGCTGCCGACCTTCTCCCCGGAGCTGTTTTCCAAGGTGACGGTCAAGAACGCTTTGAAGCACAAGCAATTCCAGAAGGGCGTCGATCAGCTGACCGAGGAGGGTACGATCCAGGTATTCAAGACGATCGGCTTCGAGGATTTGATACTGGGCGTAGTCGGACAGCTGCAGTTCGAGGTATTTGAGCATCGGATGAAAGCGGAGTACGGCGTCGACGTGCAGTTGTCGCGCATGACTTACCAGTTCGCGCGCTGGCTTGTAGGAGAGGACATCGACACGGGCAAGTTCCGCATCAACTCTCAGCTCGTGAAGGATAAGAAAGACAACTTTGTGGCGCTGTTCGAGAATGAATACGCGCTGCGGACCGCTATGGAGAAAAATCCGAATTTGACCTTTCTGGAGACGGCGCCCTAAGGGGCCGTTCCTGCACCTGCCTTCGCAGGTCCGTTTACTTGGCGGGCGGCGAAGGCTTTTTGCGTGGAAGGCTATAAAGGCGAGGGGGGCTAGAGGAGAGCTAGAGGGGGGATGCGATACGGTTGGGCATGTATCCCTTGCCGGCAAGGATATCGCGGCATACGTTAGTAAGGGCGATGAGGATAGCTATTCGCTTAGCGACATTCGGCCTGGGGAGCGGAGCCGCGATCGCATACGGGCCAGCTTGCAAGCGAGGAAGAAGGCCCTTTGTACCGCCGGCGAATCATGCCCTCCGGTATTAGGAAAGGTGGTTGACATGAGAAAGCGAACCTACAGCAGACATATAACCAGCAAGTGGGCGAAAACGAAGGCGCTGCTGGCCAACCCGTCGACAGCAAGGCATGTTCCCGATACCCGGCGGCTGACCAAGGGATCGCTGCAAGAGATGCTCCGTACGTACGGCATGGTCTATGTGAAGCCGAATAGCGGGACTTATGGAATCGGCGTTATCCGCGTCGAACAGCACGGAGAGGAGGGGAAAGCCTCCTACTCCTATCACGCCGGCACGAACATTCGCTCCTTCTCTTCCTATGACGAGCTGTATCAAGCCTTGTCCAGGCTGACCCGGCACCGGAACTATTTAGCCCAAAAAGGGATTCATCTGCTGAAGTATAAAGGCAGGCGCTTCGACCTGCGGGTTATGGTTCAGCAATCTCCAGCTAGGCGCTGGGAAACAACCGGTGTGATCGGCCGCGTGGCCGCACCTGGCAAAGCGGTGACCAATGTGCATAACGGCGGCAAGCTGAGGCCTGTCGGCTCCTTGCTGGCGCCCCATGCGGGACCTCGGGAAAAGGAGAAGGCCGTGAGAGATCTGCGCTCCCTGGGCTTGTCGGTGGCGAAGCAGCTGCACAGACGCTATCCTGGAATCAAAGAGATCGGTCTTGATGTGGCGATGGACAACAAGCTGTGCCCCTGGATTCTGGAGGTCAATACATGCCCTGATCCCTTTATTTTCCGCAAATTGAAGGATAAATCCATCTATGGCCGGATATACCGCTATGCGAAGGCTTATGGCCGGCTGTAAAAGGCGCATATGGCACTATGGCTGCTGCCGCCCGGTTCGGTTGCGTTTCCGGCGCTTGAAGCAGCAGCCTGGATTGTTCCCTGCGGCGCATAAAGGCGTATCGGACATGCAGCCGTATTGACAGCGCAGGCCGGTGCAGGAGATAATTGAGCGCGCGCTTATTTAGGAAGCGACGCGCTGGGGGTGAGACTTATGGTAACCCGTAAAGAGGTGGCGGCCATGGCCGGAGTATCCGAGGCTACCGTATCCCGGGTATTCAATGGCGTAGGACCGATGAAAGAGGCTACGAAGCAGAAGGTGCTGAAGGCGGCAGCCGAGCTGAACTATCATCCGAATGCGATCGCGCAGAACTTTGCAAGAAGGCGCAGCGGCAATATCGGCGTGGTGCTTCCTTATGTGCCTAAGGTTCATATATTTTCTACATATTATTTTGCGGAGGTCTTAAGCGGGATCGGAGAGCAGGCCAGAAATTCCGGTTACGACATGCTGCTGATGTTTCGTTCCCCGGGCGAGGGCAGCGATTACAGCGGTTTTTTCCGTTCCCATAAGGTGGATGGCTGCGTCATCCTTGGCGCTACCGATACGCCCGAGGAAAGGGCGGAGCTGCGCATGCTGCACGAGCTCGGCTACCCGTACTGCCTGGTGAATCAGCATTATCCGGGAGAGGCGTTCCAGCAGGTGGATGCGGATCATGTGCAGGGCAGCTATAAAGCGGTGCGTTATTTGATCGGACACGGAAAGCGCAGCATTGCCTTCCTCAACGGCTCTCCCGAGTATTCCAACAGCGGGGACCGCTGGGAGGGCTATAAGCGTGCGATGAAGGAAGCGGGGCTGCTCGGGCCGGAGGTGACCGAACCTCGCGATATGCCGGAAGGTTGGTACTACGAAGGGAATTACAGCCGGAAGAGCGGAATGATCGCCGCCCCAGGGCTGGGGGCTTGTCTCGGGGAGGGCTTGCTGGATGCGGTGTTCGCGTCCAATGACCGGATGGCTATCGGGCTGATCCAAGGACTGCGGGAGCAAGGCTACAAGCCCGGGGCAGATTATTCGATCATCGGCTATGACGATTCGGAGGCGGCACGGGTAACGGACCCGCCTTTGACTACGGTTGCCGTGCCATTCTTTGAGATGGGACGCTTGGCGGCCAAACGGGTGCTGGAGAGGCTTCATAGCGGGGCGGAAGCGCAGATGGGGGCAGATATGGATTCCAGGCACGATGTGCTGGAGACAAGGCTCGTCATCAGGCAGTCGGTGTAAGGGGCAGCGAAAGGGCGGCGAGAGCAGGCGCAGCAGATGTTTGCTCGTGGGACCCGCCCCGCCGCCTGATCAAAGTAGAGGGCGCCGGAAAATAAGTCCAGTACGCCCAGGTTTGTGTTGAGGCGAAATATTAATCCAAATGCTCTTTCAGAGTCGTAATCATTTGGGATTGCTGATCGGCCGCGCTGTTTTTCCAAATAATTTCAAACAGAACGCCGAGACCCGGGAGTACACGTTCCTCCCCGTCGATGGAGTCTTGAACGATGTCCAGCAGCTCGTCATTGTTTTTATCATGCATTCGTTGTACGATGGCTTGTCTTAGATTCAGATTCATGGGAGGTTCCGCCTTTCGGTTTTCATCATGGTAGTCCTTCTATACTATGCTCCGTTTGACGTCCAATCATGCTTGCCGCCCGGTCGGTTCCTTCAGTGGACTTCGCTTCGATCTTTTCTTTATAATAAAGCTAGAGACTTCGGGTTGTTCAAGATCCACGTATAAGGGGGAGAACGCATGAAAAAGCAGTTTGCCGTTATCGGGATGGGGCGATTCGGGTTCAGTGTAGCCAAAACCTTATCCAACCTCGGCTTCGAGGTGCTGGCTATCGACAGCAGCGAAGAGCGGATCCACGAAGCGGCTAATATCGTCACGCATGTGGTTCAGGCCGACTCGACCGATGAGGAAGCGATCCGTGCACTCGGGCTCCGTAACTTCGACGTGGTGGTCGTCGCGATCGGACAGGATATCCAGGCCAGCATTCTTACGACCATTATCGTCAAGGAAATTGGCGTTCCGAAGGTCATCGTCAAGGCGCAAAACGAGCTGCACGGCAAGGTGCTGCGCAAAGTGGGCGCCGATAAAGTGATCTATCCCGAGCGCGATATGGGACAGAGGGTGGCGCATCACCTGATTTCCTCCAATATTATCGACCATATCGAGCTGTCCGAGGATTATAGCATTGTGGAAATCATGGCTTCCCGGCAGATGATTGGCCGTAACCTGAGACAGCTGGATATTCGCGCCAAGTACGGCTGCAATGTGATGGGGATTAAGACCGGAGAGCAGATGAATATCGCTCCGAACGCCGAGGATTTGATCCGGGAGAGCGACGTCCTGGTCATTGTGGGGAAAAATGAAGACCTGCAGCATTTCGAAAAAACCTTCGCGGAATAGTAAAGAATAGAGGGACATTCATTGAGGGAACTTAATAAACAGCCGGAAGTTATCAGCTCCGCGCAAAATCCGCGCGTCAAGCAGTGGGCGGAGCTGCAAAGCCGCAAAGGTCGAGATAAATCGGGGCGCTTCCTCATCGAAGGCCTGCATCTGGTCGAGGAGGCGCTCGAGTCGGAGCTAATCCCGCCAGAGGTTGTCGTGTATGCCGAGGACCGGAAGTCCGTCTGTGCTTCCTTGCTGGCTAAAGCGAAAGCAGCAGGCATCGAATGTGTAGCCGTAGCCGAGTCGGTGCTCGCCAAGTGTACGGACACCCTTACGCCTCAGCCGGTATTTGCCGTCGTACCGAAGCTGCCGTGGCGGCTGTCCGATCTGATGCAGGTAAAGGCAGGGGAGCCCCCTGCTCTGGTCATCGCGATCGACGGCATGCAGGACCCAGGCAACCTGGGGACGATCATCCGCAGCGCAGATGCGGTCGGGGCCTCCGGCATCGTGCTGGGCAAGGGGACTGTCGATCTGTACAATCCGAAAACGGTCCGCTCCACGATGGGCTCGCTTTTCCATCTGCCGATCGTAGCGGCCGATCTGACGGAATGCTTGCCTCAGGCCGCGGAAGCGGGCATCCAGGTTGTCGGAACGAGCCTGCAGGGCGCGGTTCCGATGTATGAGTGCGACTTGCGCCCCGCCACCTGGATCGTGATCGGGAATGAAGGGCAAGGCGTATCCGAAGCGGTTAGCGAGCTCGTCGAGCGTCATGTGCTGATTCCGATGCAAGGACGCGCGGAGTCGCTCAATGCCGCGATGGCGGCGACGGTGATGCTATTTGAGGCCGCGCGGCAGCGGGGGATTTAATCATTCAGCTTGTTACTGATTGGATCGTAGATTTTTCATCTTAAAAGTAGCCCGATGAGTCAAAAAACTTGATTTATCGGGTTATTTTTTGTGAGCTTAAGTAGAGCTAAGTCCACATCCTGTAACAAGGTGTGGGCTATTTGACCTACTTCTCTACCTCTTTCATCAATATTCAGTATAATATCTGTAGGACGGGCAGTTGCTGGCCAGATCCGTCTAACTTGGGTGGCAGCATCCATTTACAGGGGGCGACTATGTGAGACTTCGACGTAATGAGTATTTCTTTTTTTCTCGATCGATCAAAGCTAGAATGTTAGCTATATTTATCATGATTATTGCCATGATGACCGTCGGCTTTATCATTTCATTTTACAGGCAGAGCGTAATTGCGACGGAATACAATCATTTTATTCGAAATTATTCCGATTTAAGTAGGTTGCCGATTTTTATAAATAAATCATCCAAAAATTTTGAAGCGCTTCTAATGGAAAAAAGCGAGGAAGCACTACATAATTACGAGCAGGCCAATTTGGAAATTGATACTATATTGCTTCCCATACGTAATGAAATCGGCGAAAGTGATAATAATTTAATCTATTACCGAACCTTATCCAATATGTTGGAACAGCAAAAAGCTATGGTCAAGCAAATACTGCAAAATCCGAATTATTCCGATATCACGTATCTTCGCAATTTATATGTCCAGATGAATCAGCAAGCCCAGTGGCTTACAATCTCATATTTGGATTACAGCAGCGGGCAATACGTCTTTATGCTTGAAAAAGCAAGGCAGATGGAGAAAATGGTATATCTCATCATTGTCTGTTTTAGTCTTCTTTCCATAGGAGCGGCTGTTATGCTGTCCAAGGGACTATTCGATACGATTCTGATGCTATCCAAATCGGCTAAATTGCTGTCGATGGATGCCCAATTTCATACCCCCGACTTAAAAATCGGCAAGTATATGGAGTTAAATACGGTAGTCGAGGCATTTAATAAAATGAAGAATAATATGAGATTGTACATAATCGAACTGCAGGAAAAAGTTAGAATTGAAAGCGAACTCAACAGCGAAAGATTGATAAACTTGGAAAAAGACCGTCTACTCAAAGAAACTCAGCTGCTCTCTTTACAGATGCAGATGAATCCGCATTTTTTGTTTAATACATTAAATATTATTTCACGAAAGGCTATGCTTCAAAAAACGCAAACCGCCATTGAGCTGATCCAATCGATCTCGGCCATTTTACGCTATAATCTGGACAACCAAGCGAACCCGGTACCATTAAGCGAGGAGATTCAGATACTTAACTCCTATATATTGATTCAACAAGTTCGGTTTGGGGACCGCATGAGCTTTCAGTTGCACTCGACATCCAAATCACTTGACGCATTGATTCCTCCGATGATTCTTCAGCCGGTCGTAGAGAACGCTATTGTGCATGGTATGAAAAATGTGCTAAAGGATGGGAAAATATACATTTTTCTTAATGAAGACGAAGATCATATACGCATAGAGATTACGGATAACGGAGCAGGAATGCCTGAGGAACAAATCGCTAGGCTCTTTAATGGAATTCACGAAAAGAATGGCAAAAGCATAGGTCTTCATAACGTGCGACAGCGGTTACAACTATACTTTGAGAGGGACGATCTGTTATCCGTCTCGAGTACACTCGGGTGCGGAACCAACGTGATGATCTCAATTCCAAAGAATGCGAGGATGGTCGTATGTTAACCCTGCTAATGGCTGAGGATGAGCTTATTGAAAGAGAGGCTTTAAGGTACCTTATTGAGCAGCAGTATTCGTCCAATATTAGTATTGTGTATGAAGCGTCTACCGGAAAGGAAATGCTTGAGCAGGCTCTGCGGCTGAAACCTGATATGATTATGATGGATATCCAAATGCCGGAGATGGACGGTTTATCCGCAGCAGAAATGATTAGAAACCTATTGCCGGAAACGGAAATTATTATTTTAACGGCATACAGCCATTTTGACTATGCGAAGAGAGCCATACTTATCGGTGCAAACAACTATCTGCTCAAACCGATTTCCAACCAGAGCCTGTATGAAGCCATTGACCGTATGGTTGAACGTATTCGTGAACGTAAGATAACTTCAGAGAAGCAGCAATCGATGAATAAAAGATTTGACCATTGGAAGTACCTCATGGAAAAGGAGCTCATTTTTGAAGCTCTCTATCCTTCTGTCGCTGCCACGACCCACTTAAACGACTATTTGGAATGGCTGCAGCTTGATTTTCAATCCTATTCGTTATTGATTATGGGCCAGGATCATACTCAGGAGGATATTCGGCTCATTCGTAACATAAAAAACAAATTATCCTATCACGTCACAACAACGATTGCCACCATGCTGGGGAGCAATATCGTTATGGTTTTATTTGATAAGCAGCTGCCTGAGGTCATTATATCAAGACCCTTTGCTAAGACTTTGCAAGAAGTAAAAACGATTATTCAAGAAAAGACGGGATCGGAAAGCTTCATTGGAAAGAGTCAAGTATACCAGTCGATAGAACACATGACTCAAGCGTACAGTGAAGCGATGGAAAATGCCGATCACAACCTGCGGCATCACTCCCAGGTCTCGAAAACGACTGTAGAGAGCTATCCATATGCGAAAGAGGAGCAGTTGTGTGTCTATATTCTGCAGGAGGATTATAAAGGTTCATTGGCGATTTTAAGGGAACTCCTGGAGTGGCTTGCAACAGAACGCAGGAATTTTATAGGTAATGATGTTATCCAATTATGTACACAAATCCACCGCAGCGTGCAGCAGCATTTTGGGTCGTTCCCTAACTTTCCGCTCGAGGATATTCGGTCACGCTTGGAACAGTTAAGTGGAATTCAGGAAATAGCTTTGTATATGCAAGGCTTGCTTCCTGGTTTGATCGAAGCAGTCAGCGAGCAAAAAAAATCGAGCAGGGATGATTTAATGAATTCAGTTAAGGCATACCTCGAGGAACATTTTGCCGAGGAGATCAGCTTGGAGCAAATATCGAGGCGGATCGGACTTAGTTCTTTCTACTTCAGCAAGTACTTTAAAAAAATGGCTGGCATCAATTTTAAAGAATATTTGATTCAGATTCGTATGGAAAAAGCAATGTTTTTAATGAAGAGCTTCAACAAAAGTGTGAAGGAAGTAACGTTGGAGGTTGGCTATAATGATCCGAATTATTTCAGCAAGGCCTTTAAAAAATATACCGGTTTGTCCCCGACGCAATTTATCTCGCAAAAGGACAAATAATTCTAGAAGCAGAACAACTTTTTCTCTGCTTCTTTTTTTCATTGCATGCTACCATAAAAATGCAACCAATTACGCAGGGGGGGTTGACACATGATTGAAAGGGTGATGGTTAGAAAAATACTGCTCTTTTCCTTAAGTCTTATAATGATGACTGGTTGTATGCAGACTCATGAATCCGCTGTCAATCCGTCTAATCCTTCCTCGGAACCGAAAATTGTCATTCGATTTGCTGAAATTAATACGGACTTGGATCCGATTACTTTGGCAGATAAAGAGTTCGCGAGGATTCTGAGGGAAAAGAGCAACGGCAAGATTGAAATGAAGGTATATCCGAACCGTGAGTTAGGTGATCACCAAGAGGTCATTAAGTTGCTGCAGACGGGGGCTATCGATGTGACCAGGACACAAGCTTCCTATTTGGCAGATGCAGGCGTCGGTCAGCTTAATGTATTTTCCCTGCCCTATTTATTCAGGAATGCTGATCATGCCTGGAAAGTATTAGAGGGAGAAATTGGAGATGCGTTCCTTAATAACATTCAGACCTCCGGCAATAAAATGGTTGGGATCGGGTATTATGTGACAAGCCCACGGAACTTCTTTTTTCGAGATAAGAAGGTTACCCGTTTAAGTGACATTCAGGGATTAAAGCTGCGGGTTCCGACCGGACAAATTTACAGCGACATGGTAAAAGCCTTCGGGGCTGTCCCCATGGCCACCGATTTTAGCGATTTTTATGCTGCTTTGAAAACAGGCGAAGTTGATGGCGGCGAGAATCCAATGAAAGGCTATCACAGCGGTAAATACTATTATGTTGCGAAATATTACACAATTAACCAGCATATCGCTGACCCGAGCATCATTTTGTTTTCTGAGATGACATGGAAAAATTTTGATCTAGACCAGCGGCGTCTAATTCAAGAATCATTTGCGGCAAGCGCCGAGTATTTTAAGCAGATTTCAAAGGATCAGGATGCGAAGCTGAAAAGGGAGCTTGAAGCGGAAGGGGTCCAATTTTTTGAAGTTGAAGATCCGGATGAATGGCGCGACTCGGTGAAATCGCTTTATTTGAAATATGGAAACGGATTCGAGCACTTAATTGAGAAAATTCAGAAAATCAAATAACACGATAAGTTTAGAAAGGTGGAGTACTTTTTGAAAAAATCGTTTTCTACACTATTAACATTGACGATTTTGGCAACTACCGCATTGAGCGGCTGTGCTAGCGACACGTCTTCTCCGGCAGGAAAGGATAACAAAGAGGCTAAAGATGCTTCGCAGGGAAAGAAAGTGGAAATTGAGGTTTGGTCATGGCTGCCTAAAAGTAATGAATGGCCGAAGCTGAAGGAAGCTTTTGAAAAGGCAAACCCGGATATAACGATAAAACCGGTTACCTATGAGAACAAAACGGATTATGATCAAAAGCTTAAGCTGGCTATGGCAACAAGCGAAGGACCGGATGTTATTGCAACCCAATTCGGAGCGTTCATGAACTCTATGATTAACCAAATCGAACCGCTTGAACCGTATGTTACGAAAGAATGGGGAACTGACTGGGCGAAAATGTTTAAGGATAGTGCTGTGGCTCGAATGAAATCTGCACCGGGCATACCGGGGATGCCGATCGGCTTAGTTTCCGTTCCTCTTGTTATGTACGATGCGGATATGTTTGAGAAAGCGGGAATTACGAAGCTTCCGGCGACTTATGAGGAATTGAGGCAAACACTGAAGAAGATCGAAGAAGCCAAGCTTCCCGGGGTTATGCCTAATCTTGGATTTGGAGGAAACGAATGGGGACCGCAGGTTCGTGCGCTGTACGTAAACCTGGCCAACCAAATTGCGCCGAACAAGATTTATGATGCCGATGCGGGAAAGATTCCTTTTACAGACCCCGATCTGGTTAAAGCTGCCGAACTGATGAAGAAATATGTGGACGACAACATATTCCAGCCCGGGTTTTTAGCTAACAAGTTGAATCCTGATGTTCAAAATGAACTCTTCTATAACAAGAAAGCGGTTCCAATGATCTTGATCGGCAACTGGGGCGTGTACACTTGGACAGACCGTGAAAAATATAAGATTGCAGACCGCAAGTTCGGGTACTTCCCTTTGCCGCCTAGCGTAGGAGATAAACCGAATGTTCAGGGTGACGTGAATTATAATTTGAGCATTACGAAATTCTCCAAGAAAAAAGAGGCCGCATGGGAGTTTGTTAAATTCATGAGCTCTGGCGAGTATCAGAACATGCAAGCCGTCAGCCTGGCTGAAATGCCTTCTTTGGCAAGTGTGGCAGGCTACGATAAAAGTGTACTGAAGAATAAATCAGAGCAAGACGCTTTGGATGCCATCGCGAAGATCAGCAAGGAAAATACAATCGGCTTCAGAAGCTTGGAAAACGCAGAGATTGAAACCGCACTCTTCAAAAATTTGCAAAGCATGCTGGCGGGTAAAATGTCTCCGAAAGAAGCAATGGAAAAAGTGCAAGAGGAAGCGGCTAAGAGCAAAAAGTAAGAGTAAGCCTGTTAATGAACACAGTGGAGGTAGGTTTAGCCCCCTGTGTTCATTAACAGCAAGTTTGAGTGAAGACAAGAGGTGATCCGGTGAGGACAGCTAGAATCGATTGGATGGGCTATGTATATATTTTTCCGGTGTTTTTATTCCTAGGACTTTTTGTGTTTTGGGGAATGTTCTACAATTTTTATGTCAGCTTTTTTGAATGGGACGGCATTGCGCTCGAGAAAACCTTCGTCGGCTTGGACAATTATATTCAATTATCAAAGGATTCCGACTTCCTTGATTCTCTTGGAAATACGGCGATTTTTACCGTATTATATGTAACGATCGTGATCGTGTTGGGTTTTTTCCTGTCTTATTTTTTGCATTACAATATTATCGGTAAAACGTTTATGAAAACGATGGTTTTTCTTCCTCACGTTTTTCCGGTTTCCGTCATCGCATTGTTGTTTTACGGGTTCTACGATATGAATGTCGGGCTCCTAAACGACTTATTACGTGGAATCGGCTTAGGTCAGCTGGCAGCACCCTGGCTCGGGCAAATGGAAACATCTCTATATGCGGTATTAGCCGCCTTTATTTTTGCACAGCTCGGCTTTACGTTTATGGTCTACTATACGAGCTTGTTTTCAATTAATGAAGAAGTTTTGGAAGCCTCCCATCTGGATGGATCAGGGTTTTGGAGAACAAGTATTGAGATCGTTTTCCCTATCTTAAAAGGGGTGACACTTTCCTTAGTCATTACGGGTATTATCGCTACCCTAAAAATATTCGATATTGTTTGGCTTATGACGCAGGGAGGACCAGGCAGTTCATCGGAATTGGCCTCCACCTATGTATTTAAGCAAGCCATGATGAACTATCAGCAAGGCTACGCATCCGCTATTTCTGTGGTGCTGCTCGCTATTGCCTTTGTAATTACCGCCATTAATTTATTGATCTATGTAAAGGGGGCGAAGAAATGACAAAACGAGTCCCTAAGTTTCAAGCGATCGCTTTGAATTCGTTTATGATCCTTTTCTTAATCCTATGGCTTCTTCCTTTTTATTTCTTTATTACGAGAGCTATCGGGGATGAAGGACTGGGTAATTTTAAAGCCGTGCTTTCTTTGGATTTGTTTCCCCGGTTTTATTTGAACAGTGCAATCATTGGTGTATCTGTGGTTGTGATTAAACTGCTTATTGTCATTTTTGGAGGATACGCGTTTTCACGTATGAGATTTCCTGGGAAGGAATTTCTTTTTCTGATTACGTTGACTGCCTTGATGATACCTCCGGCTGCGCTGCTGGTGCCGTTGTTCCAACTAATGTTAAAGTTTCATTGGTTGAATACTTATTTTTCCGTTATTGGACCGGAGGTGGCGATGGGATTACCCTTCGTTCTGCTGTTGGTACGGGTGGCTATGGATGAGATTCCAAAGGATTTGTTCGAGGCTGCGGAAATCGACGGCTGCGATCATATAGGGAAGCTGAGATTCGTCGCTTTGCCCGTCATCATTCCTACTTTAGCTACGGTTACCGTATTAACGTTCCTGCATGCATGGAACCAATATTTATTCCCTCTAGTATTCATGAAGGATGCAGAAATGTACACGGTAACCCTTTCGCTTAATTATTTTAAGGGCGAGTATGGCGTAGATATTGGAAAAATATTTGCAGCTATGCTGCTCATCTGTGTTCCGGTCATCGCCGTGTACCTGCTTTCCCAAAAATTTTTACAGAAGGGCCTTGTATCAGGGGCCGTCAAATAACATAAATGTAGAAGGAGAAATCAAATTTGAGCTGCGATACTCCAGGGAAAAGGCCGAACATACTCGTATTGATCACAGATCAACAAAGAGCGGATACCATTACCTCAGATACACCATGTGAAATGCCGAATATGGATATGATTAAGAAAAAGGGTGTTCAGTTTAAACGAGCTTATACGACCAATGCCATATGTTCACCTGCCAGAGCCAGCTTAATGACTGGATTGTACCCGAGCCGGCATGGAATGGTCGACTGCACGCATACCGTCGAACCTTACCGCGCCGACCTTAAGCCAAATCTCCCGATGTGGTCACAGCAGCTTAGGGAATCGGGATATACCGGTGGCTATTTCGGCAAATGGCACGTGGAAAGGACGGAGAAGCTGGACACTTTTGGGTTTGACCGATACTTATTTAACGATTCCGAGGAGTATAAAAGCTACCGCAACGGCCTCGGGATGGAGGTCAGAAATTATATCGATAAAAAGGTCGTTCATCATAACGGTTATCGGGATCGAATTTTTTACGGCGTACATGATGAACCCGAGGAGGCATCGGAGCCGTACTTCCTTTATCAACAAGGCATTTCGTTTATACAGGACATGGCCTCTTCGGATAAACCGTGGTTTTCGGTTATTAGTACATTGGAGCCCCATGATCCGTTCATTGTTCCGAAGGCGTTTTACGATAAATATGATCCCGAAAAGATATCTCTTCCAGAAAGCTATGACGACGATCTTCAAAACAAACCAGGCTTGTACCGCCGACTAAAATCGGTGTGGAAGGACCTTTCGGAAACGGATGTCCGAAAGGCTATCGCTTGCTACTACGCCTCTTGTTCCTTAATTGATTCCCAAATCGGCAGAATCCTTCAAGCTCTAAGTGAAACAGGACAGCTGGATAATACGTATATCATTTTCACATCCGACCATGGCGAATTGCTCGGGGCACACGGTTTATTTTTGAAGGGCGTACCCGCTTACGAGGAAGTATATAACATCCCATTGGTTATCTCAGGTCCCCATATCGAGCCAACGGTGTCGGAAGCTTTCGTCAGCTTAGTCGATTTGGCACCTACCATCTGTGAGGTTACCGGGAGCAATGTAATGCCACTCATCGATGGAAGCTCGCTTCAGCCATTGCTGACCGGCGAGGCGGATCTTAATGCTTTTCCATGGAACGAGGCCTATGCGGAATTCCATGGCCAGCGTTTTTTCTATACGCAGCGAATCGTTTGGCATGATAAGTTTAAATACATTTTCAACGGCTTTGATTTCGATGAGCTGTACGATCTTCAAGCAGATCCAGATGAACGGGTCAACCTGGCTGAGAATCAGGATTATTCAGATATTCTTGAAGAAATGGCCAAACGTATGTGGCGGCGAGTCTATCGTCTGGGAGACTATAATATGGCGAAGTCCGACTATGGGATGTTCTGTTTCGCACCCGTTGGACCTGACTTCGAGGAGCATGAATTTCAATTGATTGGGCCTGATTCGCAGTGAGTTCCCTACTTCTTTTATTTCGGTTTTGTTACGCTAACTACGCAGGTTGATTCTATATAAGTAGATTGTCATCCTGATTGAAAGCCCTTCATAAGGGGGGCTTCAAGACATGATCGTACTGCGCTTTTAAGGCTACCGGGAACGATTAGAGAATTTCGAAGGAACCAATTAACTAATCTTAAAAGAGGTGGTCCCTATGAAATTGAAACAGAGATTTCTTGTAACGGCAGCGATTTTAATGATGGTCGTCACTGTTTTGAACGGCACCGCAATAGCAAGCGAAAAGGAAGTAGTCACAGGCAGGGTAAATGGCAAGGCCATAGAGAGTGCGGTGCTGCAGAACTTCATTTCCGATCCAGTTGCAGGAGACAATGGGCTTCCGACATCTCCCGGGGCTAAGATGACCCGCGGAATCAATGTTGGAATTGATGTGGACGGCAACGCTATCCAGGCAGTGGACGAACAGGACCTGAGATATTTCGACGGAAAGTATTATCTCTACGGACAGTCATTCATTGATGGAGCATTCCACTACGCACCAGGTACGCAGATGACTCCGGTTCTTCCTACCAAGCCTGCTCCATCGTTCTACCGCTATAGTGGCCTTAGCATCTATACCTCTGATGACCTGATGAATTGGAAACTCGAAAAGACCGCCTTCTTACAAGACGATGAGACTGGGGAGATCTATCCGGTCAAGAAGCCGCGTGTGGTCTATTCCGAAAAGACGAGACTGTACACCATGTGGTTTCTAGTTTCACCTCCTATCGGCTGGGCAGGGATCCCCAGAGGCGGCGATATCTTCCGCTATTCACAGGCCCCGACACCTCTCGGACCTTGGGGGCCTGTCCATAAGCCTACTGTCGCAAACGATCCGACCGGAAATGCCCTCGGACCTGACTTTGAGATTGTTACTGGGCCCGACGGCACTAGCTGGATTGTCACCTCTCACAATGGTGTAAAGGTATTCAAGCTCAATGAGGAGAAGACCGGCACAGTGGAGCAGATCGATCTCGATATTGATTTCAGTGTACTCGGTGGCGGAATCGGCATCCACTACAATGACGATTGGTGGTATATCACCGGGAGCAATGGATGCGGAAACTGCATCTCTGCAAAATTCGTTTATCTGATGGCAAAGGACCCTTCAGGACCGTGGCTCAGCCCTGAGACCGGCAGCCCCGAGCTCCCTCTTCAGCCAGCCCTCCTGGCCGACAATGTAGAAAGTTCACAGGTACACGGCGCCAAATTATTGCCAGATAGCGAAGGCAAGCTGAATGTTCTCATTCCAGCAACGCATTACCGCTCTAGCCCGACCGGTGCACCAGGCGAAACCACTTCACAGCCTGGCGACAACAGTCTGGCCTTGTCCGGACACTTTTATTTCCCGCTTCAGTACGATGAAAGGGGTAGCATTCTTCCACTTGACCTCAAGGATTCCGAGGAATTCCCATTGGCGAAAAAAGTAGTTACCACTGTTCCGCCAACCTATGAAGCTCATTTGAGCATCACAAACACCAAAACCATCGAACAGTCCTGGGAAGTCAAGGCAAGTGAACCCTTGGCATCGATATTGCCTGCTGTCTTCCAACGTACTCCCGACTACAGCACGAGAGGTCTTGGACAGCGCGATGCGCTTCTTCAGGAACCGTTCGTGGATAAACCGCTTCTTGCAGAGCTCAAGCTGCCTGACGGCACTATCTACACATGGAGCATAGACCAACGAACTGTCGCATGGGCCCCTACAAAGATTGCGCTCAATCTTCCAAAAACATTTACTGGAAAGGGTCGTGTAACCCTGAAGTTGAGCACAACAGCGACAAATGGCGGCTATGGAATTGCTGTTGGAGAAAAGTCTTACCGTGTGCCCGGCGGCGAGTATGTGACGATTGAATCTGGTGCCAAGATTGTATGGCCCAAAGCGGAGATTCTGATGCAGACATCATCCGAACTCCAGTCGGCTCCGACCATCACAGTCCAACCCAAAAGTCTTCGTGTCCCTGAAGGCAGCGTTGTAGGTTTCTATGTGGAGGCTGAAGGTGTTGGTCTTGGGTACCAGTGGACACGTGACGGCAAAGTCATCTACGCCCCTGACGGATACAACGAGTCGACCGGACCAACGTTTCGCATGCAGGAGGTTACAGAAGCCGACAGCGGCACCTACATGGTCCATGTCTTTAACCAGGCCGGATCCGTGTCATCTGTACCTGTGACATTGGAAGTGATTCCTGCACCTGACGATGAAGCCTCCGCTGAAGAATTAAACTAAATTTTGTAAGTTTACAGAGTGTTTTCAGTGAAAAGGTGAATTTAACTCACAGCGAAGCCATCGCTAATGGATATATTTATCAAAAAACGGACAGTTAATCACAAATCATGATACATGAATGAGACCGAATCAATATACCTAGATGTGTCAAACTCTTGACATGTCTAGGTTCTTTGTGTTTCTACGATGTGGAGTGATCTCCTTTACCATGATTTTCGATAGAATTTCACCACCATCTGAATAGGATTTTGCCTCTTTATTATTTCGGCAAGTTCGTATAATTGGGCTGAGGCTAAAGGTTTTTGAAGGATTCATGACTTTCAAGAACTGAATCAAAGTAAAGGAGGGAAAAACTTTGATTGAAAGCGCTTGCTTTCAACTTCGTTAGCTTCATTTGCAAGAGAATGTTAACTGAGTGCATAAGAATGTCCAATAACAGAACTGCCGTTGTGAAAGGGAGGAACTACATTTTGAAAAAGCATATCGCACTGCTAATGATCATCAGTCTGCTCATTACTGTGTTTAACGGGCCTATACCGGCAAAGGCGGAAGAGTTTATGCTAACGGAAACCTATACGCTGTATCCGGAAGCAGATACCTTTGTTCGTAGTGGCGCCCCGACTCAAACCTTTGAGAATGATCCCAAATTATTGGTGAATGCCGGGCGGATTTCTTATCTTCGCTTTGATTTATCCGGGGTTATGGGTGTCGTTACGGGCGCCGCACTGCAGCTATACAAGGCTGACGCGAATACCAATACGCTCTCTGTGACCCATATTGTCTATGACGATTGGGCAACTAACATGAACTATAATAACAGGGTCAGTGTAAGGTCTGGGGCTATTGGGGATGTCCTCGTACCAGGATTTTTATCCAAAGGAAAGGACAGCACGATTAGCGTGGAGTCTGAGGCGCTGACGAGTAAGGTCATTTCCGAAAAGCAGTTGGACGGGAAGATATCCCTTATGATTGATAATGTTAGCGGTTCCAATTTTGCTAATGAGTTTTATTCCAGTCGCGGTACGAACAAGCCTGCGTTGGTGGTAACCGCAGCCCGGCCGGCTACGCCAGGCGAAGTGGCACTATGGGACTTAACAGATCTTGGCCTAGGTAGCGGCAGTGTCATCAGCCAGAACCTCCCCGTCACGGGACAGCGGGGTTCAATGATTTCTTATGTATCCAACGATGCATCTATTATAGCGGGGGATGGGACAGTGACACGTCCGCCATGGCTGGAGGGGGATAAAACCGTCCAACTGGCCGTATACTCCACATATTTGTCGGAGACCCGGACTCAAACATATCAAGTGGTTGTACCCAAGGACCCCGCCGCCGACCCGGGTTTGGTAGCAGCTGCAGATCTCGAGGCTTTAAAGCTTTACAATGGTAAATATATAACTGATGATTTACCTTCCATCGGGGCACAGGGTGCTAGATTTACTTATACATCCAGTAATCCCACCGTGATAAGCCATGAAGGTTACCTGACCAAGCCCTTGCAGAATGAAGAGGAAGCCTCTGTGCAGGTCACCGTTACAGCTACCTATATGGGAGAGATGAGAAGCAGCACTTATACTCTTGTGGCAAGCCCGCTGCAAGAGCAGGAGCCCGGTCTTCGTGACAGCCTCGCGCGGGTGATTGCAATTGCGGAGAACTACGCGGCTGCAGCTGTAGTGGGGGCTGGGGCTGGGGAAGTGACCCAGGCATCCAAGGATGCATTGACGGCCAAGATTCAGCGATCCCGTGTCAAACTGGACGATCCGCATACCGACTACCGAGCGACGATCGATAGTCTGGTTCAAGCCGGGTCCGCAATGATTCGGACCTCCGCCTTGTCCTACAAGGTGACGAATGCTCAGGCAAACACCGTAGAATATTCGGTGTACCGCCAAACCTTGCGGGACTATGTATGGCAAGCGGAAACCTTATTGGTTATTCAGCCGGAATACCATACCCAAGAGGATCAGGTGGCGCTGAAATATCAGATCGATCTCGGCAAATCGTTGCTGAGCAATACCTACAGCCTTCCTTTCGCGCATAACCGCAAGTTCAGGAATGGAAGGATAGACGATGTGATTCAAACGCAGTTAAAATATGCCACTTACGTCACAGGATATGCTTCGGATGGCGGGTACTACGGTATCATTCCTGCTGTAGAATCGTATAAAAATACGAGTTATCTCAGCAGACACTATTCGTCAACCGTCCTGTATCCGACCGATGATACATTCGTGACCGGTCTGGCACCAGGTGTGCCCCAGGGAACCAGCCAGCGGCTTCAGCTGCAGAGCATCAGCGGCTTCCGGTCTGCATTTATGAAATTCGATCTCGGCTCCATTGGCAAGGAGGTACTTAGCGCGAAGCTGAAGGTCACAAATGCCAAGTCGGACAACAAAACCGTCTACGTCAACGTTTTTGGGGATGATGCTTGGCAGGAGAACACGCTGACTCGCAACTTGCTCCCTAAGGAGAGTGATAACAGCACCTTGAAGCTAGGGCCGCAGATTCTTACCGGCAATCTGGGTGGAGTGTGGGATGTTACGGAAGCCGTAGCAGGGGAAAAGGTGAAGGACGGCATGATCACCTTCACAGTCCGGGTAGATTCAGACACCACCCACGAATTTTACTCCAAGGAAGCAACCGCTCAAGACACTTGGCCGGCAGTAACCATCATGAGTCGCAAAATAGATATGTCTAAGGTTGCCGATACTTACCAGCAGGCTGTGCAGTATGCGGAAGGACTATTGAAGGAGGCGTCGGTGGGGGGCGGTATCGGGCAATATAAGGAGCAAGCGGCGATAGATCAAGTACGTACCGTACTGGAGCAATTGAAAACCGATTATGCCTCGGCCAACCCGTACACGGTTGCCGGCACGATTGTTCGATTATACGATACAGCCCGCGAGATGCGGAGCCATCAAGTTCTTCGTCTTCAAGTGGATCCGGACTCGACCCTGTTCTACACCTCGGAAGAGATGGCAAAGCTAAGAGAAGATATTACCAAATCTCCTCTTAAGGAACAATACGAATATCTGAAATCGCTATCAGATGAAATGACGGCGGAACAGCTGCGGGAATTGAACGAGATCGGTATTACCGACAATCCCGATTACAATTTGCTCAACAGTAAGTATAAGGTATGGAGCAATATTAAGAATGTCAGCTTCACCGCACCGGAAGGTGCTAAATTCGCCAGCATGGAGATTACCCTGCTTCCAAGCTCCAATGAACAAGAGGGCTTGGGTCATGTATGGGTGGATGATATCCGAGTGTATCCTACGACGTTCTCTGGCGATTTGCAAATTCCGGACCCAAGTTTCGAGGAGAACGGTTTGTCCAATTGGAGTCCGGTGGTTGTGAAGGGCAATCCTGTACTCCAGGCGGAGCAGCGCCCTACCTATGTTGCGACGGGTAGACAATCCATCTATATAGCTAATCCGACTGCCAACGATCAAGGGAAATGGAAGCTGAACAGCGACTTCCCCCTAACCGCAACCGATAATAAATATTCACTGATCTTCAATGTGAAAATTGACGGAAGATTCAAGAATGACGCAGGAGTAGAATTGGTCTTTATCTTCAAGGATAAGGATGGCCATGTGATCCGCAATGGACTTGGCGAACCGGAAACCCGTAAGGTAACCGGAGCTACGCCATCTGCCATAGGGGTTGCGAATGCTAACTTGTATATGCAGGCAGATGCCCTGGTTTATGCGGTCACAGGTGATATCGAGTATGCGCAGAAAGCCAAGCATCGGATCAAATGGACGTTGAACGATATTCTGCAGGGAGCGGAAAACTGGAACGCAGGAGATAAGCGGCCGTTCGGGATTGATGCCTATGGTCAAGTCCAAGCGGGAAGAAATGCGACTTCCATCGCATCTGCTTATTCCATGATTAAGAATGCGCCAAGCTTATATTCAGCGGAGGAACGTCAATATTTCTATGCCCAGCTTCAATATTTGTTCGATTACTTGACTGACTTGCGTGATCGGAATGAGCTGACAGAGGAGCAGAATGCTGCGGGTACAACCAACTGGCAAACCGATATGTCGATAGGAGCGGGCCTTCTCGCACTGACGATTCCGGAATATCCTAACGCACGAGCCATCTTGGACAATTCCATGGCGCTCATCGAAGGACAATTGGTTCATCATGTTAATAGCGATGGAGGGTGGCCGGAGTCCCTTCGTTACCACTCGGCTACGCTGGGCAAGGTGGCACCGTTCGTCAGAGCCCTGCGGGTCGCATCCGGTGCCGAGTGGTTCTCCGAATATGTAACTCCCATGCTGAATTTCCTGATGCTTGTGCATACTCCTGCCTATGAGTATTTTGACAGCGAGATTGGGACTCCCGGCTTCGGAGACCATACTACGGGTAACGGGGATGTGTTTGTTCCTTTTGCCAACTATTTAGATGAAGTGGAGAAGACCGATCCTAAGCTCGCCGCCCAGTTGTACGAAACCTATATTCGTGCGGGCAAGCCGGCCGGCGGTTATCATGGAGAATCCCTGGCTATCCAGAACTTCTTCCTTCCGTCGAATACGGATAATAAGGACAATGTGGGATTGGAGCTGGGATCGTCGGCTTATACCGGAGATACCGGTTACCTGATCTTCCGCAATAATTTTAATCGTTCCAACGAAAGCTATTTGGTTCAAATGGCAAGGGAAGTGTATATGGGACACCAGCATGCGGATAACGGTTCTTTTATTCTGTATTCAGGCGGAGAACCGCTGGTTCATGATCCAGGTGTGCAAAGCTACTTTGACGGATCCACGGCTTATTACAATCAATCCAGCAACCACTCCGCAGCGACGTTCCTGAATTCAAGCGGCAGCCCGGTGAATAATCCGGATCTTGTAAAACAAGAGGATTTCTACGCTTCCCAGGCGATGGATTATTCCAGGGTGGATCTGAGTTCAGATCTGGGTACATACAAACGGCATATCGCGTATGTCAAGAACGGTATGGATGCCTATGTCATTTGGGATCAGATGAAAGGAAGCGGCAGTACTTCCGGGACCCTATACACGCTTCCGCTGGCATCCACCGGTACAAGCGTGGACGGGGTAAAAGTTGATACCTCGGGGAACGGCTTTGTCGGCGGCGGCACCAAGGTTCAAACTAGCGGTTATTACGGTACCGGATTGGAGACGACGGTGCTCGAACCGGCCCATCCAAAAATCAGCGTGAAGCAGGGCGGTTCCTCCAATATGTTCCCGGCTACGAACGGCACGTACCTTTTAGATATGTTCCGGGTTGAGGCGGCACCGGATCAGAACTTCCTGACCGTACTCTATCCGGTTGCAAGTGGAGGGGAAGGGATCAAGGAAACCTCGCTTGCTGTTGATATCGCCGGAGTGACCGCCTACAAGATAGAAATGCCTGGCGGCAAGTGGATGATCGTGGCTGCCAATAATAACGCTACTTTACAAACCGTCGATCTCCCGGTTCCCGAGAGCCTGGTCGATCTGAGAACCGGAATAGGCTATCCTGTGTCTGGAACAGCAGTTCCCGTACAAGTAGAGGGTAACGGATTGATGATTCTGAAGCCGGGAACGTTAGCGGCTCCCGTTCCGACAGACATCGAGTATACGGGTGTTACCGAGGTCGTTATACCGTCCAACGGGGTAGTGAACATTCCACTCAGAGGCATTGTGCTTGACCAGTACAACAACAATATCATCCAATGCAAGAACCGTGTGGTTGATCTGTGCGGTACGGGTACGCAGGATGTATCCCTCACATGGTCACTCACTGGCTCTCCTGAGGGGATCAGTCTTGATGAGAAAAAAGGAATTATTACCGTTACAAGCGTTGCAAAGCAATCGGAGGTTATCGTGACTGCGGCAAGTGCGGGGATTAGCCGTCCGGTTGTACTGAATCTAACCAAGCAGGATAACGGCAGCACACCCCCTGCAGATCCAACGAGTCCAACGGATCCAACAGATCCAACGGACACCACAAATCCGACACCTGTGAATCCGAGCAATTCTTCGCCACCGATAACATCGGCACCGGGAGCATCGAATGGCCAGGAAAAAGCAGTAGTAGTACCGAAGACGCCGAGTAAGGTAGGCAATGCCGCTGTTGCGACGGTGAATGCAGACGAGTGGAGGACCACATTAAGGCAGGTGAAGCAGGACGGTCTTATCCGTGTGGAGCTGGCAAAGACCGAACAAGCAACGGCATACCAGCTTGTCTTTCCATCCGAAGCCATCTCAGCACAGTCCGGTCAGACGCAGTTGGAGATCGTCACTCCGCTCGGAACGGTAAGATTCCCGAGCACACTGTTCAAATCTGGCGAATTACCCCATCAGGAACTAGTGTTTAAAATTACTGAGCATGATCCTGCCGGCTTGGACAGCATGGCAAGGCAGCAGATTGGTAATCGTCCGGTGCTTGATCTGAGCCTGATGAGCGGGGATAAAGTTGTGGAATGGAACAAACCTGATGCTCCTGTGACGGTATCTATTCCATACACGCCTACGGCCGAAGAGAAGAGTACTGAACATTTGGTTATCTGGTACTTAAATGATCAAGGGCAGATTGTCCCTGTAGTCAATAGCAAATACGTTGCTTCCACCGGCAGCGTAACCTTCAAGACCACACACTTCAGCCGTTATGCGGTAGCTTATGTGACCAAAACTTTTAACGATATCGCAGAGATGGAGTGGGCGAAAAAGCAAATCGAAGTATTAGCTTCCAGAGGTATCGTGACCGGCGTATCTGAAGCGCAGTTTCATCCAAGTGCAGAAGTCACCCGTGCGGATTTCCTCTTGCTGCTGACCAGAGTACTGGAATTGAATGCGCCTATAGGAGAAGCCTTCTCAGATGTACCGGAAGAAGCGTATTACGCGAAGGCTGTTCATATGGCGAGAACACTGGGCATAACAGAGGGTAGCGGGAATAACCAGTTCAGACCGATGGATTCCATTACACGCGAGGATATGATGGTCCTTGCGGCCAGAGCTATCCAATTGTCTAAACAGGTGAATCTGAGCTCCTCCAGCACTGCATTGTCAATGTTTAAAGACTCCGGACAGGTTGCAAGCTATGCCCAAAAGAGCGTGGACATGCTAGTTTCCTCCGGTTTGATCAGCGGATACGATGAGCGCATTCACCCTCATGCTACAACGGATCGCGCACAAGCCGCCGTGCTTATGTATCGCATTTTCAACCTGATGAGTCATTAAGATGAATTTATCGCCGCTCCCTTTAGCGTGAGGGAGCGGCGATTGTATTTGATAAAGGATCGTAGGATTTCCTGATCATCCAATTGTTTTTTGCCTGTAAGGCTTAACCTGTTTATGGTATTTTTAAAAGTGTAAGCGCTTACTAAAGGATCGTGAAAGGTGGTGATGCTCCGCCCATAGCGATAAACATTGCGGAAATCCGGATCCGCGGAAAAACTAATACTTGGAGAGGTGAATGATATTGAACAAATGGTTACAAGTAAGGGTTGCCCTCATGCTGGTGGTTTCTATCGTCGTGGCTACTGTCGGGTTCATCCAGCCGGAACGGGCCCACGCCATCACCTTCGTGCATCCGGGAATCCTGCATAGTGCAGCGGATTTGACCCGAATGAAAACCAACCAGGACACGGAGCCGTGGAAATCGGCACTGGCTGCCTTCAAGACAGATTCCAAAGCATCGTCCAGCTATGCCAAAAAGGGTCCATACAGTACCGTCTGCCGTAAAGATTCCACGTTGTCCACCTGCACCAGTGCGGACTATGGGAACAGCGCTTTGGAGAACGATGCCAGGGCCGCATATTACAATGCACTGCTCTGGAATATCACAGGAATACAAGCACATGCCAACAAGGCTATTGAGATCTTGGATGCCTGGTCAAATACACTCACAACCATCGCCGGAACAGATGCACAGCTCGCAGCAGGGGATAACGGGATTTTCTTGGCCAACGCCGGTGAATTACTCCGCTACAGTAACTCGGGATGGAGCTCGACCGGAATCACGAAGCTGTCCGACCTGTTGACGGATGTTTTCTACCCGCAAATATCCAATATCGGGGATGCCAACTGGGGGGGATCCTGCCTTAAGACGATTATTGCCATTGCCATCTTTACGAATAATTCCACCATGTTCGACTATGCAGTCAATAACTACCGGAATCATAGTTGTGCGGCACTGACTAAGAATATCATGTCCACAGGCCAGATTTCGGAATCGGGCCGTGATCAAGTGCATGCCTTAGGCGGACTCGGAAATTTGATTATGGTTGCCGAAATGGCATGGAAGCAGGGGGTTGATCTCTACAGTGATGCGGATAACCGGCTTCTGCACGGTATGGAGTATTGGACGAATTACAACCTCGGCAATACCGAAACCTCCTGGGATGCAACCTTTGGACGCTGTACAATGGGCCCATGGAGTGCGATAAACGGGACTTATCGCAGTGCAACGATTGATTGGGTGCCGGCAGAATTAATCAACGCCCACTATGTCGTACGGAAGGGGATAGCAGCTCCATTCACGACGACCTACATGAACGGTATGCCGTCAACAGATCCGGACACAGCACTTATGACCCTGGCGTATAGACATGGTACCGTCACAGATAGTACTAAACCTTCCGCCCCGTCCGGCTTAACAGCCACCCCTACATCAAACAACAAGATCAATCTGAGTTGGACAGCCTCAACGGATAACGTAGCCGTCTCCGGATACAAGATCTACCGCAATGGTACGATTGTAGGATACTCGCCTTCGACGGATTATACCGATTCAGGACTAGGCGCATCCACAGCTTATACCTATACAGTGAGCGCTTATGATGCCAAGTCCAACACCTCTGGTGTCAGTAACTCGGTTACAGCGACCACGTTGGCATCTCTGACTTCGCAGATTCCTTTTACAAGTGTAGACATCGGAAGTGTAGGAGCTGCAGGCAGCTACAGCTATAGTGGAGGAGTCTATACCTTGAAGGGCTCGGGAAGCGATATTTGGGATAAAACGGATCAATTTCGTTTCGCTTATGTTCCGCTGAAGGGCGACGGGACCTTCACCGCGCGGGTGACCGGCTTGACGAATACGCACTCATCAGCCAAAGCGGGGGTTATGATCCGGGAGAGTCTGCACGGCTACGGAAGCAATGTATTTTCTGCACTCAAGCCAACCAGCGCCATTTACCAATACCGTTCCGCACCCGGGGGAGTAACCAATTCACCTGCAGGCACCGTCGTAAATGCACCGTACTGGGTCAGGGTAATCCGCTCGGGCAACATCGTTGAGGCATATAGTTCTCCCGATGGGACTACTTGGACGAAGACGGGGGAGTCCCGCATTTCGGCAGCAGGCACCGCGTATGTAGGCCTTGCCGTGACCTCTCACGTGAATACAACCTTGGCTACCGCAACATTTGATAATGTAAGCATTCAATAATAAATTGTCCATATGTTAGGAGAAGACCGGGAGGGGCTGACCTTTCCGGTCTTTTTCTTTTATAGCGCAAAAAGTCAATAGGATTTCCTGCCGATTCAATCGTATTTTGCCTCTACAGGAAGAGAAGTTGTTGAAATAATAAGTCAAGATGCATCTCATTATTACCGGACCTGAATGAAAAAGTAACGGACTTTTGAAGGAGAAGATCACTATGAAGAATATGTTATTTAACGCCCATCATTCCCCTATGGGAGCATTCGCCAGCTTCACCCTGGGCTATCCCGGCGCCAGTGGCGGGCTAGGGTTGGAACTGGGCAAGCCGGCGGACCAGAGCATCTATATCGGGGTGCAATCGGAGGCGGGGGATTGCTATCGAGTCCTTCCTTTCTTTAATAAGGGTCAGGATGAGAGCAGCCGGTACGATGTGGAGAAACAAAATACGGCCGAAGAGAGAAGCCTGCTGGTGCCATATGCACCAGAGGAGATTTCACGGGATTTTCGCCTCGGCACGGATGAGTTTAAGGCTGGGGAATTGTCGTTTCGGATCTATTCCCAGGCTTCCCCGGTACCGGACCCATCCGCATCAAGTCCGGAAGAAATGAAAATGGCAATTGTCCCGTCCGTATTGGTGGAGTTGACGGTGGACAATACCAGCGGCCGCTCTGCTCGGCGGGCATTCTTCGGTATGGAAGGCACGGATCCTTATAGCTCCATGAGACTCATGAATGAAACTTGCAGTGGTGGAATAAAGGGAATCGGCCAAGGCAGGAATTTGGCGATCGTCTCCTTGGATGCGGATGTGAAGTCGGCATTAGGTTTTACCATGGAAAAGATTCTCCTAAATACTATAGTCTCTAATTATCACTTTGGGCTGGGGAGCGTAGGGGCGCTACTCATGGAGATTCCCGCCGGAACCAAGCGAACGTTCCGTTTTGCGGTATGCTTCCATCGTGGAGGCATGGTGACGGCCGGGTTGGACGCAACCTACTACTACACTCGATACTTTCCGTCCATCGAGGAGGTCGCTGCCTATTCCCTGGAACACTTCGAGGACATTGCGGAGCTGTGCCGGTCAACCAATGCCCTGGTTGATGGATCAAGGCTAACGGATGACCAGAGGTTCATGCTGACCCATGCCATCAAGAGCTATTACGGCAGCACGGAGTTTCTGGAGTATCAGGGCGAACCGTTATGGGTAGTGAACGAAGGCGAGTACCGGATGATGAATACTTTCGATCTCACCGTGGATATGCTGTTCTACGAGCTGCGCATGAACGCATGGACTGTTCGGAATGTACTGGATTTATTCACGAAGCGTTACTCTTATGAGGATCATATCTTCTTCCCGGGGGACAACAATCTTTACCCAGGAGGCATCAGTTTCACCCATGATATGGGGGTGGCCAATGTATTCTCCAGGAGCGGCTATTCTGCTTACGAGCTAGCTGGTCTAAAGGGCTGCTTCTCGCATATGACCCACGAACAGCTGGTCAATTGGGTTCTCTGTGCTGCAGCCTATGTGGAGCATACCGGGGATGAAGCGTGGTTGTCGGCGAACGGCCGTATTTTCGAACAGTGCTTCGCGAGTATGCTCAATCGGGATCATCCCGATCCTACGCAGCGTAACGGTGTTATGGGGCTTGACAGCTTCAGAACCGAATACGGTGCGGAAATCACCACGTACGATAGCTTGGATGAGTCATTGGGCCAGGCTCGAAACAATCTCTATCTTGCCGTAAAATGCTGGGCTACTTATGTGGCTTTGGAGCGGGTCTTCATGAAGCTGGGCCTACGGGAGCTGTCTTTGAAGGCGGGACTTCAGGCGGAGAAATCAGCGGCAACGATCCTCTCATACCAAATGCCCGAGGGAAGCATTCCAGCTATTATGGGAGAACACCATAACTCTTACATCATTCCTGCAATAGAAGGACTCGTATTCCCGTACGTAACCGGCTGCAAGGAGGCTTTGGACCCCGAAGGGCGTTTTGGCCCACTTATTACAGGGTTGAAGAGGCATCTCCGGTCGGTACTGCAACCAGGTATATGCCTGTTTCAGGATGGAGGCTGGAAGCTCTCTTCCACCAGCAATAACTCTTGGCTCAGCAAAATATACCTTTGCCAATTCGTGGCCCGGCAGATCCTCGGGCTGGAGTGGGATCAAGCTGGACTTGCGGCAGACAGCATCCATACGGAGTGGTTAACCCATCCTGAGCATTCGTATTGGAGTTGGAGTGATCAGATCATCTCCGGCGTCATCCATGGCAGTAAATACTATCCGCGTGGAGTAACGGCCATACTTTGGTTGCTGGAGGAGGCAGAGTCGGCCATTCACCAGGGTACATAAATGTTAGGAGTGAGACAAATGATTCAGGTAGAAAAGTACTGGGAAGATCTCGAGATCATGCACGTGAATCGGGAAAAGCCAAGAGCTTATTACATCCCACATGACAGCCGCGCTGCAGTAAGCAGCGGCAAACGAGGCGCCTCTCCTTATTACCGGACCTTAAACGGAAACTGGAAATTCGCTTACTATCCATCTGTAAGCGATGTTAATAACGACTTCTATACAGAAGAAGCGGATGTATCCTCGTGGGACGATCTATCTGTTCCTTCCTGCTGGCAAACCCAAGGGTACGATCAACTGCAATATGTGAATTACAACTATCCTTTCCCATGCGATCCTCCTTATATGCCGAAAAATAACCCGACAGGACTCTATGTCCGGGAATTTAAGGTTTCTGAGGATTGGCTTGAAAAAGAATCCTTCGTTGTGTTCGAGGGAGTGATATCCTGTTTTTATCTATGGGTTAACGGGACATTCGTCGGTTACAGCCAAGGCAGCCGAATGCCTTCCGAATTTCGCATCACACCCTACTTGCGAGGCGGGAAAAACCGCATGGCCGTGATGGTGTTAAAGTGGTGTGACGGTACGTATTTGGAAGGGCAGGATATGTGGAGATATTCCGGTATATTCAGGGATGTTTATCTGCTTGCGCGGGATCAAGTGCATATTCGAGATGTGTTCAACAAGCAATCGCTGTCGGCGGACTTTTCTAAAGCTGGTCTTTCGTGCGAACTGGACACGACTGGTGTTCTGGAGGTTAAGGCGGAGCTGCTGGACGCATCGGGTCTGCAGGTCGGCCACACGACGGCACGGATCGAAGGCAGAGGCTCACTCCAATTCGAGGTAAATTGCCCTAAGCTTTGGAATGCGGAAATGCCTTATCTTTATACCCTAAATCTGTACAGTGGCAGCGAGGTATTAAGCTTCTCGGTCGGTTTTCGAACCGTTGACGCGAAGGATGGCGTTTTCCGGATTAACGGGCAGCCTGCGAAGCTTAAGGGAGTGAATCGGCATGATTCACATCCGGAGCTCGGTCACACTGTTCCCTTGAAGCATATGGTACAAGACCTCATATTGATGAAACGGCATAATATCAATACGATCCGCACAGCTCATTATCCGAATGACCCACGCTTTCTGGAGCTTTGCAACCGGTATGGTTTCTATGTGATAGACGAAGCGGACCTGGAGTGTCATGGAGTGCTTAGCGCGGGAGAATACAATATTCTTAGCAGGAATCCCGATTGGAAAATGAGCTTCATGGATCGGATCGTAAGGCTTGTCGAAAGGGATAAAAATCATGCTTCGGTAATGATGTGGTCATTAGGTAACGAGTCGGGCTACGAGGTGAATCATATCGCTATGGCGGAGTGGGCGAAGAACAGGGATGCCTCGAGACTGGTTCACTATGAGGGTGCACTTTATCCAAGGTTCAATTGCAATCCGTATGAGGAGTGTCTGGATATCGAGAGCCGCATGTATGACACTCCGGAGTCTATTGAGCAATACGCTCTGGAAGAGAAGAACATCAAGCCGTTATTCCTCTGTGAGTACAGTCATGCCATGGGCAACGGTCCGGGGGATCTGAAGGACTATTGGGAGCTGATCTACAAGTATCCGAAGCTGATGGGCGGCTGCGTATGGGAATGGTGCGATCACGGAATCCAAACCAGAACACCGGAAGGAGTACCATACTTTGCTTATGGCGGGGACTTCGGAGAAGGCTTGCATGACGGTAATTATTGCATAGACGGGCTCGTTACACCGGACCGCAAGCCGCATACCGGATTGCTCGAGATGAAGCAAATCATAGCTCCGGTTCGCATTGAAGCAGTGGATCTACGTTCGGGCACTGTGAAGATAACGAATTTATACGATTTTAGCGATCTATCGCATCTATCCTTTCAATGGAAGGTCGAGCAGGACGGGCATACCCTGCAACAGGGGCGGGTAGAATCGTTACAGCTGGATCCTCATAAGGAAATGCTGTTAAACATCCCCTACAAGCTTCCAGCTCAGGCTGTATGCGGGTATGATCTCACAATATCTTGCCGGTTGTCGGTGGATACCCTATGGGCAGAAGCAGGATACGAAGTTGCCTTCAAGCAGCTTGAGCTGCCTGTCGAAGTGATCCCGGCAGAGGTGTCGGCGATCTCCTGCCCCATTCAGGTTTCACGGGAGGATCACATTGTTAGGATAGAAGGACTGGATTTTGTACATGAATTCGATCTATTCGAAGGTGCGCTGACTGGACTATCGAAGCACGGCGTGAAGCTGCTTGGGGCGCCGTCAGCATTCAGCCTGTGGAGAGCCCCAACGGATAACGATGTGCACATCAAGAAGGCATGGTTGAAGGAAGGCTATGACCAAGCGGCAATGAGGGTTTACCGTTCCGAAATCTTGGAACAGACGGAGAGTCTGGCTGTCATTTCCGTTGATTTTTCCCTGGGCGGCCTCATTCGATATCCGATCCTGCATGGTCAGGCTGTCTGGCGCTTCGACGGAACGGGACAAATAACGCTCAAGGTCAATGTCAAGATAAGGGAAGATATTCCCTATTTACCAAGATTCGGCCTCCGGCTCATCATGAATGAAGGGGCGGATAAGGTGGAATATTTCGGTTACGGTCCGCATGAGAGTTACATCGACAAACGGTATAGCACCCGAAGGGGCAGATATTCCGCAACGGTTGATGAATTATTTGAGCCGTATATTCGGCCGCAGGAAAATGGTTCCCATTATGGTACGGAATGGGTTGTGGTAACGAACATTTTGGGGATAGGTCTCCGGTTTACAAGCACTAGTAGCGATTTTTCCTTCAACGCTGCCCATTACACGCCGGAGGATCTTGCGGCAGCCACGCATCACCATAAGCTGATCAAGAGGAAGGAAACTATTATCCATCTGGATTACAAGATGAGTGGCGTAGGCTCCAGCGCCTGCGGTCCGGAATTGATGAAGCCCTATCGTTTGGAGGAGAAGGAGTTCGAATATCTGCTTAACCTAAAGCCGGTATGTATGGAAGATGAATGACTCAGTTATGAACCTTAGCGGTGTGATAAGCCTGTCTAAGGTTCATTTTCATATATTTTAGAATTACGGGATTTCCTTGTGCTTACGTAACGAAGAGGGAGCTTCTCCAAGCACTGCCTTGAAGGATCGATTAAAGGAGCGAACGCTTTCAAAGCCGCAATGAAATGCAATGGAGCATAAGGATTCGTTGGTTGTTTTAATCAACTGCTCGGCCTGCAGGATACGAAGACGATTCAGATAAGAACGAAAATTCATGCCTACGCACTTGTTGAACAAGCGGGAAAGGTGGTAAGGACTGACGTTAAAGGTTTTTGAAAGGGTCATAAGTGAATTTTCGTGGTTGTAGTTTTGCTCGAGGTAGCGCAGCACCTGCTGGATGATTTCAGAGCTTTCTACTTCCGCGAACTTATCTTGAAAATGCGGCTGTACATTCGGTTGATGCCGGGTTAGGGTACCGCAAATTCGATTGATTTCCGAAACGGTATACATTTCCCAAGCCTCGGATTGAAGGGTGAATTCCTCGAGCGCTCTTCTGAAGCCTGCCACGAGTTCTGCCCTCTTCTCGTCGTCGAAATGCTCCAGCTTCACAATATGGTTGTAAACGGAAAAAGGGGAACGTTCCCCCGCTTTGATGCCTATCAGCTTCGGATGAAACAGCAACAGGATCGCCTTGGCGGATGAGCTTCCGCTGCCGTGATAATGATGAATATCGCCGCTGTCGCATATCGCGATGTCCCCAGGTTGAAGCTGGTACATCTTCTGACCGATGGTCATGGTAAAGGTCCCCTGCAGCACATACAACATCTCAATTTCCGTATGCCAATGGGGCAGATAGTGGAAGCCGCCGCTTTTGAGATAACAACTAAACGGGAATTCATCGGGGTATTTCCGGTATTCGCGGTATGCCAAAACCAATCCTCCTCCAAATGGATCATATGAAAATGGGTAACTACTCATCATTATGAATAATGAGCAGGATCCGGGCAAACGGAATATCTATGATAAATAACAAAAAAGCTGCTTTTATCTGACGATAAGCAGCCATTTTGCTAGCGAAAGGTTTATTTCTTTGCAGCCTTCAGTTCATTAATTTTTTGAATGGATTCTTCCTCTACCGTACGAAGTGCCGTAACCACGTCCTTTTGTTCCTTCAGGATCAGATCAAATACACGCGTCATGTTGGGATTATGAATAACCAGACCGCTTTTCCGTGCGGGAGGTGGACTTGCGTTCTTCAGAGCAAAGATTGCTTTGGTATTCATTCCTTTTAAGTGTGGATAATCCTGACCATATTTTTCACGAACTTCTTGCTTCAATAGTGGAGTGATCCAGCCGCTCTTGGACAACTCGGTTTGAACCTCATCGGACAATAGATGCGCGATCACCTCAAACGCTTGTTCCTTATATTTCGATTGGCTTGTTATAAAAAAGGACTGTGAATTGGGCATAAAGCCCGTTCCCGGTGCTTCCTTGAAGGTGGGTGTCGTAACGGCATCGAAATCCAAGGCGGTGTTGGCATTATACCAGTGGACAATCTTCTCCGTCGTATGAAGCGCCATCGCCATTTCACCCTTAGGAAACTCATCGATGAAGGTGTAAGGATTATTTTCCAGTTGAAAAAAACGGGCGTAATTTTCTACCAACTTCCTCCAAGGCTCTGTATTAAGAGTCGGTTTATCCTCGGTAGCGGACATATTGGAGAGCGAGAGCTGGTTGAAGCCGGCCATAATTCCCGTGTGTGCTTGAAAGCCTTTATATACAACCCCGTTATCGGTTTTGGACAGCTTCTTGGCAAGCTCATATACTTCGTCATACGTCATGCCATCCTTAGGATACGGCACTCCGAAGCGGTCGAAGATCGATTTATTATAAAACAGAAGGAAGCTGCCCGTATTAAAAGGAATTCCGTAGATTTTGTTATCCTGATTGGAATTTTTAACGTCCTCAATCACAGCGGGGTTTAAACGGCCCATATCAAAGTTGTAATGTTTGATCAAGCCTGAAAGGTCGTAATGCAGGTCGTTCGTAATGATATTGCGTTCCGCCCAGCTGGTGGTTTCGTAAATAATGTCGGGAATGTTTCCTGCTGCAATGAGATCCGTATATTCCTGTCCCTTCCCTTTATGAACATGCTCGATAGTAACGTGAGGAAATTTGGCCTTAATGAATCTGCCGATGTCTTTATCGAACGTATCCTCATTGACATACGGGCCTTGGGCGGTATAAATCTTGAGTGTTACCGGATCGCTCTTGGGTGTGGGCGGACCGCTATTTTCCGAAGCAATGGTACTACCGGGTGCTCCCTCCCCACCACAAGCTGTAGTGAGCAGAAGCATGGATGATATGGCAAACATGGACAGCTTCTTCCAATGATGCATTCAAATGACCTCCCCTGAGAATTTATGTAAGCATTTACATTTTGCATCGTATCAAGATTTCATTACATCATCTCGCCAGAAATTGCTGTTGTGTAGACAATTTTTGTGATTTGGCAAGGAACATAGGATTTCCTGATTTAAAAGTAGTATCCTCCCTCCATGAGTGGAAATTGGTCATGTTATTGTAAAGACTGGAGTATAGAAGATAAATAGGAGAGAGAGGCAAAGAGATGTTGAACGCCAGCGAACAACAATGGGTAGAAGCTGTATTGAACAAGCTTGTAACTAAGATGGAGTGGGTCAGTGACAAATCAAGAGACAAAATTCCGTATACGACTATAAACGGAACCCATGACGATCGTTCGCTTACGGATATTGATTGGTGGACCAACGGCATTTGGGGCGGCATGATGTGGCTGATGCACCACGTAACAGGCGATAACAAATACAAAGAAATCGCTGAAATTTCGGAAGATAAGCTGGATGAGTGCTTTCGGCGATTCTATGGCTTGCACCACGATGTAGGGTTTATGTGGTTGCCAACCAGTGTAGCTCGTTATAGAGTGACGAACCATCCGGAGTCACGAAAAAGAGCGCTGCATGCGGCCAACCTGCTGGCCGGACGGTTTAATTTGGCCGGGGGCTTTATTCGTGCCTGGAATGATATCGATGGAGAAGACTGCCGGGGCTGGGCTATCATCGATTGTATGCTCAATCTCCCCTTGCTTTATTGGGCCTCCAAGGAATCGGGCGATCCTCGCTTCACCCAAATCGCAATGAAGCATGCCGATACGGCTATGATCGCCTTCGTAAGACCGGACGGGTCGGTGCATCATATTGTGGAATTTGATCCGTTCCAAGGTGGAGTAGTAAGAACACATGGCGGACAAGGATACGGAGTAGACTCCTCGTGGACAAGAGGACAAGCCTGGGGATTATACGGATTTATAATGAGCTATCTCCATACACAGAAGGAACAATATCTGCATACGTCCCAGAGGATTGCGCATTACTTTATGTCTAATATACCGGATAATGGGATCATTCCGATTGATTTCAGGCAGCCAAAGGAGCCAGCTTATGAAGATTCTACGGCCGCCGCTATCGCAGCGTGCGGGTTGATCGAGATCGCCAAGGTGGTGCCGCCGTTGGAGCAAGATACCTATGTAAAGGCTGCACTAAAGCTGCTGAAAACCTTGGACGATCACCGCTGCGACTGGACAGCAAGCACCGACAGTATCCTGCTGAAAGGCTCCGAAGCCTATCATCGAGAAAACCATCATTCTGCAATCATTTATGGTGATTACTTTTTTATGGAGGCTGTAATGAAACTGAAGGGCAACGATTTGTACCTCTGGTGAGGATCAGCCTAAATCGTAGGATTTAACCACTTACAGCATAGAATCTTGCCTCTACGATCGATCAATAACACCTTATAATCATATTACAAGGTGATCAGCAAACTAAAGGAGTGAACACCGTTGGAAGTGCAAACCGAAATCACGATCAAACGTACCCAGGCAGCAACGGGACTATCGCTTGTATGGTCCAAGCTGAAAAGGGACCGTTTCCTCTACTTATTATTAATACCGTTCCTTCTATGGTATGCGATGTTTGTTTTCAAGCCCATGTACGGAATCCAGATCGCGTTTAAGGACTACAGTGTATTTCGAGGTATAGAAGGAAGTCCATGGGTCGGGTTAAAGCACTTCGAGCAATTTCTAGGTAGCGACTACTTTCTGCGTATTCTCAAAAATACGCTTATGATCAGTCTCTACAGCATCATCTTTGCTTTTCCAGTGCCCATCCTCCTAGCATTATTAATGAACGAAGTAAAAAATGCTTTTTTTAAGAAAACGGTTCAGACGTTTACTTATATGCCTCACTTTATTTCGATTGTGATCGTCAGCGGAATTGTTACGAACTTCCTGTCCCCCAGCAACGGCCTGGTCAATCAGGTCATCGAGATGTTGGGAGGAGAAAAGATCTACTTCCTGGCGATCCCCGAATATTTCCGTACCATCCTGATTTCTATGGGAATCTGGCAGGAGGCGGGCTTCTCAGCCATTATCTACCTGGCAGCCCTTGCGGGTATCAACTCGGAGCTGTATGAAGCGGCTGTGATCGACGGTGCGAACAAGTGGAAGCGTACGTTGCATATTACGCTGCCGGGCATTTTGCCGACGGTCATGATCCTGCTGATTCTCAAGGTGGGAGGACTGCTAGAGGTAGGCTATGAGGCGATTATCCTGCTCTACCAACCGGCTACCTACAATACGGCGGACGTTATCAGCACTTATGTGTATCGTGAAGGTATTGTTAACGGACGTTATGATATGGCAGCGGCGGTGGGACTGTTCAACTCCATTGTCGGCTTTCTCCTAATTATGTTCTCTAATTGGCTTAGTAAAAAATATACCGACAACGGATTATGGTAGGTGAAGGGCAATGCTGGAAAGTCGCGGGGAAAAAATATTCTATGCATGTAACTATGTGCTGCTTTCAATCTTGGCACTGCTTGCATTATATCCGTTTGTATATGTGCTGTCTGCATCCATTAGCTCGCCTCAGGCGGTCGTTACGGGGAAAGTACTGTTGTGGCCAAGAGAAATTACCTTTATGGCATATCAGGCAGTTTTTGCTGAAAAGGGCATCATTACGGGATACTTGAACACCATTTATTATACCGTAGTCGGGACGTTCGTCAGCCTCGTGCTGACCGTTTGCGGGGCTTATGCTCTCTCCAAGAAGCGGTTGATGGGCCGGACCTTTTTTAATCTGCTGATCTCCTTCACACTCATCTTCGGTCCCGGCACGATTCCCATGTATTTGAACTTTAGGGACCTCCATTTAATTGACACCAGAATGGCTATCATTATCGGTTTTGCCATTAGTACCTTTAATTTTATTATTCTTCGGACGTTCTTCCAGTCGATCCCTGAGGAGCTGGAGGAAGCTGCACGGATCGACGGGGCCGGAGATGCTTCCATCCTGTTTCGAATTGTTATACCGTTATCCAAAGCTTCCATTGCAACCATCGGTCTCTTCTATGCCGTATCCAGATGGAACGGGTATTTCTGGGCGATGGTGCTGCTGAAGGATCCGGATAAACTGCCGCTGCAGGTGCTGCTGAACCGGCTGGTCGTTCAGATGAAGCCCTCCGAATCCATGATGGCTGACGCTTCTTTTTCCGTAGGTGAAACGATTATATATGCGACGATTATCGTGGCCATTATCCCCATCATAGCAGTTTACCCGTTTATTCAGAAGTATTTCGTCAAGGGCGTCATGATCGGCTCCTTGAAAGGATAACGTTTGGTCCACGGTGCTTTCGGGAATGACCTACTGTTTGCCCCGATCACATATAGGAACATAGAAAAGGGAGGAAGAAAGACATGAAAAAAAGAATGATGGCTTTTACATCTTTGCTGTTGTGTACAGCCCTGGTCTCAGCTTGTACCAAGAGTGAGCCACCGATGTCCAAGCAGGGAGAAGCTGCTCCGGCACCTACAAGCGGTTCACAGGCCAGCACAAGCCCTGTAACCTTAAAAATCTTTTACTTCGATGCATCAGGAAACTTCAAAGCCGATTTGCCGATATTTAAGAAGGCCGCAGAAAAAACGAATGTGAGTCTGTCCAATGTGGCCCCGACCGGTGGTGACGAGAAGCAGGCCTATAACCTGATGCTCGCCTCGGGAGATATTCCGGATCTTATCAGCTATAAGCTTGGGGATTTAAATGCGATTGCAGCGCAGGGAGCCTTGCAGCCTCTGAACGAGCTGATCGATAAACATGCACCGAATTTGAAGAAATTTTTAGAGCAGCGTTCAGATGTCAGGCAAGCCATTACATCACCCGACGGGAAGATTTATACGGTTCCTTTCGTAGCTGACGGTAAAGCTACAACCGGGTGGTTCATCCGCAAGGACTGGCTGGATAAGCTGGGTTTACAAGCTCCGAAGACGGTCGACGAGTATTATCAAGTATTGAAGGCGTTTAAAGAAAAGGATCCTAACGGTAACGGTAAGCCGGATGAAGTGCCCTATTTCAACCGTTATACGGACACCGGAGCTTACCAGTTGCTTCCGCTGTGGGATGCTTACCATACGCTTTACATTAAGGATAACAAGATCGTTTTCGGACCCTACGAAGAACAGTATAAGACAGGCATTGCGAATATTGCCAAGTGGTACAAAGAAGGCTTGATCGATCAAGAAATCTATACGCGGGGTGGAAAAACAAGGGATATTCTTCTTGCGAACAATATTGGGGGCTCCACCCATGACTGGTTTGCAAGCACGTCCAATTACAATACCTCCCTCAAGAAGGATGTACCCGATTTGAACTTCATCCCTGTGGCCCCACCGGCAAGCACATCCGGCAAAGTGGTGGAACCGGGATTGCGAGCGGCGCTTAGTGGGAACGGCTGGGCGATATCCGCCAAAACGAAGGATCCTGTTATGGCCATCAAGTATTTCGATTACTGGTTTACAGAGGAAGGAAGAAGACTGTGGAACTTCGGTGTAGAAGGTCAGTCCTATACAATGGTAAACGGCAAACCGACGTTTACTGAGCAGGTGTTGAGCCAGCCTAACGTATTGGGGCATCTTCAGCAAGTCTATGGTGCTCAGAGCTCTTCGATGGGAGTGTGGCAGGACTTCAGCTACGAAGAGCAGTGGACGAACAAGATTGCTCTCGCAGGAATTAAGGAATATCAAGACAACAACTATATCTCATCCAACTACACGCTTCCTACATTAACCTTTACCGAGAGCGAGCAAAAGCGTATCAACGAATTAAAGCCTTCCATTGACACATATGTAACTGAAGTCAGCCAAAAATGGGTGATGGGCGGAGAGGGTGTTGACGCCAACTTCGCAAGCTACATCGATCAGCTGAAGAAGAAAAATGTCGACGAGTTGCTTAAAACTTATCAAGCGGCATACGACCGCTATAAGAGCAAGTAATGATTGGAATCGGGAGGGACGAGACGTCATCTCCCTTTTTATGTCATATATAAATGTATTTCGCTGGTCTCATGCTGCTTCGCATGACCATCGGTAAACGCGCCGCCCAATGGACGGCGAAGCCGTTTATCCTAGTCTTGTATTTGTGACCCGGCCTACAGTAAGATCGTAGTAACAATCGGTCTGAGGAGCGTTGACATCATATGAAATCTTGGTTGTATTCAAGCTCGTTCAAGACACGGGTATGGCTGGCGCTTGTTTTTTTCACATTAACGGCCATCTGGGTCTCCGGTACGACTTCGTATTATATTGCATCCGTTATGATGGAACGCAAAGCGTATGCTCTCAGCCAAAATACGGTGAATAAATCGGCACAAGCCTTGGAGGAGAAGCTTCGCAAAATCAGATTGGCCGTTCTTACCTTCATGTCGAGTCAGTCGTTCAACGATGTGCTCACGATGGCCTCCTCGAAGGAGGAGGTCCTTTATTACGATTATTTTAAGCTGCTTAACCAGCTGCAAACCTCTATTTTCCAAATGAAGCTTATCGAATCCTCTATAGAGTCGATATTGATTCATACTCCCGCAGGAGAGTTTTACGCTACCAACGATGACAGGTTGAAGGAAGTACCCTTTAAGGGAAGTCCGATTTATGAGCAATATAATGACAAGAGGCTTCCGGGCTGGCTTGAGGCCCACACGGATCCTTTCTTTGGGGGGAATAAAAAGGTTCTGAGTCTGATGCTGCAGCCGCTTTGGCAGCAGCCCGTTAGGGATACGCAAATTCTAGTGAATGTAGGAGAAAGCTCCATTAGCGGGTATTTAACAGAGAATACGGGTAACGAAGACGGAGCCACTATTGTGTTCAACGAGAGCCGTAAGCTTGCGTTTGAAACAGGGAGCCCTTTGGATGGGGTGGGAAGAGATCCTGCATTCATGGAGCAGCTGATCTCCGATCGGGGTAACTTTGAATATACCTTTAAGGACGTAGATTACTTTGTCAATTATTCCGCCGTTTCGTTCCCGGATCGTTGGATGGTCGTCACGTTACAGTCGAAAGCCAAGCTGCTCGAGGATATCCAGTTAATAAAATGGATGACGATGGGCACCATGCTGATCTTCATGCTGTTTGCCCTCTGGTTCACTCCGAAGGTAACAAGGACGCTGCTGATTCCTTTGAATAAGCTTCAATTCTTGATGAAGCGTGTTGAGCAGGACGATCTAACTGTTCGTTTCTCCAGCAAATATCAGGATGAAATGACCCAAGTAGGCTGGCGCTTCAACTCGATGCTTGATCGTATTCAACAGTTGATTCTGGAGGTCATGGAGGTAGAGAATCAGAAGCGTCTTGCGGAAATTAAAGCTCTTCAGGCGCAGATCGATCCTCATTTTTTGTATAACACGTTAAATATGATCCTATGGAAGTCAGAGTACAACGATCAGGAAAATGTGAGAAATATGATCATTTCATTGTCTCTTCTGTTTCGACTCGGTCTTAATAACGGCAACGAGCTGACTACAGTGGAGAGAGAATTAGAGCATGTAATACAATATTTACGAATTCAGGAGCAGTGTTACGAGGATCTGTTTGAATACTCGGTTCATGTCGAGGAAGAAGTGAAGAGTCTGCCGGTGCTCAAGCTGCTTCTACAACCGCTAGTTGAGAATGTGATCATTCACGGCTTGAAGGATGTCGATTATAAAGGGGAGATTAACCTCTCCTTAACCAGCACCTCTACTCATTTACTGATGTCGGTAAGAGATAATGGAAGAGGTTTTGACACATCGGCTATATGGGTGGAACTCACAGACCCGCTGAACAAGAGCAAAAGTTATGCACTAAGAAACATATATAACAGGCTCATTCTTTACTATGGTGACGAGGCATCCATGTATATGAACAGCGTTCCCTTTCAGAGCACGATGATCGAATTAAGAATTCCACTTCATACCACAGGAAAAACTTTCATCCAGAATTAGGAGCGAAGCCTTTATGGAACAAACGTATTCCATGGTAGTTATCGACGATATGAAAGCAGTGGTCAACGGGATCGCAGACCGAATCGACTGGGAAAGCATAGGGATTCGGGTTGCGGGCACTGCCTATAACGGAGAGGAAGGACTCCGTCTGCTACAAGAAACGAAGCCTGATATTATCATTACGGATATACGTATGCCTAAGCTCAGCGGCATCGAAATGGTGGAGAACGTACTTTCGCTGTTGCCGAATTCTAAAATCATCTTTATTAGCGGTCATACGGACTTTGAGCAAGCTCAATCTGCGATTCGAATGGGTGCCTTCGATTACGTGCTCAAGCCTTTTGCTCCTCAACAGATTATCGATCTGGCGATGAAAGCCAAATCTCTTCTTGATCAACAGCACGAGCAGCGGCTTCACACCATAGAGCTCGAACGGAAGGTAAGGGAAAGCATGCCTCTGCTTCGGCAGGAATATCTCTATCTTCTGGTACGGTACTCCTCGAATCCCCAGAACGTAAAGAAACGCTGGGACTTTCTTCAAATGGATATGGACGCAAAAAACTGCGCCATATTGGTGGTAGAGATCGACCATTTTTATGATAATAACCTGGCGCTGCCCGTTAATGAAATCGAACTGATACGGTTTTCCGTACAGAACATCCTGGAAGAGACCGTTCGAAGCTTTACGACGGGCATTGTATTCCGGGACGGGGTCAATCGGCTGGTGTGTATATTGAATTCGGATAACCCTGACAAATCTATCCGGATTGCGGAAGCCTGCTGTGCGAATGTAGCATCCTACTCCAAATGTACGGTGTCTACCGGGATCAGCATGACAGCTGCTGATTTGCATGAGCTGCCAATCGCGTATCAGCAAGCGATGACAGCACTTTCTTACAGCTTTCACACCGGGGGAAACAGCTATTTTTATTATGGTGATACCATTCGGCTTCAATCAGCGGTTGATGTGAGGTATCCGGCGGAGAAAGAAAAGGAGTTGTTCTACTGCATCCGTTCGGGAAATGCGGAGAAAACGGTGGAGGCTCTTGAGCAAGTGTTCTCGGAATGGGATTATCTGGAGCGTCTTCCGTCTCCGGATAAGACGAAGCGGTTATATATGGAACTGGTGTTATCCTGCAACCGTTCCATCGGTGAAGTGGAGAACAAGGAAGACAGGCAATTTATTGAACATAAGCTGCAGGAGCTAAGCTCCCCAACCTCGTCCCATGTCGGCAGTATGCGGAAGCTGGTCACGGATATTTGCTTGTTTTATTGTAAGCTGTTTCACAATCAACAAGTCCAAGAAGCGCAAGGGGCCATTACGAGCTCCATAGCTTATATACGGGACCACCTTCATCTTAACGAATCGGTAAGCGATTATGCCCGTCAAGTTCATCTAAGCGCAAGCTATTACGCCAATTTGTTTAAGAAGGTAACAGGGCAGTCCGTCATGCAGTTCGTTGTCAATGAAAAGATCGATAAGGCGAAGCTTCTGCTTCTCGAAGGGGCGCCGCTGCAGGATGTGGCAAGTGCCGTCGGCTATGAAGAGAAGTCCTATTTCAGCGATGTCTTTAAGAAAAAAACGGGCATGACCCCTACGGAGTTCCGAACATTGTATGTGTCTAAATAATATCGTTGGATTTCTAAACGATAAAGTTGTTTTTCACCTCAACCGGCTCTGTGGTTCGTGGTAAGGTATGGGTGAAAATGCGGAACGTACAATCGGGATACGGAGTTGAGGATAGGGTGACGAAAAATCAAGAATATTTGCAATCGCTGGTCCATCGATCGAGGGAGCTTCTGGATCATGAGGGTGAATTTTTCACGGAAGGTGCGAAGCTGGCACTGACGGACATGGTCGAGTCTGCCGTCTGTGTCTTAGAGGGAAAGGGACAGCTCCCCTTTACAAGAAACCGGCAATTTTATGCTCCGCGTGAAGAAGAAGATGTACTCTTTGCTACGAAAAGGTACACCAGGGCGCCCTCCTACAACGGTGAACAGGGATATCACGAATATGGTCTTGAGGCAGCTTTGGCTTGCTTTGAACAGCAGGATGTCCGGAACTGGGATGCGGACCAGCTGACTGGCCATGCAGGTATGATTATTGCTAAAGCAGAGGAGCTGCTTGCCTCGGCTGTCATCGGCAAAGAAGTGGGACATGTCGATGCGGCCGCTAAGGATAACCTGCTTAAAGCCATTGACCGCTTAAGTTCGGCTGCTTCTCGAAAGGACGACCCGCAAGGAATGAGTGAGCTCGCGCTTGCTGTTGTAAACGGGTTTAACTGTCTACGGGATTTTCGGCATTCGAGAATACTTCGGACAGAAATTGATCCTGCCTCCAACTTATATGTAACGCAGGAAGCCATGAAGAGAATCCAGTCGAACATAGCGAGGAGCCCTGTGCTTCAAGAGCTGGCTAGCCGTGTGAAAAGTATATCGGACCGATATAGTCTGTCCTACATAGAGAAGGCATCGGCCTTAATCATGAAGGAACATGCGGATTACGAGGAGATCAATCGGCATTTTTATGTATGGAGCTCTACGGATAAAATTGTTAATTTTACTGTACCGGAGCAAGCGGTATCGGCAGAGCTTCACTTCCTTTTGCCATCTGAGGAGAATGAACAGGATGGTCTTGGGCATGTGTGGATTGACAATGTTGAAATTAGCTCGGCGCAGGGGGAAAGCCTGGACATTCGCAATAGCGGCTTTGAGAGAGGGGATAAAGGACCGCTTTACTGGAAGCCTGAAGCCCGAAAGGGCTGTCCCATCCTGAAGTGGGAAGGGACGTACCCTTATTCCGGAGGCGGAGAAAGAACGGATGTTTCTATAGATTCAAAAATGAACATGCGTTCGATTTATATCTGTAACCCTACATGCCATGATGAGGGAGCGTGGACTTACACGGAGGACCTGTCCGTCGAAGCTGGAGGACGGTACACGTTAACCTTCGCCGCCAAGCTTGACGGAAAACTAAGGAAGGGCCTTCAAGCTGAGCTCGTTTTTAAAAATGCCGTCGGCATGGAAGTTGACCGGTTTATCTATTCCTTTAACCGGAAGTCGTCTCTCCCCAATTTTTGCTTCCTGCTAACCATGCAATGCGACTCGATTCAATATGCTTTTACCGGTGACATCACCTACGCACAGAAAGCGAAGCATCAGCTCTTGTACACGTTGAATGACTTCTGTCAAGGGGCGGAGCATTGGCTCGTCACCAATCTGAGACCGCAGGGAAGTGATTCGTACGGAGCCGTACAGGGAGGCCGGATGCTATGCAGCGCGGCGACAACCTATTCCCTAATCAAATGCGCCGGCGTGTTCTCACCCGAGGAGAAGCAGCAATTCTATGCTCTCGTTCAGTATGTGCTGAGATACATGCTTGACCTCAGAGACCGTACGGAGCTGCTGCCCGAAGAAGCTGAGCATGGCTGCAGCAACTGGCAGACGGATATGTGTGTCGGGACGGCTTATATGATGCTCGTACTGGACGATTTCCCGCATCGGAAGGCGTGGCTTTATAATGCGCATAGGGTACTGGAAGCACAGCTGAAGCTGAACGTGAATCCGGATCATTCTTGGCCGGAGTCCATTCGCTACCATCATGCGGCGCTGGAGCGCTTCGCAGGGTATGCGAAAGTCGTTCAGCACATGATGGGTGAGGACTGGTTTTCTACTACGCCACTCGCTGGTATGTTCGAATTCGCAGTGCAGACGCAAACACCGGCTTATCGTTATTTCGATAATCGGATTGCGACTCCGCCGTTTGGGGACCATGCACTAGGGGACGGCTCGGAGTTTGCGTACTTCAGTACTTATCTCGCCGATATTGCAAGGCTGGATAAGCCATTGGCCGATCGGATGTATCTCACCTGGCGCTGTGCGGGGTCACCCGTTCAAAGACTTTGGGGAGAAGCCATAGTGTTTAACAATTTTCTTAGTATCGCCGATGAGTACGAGCCTCGAGAGCAGCTTATGCTGGAATCAACGGACAAGCTGAAGCAGTCCGGTATCTACATATTCAGAAAAGGCTTCGGCACGGAGAAGCAAAGCTATTTTTCCATCATGTCGAGTCCCGAGAAGATTGGTCATGGTCATCTGGACCAGGGTTCTTTTATCCTCTACAAGGATTCAGTTCCTCTTGTCATGGATTCCGGAATCGAAGGGTATTTCAATAGCAGCACAAGCTGGCACTTAAGCTCTTATTCCCATGCTTGCCTGCAGTTTTCTACCAAGCGGCAAGTCGTAGAAAAGGACGGCGGCGGGATGATTAATCTTACTGCCGGAACATACAGCCTTGAGCGGGGCTGGGTTGATGGGCCGAGCTCGAGTCGTGTTTTACATACCAGCGTGGGAGGCGAGCTGGAAAGCATCACCATCGAAATTGTGAATCCGGAAAGCAGCGGCAGACACATTCGCAGGGTCTGGTACTTGCGTCAGCCTGACGTCTATGTCATTCAAGACCAGGTTGAGGAATTCCAAGGTGAGGTTCTGTTCAGTTTACCGGTCGCCTCCAAACGATCGATAATAGACGGGAAACGCATTTATTCCGAGGGAGTATACGATGTTGATTTGGAAACGATCTTCTTGGGTGACGTGAAACGAATTTGGCTCGAAAAGGGACGTTCCACCCCATTCTTCGATAGCGGACATCCGGAGGTAAGTATGATGGATTATATACGGGCAACGGCAGATGCCGAGCACGGCTTCTTGACTGTATTATATCCAAAACGAAGGGAGCAAGCTCCTATTCACGCCGTGTTGCAAGGACAAAGCTTATCCATTGCGGTTGATGGAGACAGCTATACAATTCTTATTTTGGATAATAACTTAAAGGAGGCCTAACAGATGCCATCAACGGAGCAAACGAAGAAGGAAGACGGCTTAACCCTTTGGTATAGGCAGCCGGCCGCGGAGTGGAACGAAGCGCTGCCCATAGGGAACGGGCGGCTCGGCGCCATGGTGTTCGGGCAAGTAGAGAAGGAGCGTATCCAGCTTAATGAAGACTCGGTCTGGTATGGCGGGCCGCGAGATCGCAACAATCCGGATGCGCTGCCGAATCTACCCAGGATTCGGGAATTGATCTTGGCCGGCAGGCTGAGAGAGGCTCAGGAGCTGGCTTCGCTGGCCTTGCCCGGCTTGCCTGAGTGTCAGCGGCATTATTTGCCTCTGGGGGACTTGCAGTTGTTCTTCCCGGGGACGGGACAGGAGGCTGCCGGTTACCGAAGAGTGCTGGATCTGAATCGAGGAACGGCAACGGTTTGTTATGAGCTTGATGGAGTCCGGTACTTTCGGGAAATGTTCGCAAGCTATCCTGATCAAGTCATGGTTATCAGGATCCGTGCGGATAAGCCGGGAAGCATTTCCTTGCAAGCGCGTTTTAACCGGAATCGGTGGAAGTACCTGGAGCGGACCGACAAGTGGGGTCAAGATGGACTGGTTATGAGAGGAAACTGCGGGGGCGCAGGCGGGGGCGAGTTCGTTGCCGTCATGAAATCCGTCCAGGAAGGGGGCAGCGTACGTACGATCGGTGAGCACTTGGTAATCGAGCAGGCGGATCAAGTGACTTTGGTAATTGCAGGCGCAACCACCTTACGCTTTGATGATCCTGAGAAGGCAGGGAAGGAGATTGCTCTAGCGGCATCCGGCAGGGCCTATCCAGAACTGCTGGAGCGTCATCTCGTGGATTATAGTTCCTTATTCAGCAGGGTGGAGCTTAGCCTTGGCGGGGCTGATTCGTCAACTAGCTCATTACCAACGGACGAACGACTGGAGCTTGTGAAGCAAGGAAAGGACGATCCTGGACTTGTGGCCCTTTACTTCCAATTCGGAAGGTATCTTCTAATGTCCTCGAGTCGTCCCGGGTCTCTTCCTGCCAATCTTCAGGGGATTTGGAATGAAAGCTTTCTTCCTCCATGGGACAGCAAATTCACGATCAACATTAACACCCAGATGAACTATTGGCTGGCGGAGAACTGTAACTTGGCAGAGTGTCATCTTCCCTTGTTCGATATGATTGAAAAGATGCGTGAGCCGGGGCGAGTGTCGGCGCAGGTCATGTACGGCTGCCGCGGCTTCACGGCTCATCATAACACCGATGTGTGGGCGGATACAGCCCCTCAAGACACCTACTTGCCTGCTTCCTTCTGGCCAATGGGTGCGGCATGGTTATGCCTTCACCTTTGGGAGCATTACCGGTTTGGGCAAGATGAAGTGTTTCTTCGGGACGCTTACCCAACGATGAAAGAAGCTGCTCTTTTTCTGATGGATTATTTGATAGAAGGTTCGAATGGCCATTTGATTACCTGTCCGTCCGTATCTCCGGAGAATACCTATCTTCTCCCGAATGGAGAATCAGGAGTCATGTGTGCCGGGGCTTCCATGGACTTTCAGATTATCCATGCCTTAATCAGTGCGTGTATCGAAAGTGCGGAGATTCTTGACAGTGATGAGTTGTTACGTAAGGAATGGCAGGAAATATTGACGCGGTTGCCGGCTCCGGCCATCGGCAAGCACGGACAAATTCAGGAGTGGATGGAGGATTACGAGGAGCTGGAGCCCGGTCATCGTCATATTTCCCACTTGTTCGGCTTGTATCCCGGAGAGCAGTTTACGGTGGAGGAGACGCCCGAATTTGCGGCTGCTGCCCGCGTAACGCTGGAACGCAGGCTGGCCAACGGCGGTGGACACACGGGGTGGAGTCGGGCTTGGATCATCAACTTCTGGGCCAGATTGCAGGATGCCAAGAAATCACGTGAGAATGTGATGGCTTTGCTTAGTCATTCCACCTTGCCGAATTTGTTCGACAACCATCCACCTTTCCAAATTGACGGTAACTTTGGGGGAACTGCAGGTATCGCGGAGATGCTCCTTCAAAGTCACTCGGGTGTCCTTCATCTGCTCCCGGCTTTGCCGGAGGAGTGGGCGAACGGTCATATACGCGGCTTAAGGGCTCGCGGCGGATATACAGTTCATATGGTCTGGAAGGATGGGAAGCTGCTTGAGGCCAGCATCACGGCATCGAAGAGCGGGATTTGTCGTATTCGAGTGGGGGAAACAGTAATAGAGCTTCAAGTGGAAGCAGGGAAGCGTTATACTTTATAGACAACTGTCGGAGCTATTTTATGGCTCCGATTTTTTATTTGCAACGTTTTTAATATGGATTGATTTCGATAAGTTTCCGACTGAAGTCGTGTTTTAGGCCGAGAGCTTTATATGACGCAAAATGTCGAGGAGAGGCTTCTTATCCAAGGCTTGTTGGTAAACATAAACGATGAATTGCCCGAAGCTTTTGGCTTAGATGAGGTCCTGTCCCTTCTCCAAATTCAGTACATCCTGTGGGGGCACAGTGCTTGCCGGAAACGTTCAAGAAAGAAGCCGGTTCCAACTTTACGGATGATGTCGTATCCCTTAGAATGAAGAAACCCAGCTCGAAGTTGGATGCTCTAATCCGAAAGCGCTTTCCATCTGCAAGACGACGAACCGCTCGGGGTTCTTGTCACGGGACTTGAGCAATGCGACATGTGCCACTTATATTTCCGGCAATCCCATAATAAACAATAGGAGACAACTTGCGATGATGCATTGGGCCAACTGGCGATTAAAAAATAAAATTGCCGCCGCCATATCCATTATGTTCTGCTTCAGCCTTATCGTGATCGGCACCTTGGTATATTACAAAATGGCAAAGGACTACGAACAACGGACGCTTAATTTAATGGATACCACGATCCGTCAGATGAATATAACGATGGATGTCCACATGCAGAATATCGAAAGATTATCCGTGTCCATTCTAAGCGATCCCATCATACAAAGAGTTCTCAGAAAACCGTCGGAGCTCGGGGTGCAGGAAGATAACAACGAAATGAACTATCGAATGCTGCTGCTGTCTTCGCCGTGGCCTTATATCCAAGGGGTAAATATCTTCTCGGAAGACGGCCGGGTTTTCAATTTTTCTCGCGGTGATGATCTCGGGTCGAAGTTTTATGTCCGAGATGAGCCGTGGTACGATTTGATGTCAAGCACCAGCGCTCCCGTTCTGCTTTATATGCCGACGGGATCGGCATCCGCTTCGATTGCGAATCCGGAGACGGTTTTTTCGTTAATTCGCCCGATCAACGATTTGGATACCGGGAAGCGTCTGGCATTCATGAAAATCGACTTGAAAACCGAGCTTTTTGGGTCCATTACCGTAAACAATTCGCAGTTGGATCAGCAATTAAAGATAAGGTACATCGTGCTGCAGGACCGGAACGTAATGTTTGACAGCCACCACCGACTGACTGGACAGAAGCTGGATGATGCGGCGGTTCAGAGCTCTAACGGAAAGTCGGGTCTTATGGTGTGGGACGGGGAGCGATACATATACTCCGCCTTCGAATCGTCAGGCACGCATTGGAAAACGGTATCCATCCTGCCGTATTCAGACTCGGTCAAGGAATCGGTAAAAATAAGAAACCTTCTGATAGGGCTCGGGATTTCCTTTCTCATCATCATCGCGGTAGTCTCCTATTATCTTGCCTCAAGAATGGTCCGGCCGTTATCCAAAGTTATGGTGACAATGAAACGGGTTGAGATGGGAGATTTTAAAGTGCGCTTATATGAGAGAGGCAACCGGGATGAGATCGGACAGCTTTCCCGCATTTTTAACATGATGCTGGAAAGTGTGGATCATCTGATTCATCGGGTGTACCAGGCGGAGCTTCGGGAAAAAGATGCGCAGCTTCAGGCGCTCCAGGCGCAGATAAATCCACATATGCTGTTTAACACCTTGAATCTTATGAAGGCGCTCTGCCGTAAGCGGGAAGTTCCGGATGTGGCGCTCATGGCCGAATCTTTAGCCGATTTGTTTCGTTATTGCCTGCAGGATTGGAAAAGAACGGTAACCTTGAGCGAAGAGATCGGGCATATCCGAAATTATATGCGCATTCAGGAACTGCGTTTTCCTAACAAATTGGAATTCCGCTGCCATGTGCCCGAGACGTTGATGCGGTCCCAGGTTGTCCGGCTTTCCATCCAACCGTTAGTGGAAAATGCGGTGATTTACGGTGTCGAACAATCGTTGGACAGATGTAAGGTTGAAGTTACGGCACGGCACGGAAAGATCTGGAGCGAAGACGGGCAGCAAAGCATAGAAACGGTTGTCATCTCTGTTATGGACACGGGGCCGGGTATTCCGAAGGCGCGGCTGAAGAGGATCCGGCGCCACCTTGCGGGCAGCGGTGACGATCTTTCGGATGCGCCGGAAAAACTCGGCATCGGCCTTATGAATGTACAAAAGAGGCTGCAGCTGCTGTTTGGCACTACGTTTGGACTTCGCATTCAAAGCGCCTCGGGCATCGGGACAAGAGTTGTTTTAACGGTACCATATTCAGATTATATCGTGGACATGGAGGGAAGGCAGAATAATGAATATTTTGGTAGCGGAAGATGAACTGATAGCCTTGGAGGAAATCGAATACATGCTTCAGGCGTATAAGGACCGCCATTCCGTTTATACTGCTCAAAACGCCTTTAAGATTTTGGAACGATGCCGGGAAGTTCGGCCCGACGTTCTCATTACCGATATTCGGATGCCCCAAATGGACGGGCTGGAGCTGATCGGAGCCTTAAAGCGGCAATTTCCCGACATGGCGGCGATCATCATAAGCGGCTATGACGATTTCACCTATGCCCGCAAAGGAATGCAGCTCGGCGTAAAAGAGTATTTGCTTAAACCGCTTAAAGATAGCGCTCTTCATCAGGCAGTGGATAAAGCGATTTGCGAGCTTCAGGAGGAAATGGCGAAGAAACAGAAGCTAAGCGATTGGACATTGATCAGAGAGCTGCTTGGACAAGCAAGCGATGCGTCGGAAAATTTGGCAGGCGAGCCATGCGGCATGGTGATGTCCTTTTTGGGGAATGAAGGTAGCTCCGAGGTATGGGATCCTGATCTGCAAATTCAAGCCGGCGACATGGAGGGGCTTCCTTCCAAAACCCGCATCGTATACCCCGATTCCAAAAGACAATGCGTGATTGTACCGTGTCGGTCTAACGATGCCATCGTCCATCAGCTTGGCGGCTGGGCGAGAAAAATCCATGAGGCGGCCTTGCGCCGAGCCAGCACTTCCGTTCATACAACTTCGTTCATCAAGGAAAGCGACGAGACTTTTCATTCTGCCTATGCGTCGGGAGTTCAGAGAATCGAACAGCAACTGAGGCTCGATTCCAGTACGATCACGGACGTTTATTCCCGGCACACTCATCCTGATCTCACGCGAACGTGGGAGAAGGTAAGAATGCTCGAAATTTACTTAACCAAAAGAGAACTGCAAAAAGTCAGGCCCGAAATCGACAATATGATAAATGAGCTGAGGATCCGCCAGCTGACCGTAAAAGAGCTAGTGATCTTCATAACGGATATGCTCACTGCCTTGCAGTACAATTTGACTCAGTCTCTTAGCAAAAAAATTGCAGAGGTTGACGACATTACAGCGTCTATCAAAAAAATGACATCCTACACCGAGCTGGGAGATTGGCTTCATCAGCAATTGTTTGAGTACTTGAATAAACTCGGAACGAACAATCTGGATGCGAGGGAGCTCGTGCAAATGCTGATGCATCAAGTCAAACATAGCTTTGAAGCGCCTGATTCCCTACAGCAATTCGCCAAGGAGCATCATGTGAGCTCCGGCTATTTGTCCAGAATGTTCAAAACGGTACTTGGCATCAATTTCTCCGACTATTTGCTTGAGATCCGTATGGAACGGGCCAGGTCTCTGCTCGATATCGGAACGCTGAGCCTTGCGGAAGTGAGTCATCGCGTCGGTTATGACGATCCCAAGTATTTCAGCCAATTGTTTAAGAAAAACTTCGGGATAACTCCCAGCGAGTACGGCAAACAGAAAAAAAATCCCCCCGTATCGGAAAAAAATTATAACGTCAACCTATGAAGATATCTTTAAAATAAGAGATGTGTTAAAGACAAAAGGGGAGGTTAACTTGAAAATGAGACCGTTTCCATGCTTCAAAAAAATGTCCATGCTCTCGGCCATGGCGGCGTTGGCTTTAACGACAACGGCGTGCGGCGGAGCGGGAGAGACCGGCGGCACAGCCGGAACGCCTGCCGACAAGCAGAAAGAGCCGGTTACCTTGAAATTGTATATGGCCAATACTTCGGATATGGCGGTAATGCCGGAAGTGAACCGCATCTTCGAAGAACAAAATCCCGGCATCAAAATCGATTTGCAAACCGCGCCGGTCGACCAGTTCGAAACCGTCATCAAAACAAAACTCGCTTCGGGAGATGCACCGGATATTTTCACCATTTATTCCGGAACGAAAAAAGACTCCTTTGTGAAAGCCGGCTATCTCATGGATTTAAGCGACCAGCCATGGGTCAGCCGATTAACGGACGGGGCGAAAGAAGTTTCCAGCAAGGATGGCAAAGTGTATGGTCTGCCTAACAGACAAAACGTAATTGGCGTCATCTACAACAAAAAAATATTCAACAATCTGGGAATTGCCATACCGACCAATTGGGACGAGTTTCTGGCGGCGTGTCAAAAAATCAAGGATGCCGGGATCACTCCGCTCGGGCTTGGAATGAAGGATCAATTCGTAACCCAGCTTATTCCGTACGCGATGGCGCCTTCGGCTATTTACCGGAATCAACCGGATTTCGACAACAACATGTACGCAGGGAAGGTAACGTTTACAGGCTCCCCCTGGGAACAAATGATGAAAGATTACTTGGAGCTTAATGAAAAAGGATATTTCAACAAAGATCCGCTCGGGACTTCCAATGACCTGGTGATGCAAACGATGGCTTCGGAAAAAATCGCAATGACGGTTACGCTGCATGGCCGTATTGCTGCGCTGCGAACGGCAAATTCCAATCTTGAACTGGGAATGTTCTCGCTCCCTTATGTCAAGGCTGGGGAGAAAATATGGGTATCGTCGATGCCGGCAATCTATGGCGGGATTTATGCAAAGACGAAACATCCCGCGGAAGCGAAAAAATATTTCGAGTTTCTGGCCAGTCAGGAGATCGCACAAACGATCCTGAAGGCGACGAATTCCTTTTCGGTTTATAAAGATGTAACTGCCGAACTTGATCCGGCGCTTAAAGATATTACGGAGGAGTTGAAGGTAGGAAGTTATGCCTTCCTAGATTCCGTATGGCCGAACACGGTTCAGCCGATTATGTTCCAACAAATCCAAAACGTATTTGCGGGCAAGAAAATTGCAGAAATGTTAACTGCCATGGATAAAGCGTTCAAGGATGGGGCAGCTCTGCAGTAATGCGGGCGAGAAAGCGGGGCCGGGCGCAGATTTGCGTCCGGTATTTTTGTAGGAGGGAATACGTTGAGAAGATACTGGGTAGACGGAACGTTTATTCTTCCGGCATTCATTGTTTTTACTGTGTTTCTGGTCATCCCGGTCCTTAGCAGCTTTTATTACAGCTTGACGGATTGGAACGGGCTGAATCCGGAAACTAAATTTGTCGGATTAAGCAATTATGTCAAGCTGCTGACCGATCAGGATGTGTGGAACGCGCTTAAAAACACGTTCCTAATTGCCATTTGCCTTACGGTTGGGAAAAATGTATTGGGACTGACTCTGGCCCTCGGACTTCAGGGGACGGGTAGAATCCATCGAATATTGCGGGTCTGGTATTTGATTCCGGTTATGCTGAGCGCTCTGGCCATCGGGTACATCTGGGCTTACATGTATAGCCCGTCCGACGGCGTAATCAATACGCTGTTGAGCATGCTCCATCTGGACGATCTCGCCCGGGACTGGCTTGGCGATAACAGTATTGCCATCTACAGCATCATCTTTGTAAGTATCTGGCATTTTGTCGGCTTCACCATGATTATTTATGTTGCCGGGCTCCAATCAGTCCCTTCCGAAGTTTACGAAGCGGCGTATATCGATGGTGCAGGAAGATGGAGCATGTTCAAAAATATCACGTTTCCGCTTATTGCGCCGTCTTTTACGGTGAATATGATTGTCAACATGATTGTAGGCATCAAAATATTCGATACGATCTTTGTCATGACAAACGGAGGGCCGGGCACTTCGACCGAGAATCTCTCCATCCTGCTTTACCGGCAGGCGTTCAGCTTTGACCGGATGGGGTATGCGAGCGCGATTGCCGTCGTGATGTTCACGACCATCCTGATCTTATCGATTGTGCAAATTTCTTTGCTTAGAAAAAGGGAGGTCGAGTACTGATATGGGTCTCTACAATCGAAATAGCCTTTTGACCCGGTTCATTTTGACCTTTTGGGCGATCGTTGTGCTGATTCCGATCCTGATCGTCGTATTCGTCGCAATAAAGGCGCCTTCCGAACTGGCCCAAGGTCCTTTGAGTATGCCAGCCTCCTTGGAATGGTCGAATTTTGCCGCCGCATGGAATAAAGGCGCAATGAGCACCTCGCTGATGAATAGCATCGCGATAGCCGGTACTTCCGTAATTACGATCATTCTGCTCAGCTCGGCGGCGGCCTACCCGCTGTCCCGCCGAAAAAAGAAATGGGCAACGGTCACGTATCTGTACTTTCTTGCCGGCATGATGATTCCGTTTCAAATGACCATGATTCCGTTATACAAGCTGCTGGGCCAATTGAACCTGATAGGCAAATACGCGGGGCCCATTTTTATCTACATCGCCCTCGGCCTGCCATTCTCCATTTTTTTGTATACGGCATTTTTCAAGTCTATCCCGCAAGAGATTGAGGAATCCGCTTTGATCGATGGCTGCGGCCCTTATCGAACGTTTTGGTCGATCTTGTTTCCTTTGCTGAAGCCGGTCACTTCGACATTATTAATCATGAACACGCTGACCATATGGAACGATTTCTTCGTTCCGCTGCTTTTCCTGCAAAGCAAACAAGCCAGGACGATTCCGCTTTCGATCTATTCCTTCACGGGAGAATTCGTCAATCAATGGAACCTGATTTTTGCGGCGGTCATCATAGGCTCTCTGCCTCTCATCTTGCTGTTCCTTGTTCTGCAAAAACAATTTATACAAGGCATGGCTAGCGGAGCTGTTAAAGGATGAGCGGATGAGCTTTGATAAAGCTTTGTCCCAAAGGTCACATTCGATTCGGATAATCATGGGGTTAGAACGTACGGAAACCAAGTTTACTTAGGAGGGTGAACATATGGCAACTGGGGATTTGGAGACGCGACAGCTATTATGCGAATCGATGGTAAACCCGGTAGGCATCGACATATTGGCCCCGCGTTTTAGCTGGCAGCTGAAGTCGGAGCGGCGCGGAGTGCTTCAAGCGGCTTATCGTATTATGGTGGCGAACAGCGAAGAAAACCTGTTGCGAGGCTCCGATCTTTGCTGGGATTCGGGCAAGGTGCATTCCGATGAGTCGGTATTTTGCACGTATGAGGGCGAACCTCTAACTTCCCGAGGGAGGTATTACTGGCGCGTGAAAGTATGGGACCAGTCAGGAGCCGAATCGGATTGGAGTACGGTCGCTTATTGGGAGATGGGACTGCTGCGACGGGAGGATTGGAAGGCACTGTGGATCGAGCCGAAGCAAGAGCCTGTGGCGGAGGATCCTATCCTAAGCTTACGCGAAGCGCTGCAGTGCGATAAGCCGACAGATACGTCCATCTTGCACCCATGCCCTTATCTGCGCAAAACATTTACCGCTTCATCCGCTGTACGCAAGGCACGGCTGTATGCAACCGCGCACGGCGTCTATGTATTTGAGATCAATGGCCAAAAAGCGGGCAACCAGGAACTTGCGCCCGAGTTTACATCGTACGACCGCTACCTTCAATATCAAACTTACGAAGTGACGGATTTGGTGAAGAACGGAGAGAATGCCATCGGCGCTATTTTGGCGGACGGCTGGTATGCGGGGCGAATCGGTCTTGCCGGAAACAGCTGCCAATATGGTGACAAGTTAGGGCTGTTGTTCCAGCTGGAGCTCGAATACGAAGACGGAACGCAGGAGATCATTGTCTCTGATCAGCAAGTCAAATGTTCGACCGGTCATCTTGTTTACTCGGATATATTCATTGGCGAAAAAGTGGATGCCAGACGGGTCAAGGACGGGTGGACACTTCCGGATTACGATGACTCCGCATGGGATCCCGTTAATGTCGCTCATTGCGAAATGTCGGGCCTGGTTGCGCATTATGGCGAGCCTGTGCGGGTTGTGGAAACATTGCCTGCCGTTCGGGTGATAATGACTCCTAAAGGCGAAACGGTCATCGATTTCGGTCAGGTGATAGCGGGGCGAGTTTCCATGAGAGTGGAAGGGCCGGCGGGCACCGAAATCGTCCTGGAACATTCGGAAGTGCTCGATGAACACGGGAATTTTCTGAACAATATTAAGGGAAGACATAAAGATCAAAAGGATATCTATATTCTCCGCGGAGGGGAACCGGAAACGTTCGAGCCTTTGTTCACGTTTCACGGGTTCCGTTATGTGAAGGTATCAGGTTATCCCGGCGTCGTTTTGCCCGAACGCTTTACGGCAGCTGTGCTATCTTCGGACATGAGATACACCGGCTCGTTCGAATGCTCCGATACACGAATTAACCGGTTGCAGATGAACATTATGTGGAGTCAAAAAACGAATATGCTGTCGATCCCGATGGATTGTCCGCAAAGGGAGCGCGCCGGTTGGACCGGGGATATCCAAGTATTTGCTCCCACCTCGGCATTCAATATGGACGTGCTCGCCTTTTTAACGCGCTGGCTCCGCAACCTTGCACTCGAGCAGATGCCGAACGGAGAGGTGCCGAATGGCGTCCCTTATCATAAAAGCTTTATACATATCGGCCACACCTTGATGGGAAAAGATTCTTCGGCAGGCTGGGGCGATGCCGTGATCATCGTTCCTTGGGCATTGTACGAGGCGTATGGCGATATCAAGATGCTTGAGGAATTTTATGAGCCGATGGTTAAATGGATCGATTACATCCGCCGGACCGCGGAAAACGAGATGCCGGACAACTATGAGCAGATGGACGATGTCCAAAAGGAACGGCAGAAATATTTGTGGAACACCGGATATCATTTCGGCGATTGGCTGATGCCAAGCGCATCTAGCCCCCAGGATAGCGCTCAGAAGACCAAAGAGCCGGTAGCGACATGCTTCTACGCTTATTCTACGGCGCTGCTTTCCCAAATTGCGGCTATACTCGGCAAGCACTCGGATGCAAACTACTATTCCGACTTGAACCGGCATATTCGGAAAGCATTCTCGGAACAATATTTGCATCATGACGGGACATTGTCGGCTCATTTCCAAGGCGCTTATGTGCTCGCCCTGCAGTTCGATCTTATTCCGGAAGAGGCTCGTGGCAAAGTGGCGGAGCAATTGGCCCGTCTCATCGAAGAAAATGGCTGCAGGCTCGATACGGGGTTCGTCTCCGTACCGTTCCTGCTGGATGTACTCTGCAAATACGGCAAACGGGAGCTGGCATACAAGCTTTTATTCCAAACGGAATGCCCTTCATGGCTGTATGCAGTGGAGCGGGGCGCAACGACCATGTGGGAAGCTTGGGATGCCATTAAACCGGACGGCACCGTTTCTACGGCGTCCTTTAACCATTATGCGTTCGGCTGCGTCGGCGATTGGCTGTACCGGGAAGTTGCGGGTCTTCAGAAGGGGCAAGCGGGATATAAGAAAATCAACATCCAGCCGGATATGGATTGCGGGCTGTCCCATGCGTCGGCGAATTATGAATCGCGTTATGGGACCATCGTGTCGGGTTGGAGCAAAAACGGGCGGCAGTTAGTCATTAACGCCAGCATACCGCCCAATACAACAGGGACCGTAGTGCTTCAAGGCGCAAACCATCAAAGTGTAAAGGAATCCGGCGTATCTTTAAATGAAGCATCGGGGATTGTTTCGTATCGGCAAACCGATGTGGGGGTAACGGTGCATCTCGGAAGCGGGAGTTACCAGTTTACTTATGTGCTTTGAATAATGGGTGGCAGGGATTAATCAAAGAACAACGCATCGGAAATACGGATCGTACCCCTGCGGCAGACGCGGAAGGTTACCACATGCGGCTGGTCGGCGAGACCGTTAAAGTCCTAATAGTTCAGTTATTTGCAACGCAAAGGCTCTCTCAAATAGACATAAGAATAGCCCATACCAAGTAGGTAGGGCGCTTATGTCTTTTTTGTATTGCTTATCTTCCTGTTTTTTATAGAGGAATATATTGACAAACAACTATTACGGATGTAATATTAACTTCGCGGGGGTTATATTACAGTTGTAATAGTTTATTTGGAAAGGAGGGAGAGAAGCATGAGCAACGTTCCCAAAATATCGGAAGCCGAATGGGAAATTATGAAGGTTATATGGAAGCAAAATCCGTTGACCGCGGAGCAAATCGTACTCCAACTGCCAGGCGGAATCGAATGGAGCGATCAGACGGTACGGACGTTCATTAACAGGCTAATGAAAAAAAAGGCGATCGATTTTGAGAAATCGGGAAGGAGCTACTTGTATTTTCCGTTAGTGTCTGAGAAAGAATGCGTTCGGGCTGAAAGTCAATCGTTTCTCAAAAGGGTGTTTAACGGAGCGGCCGACATCATGGTTACGAATTTTTTAGCGGAAACCGATTTGTCGCAGCAGGAGCTTGACAATCTTCAAAGGCTTTTGACGGAGAAAAAGGAGCGAAAGACCAAGGAACGAGGATCTGATGAAGAACATCAGATAGAGAGGTAATCGCGCATGCATATGGTGAGCGGCATTTTTTTATGGTTTTGTTACGCGACATTGGCGGCAAGCGCCGTCGGGCTGCTGGTTATGGCGATTCAAGCGTTATTCCATCGGCATATGAGCCCGCGAATGCGGCATGCGCTGTGGCTGATTGTGCTGATCCGGCTGCTTCTGCCCGATTTCCCGAGCAGTCCTGTAAGTTTGTTTAACGCTTTGCCATTGGCGTCAGGCACAGAAAAGGCGGCTGCGGAAACTCAACATTTGGAAGTAAGTGAACCGCCCGCAAGGATATCTCAACAACACCCGGAGAAACAGCTTCCTGTTCAGAAGGAGAACAACTTGCCGCTGCAGAACCATGCTCCGTTTCCGATAGCCCTACCGCTTCAAGAAACGGAAACCGCGGCACCGTCTTCCGCAAATAAATACCCGCTGGCTTTACAAATCATTTCGGCCATATGGCTTGCAGGAGCGGTTGCCATCCTTCTTTACTTGTTATTTTATATGTGGAAGCTAAGAAGCAACCGCAAGGCGTTCCAGATGGTAACAGATCCTCGTATCCTATCCGTTATGAACGATTGCAGGAAAAAATTCGGCATTAAGCAGCCCATTCCGCTGTATTCGGGGCACGAAATGAAAAGCCCCTATATATCTGGAATCGTTGCTCCGTGGATTTACATTCCAGAGGCGCTGAGGAACCAACTGAATGATGCCCAGCTTTACCATCTTTTCTCTCATGAATTGGCTCATTACAAAAGAAAAGATATCGCCTGGAATACGATCGGCAGCTTCGTTCTGGCGATTCACTGGATGAATCCTTTCATCTGGATATGCATCGCGAAAATGAAAGCAGACAGAGAGCTGGCCTGCGATGCCTATGCCTTGGAAGTTCTTGGAGAAGCGGAAGCCATACCGTATGGAATGACGATTGTTGAGTTTTTGAAGCTCTATTCCGCCAAGCGCCATCAGCCGGACCTGCTATATTTCAATGGATCGAACAATCGGAATCTGGCGATAAGGAGAATTACGATGATCAAATCGTTCAAGAAAGGAACGTATAAGTTTTCAACCATTGCCGTATTATGCGTCGCCGTCATGAGTGTCATGTCGCTAACGAATGCGGCAGAGCCGGCTACTCCGAAGAAATATGTCGAAGGCGCTCCATCGCCGAATTTGACCGATAACCGGGATAATGCGGTGCGGGCTGCAGGCGCTATGGGATGGAAGATTCCTGAAACTATGTCTACGGAACCCCGTCGTGAAGAGGTTAAGGCTCATGAGGAAAGGAACCTGACCGAAGCCAGACCGTATGCCGAAGGCGCGGCAGAAGCCGCTAAGGAAGGAAATGCCGTTCCTTCGCCAAACTTGGCCGACAATTCGGAGCAACGGATGCGTGCAGTCGAACTGCATGCCGAAAGTGCAGCGGAAGCCGCCAAAGAAGAGCAAGCCGCTCCTCCTCCCGCCCCGGCAGCAAACCGTTTGGAGAAAGCAGTTCAAGACGCCGGCTTTACATTTAAAGTTCCGGATGCCACGCCTGCAGGGTACCGCATGGAACAGGTCAATGTTAATACGAAAGAAGTTCATGGAAGCAATCGTACCGAAGCGGCAATACGCTTCGTTCAGCGCAAAGGAGAGTCGGTTGCCGGAAATTTGGAGTTTTTCGCCATTGTTGGCGGCGACGACTTGAAAACGGTATACAAACATATTGAACAATCAGCGGATAAAAGCGGCGAATGGTCGGTAAACGCAACGCTACTGCAGATGAAGGATCAGTATGCGATGAAGGTGACTGAGGCTGTCTCGGGTCAAAGTGAAAAGCGGTACTATATTTGGGAAGATCAAGGCGTACAGTATCAAATTCAAGTAACGGGCAGCGTAACGGATCAAGAAATCATAACGATCGTATCCTCTATGAAACAGCCGAATGCAGATATGTATAAACGATATGCAGACGATCAACATTCCGCTTAAGGCGAAGAGAATGAAAGAATGGCCAGCAAACAAACCCGTCAGGAAAGGATTGTTGTAAATGATACCTGTCTTCCATGCAACGAAAATTAAAGTAGGCCGTTTGGTCACAATTTCTGCGGCTGCCCTGATCGCTTTTACCTCATTTGGGGTCTTTTCCGTTACGCCTACAGCGGTAGCAGCAGAAGCTTCCGCCTCGGTGTCTCCGTTTCAGTGTTTATTCGAACGCGAGCAGGATCTTCTTGGAGAGAATGGGAAGATGTCTCCCTTTCATCATTCCATGGACTGCGAGCTGAAACAAGCCGTCAAAAACGAGACGGTGTCCCAGATCAATCAAAGCGTTACTAAAAACGGCGTTAAGATTACCGTGAAGGAAATATTGTTCGATGATGCGCGATTGTCTGTTGGTTATGTGGAGCATCATGGTCAAGAGCCTGCTTCGACAAATCCGTTGATTATGCTTGACGGCAAAGAGATCGGAAGCACTATTCGCCACTCGTCCGAGCCGATTGACAAACAAACCACGATGCATAGCGTAACCTGGGCCAATGCCGGCCGGTTTCCCGATGAATTCGAGATGAGATTCCAGGATTACCGTTCTCTGCACCAAACTTCGCCGAACCGTACGCCGGAGCCGTGGGAACTAAGGATTCCTGTCAAGAAATCCGTTTACAAAGAAACCAAGGTACTTAAGCCGATGATCATAAAGAAGTCGGGCGAATTCACATACACGCTCAAGGAGATAGCGATGACCCCGAACATGACCGCGGTCAGGTATGAGGTTAGCTTTCCGAAGCATTTGAATAGCGGTTTTTATCAGAATCATATGAGAATAGAAGATGGGAAAGGAACGGAGTACCTGCCGGTAGGAGGCATAGTCAAGTTCACACCTACAGGAACCGGATATTCCGTAGAATCTATTGATTCATTTAGCCCATTCCAGACGTTACCCGAATCGATCAAGATTGGATTTACCCGAGAAGAGTCGGAGTTTAAATTACCAGTGTTTCATAAGGCGGCAGTCGAGTATAAACCGACAGCGGAGAAGCCCATTGTACTGAAAAGAAGTACGTCGGGATTGGTGAAAGTTACGGATATCCGCTATGGTAGCGATAAAACTGAGGTTCGTTTGCAAACGGAAGGTCCTCACCCCTATAATTTGGATTTATATATGGAAGACGGGTCTGGACAGAAATTGTATGGGCAAAGAAGACTGATTGATAGGAAAACCAACACGTACGTTGCGGACTATCCTGCCATCGATCCTAAATCGAATCTAACGTTCGTAACAGCCGTCTACGAAAACAATGATCCGAAGTATGATCCGAAGCTGGAAATCACGCTTCCTGTCAAACCTTAATCTGTTGGCTGTCCCGATTGCGGGGCAGCTTTTTTGTATTGTACGCCCAGCATGGGGCGTCATCTTTCGGGTGAAATACGTTTGGTCGAGTGTGAGCAAAATGGGAGAAACAATGTATCGTAAAAAATTTTTATTGTTAAGAGTAGCCGGCTCCCTTACAACTACACATGTTGCCTTGCATAAGCTAGATGTGACATACAAAATAAAAAAAGGACAACCAATGTATATTTAGGGTGTCAACAGCTTTGGCATGTTTCCGGCCCAGAAGGGGGACTGAGAGTGACTGCCTGCTACCATGAATACGATTCTTTAGTTCAACTCTGCCCCGGTTACCGAGAATTACACCACAAAATTAAAAGTGGTCAACCAGTAAAACTGGCTGAGCTCCTAATACGAAGTGTGACACCATAGCACACTATCACAAGGACGGGAGAGCCGCCTCAGATCGAGGTGGCTCTCTTCGTTGCCGCGGCGAACCGGACAGGGATACCTCTAAATGAATCTACTCAGAACCAACCTCACTCCGGTGAATTCACCGCTTCGGCATTTGTCCTCCTTCGGGTCTTGCACCACCGCCGCCAAAGCCCGCGCCGCCGCCGCCGGGTCTCATCCCGCCGCCCATACCGCCGAAGCCGGCAGGGGCATCGGTTACGCCTGATTCGTTAACCCAGGTGACGGAGCCGGTCGTTTCGAATTGGACAAGCTGGGAGTTGCCGGAAGTAAGGCTGTACGAGCTGCCGGCTTTCACTTCAGACGAGCTGAAGAGCACCATTTGATAGTCCTTTACCGATGTGATCGTCATGATCGCTTTGCCGTCAGAGGATATCAGCGAAACAGGTGTTCCGGCGGATTGCGTCTGGCTGAAGCTCATGGCAACGGTAGCTTGAGCGGATTCCTTGGATGGCGCCATGGCCATTCCAGAGCTGCCGGCCACAGCCAATGTGCCACCGCTTAGCAGGAAGGTGTTGTCGTAGTCCAGCGCGCCGTTGCCGTTGCCGGTCGGCCCATACACGAGGACGGTGCCGCCGCTCATTTCGATGGATCCGTTCGCGTCCAAGCCGTCTCCATCGGCATTTACCGTAAGGGCGCCGCCGCTGATGATCAGCTTGTTGTCGCCGGCAGCTGCGAACTGATCTGGTTTGAGACCGGGGGCGTTGGTGTTTCCATCGTTGCCTCCGGCGACATTAACGCCGTCGTCCGTTGAGACAATGTTGATTTCTCCGCCTGCGATCGAGATGAGCGAGCTTTCAATGCCTTCATAGCTTTTGGCAATGTCAAGCGTACCACCGTTAATCGTTAACGAAGCGTCGGCGTGAATACCGTCATCTCCCGTTTCGATATTCATTTTCCCGCCGCTGATGACAATAGAGCCATTGCTATGCACTGCGTCATCGGCCGAGTTGATGCGGAAGTCGCCGCCGTTGACTGCGATGACAGCTGCAGCTTTCAGCCCCTTCGTACTTGGGGTATCGGTGCTAGCGGTCGAAGCCGCGGCCGCTTCAGTCGCAGGGGTCCGTTGTTGCGCAGCTCCCCTCGGTCCGCGTCCCCATGGTTCATTATCGGTCTTTGCTGCTGCGTTAACGCTGCCTCCGCCTGCAACGATATCGAAGGTTCCGCCGTCCACCCGGATCGATACGGCCGATTGCAGTCCATCGCTTCCCGCATGAATTGTAAACGCTCCGCCTTCGATCGCGATGTTTCCTTTACCTTCCGCCGAGGCATTCGTCGATTTCAAGCCGTCTCCGCCTGCTTCAAGAGAGATTGCTCCGTCCTTCACAGCGAGTAAATCCCGTCCAACCAGAGCATCGTCGACCGCATGAATGTCAAGGGTCCCGCTAACGATTTTCAAGTCGTCTTTGCTCGCAATGCCATCCTTATATTGCCCTTCTACCGTGAGAGCGCCTGTGCCGTTAATAATGAGATCCGCTTTGCTGTATACGGCCGCGGTCGGCGCTTCGTCTGTTGTATCCGCATAAGCCGTGCCATCGGAGACGACATTATGTGTGCCCTCCGCAAGCGTAATAATTACTTTGTCACCTTCTTTAATGTCAATCGCCGGCCCGGTCGAATTATGAATGTCCGCACCGTTTAATACGAGACGGACTTTATCCTTCTTCGTCACCTCGACGATTACGCCTCCGTCGCGCAGGCTGCCGCTTAGCACATACGTTCCAGCCGCTGTTAGAGTCAAAGGCCCGTTATGACTGTCCAGATCCATAGGCGTAAGATTCTCTCCTCTCCAGTCAGCGGACGTATCCTCCTCCTTATATTCTGCTTTAGCGGGGAGCTCGGAGGTGGTCGCAGCCGAACTGGTCGAAGCCTTTACAATTTCGTTGACCGAGGGGCTGCTCGCAGCGTTTTCCACATCGCTCGTGCTGCAGGCTGATAGAAGAGCCATACTCATCATGACGATCCAAATAGTTTTCAGTCCGTTTTGTGTTTTCATATTGATTTATCCTCTCGTTAGTAGTTTCAATTAATAATCTGACGCTGTCGGGGCCATCGTTAACGTAATGTCCAAGTTCCCGTTCCGGCATCGGACCGCGTCGAGAAACGACTTCTGATCGATCTGATTGTCCATCGTGACGGCGTACACCAACTCATACAAACTGCCTAGCTCGGTCGTACGAACCTTCCTCAGCTCATAAGTGACATCGAAAGTCTTAAACACTTCGGCGAAAGCTTCTTCATAGCTCAAGTCTTCCGGAATCGTTACTTTAAGCAAACGTTCCGTCGATTTTTTTTGGCCGAATTTGAAATGGTTCAGGACAAACATGAGCACGCATAGCAAGATGGTGAACAGCATGGCGTAGCCGAAGCTGCCGACGCCGACCGCTAAGCCCGCAGCCATCGTGAACAGGACGTAGGCGATATCCTTCGGGTCCCCGGGCGCGCTGCGGAAGCGGATGATCGAGAAGGCCCCCGCAAGGCTGAAGGCTCTTGCGATATTGCTGCCGATGAGCAGAATAATTATGGCGACGATGGCAGGCAAGAGCATCATCGTTAAGGCGAAATTTTGCGAGTAGGCATGGCGGCTGCTCGTTTTCATATAGGTAAAGCTGATCAATGCGCCAAGCAAAATGGAGGTTGCAATCGTTAGCAAAGAATGAGACAGGGTTAACTGGGCCGTCCCCGTGTCAGCGGTTGAAGTAAATAGTAAGTCGATAAAGTCAGGCATAAATGAAGTCCTCCTTGAGCATCTTTGAATTAGCTATATATTTCTTATATTCATTGCCGTATTTGGAGAAGCTGGTACGAAACATTTGATGCTCCGAAAGCATCCGGGACAGCCAGATCGGAATCGTTTTTTCCGCCTTCACTTCCATTAGCCATCGCCCGGACTCCAGTAAAGGCTCGCCATAATCTCCGCTTTCCAGCCTCAGATCGAAGCGCCGCGAGCGAATATTCGTATCGAACGTGATGCGGAGGTCGCGTCCGTTCTTATCGAACAGCGCTCTCCGGTCGTAAGCGAGATAAACTTTGGGCTCCAGCTCGTAGCGGGTCAGAAAATATTGAATTTCATTCAGCACCTGTTTGTTCATATAGTCCTGTTCGTCCGGCTTGACGCCGGTTCGCACGAACTCGTACGCTTCATCGAGCTGCAGCGCGGTTCTCCGTTTGTTCACCAAGCCGAACACTTTTTTCTTAAGCTCCAAGTATCCCTTCGCACCCGGCTGCGGCACGCCGTAGGCCCGCAGACGCAGCTTTTCCTTGTACTTCGGCTTGGCGATGCTTTTACGAATCAGCGCATGATTCGCCGTATCGAAATAAATATTGCTTATGGAATAGAACGGATGCTGCTTGTTGTAGTCGTCCAGCTCCATATAGTCAAGCAGCCGTTCATAAAATCGGTGATAGGCTTCATCGTCAAGCAAGTATTTGTTCTCGTATCGATTAAACACCTCAATCGCCATCTCTGCTTCCCCCCTCGTCGTGTTTCGTATGCGCTTCGTTCACTGTGGCTATCTTACCGAGTGAACCTTTAACGAAGCTTAAATGTTTACGAAAGCTTTACATGTTTGTAGAGCGAAGGATTCTTAAGCTTGGCTAAAGGTTGGCTTGCTATGATTAACGCATTCCGTATAACCTAATGAAAGAATAGGAAAGAGGGCTACCTTAAACCATGAGAATATTAATCGTAGAAGATGAAACGCATTTGGCGGAAGCCTTGGTCCAAATATTAAAAAAGCATCACTATTCCGTGGATGCGGTTCATGATGGAACGCCCGGCTTGGATAACGCGCTCAGCGGTATATACGACCTGATTTTGCTTGATGTCATGTTGCCGGGAATGGACGGCATGTCGGTATTGAGATCGCTTCGGACGGAAGGCGTGATGACTCCGGTCATCATGCTGACGGCCAAAGGCGAAATAACCGACAAGGTAGCCGGCCTCGACTATGGAGCGGATGACTACATCCCTAAGCCCTTCTCAACGGAAGAGCTGCTAGCGCGGATTCGGGCTGCTTTAAGACGAAGAAATGAGGTTTTGCAGGAGGATGCGTTAAAGTACGGAGATATTGAATTGAATATGGCTAATCTGAAGCTGTCAGGGAACGGCAAGGAAATTAAGCTGATCTTGAAGGAAAGCGAGCTTATGGAACTGCTGATGACTCGCAAAAGCGCGGTAACCTCCAAGGACCAAATGATTGAGAAGCTTTGGGGCTTTGATTCCGAGGCCGAAAGCAATAATGTGGAGGTCTATATATCCTTCCTTCGAAAGAAGCTCGCATTCCTGCAATCCTCCGTTAAGATTAATACGATCAGAGGCGTAGGATACGTGCTGGAGGTGACGTCCTGATGTTCAGGAAGCTTCGCAACCGGTTCTTGCTTCTGAACCTGATCATTATATCGGTGATGATGCTACTTGCTTTTACGGCGATCTTTACGATTATGCATCGGAATGTACAAGCCGATATCGAGATGGAATTGCACCGAATCGACGAATTTTACGGTAAACCGAATGGACCGCGCAATCAGCCCAAGCCGTTTCCGGACGGAGAGTTTGGAGAGGTCAAGAAAAATCCGCGAGCGGACGAGGAGTTTGAGCCGCGGTTTGATCGGTCCGTATCATTAGCGGTCGTCGTCGATGAGGCTTGGAACGTAGTAAGCATCGACTCCCGATTCGACATGGACGATGCCTTCTATGAGCAAGCGGTTCGTTCCGCCGCTCTCGAGAAGAATAATATCGGAGAGACGCGTATCGATGGAGCGGATTGGGCTTTTACCGTGCGGAAGACGGGTAACGGAAACCGCATTGTGTTCCTGGATGTGACGGAGCGCCAAAACATTTTGACGACACTGATCTATACGTTCTTGATCGTAGGCGCGATGATGCTGGTCGTCATCTTCTTCATCAGCCGATTTTTTGCGAATCGGTCGATTGCGCCGGTACAGGACGCTTTTGATAAACAGAAGCAATTTATCGCGGACGCGTCCCATGAATTAAAAACGCCGCTCGCGATTATACAGACGAATGCCGACGTTCTGCTGGCGAATAAGGAGGAGACGATCGCAAGCCAGATCAAATGGCTGCATTATATGAAGTCGGAGACGGAGCGAATGTCGAAGCTTACCGGAGACCTGCTGTATTTGACCCGTATGGAGGATGCGGCGGAAGCGGCCGCCATTACGGCATTATTCTCGGCAAGCGAAGCCGCAGAGAACGTCATTCTTACCATGGAAGCCGTTATATTCGAGAAGCGGATTTCGCTGGAGTATGACATTGAACCGAATGTGTTCGTCAGGGGCAATGCCGAGCAGTTCAAGCAAGTCGTTATGATTCTTTTGGACAATGCGATCAAATATACGAATCCGGAAGGGGCGATTCGCGTCATCCTGAAAAAGCAGCATCACGATGTGATGCTCTCCGTAGGGAATACGGGGGAAGGCATTGCGCCCGAGCATCTGGACAGAATCTTTGATCGATTTTACCGGACGGATCCGTCCAGAACGCGTGCCCTTGGCGGTTACGGTCTAGGCCTGTCGATCGCCAAGGCCATCGTCGAGCAGCACAAGGGGAAGCTGTTCGCCAAGAGTGTCCGAAATGAATGGACGACTTTCCATGCGCATTTCCCCGCAGCCTCATAAAGACAAGACAAGGACGCCTCAGGTTGGGCGTCCTTGTTTCATTATAACCAATCCTCCCTGTTCCCGTTCAACCAGGAAGCAGGGGTGCTGCGAAACAAATATTGAAATCTTCCTTCCGTTTGGGGATTAGTAATAAGCTTTATCTTCCAGATTCCCTCCAGAGGCTTGCTTACAAATTCATTCATGTACGTATTGTCGCTAGTCGCTTTATCCATAAAAACACGCTCTCCTTGAGGATTCCATATCTTGTGGCGCTGATTATTTATTATGTCAAGTTAATGAAGCTATTCCTCAGAAAACACATTTAAATAAGACGATCATCTAAAGCATTTAGCCTATCCTGGATGGGACAGAATCCCGTATAATAAATCAAATAAAGTTTCCCCCGTGGGAGGGGCTATGAAGCAGAGAACCGTCTTTCGCCGCATCATGATGCTGATCATCTGTCTGTTTGATCCCATATTAGGCGTCTATACGTACTCCAACTATCAGACTCAGGCCACTTTGACAACTAATCCGGCAGGCTCTCGAGGTAGACGAGACCGATGAGCGCAGCCGGATCGTGGAGAAGATCCAGCAGTATGTGGAGACGCATCTAAGCGAGGACGTCTCGCTGCAGGTGCTGGCCGATCATGTGTACCTCCACCCGGCTTACTCGTCTTCGGTCTACAAGGATTCTACCGGTGAAGGCGTAAGCAGCTACATTTACCGGCGCAAAATGGAGCATGCAGCGGAGCTGTTGAGGCGGAGCCCCCTCAAGATTGCCTCTATTGCCGAAGAAGTCGGCTACCAGAATACGTCCTATTTTATCCGCGTGTCCAAGAAATATTACGCCTGCACGCCGCAGAAATACCGAGAAATGTAATGAAGCTGTTCTATGTTATGAGCCTTCTACCGCAACAAGGGTAGAAGGTTTTTTAGTTTTAACGCAGGCTGACATGAGCGCAGCAGGTGCTCCACATAAGGACCCGAACTCGAACAAAAAAAGTTAATCCGTGCAAAATAGTGTAGTTGAGCTTGAGTTATATGGAGGAATGGCTGATGCAAGAAAGTATACTTGTATGCACAATCCAGATGTTTTACGTTGGATACATGGAAGACTAGCAAGGTGACGGGACGTAAGCGCAGCCTGCCAAGCGCGAACATGACACGAGCCACTGCATAAGAGAAAGGGGATGCGCCGTATGGCGGAAGCCAAATCATCATCCGGAGCGATGCCGCTCAACAAAACGAAGAACAAGTCGCAGCTCTGGTTTGATCTCAAGCGGGATCGATATTTATATCTGCTCGCCCTGCCGGGATTAGTGTTCTTCCTGATTTTCAAGTACGTGCCGATGTGGGGGGTTGTCATTGCCTTCCAAAACTATTCCCCTTATATGGGCGTGTTCCAAAGCGAGTGGGTAGGTTTTGAGCACTTTAGCGCATTTTTTTCGAATCCCGACTTCCTCATTCTGTTTCGCAATACGATGGCGATCAACCTGATGAGCTTGATCTTGTTTTTCCCGCTGCCGATCCTGCTGTCTCTTCTGCTGAACGAGGTGCGGTCGGAGGCATACAAAAGGATCGTCCAATCCATCGTATATATGCCGCATTTCTTATCCTGGGTCATCATCGCCGGATTAACCTTCCTGCTCTTCGCCAAGGGCGAAGGCTTGGTCAATCACCTTCTAGAGGAAGGCGGCTTCGAGAGGATGGACTTCCTGACGAATCCGAGCGGCTTCTGGTTCATGCTGACCGTGCAAACGATCTGGAAGGAAGCAGGCTGGGGGACGATCATTTTCCTCGCGGCGATTGCGGGAGTAGATCCGCAGCTGTATGAAGCGGCTAGAATGGACGGCGCAGGCCGCATTCGCCAAATGTGGCACGTGACCTTGCCGGCCATACGTAACGTCATCGTCATTTTGCTCATTCTGAGGCTCGGCCATATGATGGATGTCGGCTTCGAGCAAGTGTTCCTGATGTATAATGGAGCGGTATCCGAAGTAGCCGAGGTGTTCGATACTTATGTATACCGGATAGGCATTCAGCAAGGTCAGTTCAGCTTCAGTACAGCAGCAGGCTTATTTAAGTCGCTCGTAGGACTTCTGCTGGTCGTAGGCGCCAACAAGCTGGCGAAAAAAATGGGCGAGGGGGGCGTGTACTAAGATGATCAGTTCCTTAGGAGACCGCATATTCAACGCTTTCAATATCGTAATACTCGCCCTCGTGGCTATCGTGACGTTCTTCCCGGTGTACTATGTGTTCATCGTATCGTTCGTCGATCCGGTGGAGTATATCACCAGACCCTTCATTCTTTGGCCGGAGAAATGGTCCCTCGATTCCTATAAGTACCTGCTCTCGACCAAATCATTCGTCGGCGCCTTGTACAACAGTACGTTTCTAGCCGTCGTAGGTACGATTTGCAGCTTGATCGTCACCGCCTCGCTGGCCTATTCCTTATCAAGAAAGCGCTTGCGTGGGCGCCAGACGATTCTGATGCTCATTCTCTTTACTATCTTGTTCAGCCCGGGCATCATCCCTCATTATTTGCTGGTGCGGGACCTGCATCTGATCAACAGCATCTGGTCCTTGATCCTGCCGGCGCTTGCCAGCGGCTGGAACGTCATTCTCATGAAGGGCTTCTTCGACAGTATTCCGGTGGAGCTTGAAGAATCCGCTGCCATGGACGGGTGCCATGATATCTCGATTTTCATCCGAATTATTTTACCGTTGTCCCTGCCGTCCTTGGCTGCATTCGGTTTGTTCTATGCCGTGGGCTACTGGAACCAATTCTTTAACGCGCTGCTGTACTTAAACGATCCGTCGAAGTGGCCGATTCAGGTGCTGCTGCAGAACCTGCTCATCTCTTCGTCCAACAGCGAGCTGACGTCGGAGGTCTTCGTGAAGGCTCCGCCGACGGAGACGCTCAAAATGGCTGCCGTAATTATCGCTACCGTGCCGATCCTTCTGGTGTACCCGTTCCTGCAAAAGCATTTTGCCAAGGGTGCCATGGTTGGCTCGGTCAAGGGATAATGATAGATAATTTCATTAAACTAAAGGAGAGGGTCTACACATGAAGAACGCCAAAACAACACTTAGCTTGTTTCTCGCTTTATCGACGCTGCTTGCCGCTTGCGGTCAAAGCAGCACGCCACCGGCGGCAAGTGGGGAGAAAGCCGCAGCCGATAAGGAAGAGGCGCCTGTAGAGATCAGTGTCATGGTGCACTTCCTGCAGCAGCAGCCGATGGCTGAGGATAACGCCGTCAAGCAAGCGATCGAGAAGGCAACGAACAGCAAGCTGAAGATTCAGTGGGTATCCTCAAATAACTATAATGACAAGCTGAATGTGACGCTCGCCTCCGGGGACCTTCCGGATCTGACTTACATCGGCGACCCGTTCGTGTCGGTATTTCGCAACTTGGCGGCTCAAGGCGCATTCTGGGAAGTCGGTCCTTACATCAAGGATTACCCCAATCTGGCGAACGGTATTTCGAAAACGGCATGGGATCTCACCAAGATGCAGGATGGCAAGAACTACGTAATTCCAAGACCGCGTCCTTCCGAAGCGGATTCGTTCTTCATTCTCCGCAAGGACTGGCTGGACAAAGTAGGGCTGAAGGTACCGACAACCACAGATGAGCTGTATCAGGTTATGAAAGCCTTTACAGAGAAGGATCCGGATGGCAACGGCAAGGCGGATACCATCGGCTTCGCCGCCAATACGGACGCGGGCAATACGGCAAGCCCCTATGGCGTGCTGGGCCATATCGACAGCATCTTCACCGGGGTGAACGGTAAGTATAAATGGGAAAATAACCAAATGACGCATACCGCGCTGCTGCCTGAGTCGCGCAAGGCGCTGGAATTCGCGGTAAAGGCCAACCAGGAGAAGCTGATACCAGCGGATTTCGCATCGCTGAAAGGCACGCAAATTCGTGATATGTTCGATGGCGGCAAAGCGGGTATCATCATTGAAAAGGCCGGGACGATGAAGGAGCACTTCGATAAGCTGAAGAGCATCGATCCGAACTTCAAGGAAAGCGATTTTTATCCTGTAACGAATATTAACGGTTATAATCCGAAGGGTCCCGGTTTCGCAGGGGCGCTGGCGATTTCGAAGAAGGTGCCGGAAGAGAAGATGAAGCGCATTCTGAAGGTGCTCGACACTTGGATGAAGCCGGAAATTTTCGCCTATAACACCTATGGTCTGGAGGGCGTGCATCACACCGTGAAGGATGGCCAGAAGGTCCTCAATACCGAGAAGATGCTGGCGGACAGCGTAGCTGACCTGAACCAAATTCTTTATGTTGCCGACCCTTACGCGAGCTCGACCAAGCCAGCCTTCCCGAAAGAGGTCAACGAGCTGTATGCGAAGATTCAAGACGAACGCGCCAAGACTAGCGTGGCGGACATCACCGTCGGCCTTTATTCCCCGACACTGCAGAAGGCAGGACCGGACCTGGAGAAGAAAATCGCCGATCTGAAGACGAAGATCATCTTGGGTCGCGAACCGATTACAGCATGGGATGACCTCGTCGCCAAGCTGAAAACGGATGCCGACCTGCAGAAGATCAGTCAAGAACTTACAGAGGCTTACAAGAAACGGATCGGTCAATAATCCGTGCGGTTGGATTCACGAATCAGCAAGTAAGTAGTGGCCGGGGATGGATTCCAACAAGATCCGTCTCCGGCCTATGTGGGTTTGACTGGAAGGCTAGGGAGCGATATGGATATTGACAACAGGCAGATTAGTCTTCATCATGAAGCTGAGCCTTGCCTCCTAGGGAAGGGCATAACAGCAATTGAACGGAGGGCAATCTATGCTGCAGACCCTAAGAAACTGGCTGAGAATGGGGATGGAAAGCAGGCGGTCCAAACGGTTTTTCTGGAGGAGCCTGGCCTTGTTTCTAATGGTCACCTGTATCCCGGGGATGGTCACGGGCATTGTTATCTATTGGGCCACAACGAATCAGATCGAGAGCGAGCTTCAGAAGATTCACGGGCAGCAGGTACAGCAGCGGGCGGAAAATATAGACGAGCAGTTGTCCTACATGGAAATGCTGTTTACGCAGTGGGCGTTCGACACCCAGTTCGATAGCAAGCTCAAGCAGCTTGACTTTGTATTTAACTACAATCAGGTGCATGATATTTACCGGACGCTGTTCATTATGGAGGGCGCGCATCCGTTAATCTCCAATGTGGAATTGGTTTTGAAGCATCCGGTGCAGCTTGTCTTTAATAAAGAGGTATATTTGGATATAAGCGACCCTAAGATAAATGAGCGGTTCGATGCTCTGCTGCAGCATTCCAAGTTCACCTACTGGACGGAAACGTATGAGCGGTTTGACGGCAGGACTTGGAGTCCTTCTGCCCTTGCGCTGGTGAACAAAGTGCCTGGCGGGAGCACAGAGCCGCTCGGGTATCTCATCGCCTCGGTCGATAAGAAGAAGCTAAACAAGCTTCTACAGACCTTGACACCGTATAGTGACGGGGCCACCTTCCTTTTATCGGCAGGGGGAGAACGCTTCATAGCCCAAGACGGGGAGCAACGCGGCGGACTTGAGCTTGCTTTAAGAGAGGTTATCACCGACGGCCGGCATAAGGCCGATTCGTTTCTCTTTGATTATAGCGGAGCGACGTATTCCGTTTCGATCGGTCAGTTCTCGCGCATCGGCGAAGAGTGGACCTACGTATCCGCTGCCCCGCTATCGGCGGTTACCGCCCCGATGCTCTTCGTCTCCAAGCTGATCCTGATCATCAGCGGTGCCGGCTTCATCCTGGCGCTGCTTCTCTCATTGGGCGCTTCCTACCGGTTATACACGCCGATAGGAAAGCTGGTCCGACTGCTGCCGAAGGAAGAGGGCCATCGGGATGAATTCGAGCTGATCGAGCGGCAGTGGCTGGATCTGACGAATGAGCGGGTTACGCTGCAGAGCCGACTGGAGACACAACTGCCGCAAATGCGCGAAGGCTTCATGCTTCAGCTGGTACAGGGGCATCTGTTCTCAATGACGGAGAAGGATATCAGGGAACGTTTGCTGCATTACGGCTGGGAAACGGAAGGCAAGCAGTTTGTTGCCGTCATGATTGAGCTTGGGGGATTTTCCAGCCAAGTAGGACGATTTAAGCAAGGCGATGAAAGTCTCGTGACCTTCGCGGCAGCGAACATTGTTGCCGAGCGATCGGAGTCGCTGTCGTTTCAGCTTCTGAATTTTCATGATCTGACACTGGGACTGCTGATAGCCTTTCCTGAGGAAATGCCGATCAAAGAACTGCAGGCTATCCTGAACCGCTTGGGTGAGGACTGGATTCATTCCGTTGGCCGGGTGCTCAAGATGCGCATGACCATTGCGATCAGCAAGCCTGCCTTCCATGTGAGACACAGCTCGCTGCAGTTCGAGGAAGCGCGCCAGGCGCTCAGCTATGCCGACCTGGGCAGCGAAAGTCAGATCATCGATTCCGATAGGATCGATAAACGCAATTCGGCCATGGAATTCCGATATCCCTTCACGCTGGAGAAGGAGATTATCCAAGCCGTCCGCATGGGCTCGGAGGAAGAGGCGGCCCAGCTTATCGGGCGCTTTCTGAAGGAACTCACGCTGGATGGTACGGCGAAGCTCGTCGTGCAGCAAGGGATGATGCAGCTGCTGGGAAGTTTGCTTCATGCGATGCTGCATTCCGGGACGAACCCGATGCAGCTCTTTGAAGGAGTGAACCTATACGAGCAGCTCAGCAACTGCCATGAGCCGGAAGACATACTCCGTTGGTTCCGCAGCAAGGTCGTCGGCCCTTATGTACATGAGCTGATCAGCAAGCAGGACCATCATCTGAAGCAAATGGTGGAGAAGACCATCATGCTCATCAACGCGCATTACAAGAGCTCGGACTTGTCGCTTGAATGGTGCGCGGATCAATTCAGCACCAGTCCTTATACCCTAAGCCGTGCGTTTAAGCAGATTGCTGGCGTTAACTTCATTGATTTCGTGACCAATACGCGCCTCGAGAAGGCCAAGGAACTGCTCCGCGAGACGAATATGAAGATTAACGATGTGGCCGCCAGCGTGAGCTACCAGCATACGTATTTCCACCGCATTTTCAAAAAATACCAGGGCATCACGCCTAGTCAATACAGGGACATGCACCAGGACAACGGATGAAACGGTTGAAAATAAGAAGGCGGTATCTGCGCTTGGACATGCGGGCGCAGTTACCGCCTTTTGTAACGCTTGTGCAAAAAAAGGAGCTTCAGCTGCTGACGGAAGGGAGAAGACATAGGGTCATCTCCCTTCCGGCGCCATCTGTACAGATCGCGCCTATAACCCTAGCTTCCCATACTTCTGCTTATAGTGGCTGAGCGTCAGCAGCGGCCATATGTACCGGTAACTGTGGTAATGGGAATAGAAGAAACCGGGCAAGCCGGCTCCTGTCGGATAGCGGGTGGTCCAATCGTCCTTGTGCAGGAGGGCAGCCAGCAGCTGGATGCCTTTCTCGATAGCGGGCACGGGTCGCTCATATACAGCGATAAGGGCATCCAGCGCCCAGGCGGTCTGGGAAGGGGTGCTTGCACCTAGCGGTACGTACCGCTTCACGCGGTCGCTGGAGCAGGATTCGCCCCACCCGCCATCCGGGTTCTGGATGCTTAGCAGCCAGCGGACGGCTTTGCTCACGACCGGGTGCTCCGCTTCTTCACCGACCGCCCTCATACCCGTTAGGGCCCCCCAGGTTCCGTAAATATAACAGACTCCCCAACGCCCGAACCACGAACCGTCCTCCTCCTGATGCTTCTCCAGCCATTCCACTCCTCTCCTGATGAAAGCGTGATTCCGCCCAAGACAAGCCGTATTTCCCAGAAATTCCAGCGTTCTTCCCGTCAGGTCGGCCGTGGAGGGATCGATCGAGGCTGAAGGGGCTCCATCAATGGGGAACAAAGCAAGCAGCTCCTTCGTAACGCCTTTCTCGAAAGCCGGCCAGCCGCCATCCTTGTTCTGCATGGCCAACACCCAGTTCAAGCCGCGGTTCCAGGCATCCCGACGGGAGGGATGACGCCGCGCCGTGTGCCGAAGCGCGCGCAATGCGGCCGTAGTATCGTCTACATCCGGGTTGATCGTATTGGACTCCGAAAACCCCCATCCGCCTGCGACCGTATCCGGCATACGGAGAGCCCAATCTCCTTGCCGGCTGTGCTGCTTGCCGAGCAGGTAAGCGGAAGATTGACGAAGGACGGCGCTCTCTGGAGAAACGCCGGCCTGCTGCAGGGCATCGGACAGCAAGGCCGTATCCCAAATATCGGACGGCGAATTCTGGAGGTGAGCGTGGCCGCCGATGTTCCAAAGCATCCCGACCAGCCCGTCTATCGCAGCTAAGAGGATAGGATGCCTCTTAGGGTAACCGAGCGACAAGAACGCCATAATCATCAGCAGGGTGCTGGTGGCATAGCTGTACAGCGTCCCGTCAGGCTCGATTCGATCGAGCATATACTGCTCCGCCCGCTTTAGGGCACGCTGGTGAAGCTGTCCAGGGAGGCTGGCGAGCTGTTTGATCCCCTCTTGCATCTCATCAAGCAGCTGCTGAAACCCTCGTGAAGGACCGAGGTCTCCCGATAGGCTCTGCCCAGGCGGATCTGTCATCCTGCCGGTATCCTTCAAGTCCGACAGGTCGGGGGTGGCATCGTTTCTCTCGACAAACCGGCGGCTGGCCATAATCATAATAGGAATCATGTGTACGCGCGCGTAGCCGGAGAAGTCAAACATGTTTAAGGGAGAGGAAGCTGGGAGCAGCAGAACCTCAAGCGGAATGATCAGCGAGGGAGGCCAAGGGTACGAGCCGGTGGCGGCGAGGAATACCTTGGTGAGCACGGACTCCGCCCGCTTGATTCCTCCCTTGGCGGCGATGAAGCGGGCCGCTTTGCGCATGGCTTCATCCGAGTGGCGGCTGTATCCGGAATACAGCATCGCATAATACGCATCTACGGTAGCAGCCAGGTTGCCCTCGTCTTCATCCGGGTATACCTTCCAGGCTCCATTGTCCTGCTGCCGCTCGGCAATCCGGTCGTGCAAACTTCGAATCAAGGCCTCATAGGGAAGCTCCAGGGTGCGAAGAACCACAATCATATAGGCATCCGTCGAGGTGCCGTTTTCAAAACAAAATCGCCATGACCCGTCCTCGCGCTGCAAGTCTGCGAGCTTTTTAGTCAGAAGTTGAATTTCTTCATTGACTCTGTTCCCAAGACTCATGGACAGACCCCCTGCCATCTCCGGCGAATGTTATGCTTACCTACAACATATGTGGGGAAAGTCGTCTCCATGCCTTGGATAAGATTTAGAGAACTCAAGAGATCAAGCGAAATGAAGAGGTTGGAGAAGAACGAATGCCTTGGAAGCGCTTTAAGCGAAGGCGGCAGCGTTTTTCCTGCGGATTCGTAGCCCGGTCCGGCTTTACACTTCTTCATTCTGGGAGTATGATTCATATCATGCTGTAATCAAGCAGCACCATTTTTTTGATCGCTGAGTTTCCGCCTGGGGCGGAAAGCGGGGGAACCAAGAAGCGTTGCAGGTATCCGATGTGAGAGTCGGGGAAAGCAGCGCAGGGGTGAATCGTTGCATGGGTGCATGAACCTCATGCAAGGTAGGGCGACTCTCACCGCCCGAATCCGACAGCTAACCTCGTAAGCGCAGGTAGGGAGAGGAATGGCGAAACCGGTGATCGATTAGCATCGACCACAGAGCGTCCCGAGCCTCTGTGGTTTTTTGTCGTTTTTTAAAAGGTGAATTCAAACACTTGATCTATTCGCTGAATTCTGCGTAAGCGCAGAAACGGGGGAACCAATGGCTTCTTCGTCTAGGGATGAAGAGGCTCTCCAGGGGTGAATCGCCCGGCATGCGCCATGCCGGGGGTAGGGCGACTCTCGCGCCCGAATCCGGCAGCTAACCTCGTAAGCGTACTGGGAGAGGCAACACTTATCGCGAGCCGATCGGGGATTATCGTTATCCGGTACCGGGAAGCCGTGGGAAAAGGTTCCTCTTTTCCTGCGGTTTTTTTTGTTAACCGGCAAGATGTCACGATGCTCCCTAAGTATCATCATTCTTACAAAGAGGTGTTGGCTGTGCCTGTTGCGAAGCTGAACGGAACTTCGCTCTATTATGAAATACAAGGTACCGGCATTCCTATCCTGTTTATTCATGGGCACGGGTTTACACACCATATGTTCAAGCCCCAGCTCGACTATTTCTCCGCCAAATACAAGGTGATTCTGTGCGATTTGCGGGGGAACGGCAAGTCCGGCAAGCTGTTGCAGCCCCCGGACGAAATTATCGAGACCCAGTGTCTGGACCTGATTATGCTGATGAACGATCTGAACATCCGCGAAGCGGTTTTTGTCGGCATATCGTATGGAGGGCTGATCGCGCAGCACATGGCCAAGCAATATCCGGAGCGGGTCAGGGCGCTTGTCATTGCCGACAGCTTCTGCCGAAGCGAAGCCTCGACGTTCCTGGGAAAGCTCCAGCTGGCGGCGGCTTATTGCAGCTGCTTGACCTATTACGCCCCGGGTGAGCTTATGCTGCCATCGCTTCGCTTGATCTATAAGCGCTGGGGGCTGGCTTACAGGGAGATCCGCAGAAGCTTGTTGGACAAACGTCCGGGAGAGCTGTACAAGCAGAGGCTGGCCATGCGATTTATCGATTATTCCGCCTGTCTGAGGACCTTCCAGCGGCCTGCCTTGTGTATTGTCGGAGACTTCAGGGAATTTGGCGTCGATTGCATGAAGGATGTCGTATCCCGGTTGCCCCATGCCCAATTGGCCATCATTCCCGATGCCTTCGATCCCAGCAATCTGTGCCAGCCGGAGATGTTCAATGCGGTTGTCCAGCAGTTCCTGGATACTCAGCAGGATATTCAACATATCGGTTAGAAAGGATCGCGAGCGGGACAAAAGCCCAAACCGAAACCGGGTGACCATCATATAACTAAAGGGTCTGAATACAGGACCGACGGGAGATGATGGGCTTGGTTTACGGGAATAACAAGCTGGGCAAATACCGTGCGCTGCTGAAGCGCAGGGAGTTAGCCGTCCACCTGCCTCCAACGAAGCGTGCGGAGAAAGCAAATGTACGGAGCATGCTGGCGGCATATGGAGAGGTATATTTGAAACCAAACCTCGGTACCGGGGGCTTCGGTATATATAAGCTTTCTCGCGCAGCCCGCGGCTATCGGCTCCAGGGCGGCACGGAAAGCCGGACGTTCAAGTCCTTTGACGGGGCGTATGCCCACTTTGCCAGAGTGGCCCGTAAGAAAACTTACCTGGTGCAAAAAGGCATCCCTCTGCTCCGCTATCAGGATCGGCCTTTCGATCTGCGCATCATGGTGCAGCGCAGTCCGAGTCGCAAGTGGGAGGTGACGGGTATGATGGGAAGGCTGGCCCGGCCTCATAAAGTCGTGACGAATTACCATAACGGCGGCAGGCCGATGCCGGTGAACGATCTGGTGGCCCCGTACATCCCCCGAGCGAAGCAAGGCCCCTACATGGGACGGCTGAAAGCGTTGGCCCTCCGGACAAGCGGACATTTGAGCGGTATTTTCCCCCGCTTCCGGGCCTATGGACTGGATATAGGGATGGATAAGGGGATGAAGCCCTGGATCATAGAAGTCAATACGAAGCCCGACAAGTACATCTTCAAAGCGCTTGCCGATAAGCGGATGTTCCGTAAAATCATGCGGTACGCCAGATGACCCAAGCCGCCGTTGCCCATAGCTGAATCGGCTGAATCGCCAATTCATAGATGTGCTTATTCTGCATCTGTCTATTCCTTTTATGTTGCGGCTTACAACATGAAAGGAGTAGCAGATGCTTTTTATTTCAGTCAACGTGCTAATGGGACATTGTTAATTTCCGGGAGGCTGGTCGTTAGCGGAGACTATTGACGGCCGCCGCCGAATGATGTATCTTTAAACCAAGATAATGAAATCAAAGATAAACAGGAGGTGAACAAGATGACGGGTCGAATCGACGAGGATCATGCGGCTTCCCTTAAAGCTTTCGTAGTTCTATCCAAGGCTTACAAGACGGTTATGGACCGGGCAGTGAAGGATATGAAGCAATATGGCTTGTCACCCTCCGAATTTATGATACTCGAGGTGCTGTACACCAAGGGGCGGATTCCTTTACAGCAGATCGGCGAGAAGGTGTTAGTAACAAGCGGAAGCATCACCTACAATGTCGACAAGCTGGAGAAGAAGGGCTTTCTGAAGCGCATCCCTTGCGAGGAAGATCGAAGGGTCATCTATGCAGACATAACGGCGAAAGGCCGGGAACAGTTTGACCTTATTTTTCCCAAGCACACCTCTACTATTCATAGCTTAGCCCGGGGACTGTCGCTGGAGGAGAAGCGTGAAGTAATTGAGCTGCTTAAGAAGTGGGGGAAAGGTGCGGAGCATGACAACTAGTGCCGCGGGATATTTTTTTGATTATTATCTTTAATTCAAGAATATTAAATTAAAACAAATGGAGGATGAAGAACATGATGGAAGTTGGATTGTTCCTAATACGTGTGGTAGTGGGGCTGTTGTTTGTAGGGCATGGCGCTCAGAAATTATTCGGCTGGTTTGGCGGTTACGGTCCGAAAGGCACCGGAGGCTGGATGGAGTCGATCGGGATCAAGCCGGGCGTAGCAATGGCCGTCCTGGCGGGATTGATGGAGCTTGTCGGAGGAGCGTTGTTTACCGCCGGACTGTTTACTCCGCTTGCTGCGGTGCTCCTTGCGCTGACTATGCTGGGAGCCATCGCCAAGGTGCATGGCAAGAACGGACCTTGGGCAACGGCTAACGGATACGAATATCCGCTTGTTCTTATTGCTGTGGTTGTTGGAGTCGCCTTGACCGGAGCGGGAGACATTTCGCTGGACGCACTGCTGAAATAATCTCGGGTTCAAATAAATAAAGCTACGGGGTAAAACAATATAAAGGAGCTAGCTCCGGCGAAGGATTGCCGGACTCCCAAAGGAGGAACTTTACGATGTCTCAGCAAACGGCAGGCATTCATCACATTACGGCATTTGCCCGCGATCCTCAAGCCAACGTTGACTTTTACGCCGGTATCCTCGGCCTTCGGCTGGTGAAGAAAACGATTAATTTCGATGCTCCGGAAGTGTATCACTTGTATTTCGGCAACGAGTCCGGAAGCCCCGGCACGATCATCACCTTTTTTCCAGCGCCAGGGTCGTCTCGGGGCCGGATCGGAGGAGGCCAGGTAGGGATCACCTCTTATGTCGTGCCGCCCGGTTCGCTGGACTTCTGGGAAGCTCGTCTGAAGCGATTCGGGATTACGATAGAGAGAGCGACCCGGTTCGGGGAACCGTATGTGCAATTCTCGGATAATGAGGGCTTGCGTCTGGAGCTCGTCGAGCGCGAGGCGGGAGAGCCCAGCAGTTGGTCATGGGACGGTATATCGGCGGATCAGGCGATCAAGGGATTTGGAGGAGCGGTGCTGTACAGTGTCAATCCGCCAAGCACGATGGCTGCGCTGCAGCGGACGCTGGGGCTTGATAAGGTGGGAGAGGACGCAGATTATGCCCGGTTCCAGGCCCCTGGCGATATCGGGAACATCATCGACGTACCGCTGTCCCGTATGGAATGGGGAGTGGGCGGAGCCGGGACCGTGCATCATATCGCCTGGCGCGCCAAAGATTTCGATGATCATGTTCGATGGCAGCAATTCGTGATGGAGCAGGGTTACCGTCCGACGCAAATTATCGACCGCCAGTATTTCAATGCGATTTATTTCAGGGAAGGCGGCGGTATTTTGTTTGAAATTGCGACAGACCCGCCAGGATTTGCTACGGATGAGCAGGCGGAGCGCTTAGGGGAGAAGCTGATGCTGCCGGAATGGTACGAGAAGCATCGCTCCCAGATCGAAGCGAACCTGCAGCCGATTCAAGTGAGAGTATTGGAGGGAGAATCCGAGTGAAGCATATTTTTGAGCAAGGCATCCGGCCCGATGCGCCTACGCTTGTTCTTTTCCACGGTACGGGAGGCACGGAGCAGGATCTGCTGCCGCTGGCAAAACGGATTTCTCCGGAATCCTCCGTTCTTAGCTTGAGGGGGAATGTGCTGGAGAACGGGATGCCCCGTTTTTTTCGAAGGCTGGCGGAAGGCGTATTCGATGAGGAGGATCTGATTTTCCGCACGAAGGAGGTCTATGATTTCCTTGATGAAGCCGCCGTTCAGTATGGGCTGGACCGCCGCAATCTGGTAGCGGTAGGCTACTCCAACGGGGCCAATCTGGCGGGGAGCCTGCTCTTCCATCATCCGCAGGCGCTTCGGGCAGCTATTCTTCATCATCCGATGGTGCCGCGGCGGGGTCTGGCGCTTCCGGACTTGAGCGGCACGCCGATCTTTATCGGAGCAGGCAGCAACGATCCGATATGTTCGGCCGAGGAGACAGAGGAGCTGCAATGGATGCTAACCGAGGCCGGGGCTGCGGTAGACGTTCACTGGGAGCGCTTCGGGCATCAGTTGACGGCTAGCGAGGTCGCAGCGGCTGCGGATTGGTTTCGGGACCAGTTGTAACAGCTGCTTCAAGGAGAAATAGTCAGGGGCTGTCCCTAAGAAAGCAGACACTTTGCTGACAAGCAGAGGTTTTGCTTCTAGGGACAGCCCCTTTTCGTGGTTGCTGATAGACTGCTCGGTTAAGCGGAGACCATACGCAAGGTAATGCCCGAAGGATCGACCGCATAGAAGCCATCCGGCTTCTCGGAGATCGGGACGGCCTCGCTGCGAAGCCGGCCGAGTGCTTGCTGCAAGGAAGAGGAATCCGGGAAGGCGACGGTATAATACGCCAATCCGGTTGCATTCGCAGCCGGAAGCGGGGCATTCTCACCCGCCCAGATGTTCAGGCCGATATGATGGTGGTAGCCTCCGGCCGATACGAACAGCGCCCCGCGGGAGCTGACATCCGCCGCGATATCGAAGCCCAGTACCTCGCAATAAAAGTGTTTGGATTTTTGCAAGCTTTGAACGTGGAAATGAATATGCCCCATCGTCGTTCCCGGCGGCAAGCCCTCCCACTCCACATCTTGGGCCAAAGCCAGCAGGCCATCCCAATCGATAGGGTCGGTAGCCATGATGTAGTTACCCTGCGCATCGCGCCGCCATGTGTCGCGGGGGCGATCACAATAGATTTCGATCCCGTTATGATCGGGATCGGCAATGTACAGCGCCTCGCTGACAAGATGATCCGCTTGGCCGATATGAATGCCTGCCCGGATGAGATTATGCAGAGCAGCGCCCAGATCCTTCCGGCTCGGGAGCAGAATAGCAAAATGATACAGCCCGGCCACAGAACGCCGAGGAGTTACCTGCGCATCCGCCAGCTCCTCCAGGATGACCAGCGGCGTATGGCCGTCGGCGGTCAGATGAACGATGCCCTCGCCCGTTTGAAGCAGTCCCAGGCCGACTACTTCCCTATAGAACGCTAAGGAACGGGACAAATCGGAAACCTTAAGCTTAACAGGTCCGAGCTTAAGATCATAAGGTAAGGAAGGGGACATACGATAGACGCTCCTTTAGTTACTATTTGTAATTAAATATATATTGGTTATTATGTGCTGTCAAATTTCCGTTCTCCGAAACCGTTCCTGTCCTCACTCTGTTGCCTCCCAATCGATCGGAATCTTGATCTTAACCGGCTTCTTCCGTTCCCTTGCAAACTCGTTCACGCTTATCAAAAACTTTAATCCGGGCGCGGGGGAGAGCTTGGGATATTCTATCCGGTAAGAAAAAGAATCCTTGGATATACGCACGGCTTCCTTGGTGGGAATGTATCGTTCACCCGCCGAGTCCTCGAACATAAGAAATGGAATCTGTGCCGCCGCATGACTTGCTTCGTAAAAAACGACCGTGGAATTCTCCGAATATTGAACCTGGGTTATGGTAACCGTTCCTCCCTGATCCCCCTTTAAGGTGACCGGCACTTGGTCGGCGTTGGCATATTCCTCACGCTGTGTCACGGTATTGGATGCTTCGGCTTCCATATCCCTGACTACCAGCGTTACATATGCAGGCTTCGGGTTAAGCTCGGACGGAGGACCGAAGTTCATTCGGCCTCCAACACTTCCACCGTGCGAGAAAGGGGTTTCCAGATCGTCCTCCAGCTTAAACGACAGGTTCGAGTCCGGATCTTTATGGACGACGACTTGAGTGGTAACAGGAGTCAGCATAAGCTGTTCAACGAAAAAAGCTTTATCTCCACTCGAAGCGGCGATCTGAGGACGGACTATTTTGGTCAAGGGCGCGCTTTTTTCAACCGTTAGCGGCACCGTGACATCCCAATTTCCCTGGGTAGCTCCGATCTGGCGGATCACGATGTTCAGCAAGGGCTCCTCCGGCAGTGTGCCAACATTAAATACCGTTGTTCCTACAAAGCTATGGTCCCCCGTTATGGTAAATTCATGAGTGCCAATCATCGTTGGGCGAGCTTTGACAAACTCATAGTTGTAATAAATGGCGGCTTCGTCTTTACTAATAATAGTAGTCTGTTTGAGATAATCAACCTCATAATTAATCACAAACTGTGCCCCATCATAGAAGACATCGGCAACATTCAATCGTATATTCTGGTCCGTAACCGATAGGTTGATTGGGGTACTCAGATTGTTCGGCTCGATCCGAGCTAATCCGTTGTTTATCCCGGTGCCGACTTTTTTGTAAAACAGCTCGATAAAAAAAACTTTCTTTAGGGCATTGCCTAACGTTGGATAATAGAAGCTGATTCCCCCAAGCAATATTACACACAGAACGGCAGCCTGGCCCGCCAGGACCCATTTTTTTCGGGTGCTCGCTCGCCGGAGATCGGAAGGACTATCCTGCTTAGCCGCCGCTCTCTGGTGAAGCTGCCACAGCTCCTCGAACGTAAAGGAAGGGGTTAGCTGGCGAATCCTGTTCTGAACGGCTTTGGGTGGTTCCATTTTTTCTGTAAATCCGGGTTCTTTTCCCTTCGAGTCGGTTCGCAAGGTCATTTAAGCCCCTCCTTAATAGAGGAGAGCTGATAGCTCTCCGCCTCACTCTGTCTTAACTGCTGTAATGCAGCATGAAGCCTCGATTTGCAGGTCCCCGGACGAATGTTAAGCAGGGAAGCGGCCTCCCGCAAAGGCAAACCAACGTAGTACACGAGAATGATAACCTCTCTTCTCTTGGAGGATAGCCTGTCGACCAGCTGCCATAATTCCCGCTCGCTTTCGGATTTCATGATCAGATCTTCGACGGTATCCGATCCGGCTTCAACAGGTATCTGGCCCAGCAAGCTAAGCCAGCGCTGCTTGCGAAGCGTGCTTCGCACCATATTCAAGGTGATCCGGTAAAGCCACGGGCGCAAGGGCTTGGCTGGGTCATAGAGATGGAATTTCTTATAGGCACGGAGAAAGGTATCCTGAGTAATGTCATCAGCCAGCACGGCTGACTTCGTCATCATCCGGGCAATCCCGTACACATACGGAGCGTGCTCTTCAAATAGGGCTCGGGATTGCTCTTCCGAGATTGAGTATTCCTTCACTGCATGGTCCTCCGTTCCTGTATTCAAAGTAAATACGCTTTGATATCGAAAATAGTTCGATGAAGGCGAAAAGAAAGTTTCAGGCCCTCTCTAAAAAAGGTGCACAAATAGGGAACCATCCGTGTAAGATGGTTCCCTCGAATTGGGGGCAATACCACAGTTAGTCTCTGTCTACCGATTCCATATACCAGCCATCGGCTGGGGATAGTCGTCGGAGCCGGAAAACAAAGGTTTTCCGCTCCGGACGATGCCCCTTGCGCACCAGATCCACGGGAATGGAAAGGTCGATGGCCAGCGGATCGGCTCCTGTAATCCGCTTATGCCCGCCTTTCCCCTTGGCAGGGATGCGGCGGATCGAAGACAGCTCCTTCATCCATAGCAGAGTGGAGTCCAGCTCCCGATGCTTCAGGCTGCCCAAACTCAGCTTAAGCAGTTGGGAGTCCTTAAGGTGGACGGCCGCGAGATAAGTGTCCACGATCTCGTCAGGTCCGGCTTGCTCCAGGTACTCCTGCAGCCTTCCCCCGGCCTTATAGACCATCAATTGATGCTCAGGGTCGACCTGACGGGAGCGGTGGGTGGAGCTCCCGAGAAAATGAAGACAGAAATGTCCGGAAAAATCGTTATCGGGGATTCCGTCTCCGCCATGCGGCATCCCGGCCATCGAGGCAGCGAGCGGTCTTCCGTCCTTGCCTTGCACCAGCACGGCCCTTCGATTCCAGCTCCACGTGCCCTGATAGATTCGTTTCATGATGGCGGTATCGGCTTTGGTGAGCGGCTGTACGTCCGCATGCTGATTCCCCGCTCTTCGCTGCACGTGAAAGGAAAGTCCGGTTTCGATGTCGGTTATGGCGAACTTCTCTAGCCTGGGAAGAAGGGTCCTTACTTGCCCCCACGGTACAATGGCGCCATAATGCGAGTCTCGTAGCTTGCCGGCCTGTTCCCTCAGGTATGCCCTCGCTTTGGAGTCGGGAACAAGCAGCTGATTCGTCTGTTCGTCGTAGAGGCTGCCGTTCCGAGTCAGCAGATACGTGTTTTCTTGTCCTTTGCTAACCAGCTTCAGGTAGCTGTCTCCCGCCTGTAGGTGCGAGGCATCAGCCTGCTGAGCGGGCGCTGTTCGAATGGAGCGAAGGATGCGCGGAGCATCCAAAGACAGCCGGGATTCCCTGACGGAGTCGGCGGATGACTTCATGATCAAGACAGCATCGGGCCCGGCTGCGGCCCGTGTGGTCGATTCGGTAACGGCTATAAGCAAAATCAAGGCTGCCAGTCTGATCAGCCATCCAGATGTGCGTCCCATCCCAGTTCCCCCATTGTATAGGTATGCTTACGATGTACAGGTTGCGTACCCTGCACCTGATTCATGAGCGGATATTATAGGGAAACATAAAACGGCACGGACAAGTCCATCCTACATGTTATTGTTAAAGGAGGGTGTACGCATGAGATGGCGTTTATATGGAAGCTTGCTCTTAATCATGGTCCTGATGATCACGGTTTGCCCTTCGGCAGCGGAGGCTGCGCCGCGTAATCCGACGAACGGACGTGCTTATTTTGAGGAACGTGGCGAGATTGTCTGGGAGGTGCCCAGCGAGGAGAAGGTAATTGCGCTGACCTTCGATGACGGTCCTGATGAGACGGATACTCCGGCCATTCTCGATCTGCTCAAGCAATATGATGCGAAAGCAACCTTCTTCGTGATCGGAAAACGGGTGGAACAATTTCCTGAGCTGGTGAAACGGGAAATGCGAGAAGGACATGAAATCGCGAATCATACGTACAGCCACATGTATTTCACAAAAAAAATATCCGAAAGCAAGATCGAGGAGCAGCTCTCGAAGGCCGAGCATGCCATTGCGGATGTGACGGGACAGAAGACGAAGCTATTTCGTCCTCCGGGCGGCTATTACAGTGAACGCGTAGTCCGCGCTGCCAAAAAAGCCGGCTATCTGGTCGTGATGTGGTCCTGGCATCAGGATACGGAGGATTGGAATACGCCGGGCGTGAACAAAATTGTGAAAAAAGTGCTGGATCATGCCCATAACGGGGATATCGTCTTGTTCCATGATCATGTCGAAGGCCGAACTCAGACGGTGGAGGCCTTGAAGCAAATATTGCCGGAGCTGCAGGCCCGGGGGTACCGGTTCGTGACGGTTAGCGAGCTGCTGACTTACCGGAAATCGACGACTGTTGAAAAATAAGAAGACCCAACCGGTCGATTCGCCGCCAAAGCAGGACGAGGCGGATCGGGTGGTTGCTTCGCTGTGTTAAGAAAGGGCTTACACATCCTTCCGCGAGTTTAAATGATTAGGCTGGCCGCTCTGACAAGCAAATTCGTCTATGATGGCCGCCCTAGACCGGCTCTGTGATCTGTATTGACAACAGCCAGAAGGTTTGCTAGCATGGCAATCATTCATTAATAGAATGAAGAACTTATAAGGTTTAGTAACCGGGAGTTGCGGACAGGAGAATGAAGATGGAAAGAAACGAACCGGAAAGACAGCCGGGGAAAGAAACGAACCGGAAGATGGTAACCCTCGGATTATTGGCTGCTTTGTTTATCGGAGCGTTGGATGTGACGGTGGTCAGTACGGCGACGCCCCATATGATCGAGGAGCTGAGCGGACTTTCCATGATCACTTGGGTATTTTCGATCTATACGTTGACAACCTGTGTGGCGACGCCGATCTTCGGCAAGCTCGCCGATTTGTATGGAAGAAAGTCGGTTTTTATTACCGGCCTCGTCATATTCGTACTGGCCTCCGTCCTTTGCGGCATGGCCGAATCGATGGTAGGCCTGATCTGGTTCCGGGCTCTGCAAGGGATAGGAGCCGGTGCGCTTACGCCGGTTACCTTCACCATTATCGGGGATTTGTTCCCGGGCGAGGAGCGGGGGCGGATGCAGGGCTTGTTCGCTTCGGTATGGTCGGTCGCCGGGCTGCTTGGGCCGCTCGTGGGCGGATACTTCGTCGATTATTTATCGTGGCGCTGGATATTTTATATGAATATCCCGATTGGTATCGTGTCGCTCGTATTGGTGCTGGGATTTATGCACGAGCGCTTCGAGAAGCAGCGCAAGCGCATCGACTATGCGGGCGCTGCTGCGTTCACCCTGGGCATCTCGGCTCTGCTGTACGCACTGCTTAGCGGAGGGGAAAGTCTGCCGTGGAATTCCCCGGTCATTTGGCTGCTGTTTGGCGTGGCCGCGGTTGCATTGCTGGTCTTCGTTCGCATCGAGAGCCGGGTAGAGGAGCCTATGATCCCGCTGGACTTGTTCCGCAATGGGGTCATGAACGTGTCCAATCTTAGCGGTTTTCTCGCTTTCTCGATCTCTACAGGAACGACGATTTATGCGCCGATGTGGATCCAGACCCTGCTGGGCTACAGTGCCACAAGCTCGGGCTTGATGGTCATGTCGATGTCGATTGCTTGGCCGATAGCCTCCAATCTGGCCGGCAAGCTGATGTATCGGTCGGGAGCCAAGAAGTTCATCGTGTTCGGCTCGCTGCTGGTGCTGCTTGGAGGGATCTGGCTCATGTCGCTTCACATCGAGTCGCCCTTCTGGTCGATGACGGCCATCCTCACGATCATCGGCTTCGGCATGGGCTGCCTGTCCACCCCGCAGACGGTTCTGATTCAGTCCGTCGTCGGCTGGGAGCTGCGCGGCACCGCTACATCGACCAACTCGCTGATGCGGTCGCTCGGACAGACGGTCGGCGTTGCCATCTTCGGGGTGCTGTTCAACAGCCACCTGATCACGCACACCAAGGCCGAGATGGCCTCGGGAATGCAGGCGGTGTTCGCGGCTATCTTTGTTATCGCGCTGCTGAATCTGGCGACCGTGATGTTTCTCCCCTCCTCCCGCAAGATGGCGGCGATGCAGAAGAGCTGACCCGCTTAGCTTCGCCAAATAAATACCCCTGCCTCATGTACAGGCTGCCTGCTTAAGGCAACCGGGTAAGGCAGGGGTGTTTGGGCTTCTCCGGCGAACTGCCGGGGCCTGCTAGATAGATTGAAATTAAGAGGATAACATTCGGCTAGATCTTGATCGGAAACATCCATCATGTGGTGCAAACCTGCAGCTGTACATCTTTTTTGTCTTATGATTGACCACCAAGTAAAACTCCTGCAAACGTGCATCTATTTTCCGCTTAACCCGTTGTTCAGGGGAAATATTGCATGAAATTCCTGCATGCTTGGTGGAATTTCCCTCTATGGAATGCCGTTTATGTAAAAAAACTGCACGTTGGCATGTTTCCGTCCTGGAATGGGGGCTGAGATTGATCGAGTAGGCCGACAATCGTTAAGCCGCTAAGGCCGCCATCCGGCAAGCAGCCGCTTCAGCTCCTCCGCATCGCGGGGAGGCCGGGCGCTGCTTCGAACCTGGGCGGGCAGCGCCCGCCAGACGTCGAGCAGCAGCGGCGGCTCCAAGCCGAGCGCGAGCAACAGCTCCGTCTGGGCAAATACGTCGGCAGGCGTTCCAGCGAGCAGACAGCGGCCCCCTTCCAGCAGAAGCACCCAGTCTGCCCAGGCATAGGCGAGATTCATGTCATGCGTAGCCATCGCGACAGTAACGCCGCTGCTGTGAATACGGTCCAGCTCCGAGAGCAAGAGCCGCTCTGACTGCCTATCCAGGTAGGCAGTCGGCTCGTCGAGCAGCAGCAGCTCGGGCTGAAGCGCGAGGACGCCTGCCAGAGATACGCGTTTTTTCTGTCCCAGGCTCAGCTCATGGATGGGCCGATGGGCAATCGTTTCCAGGCCGAGGGATGCGAGCGTCTGCACGGTGCGTTCCCGGATATCGGACTCGAGAAGGCCGGCATTGCGCAGTCCATAGCCAATATCCTCATACGGCGTATGGAGGATCAGCTGATGCTCGGGATCCTGGAAGACGAGACCGACCTGCTGCCGCAGCCGCTTCAGCTCCTTAGCACTGTAGGCAAGCGGTGCTCCGCGCCAGAGGACTTCGCCGGAGCTTGGCCGGAGCAGACCGATTGCTTGCAGGAAGAAGGTGGATTTGCCTGATCCGTTATGCCCGCAGATCGCGGTTTTCTTACCGGCGGGAAGCTGAAGATCCAGGCGGTCAAGGGCGGGGAGCTCCGCGCCCGGATAGCGGTGGACGAGCTTGCGGGTTTCCAGTATAGAGCTCATAGGGCCTCCCTCCAAAGCAGCCAGCCCTGCAAAGCCAGTAGGGCGGCAAGCCCAACGCCCGCCTCCCAGAGGTAAGCGCGGGGCATAGGACGGTCGCTGCTCGTACAAGGAGAAAGCCGAATATCTCCGGTAAAGCCGCGCGCCGCCAGGCCGTGCGCAAGCCCCCGATAGCGCTGAATGGCTTGCACGAACAAGCGTCCGGCCAGTATAGCCGTGTCGCGGATGCGGCCGCGAAAGCCGATCTGGCCGCCTCGCGCACGCTGCGCCCGATAGAGCTCCAGGGCCGAGTCGGCAAACAAGAAAATAAAGCGGTAAGTAATCAGCACCAGCTCGATAACCAGCCCCGGCACACGCAGCTTATCCAGCACCTGCAGCAAGCCGGTGACCGGCGTGGTTAGGACGAGGAAGGCGAGGACCGCAAAACAGGCTGCGGTACGGCACAGCAGATCGGCTGCCCGGTCGATCCCGGCCTCGGATACGTACAGGGTGCCTGCGGTACCGTTCAGCTCAAGGACAAGTGCCGGCAGGCTGGCCGCATAGAACAGCAGCGAGAGAGCGAGCAGGCCTGCATAGAACTTGAGGGGAATCCCGGCGTGGCCGACGATCCAGACAAGCATCCAGCCGAAGATGGCGGTCTGAACCCAGGGATGACCGACATACGACAAGGCAAATAGCGCAGCCGCGAACCCGCTCTTCCAGAGTGGAGAGACGGGATGCAGCTTATTGCTGTACGCGTAAGCGTCGATCCGGCGGATCATGAGGAGCCGGGAACGGAGTCTTGGCGCTTCTTGCTGCCTTTGCCGGTGACGGCTGTCCCCGAGCTTGCTGCCTTGCCTGCGCTGCCCTCCTTGGATGACCTGCCTCTCAGCAGGCCGAACACATAACCGATCATGCCGGCCCCGATAGCGGCCTGCAGCGCGAACAGCATGCTTTCGGTCTCGGCCGGAGGCTCGAACCAAGGTGAGAACCACGGTTCATAGGAAGGGGCCAGGGTGCCGATCAACTCCTCCGCTTCACCGTCGGCGCCGCCGAACTCGCCGTTTACGAACAGCAGCGGGATGACGGTCAGCAGCACGACGGCGAACAGGATCCATAGATTCTGTGTGCTTCTTTTCATCGGGAACGACCTCCTTTCATCGCTCGCCGGAGCAGCGACAGCTCCTCCGCGCCTTGGGCTTGAAGCCAATTCCAGATCAGCACGGTGAGGAGTCCCTCGCTGATCGCGAGGGGGACTTGGGTGAAGGCAAAGATGCCGCCGAACTTGGCAAGCGATACAAGAAACCCTCCGCTCTCTGCCGGAAAGGCAACCGCTAATTGCAGCGAAGTGACCATGTACGTGCTAAGATCGGCCAGAGCGGCGGCCATGAAAATAGCCAGCTTCTGCTTGCCTGTGGACGCCATCAGCCAGCGGTAGGCGGCATAGCCGGCAAACGGGCCGGCGACGGCCATAGAGAAGGCATTGGCTCCGAGCGTGGTCAGCCCTCCGTGCGCGAGCAGCACAGCCTGGAACAACAGCACGATCGAGCCGATCACGCTCATCGGCAGCGGGCCGAACATCACGGCGCCGAGGCCGGTCCCCGTCGGATGCGAGCTGCTGCCGGTGACGGACGGGATTTTCAGAGCCGAGAGGACGAACGTGAAGGCACCGGCAAGTCCGAGCATCAGCTTCAGCTCCGGCGTTTCCTTCGTTATCCGGATCAGCCTGCGCAAGCCCAGAAGGAAGAAGGGAAGAAAGGCCGCCCACCAGAATATCGCCCAGCCGAGGGGAAGGAAACCCTCCATAATGTGCATTGCCTTTACGGTTTGGGGCTCGTTGACGATAAAGTACAGGACCATGCCTGCGATGAGAAGCAGCGTACGGGCTAGCCTCTTGACTTTCATGGGTGTTCCTCCATTTCGAAATGTAACATCTGACTTCTACTACTCCAGCCTGGCCCGTATGAACGGTATGAACGCAAATAAGCCAATCCGGCGTGGATTGGCTGCAGGTACGAAGTACACCTAAACAAACGATCACAGGCATGATCGTTATTTCGTGGCTCGTACACCTCTCCTTTCCGCGAAGGTAACCGGGTGTGCAGAGTCTAGGTAGGTCTCCTGGCTCCCGGATCAAGCGCGTTCTCCCGTCTTCCCCGGACTAACGTCCAAGTGACTGGTGAGAGAAAGCTTTCCGGTTACAGTGGCGGGACCGCTCGGGAGTTGCACCCGATTCCCTGTTACCCTTTGCGGCTAGCAAAGGCACCTGACTCTGTGTAAAGCGAATTTAAACGAAACATAACACAATCTAGTGACTTTGTCTATTGCTTGTGTTACTATTTTGATGTTTCATGCTACTGCAGGAGTTAAAGGGAGAGGGAAGCGAGTGAAGCGAGTGAAGGAACGATTGCGCAAGTGGGCTTGTCTAGGAATGATCCTGACGGTCGGGCTGGCCGGATGTACGTCGAGTGCTCCGGAAGAAGCTTCGAGCGCTCCGAAGGAGGAGCTGATTCTCGCCGTAGGCGGAGAGCCGGAAGCGGGATTCGATCCGACGACAGGCTGGGGACGTTATGGCTCGCCGCTTTTTCAGAGTACTCTGCTAAAGCGCGATAGCGAGCTCAAGATCGGCTACGATCTGGCGACAAGCTATGAATTGAACGAGGACGGTACGATATGGACGGTGAAGCTGCGAAAGGACGCAAAGTTCTCCGATGGAATAAACGTCACGGCGGACGATGTTCAATATACGTTCGAGGCTGCAGGGAAAAGCGGATCGGCCATCGACTTGAGTAATCTGAAGTCAACGGAAGTCGTGGATGAGCACACGATCAGGTTTCATTTGAAGGAGCCGCAGTCGACCTTCGTCCAAATGCTGGTGGCGACCGGCATAGTGCCGAGGCACGCGCACGGCAAGGATTATGCGTCGAAGCCTATCGGCTCGGGTCCTTACAAGCTTGTGCAATGGGATAAGGGACAGCAAGCTATCGTGGAAGCGAATCCCGATTATTACGGCAGCAAGCCGTATTTCAAAAAGCTGACGTTTTTGTTCTTGAACGAGGATGCGGCTTATGCGGCAGCCAAGGCGGGCAAGGTCGATATCTCCTATATCCCGGCGGCTTTCAGCAAGCAGCCTGTTGCGGGGATGCGTTTGGAAGCGGCGCGCTCGGTCGATAACCGCGGCATTATGTTTCCTTATATCAAAGCGGGGGGCCAGGCGAAGGAAGGGGTCCCGATCGGCAACGATGTAACGGCAGAGCCGGCGATCCGCAAGGCGGTCAATATGGCGCTCGACCGCAAGGCGATCGTGGAAGGGGTGCTCGAGGGTCACGGAACTCCTGCCTATACGGTGAACGACGGGCTGCCCTGGTTTAATCCGGAATCCGTCATCCGGGATGCGGATATGGAAGGCGCGAAAAAGCTGCTGGAGCAAGACGGCTGGAAGGATACGGACGGCGACGGCATCCGAGAGAGGGGCGCGTTGAAGGCCGAGTTCAAGCTGCTCTATCCGGCAAGCGATGTGACTCGGCAGTCGCTTGCGATCGCGGTTGCGGATATGCTGAAGCCGCTAGGCATTCAGATTAAGGCGGAAGGCAAGAGCTGGGACGAGCTGGAGAAGCAGATGCATGCGAGTCCCGTTCTATTCGGCTGGGGCAGCCACGATCCGCTTGAGATGTATCATGTGTACAGCGCCAAGTATCAGGGCGTGGAGTACTACAATCCGGGCTATTACCGCAATGATACGGTAGAGGATTATATGAATAAAGCGCTTCGGGCGAAGACCGAGAAGGAAGCGATGGATTACTGGAAAAAGGCTCAGTGGGACGGGAGCACGGGCCTTAGCGCCAAAGGGGACGCGCCATGGGCATGGCTGGTGAATCTGGACCACCTATACCTCGTGAAAGAGGGACTGGATATCGGCAAGCAGCCGATTCATCCCCACGGTCACGGCTGGCCGGTGACGGATAACCTTGAGGAATGGCGATGGACGAAGTAAAACGGAGCCCGGCAGACGGAAAGGCGGAGGAGCGCACAAGCACAAGCCTCAGCGGCAGCGGGCTTCAGCGCGAGGCAGCGGAGCCGTCCGCCGGATCGATAGCGGGACAAGCCGCCGTACAAGGGAGAGGACGCACGCGCTTGTTGGCGGTCTGGCCGTCGTACCTGCTGCGCAAGAGCATCGGGCTTGTGCTGCTGCTTGCGGCCGTCAGCTCAATTTCGTTCGCACTGGTGGAGCATTCCCCGATCGATCCGGTTCAAGCCTACGTAGGCGCCGATCTGCTGAAGGTTGGACCCGAGCAGCGGGAGGCGATAGCCGTCTATTGGGGGCTGGATCGTCCGCCGCTCGAGCGTTACGCCAGATGGGCGTCGGCCCTCATACGCGGCGACTTCGGCGAGTCCATGATCTACCGGAGGCCGGTGCTGGAGGTGATCGGAGAGCGATTCGCCGCTTCGCTGACCTTGATGCTGACCGCATGGCTGCTGTCCGGTCTGGTCGGCTTCGCCGCAGGCGCGCTGGCCGCGATGCGGAAGGACACGTGGATCGACCGAATCATCCGCTGGTACTGCTATACGCTGGCCTCTACGCCGACCTTCTGGCTCGGCTTGCTGCTGCTGCTCATCTTCGCCGTCTGGCTGGGATGGCTCCCGGTAGGTCTTGGCGTGCCTGCAGGCGTACTGGCCGACCAGGTGACGCTCGGCGACCGCATCCGGCATATGCTGCTGCCCGCGCTCACCTTGAGCGTGGTCGGCATTTCAAGCATTGCTTTGCACACGAGGCAGAAGCTGATCCAGGTCATGGACAGCGATTATATGTTGTTCGCGAGGGCGCGGGGGGAGAGAGGCTTTACGCTATTCTGGCGTCATGGGCTGCGCAATGTGGCCTTGCCTGCCGTGACGCTGCAGTTCACTTCATTCTCGGAGCTGTTCGGCGGGGCCGTGCTTGCCGAGCAGGTGTTTTCCTATCCGGGTCTCGGCCAGGCTACGGTCGAAGCGGGGCTGAGGGGAGACGTGCCACTGCTGCTCGGCATCGTGCTGTTCAGCGCAGTATTCGTCTATGTGGGCAATCTGCTGGCTGATCTGACTTACCGTCTGATCGATCCGAGAATTTGAGGGCAGGGTTTGGTAAATCCGAATTTCCTGCCGAAAACTTGAAGGAGGCGCGCTATGAACTCAACGACTGGCTCCCCGGCGTCCCCGTCTTCCGGACGGGCCGATGGCGCATGGCGGCTGCACCGGCGACAGCGTGCTTTGCTATCCGCCGTCTTCGCCGCCGGCTTGCTGGCGCTGTTCGCGCTGGGGGCGCAGCTTGCGGACAGCGCGCAGCTTGCCTCTCGGCTTGAGCTCCGCAATCTCGCGCCGACTCTGGCTCATCCTTTCGGCACGGACTGGCTCGGTCGGGACATGCTGACGCGCACGCTCAAGGGACTTGCGCTCAGTCTTCAGGTCGGCTTGGCTGCAGGCTCCGTCAGCGTGGTCATCGCTGCGCTGCTTGGGCTGGCCGCGGCTACGATGGGGAAAACGGCGGACCGGATCGTCACTTGGCTGATCGATCTGTTTCTAAGTGTGCCGCATCTGGTCACGCTTATTTTGATTGCCTTCGTGCTGGGGGGCGGGGCCAAGGGAGTTATCGTGGGCGTGGCGCTGACGCACTGGCCCAGTCTCTCGCGTCTGATCCGCTCCGAGGTGCTTCAGCTGCGGTCAGCCGAATACGTGCAGATTTCCCGCCATCTGGGCCGTTCCCGGATATGGATCGGAACGCGGCATATCCTGCCCCATCTGGTGCCGCAGCTGCTGGTCGGACTTGTCCTGATTATCCCGCATGCGATCCTGCACGAGGCCGCCGTGACCTTTGTCGGGATGGGCTTGTCCCCGCATGAACCGGCCATCGGCATCATTCTGTCGGAGTCGATGCGCTACCTGTCGACCGGCATGTGGTGGCTGGCGTTGTTCCCGGGCTTATGCCTGCTTCTGGTCGTCCGCTGTTTCGACCGTCTGGGCGATAATCTGCGTCTGCTCGTCGATCCTAAGCGGGCGCATGAATAAGGGCGGGATGGTTCCCCGAGGGACTGGCGGCGGGCATGTCGCCCGGCTGTGAGCGGATGAGGGAAGGCAAGGTAAAGCGAGGTAAAGTAATAGAAGGTGAAATAAAGTAAGGTGAAATAAAGTAAGGTGAAATAAAGTAAGGTGAAATAAAGTAAGGTAAAATAAAGTAAGGTAAAATAAAGTAAGGTAAAGGTAAAGTAAGGCATAAGAAGATAAAGGCTAAAAGAAAGTAAAGAAAGGTGAAGAAAGGTAAAGGCAAGGCGAGGCAGGCAACCGAAAGTGGCTGCTAGTAGAGCGATCTGAAAGTCATGTCATCATGGAGCAACATAGGAGCGGTGGCGGGGTTAAGGCTAACGGACATGTTGGAGGCTGTCGATTCATTGTGGACGGCAGCGCAGTTAAGTAAAGGCTGATCATTACGGACACCACAGTCGCTATTTCACAAAAATGAGGCCTGTTCAAATTGTAACGGACACAGACGACCTTACTTACGTCAAAACCGCATAGAATGGGCAGAAATGCACCAAATAGCGTCATCTGAGTCCGTTAGATTTTCAATATCGCAAAAATGCTGCAAATAGAGACTCTGAGCTATATAGCCCCCTAATCCATTTGGACATTCCTAATCACCTTCATATACACTAGAGGGGTGGGGGAAATATCCATGAAAAGACGGTTTAGATGCCCGGTTCAAGCCAAAAAGGAGCTCGTAGTAGAGGTACTCTCCGGCTACCGTACAGAGGTGGTAGCCCGAAAGTATGGCATGGCTCCTAAAACGCTTAGCACCTGGGTTCGTCAATATCAGGATGAGGTGGGCGACCTTATGGTAAAGAAACGTGATGAAGAGGAAAAAACCAAGCAGGATGCAGCCAAGTTCAAAGAGCTTGAAAAGAAATACGACGAAGCGATGAAACTACTGGGCCAGAAGGAACTGGAGAACAGCATCCTCAGAGATCTGGTTAAAAAAAAGTATCCCGACTGGAAGTAGCCTCCTATTGGATCGGGGAGGGATATCCGGTTCGTACGGTGCTGCGTCTGTGCGGAGTCCCCCGTTCCACTTACTACTACCGCCTTCGGCATCCGGAGCGTCAACAGCCCGCAGGTAAGGGCCGTCCTATTCCAGGACACTCTTACGATAAAAACGGATCCGTTGTTTTGGATGCCCGGATCAAAGGATACCTTAGAAGTCTAATCAGAGGTCCACATGCTGCAGCCGGCTACCGGAAACTCACGGTCCTTTTAAGGCGAAAATATAAGTTAGTCATTAACAAGAAAAAAGTTTACCGGCTCTGCAAAGAGCTGGGCATCCTCGCTCCGCAACGGGAGAGGACGAATCCCGTACCCAAAAAGGTAGCTAACAATCGTGTTGTGAACGGCCCCAATCAACTTTGGCAGCTGGACATTAAGTATGGGTATGTGGCTGGTAAACGGCGGCATTTTTACCTGGCAAGCATCATCGACGTGTTTGACCGGAGCATTGTCGCGCATCATCGAGGTAAAGTTTGTAGTACTCAGGACATTTTACGAATCGTCCAAAAGGCGCTTCTGAAACGCGCGGCATACCGGCAAGGGAATCATCCCGTTCTTCGAACCGATAACGGCCCTCAGTTCGTCAGCAAGGCCTTCTACGCCTTCTGCGAACAGGCTGGCATTGAGCATGAGCGAATTCCAAACCAAACGCCAAACAAGAATGCCTTCATCGAATCCTTTCACAGTATTTTGGAAAGGGAATGTTACCAGCGGAATTGCTTTGAAACTTATGAGGAAGCTTTTAGAGAAGTAGATCGGTTTATTCGATATTACAATAACGATCGCATTCATGGCAGTCTTCAAGATTGGCCACCAAAAGAATATCTACGGCTCGTATCCGATGGGATGATAACACCAAAACAAATTGCGCTTTAGTGCGATAGCACAAGATTGAAGGCGGTAGTGTCCAAATTTAGGGGGTTAATCCGCTCAGAGTCTCTATTTGCAGCATTTTCGCGATATTGAAAATCTAACGGACTCAGATGACGCTATTTGGTGCATTTCCGCCCATTCTATGCGATTTTGACGTAAGTAAGGTCGTCTGTGTCCGTTACAATTTGAAGAGGCCGCATTTTTGTGAAATAGCGACTGTGGTGTCCGTTACGATCAGCCTTTACTTAACTGCGCTGTCGTCCACAATGAATCGACAGCCTCATATTGGACCGTTAGAGCGACAATTTCTTGGTTTTGCGGGCGCTTGAGACCGCTAAGGGTACGTCATGTCCGTTAGCCGATCCCGATACCCATGCAGGTATAGGAGACACGTAACGTTACTTCGGGTACGTTCTACTGGGAAAGGGGAAGGGGCTGCTAAACCTAGCAGAGAGCCGCCTACCCGTCACGGAATGACTGCGCCTGCGAGGACGGCTCTGCCCGGTCTGCATCCCTTCCGGGATAACACGTTAACCTACGACTACGATAGCCTGTTACAAGGTGACCCCTGTTTTGAAAATAGCGATTTCACGGAAATGACTCTTCTCATTGTTCACCCACTCGCCGCTGGCGATGCTGATGATGTAGGCGATAAAGCATCGCAGTATGTCCTCCGGCTCCACGTCCTCGACGAGCGCTCCGGCATTGAAATCGATCCAGTGCGGCTTGGCCCGGTACAGCGCGGAGTTCGTGGATACCTTCATCGTCGGGACGAAGGTGCCAAACGGCGTGCCTCTCCCGGTCGTAAATATAACAAGCTGACAGCCGGCCGCAGCCAGCGCCGAGGAGGCGACCAGGTCGTTGCCCGGCGCGCTGAGCAGGTTAAGACCTTTGGTCTGCAACCGATCCCCGTAATTCAATACGCCGTTGATGACGGACGTGCCGGACTTTTGCGTGCAGCCCAGCGACTTGTCCTCCAAGGTGGTGATGCCGCCTGCCTTGTTGCCCGGAGACGGATTTTCATAAACAGGCTGGCGATGATCAAGAAAATACTGCTTGAAATCATTGATCAGCTTGACAATTTGCTCGAAGATTTCCTCGCTCGCCGCCCGCTCCATCAGGATCGTCTCCGCCCCGAACATCTCCGGCACCTCGGTCAAGATCGTGCTGCCCCCCTGTGCTGCCATAAAATCGGACAACTGGCCAAGCAGCGGGTTGGCCGTGATGCCCGACAGCCCGTCGGAGCCGCCGCATTTCAGCCCGATCTTGAGCTCGGATAACGGCACGGTCTCCCGCCGGTCGCCCTGGGCAGCGGCATGAAGGTCCTTCAACAGCCGGACGCCCTCCGCTACTTCGTCGGATACGTCCTGGGACAGCAGGAACTTGACTCGGCTGCTGTCATATTCGCCAAGAGCCTCCCGGAATTCAGCCAAGTTGTTGTTCTCGCAGCCTAGTCCCAGTACCAGCACGCCGGCGGCGTTCGGATGCTTGACGGCGTTCGCCAGCATCGTCCGCGTATGCACATGATCATCTCCGAGCTGGGAGCAGCCATAGTTGTGCTTCAGCACCAAGGTGTTGTCGAACGGCTCGATGCTGCCGACCTCCGCTTGAAAGGCAGACATGATCTGATCGGCGACTCCGTTCACACAGCCGACCGTAGGGACGATCCACAGCTCGTTGCGAATGCCTACCTCGCCATTTTGCCGGCGATAGCCCTGGAAGGTCAGCTGTTCATCGGCGAATGGATTAGGTGCGAGCTTGGGCTCGTAGCTGTAAGCCTCCACGCCGGTCAGGTTGGTTCGGGTGTTGTGGGTATGCACATGCCCGCCTGGGGGGATCGCCTCCGTAGCGTGGCCGATCGGATACCCATACTTGACCACATGCTCCCCTGGGACAATCGGTACAAGCGCGATCTTGTGGCCCCGAGCCACATCCTCGAGCAACGTGACCTCCTTGTCCCCGACGACGGCGTGCTCCCCTTGCTTATAATCTCTCAAGGCTACGGCAACATTATCTCCGGGATGTATATGAATGATTTCCTTCATGCCGACTCCTCCTCTTGTGGCTTAACGCTTCTCCTCGGCGAGCAAGGCTTCCAACGCAGGCTGCATGCCGGAATGGACAATCGCGTGCAGCTGCTCGGCAACCAGCGCGGTCAAGCCCGGCACCTCATTCAGATCACGGCCCCACTGAGTCTTGGCTCCGAGCACGGCAGCGGTGAGCTTCTGCACGCCAGGAAGCGTCCCGTCATAATCGTTCCAGGCGGTCTGGAACAAATCCAGCACCTCGCGATCATCCACTAGCTGGATCGCTTCATCGCCTCGTTGGCCCCGATAGAAAGCGATCAACGCCGCGAGCGAGAAGGTCAGCTTTGCCGGCAAAGCGCCTTTGGCTTCCACGTACCCCAGCAAGGACGGCAGATCGCGCGTTTTGAACTTGGATACGGAATTCAAGGAAATGCTCATCAGGTAATGCTCGATGAACGGATTCCCGAACCGCTCCAGCACGGCTTCGGCGAAGGAGGTCAGCTCCTCTTCCGGCAGATCCAGCGTAGGGATGATCTCTTCCTGAATGAGCGCTTTCACATAGGCGCCAGCGACCTTATGCTCCAGAGCGTCCCGCACGGTATCCAGCCCGTACAGGTAGGCAACCGGCGTCATCGCGGTATGGGCTCCGTTCAGAATCCGTACCTTGCGCGTCCGATAAGGCGTCATATCGTCCACGACCAGCACGTTCAGTCCGGCAAGGTGGGCAGTGAACTCATCCTTGACCGCCTGCGGTCCTTCAATGACCCACAGGTGGAACTGCTCGCCGACCACGACAAAGCGGTCCTCGTAACCAAGCTCCTCGGTAATCTCCCCGATCCGGTCCTTCGGATACCCCGGCACGATGCGGTCCACCAGGCTGCAGCAGAACGTATTCGCCTCATGCACCCAACGGACAAAGCCATCTTCCAGCCTCCATAGCTCGGCGTACTGGAGCACGATCCTTTTGAGCTCATCCCCGTTGCGGTCGATCAGCTCGCAGGGAATGATGATGAAGCCTTTGGAGACATCGCCCCCGAAGTGCTGATAGCGGCGATAGAGCAGCGCTGTCAATTTCCCCGGGAAGCTGCTTTGCGGCCGGTCGTCCAACCGGTCCTCGGCGACGAAAGCAATCCCTGCTTCCGTCGTGTTGGAGACGATGAACCGCAGCTCGGGATTCTCGATCAAAGCCTCGTACTCGTCATATTGGCTGAACGGATTCAGCGCCCGGGACACAGTATCCACTACGGTATGCTCCCGTACCGCCTCGCCGTCCTTAATCCCTTCCATATATAAGGTATACAAGCCGTCCTGCTCCATTAGGCCCTCCGCTAGGCCCTGAGGCAGCGGCTGGACAATCACGATACTTCCGCCAAAATCCGTCTTCCGGTTCATCACTTGGATCTGCCAATCCACAAACGCGCGCATAAAGTTGCCTTCGCCGAACTGCAGCATCTTCTCGGGATAGCGGTTGGCTACGGGATGGGTAGTTTTGTTTAATCGGTTCATGAGGGGGACCTCCTTCATAGGGTGGGGGTTAAGACTATACCTTGAACAATAGGACTAACTGAGTCTGTTGCACACGTGCACAATTTCAAGCTAGATCAGCCGTTTTTTATAGACTGCGGTCGGCTGAACCTGTCTTTTTGAGAGCTGATTCCAGGCAATACGCCCGGAGTTGCGGAGTTGATTCTTCTTCATTGTCATTTGTTTTGAGGGATGGTGCAAGGATAAATGTCACAGGGGGAGGGGGGAGAAGCGGTTATGGGGGAGGGAAAGAAGGTGAAATGCAATCATTTGATTGCACATATTGAGTGTTGACCGTATAATATAATCGTGGGGTGTGAACCATATAGATGACGACGGCAGAATTTCTCAGGCAAGCGAAATCACTTATTTCTAGCGGACGAACATACTTTTCCAAACGAAACGATTATGATACCATTCAAGCTCTTTTTGATTTAGGTATTGAAGACCGAAGAGGCGCCTGGCGAGAGATCATGAAATTAAAGCCTACGGATCAATACAAGCCCCCTGAACTGGATCGTCGAGGTTCTAAGGAGTTGATCTGGTTTTTCAAGAAAGAGATTAATGGGCAAATCGCTTATATTAAGCTAACCATTGATCAGAATCTATGTATATGTATCTCGTTTCATCCAGAAGGATATACAAAGAAATAAATACATAATCTCAAAATCCCCATGCATGATAGGAGGATATCGAAATGAAACTATTGAATTATTGTGAATCTTGCCGTGCAGTGCACCCTTATACTATAGAAAAAGAACCGCATGTATTTAGATTTAGAGGACAGGATATTGAGGTTGAACGAAAACTAGCCTTTTGTCAGAACTGTGGTTCGTTAATTGACGTAGAGGAATTAGAACATGAAGCAATGGCTGATGTAGCGAGAATTTATGCAGAAAAGTATGGCATGACATCACTTGAAATCCAAAACGTCAGACAACAATATAAATTGGGTGTGCGGCCCTTTGCCAAGCTGTTGAATATTGGGCCTGCAAGTGTAACTAGATACGAATCCGGAAGTTTGCCACAAGCAAGCCATCTAGAATTATATAAACGACTGCAGCAACATCCTCATGTGATATTAGAATTCTTCACCAGAAATAAGGATTTGCTTACTAGCAGGGAATTAAAAATGACCGAAGCAGCCCTACATGCTTGGACAATCCCAGAGCAATCAGTTCAAACAGACGAACAAATTATTGAATCCATTTATAAGCCTTATGAAGCAACGGAGTTGGCTGGCTACAGTGAGTTCTCCTTAGAAAAGTTTATTCATATGTTTTTGTATTTTACGAAAAATGGTATTTTGAAAACAAAACTTATGAAATTGTTGTGGTATAGTGATTTTTTGTATTTCAAACGGCAAACAGTATCTATAAGCGGTGCAACTTATTGTAAATATCCGTATGGTCCGGTGCCTAAGGATCATGATATCACTTTAGCTCACTTACAACATATGAATGTAATTGAAGTTGACGAACGTACGAATGATGAGGGTTGGACTATGATGACTATTAAAGCTTCTGAGCCATTTGACTCATCCATTTTCACTGAAGATGAGCTAGAGACCATGCAGGAGGTTGAGGCACAATTTAGAGAATATGGTTCTCGGAAAATTAGTGAGTATGCGCATAATGAAAAAGGCTGGTTAGAGACAGAAGAGAAACAGCCGATTAGTTATAAGTATGCTGAAGAATTGCGAGAGTTCTGATAAGATCGAACTTTGAGGAGGAGCTTGTGTTGGGCAACTTGCAAGTACAGCTTCAACTGGCCTTGCTGGAAATCGAACGATTGAAACGTGAAAATGATGATCTTAGATCCAAATTGAAAATGGCTAATCAAGATATTGCCGTGGGGTATAGAGGAGGAAGTATTACAATTTATTCAGTCTAATGTGAGGGAAAGCAATATTTTTCAAGAGGGCTATATAAACCTTGAAGAAGACGAAAGCCCGTGGGATACAAGCAAAGCGCGAAAGTGAACTGTACATGTACCCGTACTCCGGGGTAAGCTTGCTTACATTTAGTTCGAGCGTGCACATCCTCTCATTCAGAATATTACTGATGTACTGCTCTGTATTTGCATCGGTTTGAAGTCGGCCGTAACCATCCTCACGTCTCTGTAAGAGACATAGCGGAAGGAGTTGCGGATTTGGTGAATGATGCACTTTTGGATCTCCGTCTGGTGGTAGCAGGCAGAGATGGCTTGGGAAAAGCCGGTCAAGTTGTCTACGCAGGTGATGAAAATGTCTTGTACACCGCGGTTTTTGAGCTGATTCAGTACGCTGAGCCAGAACTTGGCCGATTCGTTTTCGCCGATCCAAATACCAAGCACGTCCTTGTTCCCATCCAAACCAATGCCGATGACCATGTAGGCGGCTTTGTTGACAATGTGGCTGTCCTGCTTCACTTTGAAGTATGAAAAAAAGCGAAACAATAGGATCATAAATCCTTAATCGTTCGCTTTTTTGTCTTTACCTATATTTTTGTTTTTCAGTTCTTCATACTCAATCTCGACTAGTTTGAAGAAGCTGGATGGTTTGATCCTCAATCCTTCACAAATTTCAAATATTTTGCTAACGGAAGGTTCATTTCTGCCAACCTCTATCATGGATATGTAGGATCTGTCTACATTGCATTCGAAAGCTAAGTCTTCCTGAGTCATACTCTGCTTGATTCTTAATGATTTGACTATTTTGCCAATAATAAGTTTTATGATAATGGGCTGTTCGCTCAAGTAAAATTCTCCTTTTAAGTCCATTATCATTTTGTTATAATAACCAACAACAGATAAAGTATTCAACAAATAGTAAAAAACATACATTATTGTTTTTTATTTAAATGAGTTCTGTAATTTCGACATATCTAGATCTTTAGTAAACATTAACTCTGGAGGTCAGCCATGCTCAAACAAACCCCATCTCACCCGCTCATCACCATAACCTCGGATATCAACGAAGCCACACACTGGATGCCCTTACCCGATGAACGCTGGACGGCGGACAATAGTGCTTGGAGTGGTGCCACACCAGGGAAACATTACCGTTTATTCTATGATAAGTACGATCGGGAGTATGTGATTGTCAACGACCGGGGCCAGTTATCCATGATTTACTTGGCCCATCATGGTCTGTATCTGATTTATGAGCATCAAGACGCTCCAGCGGGAAATTTGGTAGAATCCGGTGTAAATCCAGACCTGTCTGAGGTTCAATCTACCTAAGCAGGTATATTTTAGGGGGAGGGATAGATATGAGGCGCTCCAAAGAGCTACAGTACTTGATACAGGACCGTTTGGATAACGCGCTAGCGCAGGTTGAGCAGCAGGAAGACATAGTCCGACTGCGAGCTATGGAGCGAGCGTCGTATACAGCGATGAAGCATAGCATATGCAGGGAAGAACTGCACCAGTTTATAGCCTGGGAAGAGATTTACTGGATTCTTCACATCGCCGAATTGAAATGGATGTACCAGCAGGGACTTCGGGATGGAATGAATGAGGGTCAAGGAGGGCGTATCCTTCATGATGAGCTGTTGGACTATTGTCCGCTCAAACTTCGACAGCAGAGCCCAATCCCTGGTCAGCTTGGATAAGTCCCGAGAGCTTCATATTTCGTTCCCTGCTTCACTGTGGTATACTGACAGTAAGAATGGCGTACAATGCAAAGAGAGCCGTGCTGCTAACACGACTCTCCGAGCAATAGCCGCTTTAAAGGGCGGTAGGCTTCAAGTATTTCGGGCACAAATAGACCGCGACCTTGACCGAGGGCGGTCTATTTGCGTTTCTGGTTCGACAGCAGTGCTACGATAAGCAGACCGAATGTAAGCATGATCATCAGCGCTTCGAATACTGTCATGGGGCATCCCTCCCTTCCGAGAGGTAGCCGACCGCCCTTGCAAGCCTATTCTATTGCCCCCTGATTATAGCATAACTGGATAAGACTATAATACTAGCTGTTGCATACATACCTTAACTAGTCATACCATCCCCTATGATGTAAAATTAACCCATACTATACATTTCTAAAGAAATCCGAGATGTCCCACGAAGCAAGGTCTGTATGAGCAAATCATCAATACTACTTGCCCAAGTGCAGGCGGTCGATAATGGAAGAGCAACGGCTGATGAAGGGGATGCCTCCGGCGCTGGTGCCGTCAGCGAATAAAGCAACAGAATAGGATGTGAGAGCCATGCTCGAAGTAGCCGCGGCCATTATTGAGAATGCACAGGGGCGGATTCTGATCGCCAGGCGGAGGAAAGGGAGATCTCAGGAAGGTCTGTGGGAGTTCCCTGGAGGGAAGATCGAGAACGGGGAGTCGGCCGAGGACTGCCTGCGGAGAGAGCTGCAGGAGGAAATGCAGATTGACATAGATCCCTATGCCTTCTTCGGAACGAATGACCACGATTATGGCTCCGTCCGTATCCGGCTGATCGCATACAAGGCGGCTTACCTGGCCGGAGAGATTGCATTGGTGGATCACGACGATTACAGGTGGATCGGGCTGGAGGAGTTGGGGGAGTATGTATTTGCCCCGGCGGATATTCCGTTTGTGGAGATGCTGGATAAATGAAATCTAGTTTCGCTAAATGATGGGTAATCTGACTACAATCATTTTGATAGGAGAGTGGGCTAATGAGCAGTCACAACAAGGAAAGATTCTCGAACCGTGTAGGGAATTCAACTGGTTGTTAAAGATTGTTTTCGGGCCAAGCCGTGGGCTTGGGGTGTGCAGCAGGTTTCTTCTTCGTTGTCATTTGTTTTGAAGGCACTCTCAAGGATAAATGTCACAGGGGGGAGGGGGGAGATATCATGATTCCGAAGGTATGGCGGGAAGCGCTGAAAATGCTGGGGGCAGGAATACGAATGAACTAAGCGTTCTTCCATGTTATAATCAGAACGGGAATCAAACTCTGAAACTAAGGAGCGGGATCATGAGGCTGACGAATCAAACCAAGGATCTTCAGAAATTCATTAAGCTTACGGGCGGTCGTGCTAAGCTGGATGCCAAAGCCAATGATACCTACATTGTATATAAGACGGCAGAAGGGCAAATCGTTAAGGAATACAGTGATGGTCATATCATTCCTGTATCCGATCAGGATAGTTCTCATGCATGATCCGAAGCCGATCATCTACATTTTTGCCGGTAACAATGGTAGCGGGAAAAGTACAATCCGGAATCTAATCGTTGATCGGCTGGGGATCAGTGTTAACATAGATCCCGATGCCTTGGCTCGAGGGATCGATTCTGTTCATCCGGAAAGTAAAAGGGTATCTGCAGGGAAAGCGGCTATCCAATTAGCCAGGGACTGTATTCGTCATAAGCGTGATTTCTCCGTGGAAACCACTTTAGCTGGAGGCAATGTCATTCGCCTGATGCAGGATGCCAAGGAAAATGGATTCGAAGTTACGATGTTTTATGTGGGTCTGGGCGACTATCAATTGAATATTGAGAGAGTCGCAGCTCGTGTTAAAAATGGAGGACATCACATTCCTACTGAGGATATTATCAGACGGCATGATACTTCAATTATAAATTTACTTTCACATCTTCACTTAATCGACCATCTGATTGTTATAGATAACAGTCGTACAGAAGGCGAAATTTCTCTCGAGATCCATCGGGGCTCGATCACCCATCTGTCGGACTCGCTTCCCTTATGGGTTGAACATATTGAACAGAGATTATTGATGGGATAAGAACAGCGGAGAATTCTGAGCTGTTCTTTTTTTTTATGAAAAGAATCCGCAGTCATGGTGGGTTTCGATTTTTTTAAATTTAAGGTCAGTAGAAAAATGACAGTAGGATGCCTGGGAACCGGAAAAGACGGTACCGCTGGTTAAGACTAACGACCGTAGGAACCCTCCCCAAATATCTCCCTCAGTACGTTCTTCGCCATTCTAAGCTCTTGTGAATTTCTGGCTCTCATTATTTCTACAATCTCATCTAAATCAGTTTCTGACTCCATTTGCTTTTCTTCATGCTCTATATATGTAAAAAACTTTGAGATATGCACCTCTAATGCCGCGGCTATTATTGAGAATGAACAGGGGCGGATTCTGATCGCCAGGCGGAGGAAAGGGAAGTCTCAGGAAGGCTTGTGGGAGTTCCCTGGAGGGAAGATCGAGAACGGAGAGTCGGCAGAGGATTGCCTACGGAGAGAGCTGCGGGAGGAAATGCAGATTGACATAGATCCCTATGCCTACTTCGGCACGAATGATCATGATTACGGCTCCGTCTGCATCCGGCTGATCGCGTACAAGGCGGCTTACCTGGCTGGAGAGATTGCTTTGGTGGATCACGACGATTACAGATGGATCAGGCTGGAGGAGTTGGGGGAGTATGTATTTGCCCCGGCAGATATTCCGTTTGTGGAGATGCTGGATAAAAATGAAATCTAGTTTCGCTAAATGATGGGTAATCTGACTATAATCATTTTGATAGGAGAGTGGGCTAATGAGCAGCGACAACAAAGAAAGATTCTCGAACCGTGTAGGGAATTACGTCAAGTACCGGCCGAGTTATCCGGCGGAAGCGATCGACTACTTGTACAGCAAGGTGGGCATGAAGCCGGACTCGCGGATTGCCGATGTGGGGGCAGGCACCGGGATTTTCTCCAAGCTGCTGCTCAAGCGGGGCAGCGAAGTGATAGCGGTAGAGCCTAACCAGGCGATGCGCGAGGCGGCGGACCAGGAGCTGGGTGCTCACTCTGCGTACCGTTCGGTAGCCGCAGCAGCGGAAGCGACAGGCTTGCCGGAGCAATCGGTGGATTTTATCGTGTGCGCACAATCGTTTCACTGGTTCGATCGGCCTGCGGCGCAAGCCGAATTCCATCGCATACTGAGGCCCGGCGGCAAGGCCGTCTTGATCTGGAACTCTCGGTTGACGACGGGGACACCGTTTCTGGAAGGCTATGAGGAGCTGCTTCGTCTTTACAGCACGGACTATTCGCAGATGACGCATAAGAATATATCGGCTGAGCAGCTCAGGTTGTTCTTCCGGGACCAAGACATGCATACAGCAAAGTTCGCCAACTCCCAGCTGTTCCATCTGGACGAGCTGATCGGCCGGGCGCTGTCCTCCTCCTATGTACCGGCAGAGGGGCAACCGAATCATGAGCGGTTGAAGCAGGAGCTGGGGCTGCTGTTCGAGCGTACGAAGGAGAACGACCGGGTTAGCTTCGATTATGAGACGGAGATTTTCTGGGGCGACGTGTCAGTGTGATGAGCGGAACGAATTAGGCGATATTCGAGATATATGAAGCGAAACGGCAGGATCTAGCACCTAGCCGTATCGCTTTTATTATTTTCTAAACATTTACAATTGAAGATCATTATGTTAAACAAGGAGTGTGTTGTTTGGCCCTGATGGTATAGTCTGCCACGATAAGGAGGAATGGATGACAAGTGCTGGAGTTTCTTACGCATCATCGCTGGAATTTTCTGATCCTGGCTGAGGCGGTATTTTGGATTTCCTTGTTGATTGCCATTACGATGAGGTATTGGTTTGATAAACCCAAGGCTGCTCTGGCCGCCATTATGCTAACTCTGATCAATGAGCTATGGATTCTCTTTCTTGCTATTCTGGATCTGAAGCAGACCGGTCAGCTCTCCGTATTCCAGATCGTTATTGTCATCTTGATTGTATACACCCTGGTCCTCGGCAAGCGTGATCTGAAGAAAGTAGACCGCTTTATTCACAGAAAGGTAGCTCGATTCAAAGGGAGGGAGGTTCCCGAGCACCTTCAAGAGGTGAAGTACGGAATGGCGAAGGCGAAAGAGGAACTGAAAGGATTCGGTCTTCATGTTCTGTTGTTCTTATCCGTCCATGCGGTATTCTATCTGCTGCTTTACTTCGTAAACCGGGAGCTGCATCCGGTACCGCCAGGAGCCTGGGTTCCTTGGCTGAAGGAGCAGTTCCATCAACATCAGACGCTCGTTCAGGTTAATAAAATCTGGTCGGTTCTGTTGGTGCTTGATGCGGTAATCAGTTTCTCCTATTTGCTGTTCCCGAAGAAGGAAAGTTGAGTTAGGAGGCTCATGCCAGCCTCTTCCGAGGCCTAGCAGGTGAAAGAATCTGCTTGAGCTGCTGCATGCGCTCGCAGCGGCTCATGGCTCAACGGTGGAGCAGCTTGAGGCGATCCGGGCGGGTAAAGCAGAGAAGCGCGGAGGGTTTGCTGGCCGAATCTATCTGACAGATGTTCCCGATGCCTGATATCAAGCTGATCACAGAGAATCTTGCTGATGAGTTGATACCGGGGACGGGAATGCCAGGGTTGAAGGAAGAACATAAGGGAGGGCAGAGAATCCATAGATGATTCCCGGCCCTCCTCTTCTACTTGTGCAGGACTGACAACAACAGAATTACAATTCGTCTTCCTGCTGCTGGGCCTGCTCGCTTTGTTCAAAGACTTCCGCGGCTTCTTCGGCGGAGAATTCCGTGTCGGTTTCTCCAGGGACGCTTAATTTGTTCAGCTTGGTCGATTGAACCTCCGCCTTGGATGGCTGATTTTCGTTGTTAGTCATGTAAATCCCTCCTTGTGTGAAATAAGAACAAGCCTTAGTTTTCCACAATTGGGATGAACTATACCTAAGAAAGAGAGAGCTTTCGGTGAAGCCGAGGCCCACCGCCTGTATACGGAACATGTCGGATATACCATCCCGTTTCTATACTAAGTTTAGAACTAATGGCCTATATTTCGAGTGAAGAAGTGTGAGTCATAACTACCAGAAGTTGAAGGATTCTTGTGAAATTCGTCGAATTAGCCTTAAAGGAAGGTCAATAACGATGGGGCCGTAGGTTAGCGTGAGCCCGATGCTAGGAGAGGAAGGACATCATGTTGGATTTAAGAAGCTTGAGGGAACAGCGCCTGCAGCTGACAGTTGATCAATTTGCGGAGAGGCTCGGGCTCCCTGTAGAAAAAATCATTGAATTGGAGCATCACCCGGAACGGGTAGATGTAGCCCTGCTGATGAAAATAGGCCAAGTGTTCGGGTTGTCGCTGGAGACTTTGCTGCAAGCCTCGCAGAAGCCGGCAGCCTTCGAGGTGAAGCCGGTATACCGCGAGCTGCGCGAGCGGCAAAAACGGATGGACGACTATTTGCGCAGCAAAATCAATGAAATGAAGCTGCAGCTGTCAGTAAATGATTTTCAATCAATTATGCGCTCCTATGAAGCCGTTAGCTTGGATAGCTCTAAGCCTGTCATCTCGCTGCTCGGTCCGTCCGATGCGGGCAAAAGCACGATGATCAATGCCCTGCTCGGGCAGGAGGTTGTGCTGTCCCAGTGGACGCCAACTACATCGGCGGCCGTCTTCATCAAGCATATCGAAGATAAGCCCGCTTGGATGGGCGAGGACGATGTCTGGATCTTCCGCGCAGAAGGCGCACAAGCCGGCTTTAACATCCGCCAATATAAGATCAAGTCCTACTGCCACAAGCATCTGATCAAAAAAGGAGACCGCTCGCTGCTGACCAGCTACACGAACCGGCATGATAAAGGCTTTCATGCCGAGGTGGATACGGCGATTGTGTTCCTCGACGCTCCGATCCTGCAAGCTTGCGACTTGGCAGACCTGCCGGGCTTCGGCACGGATACGAAGAAGGACACGGACCTGGCCAGCCGTGCAAGAGGCATGTCCGACGCCATGATTTTCCTGTGCCAATCCAATGCCTTCTTCAATAAAGAAGAAGATATCATTTTCGCGAAAACGATGATTCAGCAGCTTCCCGTCATCCGGAACTCCGAAGACAGCACTTTCCTCTCCAACCTGTTTATCGTGGCGTCCCAGGCACGAATCGTCGGAGAATCGCAGGTGGATAAAATTTTCGAAAGAGGCTATACGGCAATCGCCAATCAGCTGTCCGACGAGCTTGTTCGTGCGACTTACGGCGTGGGCAAAGCTCAGTTCTCCCAGAAGCTGCGGAGCCGCTTTTTCTCTTATGAGGTAGACAGCGCTGCCTTGCGCGCCGGGTTCGAGCAGCAGCTGCTGCAACTGCTGGAGACGATCCTGCCTGCCTACAAGCAAGAACGGGCTCACAAGACGATGCAACAATTCAAGGAGCGGCTGCTCTATTTTTTTCGCAGAGAAATAGTAAAGTATGAGGAGGCGATTCAAGATCGGAACGCGATAGAGCGCTCGTATGAGGAGATGCTGGCTCGGAAGGATAGCGTATTCAGTAAAATTAACGCGGAGCGCGATCAGCTTATTCAAGAGATCGAGGAGATCCGGGAGCGCAATCTGTCCGCTTACCGGGCCTGGGAGAGCCAGAGCATCACCGTGAGTGCGATGGAGAAGCTGATCAAAGAGAAGGGCTACAACAAGAAGAATGCGCCGAAGCTGCTGCCTACGAACGTCACGGACTTATATCATGCCAAGCTGCAGGAGATGCTTCAGCAAAGCACCGCCGATTTTCAGCAAAAAGCGGACCGCTACTTGAACAATGTGGAGGGCCTGTTGAACGGGATCAGCAAGCAGAATATGGATGAAGCGTATATTCCCTTCGACATGCAGGGCATTCTGGCGGGCGGTCTGGCGGGTCTCGGGGTGCTGGGCGGACTCGGCGTGGTGGCGTCAGGACTTGGGAATCTGGGCGGATATATTCTCGTCGCCAAAGGAGTCAGCCTGTTGTCGGCAGCGGGCATCTCGGTCGGCGGCACGGCGGCTGCGGCGTCAGCGGTGGCGGCCATCGGAGGTCCGATCACACTCGGCATCGGCCTTGCTGTAGGCATCTTTCTGATTGGACGAGCGATCTTCGGGGATAGCTGGCAGACACGCTTGGCCAAGGAACTGAAGAAGAAGCTGGACCAGGAGCAGGTTGCTGAGAAATATATGGATCAGATCGATGCTTACTGGAATCAGACCAAAGAAGGAATCCGCCACCTGTCCGACGTCTTCCAGAAGGAGTACGAGGACAAGGTGATGGAGAAAAAAAACCTGCTGCTCCAGCAGGACAGCGAAGACGCGGAGCGTCAGCTGCGGTGGCTGAAGGAGGGGCTGGACTATTTCGAAGGAATGCCGCAATAGCGGACTTATGAACCGGGGGCTGTTGCCCGGCAGGCAGCAAGAGCGAGGACATGAGAGGTGAAACGTGCGTGACTTTCGTGCATGAGAAGATAAAGCTGGCGCGTCTGCTCGAGCAGATGGGCGCTGCGCTTGCGCCCTATGGCTTCGAGTCGCGGATAACGGCGGCGCAGGAGCGGCTTGGACGCGCGACGATGAATTTATTAATCGTGGGGGAATTCAGTCGAGGGAAATCGACATTTATTAATGCTTTAGTAGGAGCGCCGGTGCTGCCCTCCAAGGTCAATCCGACAACGGCGACGATCAACACGATCGTGCCCGGGGCGGAGCGGAGCATGCAGATCTGGTATCATGATGGCCGCGTGGAGACGGCGGACCTGCCACAGACGCAGGTGAATAAGTTCCTGGAGCAGATTGTGACAGTGGCCAATAGCGATGCGCCTAAGATCAAGCAGGTGCAATTGACCTTGCCGGGACCTATGGAAAAGTGGAGCTGCACGATTGTGGATACGCCTGGGGTGAACGAGCTGGACGACGCGCGGGAGGAAGTGACGTACCACTATCTTCAGCGGGCGGACGCGTGCATCGTGCTGCTGGATGCTCAGCCGCCGCTCTCCGAGAGCGAGCGGCGGTTTATCGGCGATAAGGTGCTCGGCTCGGATGTGAACCGGCTAATCTATGTGATTAACCGGATGGATGAGGTGGAGAAATTTCCGGATGGTCCGGTAGCGGAGCGATTGACAGGTTATACGCAAGGATTGCTCGCCGAGAAGTTTCCTATGCTGGAGAGCCCGGCCGTCTTTACCGTCTCGGCCAAGGAGGCGCTTCGCGCACGGTATAAGCGGGAAGAAAGCCCATGGCTCGAAGCGTTCGAGCGGTTCGAGGAGCAGCTTCACTCGCTGCTGTCCGAGCAGGCGAGAAAGGGACGGCTGCCCGACCATGTGGACCGGGCAGCAGGGATTGTGGAGGAAGCGTTGCTGACCGCGAGCGACAGGCTGGCATTGACGCAAGGCTCGGCGGATGAGCTTGCCGTGCGCGTCTCCAAGCTGGAGGAGGAGGAGCGATATATTCGCCTGCAGCTCCAGGGCCTGGACGATTGGTTTACGCACCAAGCGGCTGCCCTCGCCAGAAGAATTCGCGAGCGGATGGAGAACGGCTTCAGCCAGCTGCGGGCGGCGTGGATTACGCAGGCGGAGGCTTGCGCGGATGAGGCGGACTTTGCCGCGCTGAAATCGGCTATATTGACCGGGATTCGCCGGGAAGCAGCGGGCTTAATGGAGGAGCTCGGAGATTCGAGGCGGGCGCTGGCCGCAGAATTGCATAAGCGCTTCGATGCAATCCGTCTGAGCGGACAGGAGGGGGAATCTGCGGGCAGCCTGCCGGCCTTGCGCCGGGCGACTCGCTCGGGCCCCTTCCAGAGCGATGCCATGAGCGAGACGTTCTTCATGCAGGTGCAACAGGCGGATTCGGACGGGCTGCCTGTACTCGGAGCGGTTGCTGCCGGAGGAGTGCTCGGATATATGGGTGCTGCGCTGCTCGGCCCGATCGGCCTAGCGGCCGCCTTGGTAGGTTCCTATGTTCTGGGCAGAAAGCTTGGCGAGGAGCGGGATCGAGCGGCTTGGGAGAAAGCCAGACAGGAGGCTATTCGCACCATCCGCAAGCAGATGGACGAGGTTCTGCAAGCGGCGAGGACGAACGCGTCGAGGATGGCCGAGGAGGAACTGCAGCCGATGGAGCAATATTACCGGGACGCCGCCCAGATGCGGATCGAGGCCATCTCCAGGACGTTGGCGGAGCAGCGCGAGGGCATGGCCCGTGCCGGAGAGGATCTCGCCAGGCATAGGATGGAGCTGGAGTCGCTAATGGCGCGGCTCGGAGAATGGCGGCTGGAGCTGCACAACATGAAGGGGGCGCTGCTGGCATGATCCAACCTATACTGGAAAGCCTTCGGGCCTTGTCCGGTCGTGTGAACGAGCCGGAAGCCGGGCGGCTGCTGGATGCCGTAGAGGCGTCGCTGAAGAGGCAATCGTTTCACACTGCCGTTCTCGGAGAGTTCAAGCGGGGAAAATCCTCCTTCATCAATACGCTGCTCGGCCGCGAGCTGCTGCGGACGGATCTTTTGCCGGCTACGGCGGTGCTGCATATGCTGGAATATGGCGACGAAGAGGAATATGACATCATCTACCTGGATGGAACGATACATACGCAACCGCTTGACGAAGAAGGCCTTGCCGAGCTGGCAGTGGGCGGCTCCATCGCGCCGGAACAGGTTCGGTATGTTCGGGTTAAGCTGAATTCCCCGCTGCTTCGCGATGGGCTCGTTCTGATCGACACCCCCGGGGTCAACGACATGAACCAAGCGCGCGCCGAAGTGACGTATACGATTCTGCCGAACTGCGACGCAGCACTGTTCCTGCTGGATGCGGCAGCGCCGCTGACAAGGTCGGAGGCGGACTTCCTGAAGACGAAGGTGCTTCAACATAAGCTGAGCGACCTCCTGTTCATTCTGAGCAAAAGCGACAGGCTGGATGAGGAGGAGCTGGGCGATGCGCTTGAAGGCGCGTCCGGCCGAATCCGAGAGGTGCTGGGTCGGACGGTGCCGGTGCTGCCCTTTTCTTCGCGTGAAGCGGCTGCCCTGCAGGCGAGAGGGAAAGCGTCGCAAGAGGCGGAGGAGCTGCTCCGACATCTGGCCGAGCTTCGGGAGAAGGCGGGTCGAAGCGCACAGCGGCGTCAAGCGGAGCGGCTGCTGCTCGCAGCGGATGAACTGCTGGAGGCGATCGGCTGGCAGGAAGCGGCGCACCGCTCGAATCAGGTGCTTGCCCAGGAGCATCGCACCCGCCTGGATCGAGTGCTGGAGGAGATGGGCATCCGGTTCGAGCGGCTGATGGCCGGCGTGGATTCGGTAGGACGCGACGGGCTCATGCTGATGATGGACCAAGCGTACCAGAAGCTGGAGGACATGCTGGTCCACGATATGCGCTACGATATCCAGACCCGGGGCGGCAATCTGGAACGCTTGATGGACCGGGATTTGCCGCTGTATATCGAGCGGATGTTGCGGCAGTTCTCCGAGATGAAGGCCATGGAGGTATCCATCTACCTGGAGCGCTTCCAGAAGCATACCGCCGAGGAGTATCAGCGGCATTTCCGCACCCCGCTTCAGCTGGCCATGGAGGAGCTCGGCTTCAAGATTCCGATGTGGCAAGCATCGGTCGCCCCGACTCCATCGAGCCAGGTCGATACGATTATCCGCCATGCCGCACCGGCGACAGCGCTGGCGGTAGCCGGAAGCTTCATTATGCCCGGGGTAGGCACGATCATCGGCGCTGCCGTAGGAGGCGTGCTGACGAGTGTGCTCCGCTCGAAGCAAATGGAGCAGATGCGCTCGGAGGTGCTCGAACGTTTACCCGAGCTGGTGCATGAGATTGTCAGCGCGCATCGGATCGAAACGATAAAAACGGCTTCCGGCTGGTTCGATGAGATGAAGACGGCGCTGCGTTCCTTCCATGAGCGGCAGCTGGACCGGATGAGCGCTATGTTCGAAGCGAATATCGCGAAGCCTGATTACGCAGATGCCGGAGCATCTGCCGAGGAGCTGCAGAGCTGCCGGCAGCAGCTGCTGGATATCCGGGGAACGCTTGAGGCCCTGCTGTCCGCAGCGGAGACGAATACTCGAGAGGAGAGCTGAAGCATGTCCGATCATTTGCATCATTTTTTTCACCCCACCGCTCACGAGGAGACGATTACGGAGAAGAATGCCTTCGGAGGCGTCGATTACTACAATCAGCATCATCAGAAGCTCGGCCACACGGAAGCGAACCCGTTCGGGGGCTATGACGTATACAACGCTTCGAATCAGAAGGCCGGTCATACGGAGGCCAATGTTTTTGGCGGACAGGACGCTTATGATGCAGCCTACAGGAAGCTTGGGCATACGGAGGCCAATGTGTTCGGCGGCGTGGATTATTTGGACGGCGCATACCGCGTAGAGGGGCATTCGGAGACGAACCCGGCAGGCGGCTACGATTACTACAATGCTTCCCAGCAGAAGGTAGGCTCCAGCGAACCGAACGCGTCCGGGGGGATGAGCTACTTCACCCATCCGATGTCGGATGCCCATGCCCTCGCGGAGGCTCATCGGGAATGGCAGAACCAGCTGCTTCGCTCGGGCGGCGCGGATCCGCTGAAGTATGCCGGTTCGATTACTTTTCCGAATCTGATCTAAGGACATCAGGATACCCATGAAACGGAGTGCTTAACAATGACCGGTAGTCAAGACGATAGCAGTTCCCTAACAATCAGGCCCATGCCCTTGACTGAGAAGCTGCTTCGACGCCATCCTGTAGAGGGCGAGGAGCTGATCTTCAATAGGGAGGCCAGTCTTCACTGCACCCTGTTCACCGAAACCGAAGAGCTGCAGAGCGGAGAGATCGTCCTGACGTCTCTTCGCATCGGGGTAGTGACAGCGGCGGGGGACTCGGATATCTCCTACTATATGGCTCCGATCGAGGACCTGCGGCATATCGGATACTCGGGAGAAGATAATATCCTGTATCTCCGGTTTGTCGATCCGGCGAAGCCGGAGCGCGTGGAGCAGGATATTTATGGGCGGGTTCAGTTTGATTCGGAGCAGCGGATGGATGACATCTGGGGGGAGCTTTATGAGCAGCGTACGAGGCTGTCGAGACCGGCTACCCTGGAAGAAATGGACGGTATCGGCCGGGATATCCACGAAGGCCGCTTCGACGCGGCTATTCTCAAGCTGGACCGGCTGCTGGGTATCGAGCCGCTGAACGGCATGCTGCATCTGATGAAGGCCCGAACGCTTTATGTTTGCGGACGACGGGCGGAGGCGGTCACCTGTGCCGCCAAGCACATAGCGTCCATCCTGTATATCCATGCGGGCTACCTCATCCTGGAGTATCTTTGGTACGACTGGCATGAGGGCGCGCTGCGGCTGCTTCCCGATCCGAATGCAGCTCAGGCCGACGGGGATGAGCGGGAGGCGGCATTGCTTTGGGCGGTTACCGCCAGTGCGCGCGGGGATAAAGCGGAATTTGTGCGCCAAGTGTGCAAAGTCGTCCGGTTTTATATGGAGGAAGGCGATGATGTAGCGTTCACGGTAGCCTTGCGGCTGTTGTCCGTCCTCTCGGCCGAAACCCGGGAACCGATTCGCGAGCTCTACAGGGAGCTATCTGAACGGCTTGAGGGGCTTGCCGATGAGATTGGCCCCGAAGCGGTGGAGAGTCTAATTCCCTTTTTCCAGCTTGCTGAGCATGAGACGAAGGAGGAGGCGCTTGACTCGTTTGAACGGCTGATCGGGCGTGAAACGGGAACGGAGAATGGGTTAGAACCGATCAGAACTATGTTTCTGGAGCAGTACGAGGCGATCCGGGACCTGGCGAGCTCTCCCCAGCCATACACCCCTCCGGAGGAATGGACCGTGGGTGCGGTGGTTACGGAGCGGGGGCTGTGGATCGAGTCGGAGTGGTCCGGCAGCATGAGGCGACAAGCGTGCCAGATCTGGGCGGAGGCCCGGTTGACCGGTACGGACAGTCCGGCATTCGTCAATCGATTGAACCTGGCTACCCAGGGAGAGTGGAAAAACAAACTCGAGGCCGTAGACAACGGCTATCTCAGCCTGCTGTTGACGCTGCTGCAGGTGGAGCGGTCCATCCGCCAGGGACGCACCACCCAGGCTCTAGTCAAGCTTGCCGACTGGAAGAAGGAGAACCGAAGAAACATCGGCCTCTTCGAGAACCCGTGGCTGTTGTACGGCGAGGAGCTCATAGACTATTACACGGCATGGGCCATGAAATCGGAGTCTGACCTCCGGGATGCGTTGAGCCGTATTCCGAACCGGCATCCTTTCCTCGGCCTGCACCGGGAGTCGGCTGGCATTCTGGAGGAGCTTCGGGCTGATGCCCGGCGCTGCGCCATCGAAGGCCATGAGATGGTTCTCGGCGAGATGAAGCAGGCCGTGGCGCTGGCCGAAAGTCTGACGGCATCCTCCGACCTTGGCCTCCGTACGCTGGCGGATGCGGCCCGTTCGTTCAGCCACGAGGTGAAGCAGAAGCTGGCGGATGCCAGTCTCGCGATGCATGGCGAGCCGGAGGCTGCGACTGGCCAGGCGTCTTCGCCTAAGCGGGAATCTTTCTTCGGCAGGCTGAAGGCAAAGCTATTTGGCTCTGGCGGAGACGGTGCGAAGGAGGACAGGCTTGAACGGGCGGCGACAAGCGGTACCGGACACTCCTCCGGATGGGCTAAGGCCAATCAGATTCGCATCGCGATCGCCGGGGAGTCCGGTTCGGGGAAAACGACGATGCTGAATGCGATTTTCCGTACGAATCTGTTCTTCGCAACCCAAGAAGAGGCAACGGGAGTCCCGACAGAGGTGACCTATGGCAAGCTGCCGCGAATCGAGGTGTGGGACCGGGAAGGGAAGGTGAGGCGGCATCTGGACATCCCGGCAGACTGGTTTGGACAAGGGGATGGGGATTCGCTGCTTCTCTCCGATCGTCTGGAGGAAGCCCGCCGCTTCATCACCGAGCATACGCGGGTCGGGTCGCCTGAGCTGGCCTGGGTGGAACGTGTGGCGGTAGCGTGGCCGCTTGAAGGGCTTCCGGAGCATGCCGTGCTGGTGGATACGCCGGGCTTCAATGCCCATACAGCACGTTCGGCCCTGGCTGAAGCTGTCCTGAGGGACAGCAACATGTGTCTGTATATCATGGATGCGCGGCATGCTTTGAAGGGTCAAGAGCTCGAGACGATGCAGTTCATCCGTCACGAGGCAGGGAAAACGTTTATCGTCCTGAATAAAATGGATCTCGTCTTCGGGGATGACGAGCTCGACTGTGATGGAGAAGGGGCGGCGGAGGAGACGATCGCCCGCGTTCGCCGCGAGCTTGCCGAGCAATTCGCCGTTGACGACGTGATCGTATTTCCCGTCTGCTCGCTGCCTGGGAGCGGCGTACCTCAAGAAGCCCGTCGGTATGCGGCCAATCTGGAGTCTCTGGTCGTGGCGGTCTTCCAAGAGGCGAAGGACGGACAGCTCGACTATATCATCGATGCCTCGGCCAAATCAGCGCTGCACGTATTCCGCGAGGTGCAAAGCTCAACGCAAGAGGCAGCAGCAGCCGGCGAACAGGAGCTGCTCAAGCTGGAGCGCGCGGTCCCGCTGGACTTCCGATTATTCGAGGAGGAGGCGCGGGAGCTGCTGAAGGACAGCATGAACCGCCATCGGGGCGCCTTCTACGACGCTATGAACAAGCATCTCGAGGAATCGTTCGGAGGGAGTCTGGATCTGTTTGTGGAATGGCTCCAGACCGTAGATTCCGCCTCGGAGCTGAAGAAGCAGGTGGGCATGAAGGCGGAAAACCTCGTTAAGGCTACGATCGCGCTTCTTGAGTATGAGCGGAAAGAGGAGCTGGAGAGGATGGGGCGCCGCGTAGCCGAGGATGCCGCTGCGTTCATGAAGGAGCTTTACCGGAATCTGCCGTTCAGTGCGGCTAGCGAGCCGGAGAAGCTTACGGCCGGACTGGCTACTCTCAACGTCTCCTCCTCGGGTCAGCTTGCCACAGAGCTTCAATCGATCAACTACGGGGGCGGCATCAACGGAGGGGCGGCCATCGGCGCGGCTATCGGAGCCGTGGTGCTTGGGCCAGTCGGGGCGCTGATCGGCGGCGTGCTCGGGCAATTGTTCGGGGGCAAATCGCTGGACGAGGTCAAGCAGGAGGTCTATGAAGCATTCCGGAACAGCATTAGCGAGCTGTGGGACCAAACGGCCGAGGTCCTGAACCGCGATCTGTCGCCGCAGCAGACGGCCTCGTTTCTGAATATGCTTCAGAAGGAGATGGACGGCCAGCTGGACGGTTACCGCTCGGTGGTCCGGCTGGAAATCGACCGCCGCCAAGCGGAATGGCGCACCAAGCTGGAGGCCTTGCTGCAGCTCCAACTGACGGCAAGAAGTCTGCAGGTCGTTATGGAAAGGCTCCGCGACTGGCGGATGGTCCGGAGAGCGCGGCTTAGGTAGGCTGGCGAGGACATTATAATATCCACTAATAGAGATGATGCAAGGTGAAAGACGCCGGGAAAGAGCTCCCGAGCGTCTTTTTTTTTTGCCTATCGAGATGACTATATCAGGTTGCGAAATGAATATCCGCATGCCTGAAGGGCTTGCTGGGCGTGCGAAGCCAAGTTCGTCCGGGAATGACTATGGACGGCAATGACTGGCGTCTCTTAAGATGCAGGTGTGACCGCAAGATCTGGCCAGCGCTTCAACCGGATATCCGATAGCCTAGAAAGGGAGAAACCTTATGCCTAATCATACCGCCTTAACCCGGGTCCCAGCGGCCGGGAACGTATACCGCAAGCAGAAGCTCAGACGGCTAGTCCGCAACCGCTGGCTTTACCTCATGATGCTGCCGGGTGTGCTCTACTTTATCATTTTCAAGTATATCCCGATGTACGGGGTGCTGCTTGCCTTCAAAAATTATCAGCCGTTTCTCGGCTTTCTGAACAGCGAGTGGGTCGGTGCCAAGCATTTCGTCCGCTTCTTCGGAGATCCTTTATTCTGGATGCTGCTGAAGAATACGTTCATACTCGCGGTGTATAACATCGTGTTCTTCTTCCCGCTGCCGATCCTGGTCGCCTTGATGCTGAACGAACTGCGCGCGGCCGCTTATAAGAAGACGATTCAGACGCTGATCTATATTCCGCATTTTATGTCATGGGTCGTTATCGTCTCGATCGCTTATCTGTTCTTCACTACTGAGGGCGGGCTGGTGAATGAGGCGATCGCGTACATGGGCGGGGAAAAAATCAACTTCTTGCTCAGCCCCGATTGGTTCCGGACGTTTATTACCGCTGAAGTGATGTGGAAGGAGACGGGATGGGGGACGATCATCTTTCTGGCTGCCTTGGCTGGGGTAGACACCCAGCTGTACGAGGCCGCAAGGATGGACGGAGCGAACCGCTTCCGCCAATTGTGGCATATTACGCTGCCGGCGATCCGCTCAACGATCATCATCCTGCTTATTCTGCGGATGGGGCATTTTCTGGATACGGGCTTTGAACAAATCTGGCTGATGCTCAATGCGATGAACCGGGAAGTGGGAGAGGTGTTCGACACCTATGTGTACTCTACGGGGATATCTCAGGGGCAATACAGCTACTCGACGGCCGTCGGTTTATTCAAGTCGGTGGTCGGCCTTATTTTGGTAGCGGCTTCGAATTACTTGTCCAAACGGTTCGGCGAGGAAGGCATCCTCTAGAAGGATCTGAAAATGAAAGGAGATGGCCTCCATGGTGCAAGACCGTTCCTGGGCCAGCAGGCTGTTCGACTATGTGAATGTGATTTTGCTGGGCTTGTTTGCCCTGATCACGATTATCCCGTTTATCTATATGGTTGCCGGTTCCTTTGCCACGCAGAAGGAGCTTCTGGAGAAAGGGTTTATCTTGTTCCCAACTGAGTTTTCCTTGAGTGCGTACGAATTCATTTTCTCCACCAGCACCTTGATGAGGAGTATGGGCGTGACGATTTTCATCACCGTCGCAGGTACGCTCATCAATATCGTGCTAACCTGCCTGATGGCGTATCCGCTTGCGAGGAAGGATCTGGATTACCGCAAGCCGATTCAGATCATGGTCATCTTCACCATGTTGTTCAGCGGAGGGATGATTCCAACGTTTCTGGTCGTGAAGGAGCTGGGTCTTATCGACACGTATTGGTCGCTGCTGCTTCCCGGCGCTATCAGCGCTTTTAACCTGATCATCATGAGGAGCTTCTTCCAGCAGCTCCCCGATGGCTTGGAGGAGTCCGCCAAGATAGACGGCGCCAGCGATCCCGGCATTTTGATGCGGATCGTGATCCCGCTGTCGCTTCCGGCTATCGCGACGTTTTCGTTATTTTATGCCGTCGGCCACTGGAATACGTTCTTCAGCGCCATTCTGTACATCAACGATTCGACTAAGTGGCCGATCCAGGTCCTGCTGAGGCAGATCGTCATCTTGTCGGAGGGCGGGGGCCTTGGAGATTCCGCTTCGTTCGACGCGAGCTTCATTCAGCCGCCCGAGCAGACCGTGAAGATGGCCGTGATCGTGGTTTCGACGCTGCCGATTCTTCTGGTGTATCCGTTTTTGCAGAAGCATTTTGCCAAAGGGGTTTTACTGGGTTCCGTGAAAGGGTAGTACCCCGGATCGATCCCAATCCTATATAATCCAATACAGAAGCTAAAGGGAGGATCAGTTTCACAATGAAAACGAATCCGAAGGTTTGGATGAAATCCGCCACAGCCCTCAGTATAGTGGCTATGGCAGCAGGTACCCTCGCGGGCTGCGGAGGGGGCGGCGCTTCCGGCTCGGGTGCTGATGCGGGAGCCAAGGAAGCGGCCGCACCGGTGCAAGGTCCGTACAAAATGTCGATCATGCTGCCCAGCTACAACCCCGAATCGATGTCTACTGACGGGGAGCTGTACAAGCGTCTTCAAGAAAAAACGAATACCGAGCTGAAGCTCACCTGGGTGCCGTCCTCAACCTATGAGGATAAGCTGAGCTCTACCGTCGCTTCGGGGGAGCTGCCGAGCGTCATTACCGTGCTGAATCAGAAGCTTCCTTACATCGTTAATTCGGTCCGCTCGGGCATGTTCTGGGAGATCGGCCCCTACCTCAAGGACTATCCGAACCTGAGCCGGATGAATCCGATAGCGCTGGAGGCCGTTTCGATCGACGGCAAAATTTACGGCATTTACCGCGAGCGTGACCTGGCCAAGGATGGGATCATGCTGCGCAAGGATTGGCTGGATAATCTGGGATTGAAGGAACCGAAGACCATTCAAGAGTTTTACGAGGTACTGAAGGCGTTTACCCACAATGATCCCGATAAAAACGGCAAAGCCGATACCGTCGGTCTCGTCGAGCAGCAGGCGGCTGCCTCTTGGCGCAGCATGCTGGTATGGCACGGAGGACCGGTGGATTGGGAGCTGAAGGACGGCAAGATCAGTCCGGCGGCACTGTCGCCCGCGTATCTGGAGACGATGAAATTTTATAGAAAGCTGTATGAAGAAAAGCTGATCAATCAGGATTTTGCGGTGGTCAAGGACGGCCGCCAGGTTATCAATAAGGGCAAGGCCGGTGTATGGATCGCGAACATGAACGACGGACAGGGCATTAAGGAAAATATTAAGAAGGTGGACCCCAGCGGCAGCTTGACGATGGTGCATGCCCTGGAGGGACCGAAAGGCATGGGCAGCGTGGGCGGCACTGGCTCTCATGGACAGTTCATGATTCCGAAGACAAGCGTCAAGACGGAAGCCGAGCTGAAGGCGGTGCTGAACTTCTTCGATAAGGTATCCGATCCGGATATGCAGAATATGCTGGTCAATGGTCTGGAGGGCAGGCAGTATACGCTCGAGAACGGGGAATACAAGAAAACGACCGATTCCAAGATGCTGGTGGAGTACGGGATGGGCGACTCTTCCCAGCTTGCGGTATTGCGCGATAAGATCACATCCTACGGCGGCCCGTTGTTCCAGCTTCGCGACAGGCTTTATAAGGAAAATGCCCGGATCGCCGTCGGCAACCCGGTTAACGCTTATATTTCCGATACGTATAGCGAACGGGGCAAGGAGCTGGATAAAATTATCGAGGATGCCCGTGTCAAATTTATTATGGGTGCAATCGACGAAGCCGGCTGGAATCAGGCGGTTAACAAGTGGCTGCAGGACGGCGGAAGCAAGATCATGGAGGAATACACGGAGGCTTACAACAAAAGCCAGAAAAAATAACGGCAGGTCGTCCTCCGGTGTATTAGAATAAGGGAAGACTAAGCACGTTTGCTGGGGGTAGTGGGGAATGCGCACATCAAGTTATTTACTCAAATTGGTCCTTCTGACCTTAATGGTGGGAACCTTTCCTGTCCTGACCTTGGGTTGGTATTCCTACCACTACTCCTCGCAATCCGTGCTGGAGCAGCTTGAGGAGGGAAATTCCCAGGTCCTCCGGCAGAGCCAGCTCCGCGTCGAGCAGACGTTGAAGATGATCGATTATTCCACTTCGCAGGTATTGAGCTTGCCCATCATTACCCGGTCGATTCCAGCCTCGCTTGGGATAGAGGACGCTGAGACGATACGGGAAATTTATAACGTGCTTGCTTCTATCCAGACCTTCGAGCTGGGTATCAAGGACGTTTACTTGTTCAGCATGGAGAAAGACTGGCTGATCAGCAATTCGGGCATGGACGCCTACAATCAGCCAGGCTTGAAGAATAAAATTCGCGATTATGCGGGCATATCCCAAGGGTCGGTGTGGGTGAGCGGCAATTCAGCCAAGCTTCAAGGGTCGGACGGACTTGTCGAGCTGAAGCATGCGGTGATGAGCATCAAGAAATGGCCTATTAATTCGACTAGACCACGGGGGATGGTCTGTGTGGTCGTGTCCGCCCAGCAGTTGAAGCAGCTGATCGACAACGATCCGCGTGCAGGGCAAATATTTATTCTCGATGATGACAACCGTGTCATCGCTCATTCCGACGAGGCCAGGCTTGGGTTGAACTTGTCGGATGCCTCCTATGTACAAGCTATGCGGGGACAGAACAGCGCAGTCGGCGTGCTGAACGCCAAGGAGGAGGGCGAGGAGGTGTCGATCTCGTACCGGAAGTCGGCTTACAATGGCTGGACTTATGTGTCGGTCGTCCCGACCAGCGCGATTACCCGTCAGGTTATGGCGATTGGCTGGACCTCCCTTCTGGTCAGTACAGGCGTGCTGATCGCCACGGTTCTTGCCGCGTTGATCGGCTCAAGAAAGATGTACCGTCCGGTCCGGCATATCTCCCGGGTGCTACTTGACGATAAGGCAAGCCATCCTAAGAAGGATGAGCTCCTGGCTATATCTGACCGCATCCAGTCGCTGATGACGGACCAGACGAAGCTGCAGGTCGAGCTCAAGGGTCAGCAAAAGCAGCTTGTGGAGCTGCTTGTCCGCAAGCTGATGCTGGGCGAGGCCAAGACGGCCGACATTCCCGACAGCCTCCAGTACTACGGATATGAGTATACCCGGCAGTGGGTGGTCATGCGGGTGCTCCGGGTTCAAATCGACGGACTGGAGGGCGACCGGTATACGGAAAAGGACCGCGATCTCCTGCTCTTTGCGATCGGCAATATCGTCTCGGAGCTCGCGCCGGACGACCGGAGGCTTCCTCCCGTGGTGATGCAGGAATCGGTCGTTGTGCTGGTGGGGACGAATTCGCAATCGGAAGAAGGGTTCAAGGAAGCCGTATTCGAGCTAGCGACCGAAGTACAACTAGCGGTTAAACGGTATTTGCAGCTTTCTGCAAGCATCGGCATCAGCCGTTCTTTCCAAGATTGGGGAGAAGCGGGCCGAGGTTACGCAGAGGGGGAACATGCGTTAAAGTACCGGTCCCGGCTGGGAGAAGAGGCGGTTCTCTTCATCGAGGACGTACAGCCTGACAAGGGCAGTGAGATCGTCTACCCTAAGGAGCTTGGCGAACAATTAATTCAAGCGATCAAATCGTTAGACCCGGAGCGTGCGGGCTTGGCGCTGACGTCCATGATGAAGGCATTGTCCCGACAGGATTATGATCATAATGACTACCAGCTATCGCTGATCCGCCTGCTGATCGATTTGCTCCGGCTTCTTCAGGATTCGGGAATCCCGCTTCATGGTCTAGGGCTAGGAGAGGGCTCGCTGTTCGAGGAACTGATGCCTCTTCATACGAGCAGAGAAATTGAAGCCTGGTTCGGAGAGCGAATCGTGCAACCGAGCATCCGCTTGCTGGAGGAGCGCCGTGAGACGCAGTTCCGGACGATCTCCCAGGAAGTGAAGCGGCTGATCGAGGATGCCTTCGATACGGATCTGACCCTGGAGAAATGCGCGGCCCGGCTCAATTATCATCCTCAGTATATCAGCCGGGTGTTCCGGCAGGAGACCGGCATTAACTTCGCCGATTATTTGGCCCAGTACCGTCTGGAGGTCGCCAAGCGCTGGCTGAGAGAGACCGGCCTAACGATTACCGAAATTGCGGAGAAGCTGAAATATAACAATCCGGCGAATTTCATCCGGTATTTCCGCAAGATGGAGGGGACTACGCCGGGGCAGTATCGGGAGCATAATCGAGGGATATAAAGAGAGAAGGCGGCAGGTCCGGGATAATATCCGAACCTGCCGCCTTCTTGATGATGCCTATTCCGCTACTCGTCCTTGTAATCGACTTTCGTATCGATGCCGACGGAATTGGTCTGTCCATCCCAAGTCACGCCGATGTTCAAGGCTTTAGCTACATCGCGAAGCTTCAAGTAGTTGTTTCCATCGATGTTGTAAGCAGTAAGCTGAACTTCCCGCCCATTCAGATAAATCTGGGAATCCGTAGATGCAGCCTCTTTGGCTGCAGGGTTTGCGGAAACGGCCAGTTCCCCGCCTTCAGGCGTATAGGCTTTGCCCGACTCCAGGCTGATCGCATTTTTCGATGCATCCCAGCTTACTTCGAACTGCTTCTCCGTGCCATTCACGGCCATAGCCAAATCGCGCAGCTTGAAGTAATTATTGTCGTTAATGTTGTAAGCTTCGAAGGCAGTTTCTTTCCCGTTAACCAAAACCTTGGAAGCTATCGGCTGTGCTGCTGCCGATCCCGCTGCCGGCTTGGCCGCCGCTGTTTCTTCCGTCTTGCTCTCAGGCTTCGCTTCGGCCTGTGGTGCTGTTGCTTCAGCGGAGGAGCCCGCAACAATTTGGATAGCAAATTGGGCAACAGTGCTGAACGCATATTCAGAGGTGAAGCGTATGTGACCCGCATAGTAGCCCGGCTTGCTTACGGTGGCAGTCAGATCGGTTACCGGGATTTCTTCACTGCCCTCGCCGATGTCGAAATAGTCTCCGCTCAGCTTGGCATCGGGACGGAAGCTGATGGAAGGATGAGGGTCCTCCCCGTGAATGGTAATCGTAACGGGTCCATGGGCAACGAATATCGTATCTCCAACCCCGGCTCCTTCGTCCGCAAAGTGGATTTCATCGACCACATTCGTGAGCGTTACGTAACCGCCTTGCTCCGTCTGAATCCTCTTCTCGCTCGCCGCAGCAGATGCCGCGATCGAAGAGAATGCTGTCATTAGTAAAGCCACTACCATCATAACCGATAATTTCCTCATTGCTTGACTCACTCTACCATCGCTCCTGTCAGATTGTTGTATGGCGTGTAACCCCTTCCATCATACCAGGATAAAAGACCTATTTCTATAGGTGGATGTTTTAATAGCCTAATCTTTCATGGAGGTGAGACTTTTGGTCTATTTATCTATGTAAAGCGAGCGCTGGCTGTCTTTCTGTCTGTCGGGATACGGACAACCTTACCACAAGAAACGGCAAGTATGATCAGGAAAAGGGTCCAACTTACAAAGTACAACTGTGCCAATCCGGGTGAATTCAAGGCTGATGTCCGTGATTTTGCTCTGGCTTATCGGTATGGACAAACCTTTTGCCCCATTCGCAGAGTGGATCGAGTACCGTCCGCAACGACCACCCGTTTTTGGTTAGTTCGTAGACGACTTTAGCTGGCACTTCCGGGAAGACTGTGCGAAGAATGAGCCCGTCCGCTTCGAGTTCCTTTAGCTGCTGGGAGAGCATCTTTTGTGTGATCGGCGAGAGCGCCCGCATCATCTCCCCGTTGCGCAGCGCACCCTGCTCGGCTAGCAGGCAGAGGATCGCAGTCTTCCACTTCCCGCCGATCCGGTCCAGCGTTGCTTCCGTTGGGTTATGATACGTTTTGCTCGAGCCCATAATGTCGCTATTCGCCTTGTCAGCCTCGATCGTAATGATCATCTACCTCCTTCAACGTACCCATTTGGTAACCATATTACGAAAAAGTGCGTACTTTTTTAATTTGATTATATCGTTTATATTCATTCATGTCAGTGGGAGGGTCGAACAAGTCAAAGGAGGAATCGAACATGCAAAGAAAAGGCCAATGGGGAGTTGGAATCGTCGGAACGGGGGGATGGGGTGGTTTGGCTCACGTTCCGGCACTCGCGGCGTTGGCGTCATATGAGGCGAGGGCCGTGACCGGCACGTTGCCGGAGAGCGCTCGAGCGGCGGCGGAACGCCACGGCATCGGACGTTTCTATACGGATGCGTTGGAGATGGCGAAGCAGCCCGACGTGGACGTCGTGACGGTAGCGGTGAAGGTGCCGGAACATGATCGGCTGATCCGATCGGCGTTGGAAGCCGGAAAGCACGTGTACAGCGAATGGCCACTCGCCCGGACTACAGCGGAGGCGGAGATGCTTCTTGCTCTTGCTGAAAGGCGGGGAATACATCACGTCGTCGGCCTTCAGGCACGGGCCAACCCAACCGTCCGGTACATCAGGGACTTGGTCGAGGAAGGCGCTGTTGGCCGTGTGTTAGCGGTGAATGCGGTCGTCACGCTACCGGTATTTCCGACAACGAACGGAACGGTGGACCTTGCGCATGTCTATCTGCTGGATGAAGCCAATGGGGCCGATCAACTGACCATCGGGGCGGCGCATGTGCTCGATCCGATCGAATATATGGTAGCGCCGTTTGTGGAAGTGTCCGCGACGCTCGACACCCAATACCCAGAGGTAAGCGTGCTTGAGACCGGTAGGACTGTGATGGCAAATGCGCCGGATCACGTGCTTGTTGCCGGTAAGCTGGCCCAGGGCGCGCTCGTTTCGGCCCAGTTCGTGAACGCCGGTGCGCCCGGCTTTAAGCTGCAGATCATCGGGAGCGAGGGTGAGCTAGTGGTGACCCCGCGGGACAGGCTAATGTTTCAGATGGATCGACTGAACCTTAGCATTGCCCGACCTTCTGGAGATACAGAGAAGCTCGAAGCTCCGGACGGTTACGCTTCGAGAGCACGGGATACGCCGCCTGGACCGGGGTACAATGTCGCCCATCTCTACGCCTTATTTGCGGAGCGGCTTGATGGGGGCGAGGTGGAGCTTCCGAATTTCACCCAGGCGGTACGAACGCATCGTCTGATGGACGCCGTCCGCAAGGCCTCTGCCTCGGGCGTTCGCCAAACCGTTGAATGAGGTATTAGCGACATCAGGAACGAAGACGTTTTATATGACAACCACCTCTCTGCAGCCTGGGCGGGATCTCCCCTAGCAGCGGGGAGGTTTTTGCATGCCGATACGACTAAAATCTGGCCGCTACAACTAGCGTGGTGCACCGTATCACAAATCGTGGTTAAACTCTTACTTTTACTAAGACTTTGGTTATAGGCCTATACTTCGAAGAGGCAATGGCCACTTTATGAGCTTCACCGGGTTAGCAGATCACGAAATCCAGGCGAAACGCGGTTGAAACGGCTGAAGGGTAAGTGAATGGTGTCCAAACGCAGAGTAAGTAAATTCTGGATGGGTACCCCCGTAAAGGAGATATTTCAGAAGCAGTTAAACAGCCACTACTCTACGTAAAAAATTGCATCTATAATAAACTGTACTGATGTATTCTTTAGTAGATCGATGCACAAAAGAACAAGCAACATATCCTGAGGGTCATTCTAATGACGGGTGAACAGGCCAATACAGAGTGACCTATTACAATAGAATCTAGCAGGAAGAGGGTTATCTCCATGAATCAAATGATATGGCTAACCGGTTTGTCTGGTTCCGGCAAGTCAACCCTTGCAGAAGCGCTGAGACCGCATATAGAAAATTCTTATATTCTTGACGGAGATGTTCTGAGGAAAGGAATTAATCAGGATCTTCAATTCAGCGAAGAGGATCGCCTGGAGGTCGGCAGAAGAATTGGCGAGATTGGCAAGATTCTTCTTGATGCTAACCTGAATGTGATCGTCGCCTCGATCTCTCCATACCGTTCCACACGTGATAAGGTCCGTTCTCTCATCGGGGATTCCTTCATGGAAGTTTATGTCGAGTGTCCTTTGGAAGTGTGCGAGCAGCGAGACCCGAAAGGTCTATATAAACAAGCGAGAGCCGGACAAATCAAGCATTTTACGGGTATCGATTCTCCTTACGAAGAGCCTATTCATCCGGATGTGATCGTCGAGACAGATAAGCTCTCCTTAGAGGAATGCGTGTCGAAGATCATTCAATACAAATCTGCTTTGCCGTTTAGGGGGAAATTCGGGGGATAGGATATACGCCAAGTACACCAAGCCAAGTGATCCCTACGTAGCAGCCGTACAACACAAAACATACTAAAAACAGTAGCGCAGACCAAGACCGTGGTTTGTGCTACTATTTTTTTATAGTAGAAGTGCAGAGGGGGGAGTTAACGATGAGTTTATAATATTTGTTTCTATGTAGAACGCAAGTAACAAACGAACAAAATCACGCTAACCACCAAATCGGGTAATGAATAGTAAAAAAACCGGTGGTGATGGAAATGAGTACCGTAAAAATCGAGCAACTCAATGTGTCCATGAGAGAAACATCAGATAAACGACTTTACGAGAGGTACCTTGCAGTCCGCCTTCGCTTTGAAGGTCAC
>NZ_WUWM01000017.1 GCF_009846885.1 Paenibacillus puerhi
TACGTCCGGACCATTCCTTTCGACGCTGCTCTTTGTTCGACATGGGGCAACCTCCTGTTTGATTGGGTTGCCCTTATCTTCTCATGATTGGCCGTGAGGTAGAAGGTGGGTTGGGTTTGACGCTTACTTTGAAAAGGAAAGGTTATCTTGGCTCAATTCCCTAAGTTTTAGTAACTCTTCTATGGTGTCAATTTGAAAACCACTGATAACCTTATTGCCATTGCCGATTTTGTAAAAGAACGGGGTCTTAGTCACTCTAAAAGAAGAGAAATTCTCATATGAGATAACCATAAAAGAAAAGTTATAAAATTTTTTTATTTCTTCGTTTTCTTCAGGCTCGCCATCTGTCACTAGAATGAATTCGTGATCAAGATTTGCTACAAATTCCTGTAGTTTTGGCAACAACTTAGCGCAAAACGAACAGCCCAAAGAGAGAAATCCAATTAAGTAGTTTTCAGTACTGGGAAAATGAGAAATTAGATCGCTGGGAAATAACTCATCTTTTCCATAAGGCAGTTGCTTTGCTTTTCTATTCTCTTTGGCAAACAATTTCTTTAAATCAGTTAAGGACATGCTATTTGCCCCCCAATTTCTGAAGATCCTGCTACCTCAGACAAATTTTGCGATGGCAGTATACTAATAGGTTCTAATAATTTTTCAAGCCAATAGTCACTCGTTGCACCGTTCTCCCTTAAAACTTGTCCAAGTTTGTTCAAAGCATAGCCTCTTGGAAAGTACCGAATTCTCAGCTTTTTAAGCATCGTATCTTTAGGGACAGTATATATTTTGGGGATTTTTTCGCCAAAAAAAGTTTTGAAGACAGGTAGATTTATATTGTCAGTATGTATCAATACAGCAACATTGTATGTGTTATTTGTAATTTTTGATAAGTATATGTCTAAAGCCTCAATAGAGCTTAGGCAACTTTCACAATCCGTTGTGAAACAGAACAAAAGCAAATGATCAGTTATCAAATCGTAGAGTTTTACTTCTTCGTTGTCACTACCATATATTGAAACGTTGGAAACATAGTCTCCTACTTCCAAAATACCCTTATAAAACTTGTTTTCGCTCATGTAAGTATATCCACTCCTTTCTTTCATTTTTTTGTATTTAAAGGAAATCTTTACAATTTCAATGTACATCTTTTTTCAAAATATGTCAATAACTTTCTTGAACCTTGCAATTTCTCATTGAAATGTAGCTAAATGGGCAGACCTGTAGTGTAATCGGCAATTCATCGTTTCAGGCAGATAGCTTGAGTTGCTTGAGAATATCGAAAAGAGGTTTCTTTTCGAGAGCCTGCTGATACACATAGACGATGATCTGTCCAAAAAACTCTTCTCGGATGCGGCGCACCACATCCCCAAGCGTCAAATCTGACTGCTGCTCGTTCCAGTTTTGTCGCAGGGATTTGATGTCCTTCTTCTATTCTAACGTTCGACAAAGGTTCTAAAATCTTGACAGTAAAAATCATCAATTCGACAGCGAAATTTTTGCAACAGTCAAGTAATATTAGATTTTTGTGAATCATTACTTGCGAGAGCAGAAGAAGAGAACGATAAAGTTAAGGCTAAACACATTGTTACTAAAATAGATTTTTTCATTAATTAAGCCCTCCTGTGCGGATTACTTCAGCTGAACCCGCAATTAAGTATACTTAGTGATTGTTCTAAAATTTAAAAGAAAACGTTCAACCAACAATAACAGTACTAAAAACCTTCAAAGTCTCTCTAAGCAACGCCTACTATCTTCCATATTTTCCCATGCAATATATTAGACACTTAAAGTCAGTCATAAGTTACATTCATATATAAGTTTGAATGACCGGTTAGTCCGGGACATGTCAACCAGACCAGCTTTGAGTATGAAAAAACGCCAAGCCGCCCGCAACGGAAGGCTTAGCGTATATTTTCGTTAAATTGTTGGCAGGACCCCTGGATATAGATAATAGAGTTCTAGACTGAAAAGTATTAGAATGGCACATCAAATCGCGTTGCAGTCTTTTGAAAGAAGCCCGGCTTCCCCTTCTTCGCGCCGGCGGGCGGCTTCATCAAGCAACTGCAGCTCAAGCATTCGGTTCAATTACTCAGACGGCGGTCTGCTGCAAGTCGGAGCTGCTGCTCCGGTCCCTAGAGGTTTTACCGGAGGCGCCCCGGCCCGATCAACTTGCCGGGAAACGGCGGCGGCCAACTATTTGGAAGAGCTGATGATTGTATTCCTGAAGCTTATTCAGGATGCGTCCCAACGCGATCGGGCAGGCCGGCGATGGCTGTCGCCGGCTGCGTATCGGAGCTGCGCTCAGGGCCTTGGGCTTCCGGCGAATGCGATCGGGAGCGATCGGCTTGCCTATGACGACGGCTGCCAGCTGCGCATTCGGCCGAGTAGAGTAGAGAACTGAAATTTCTTTGGAGGACGCAAGTCCTCCATTTACTTTTCCAGCTCCCCCTTCATCAAACCGGACGTGAGGTTTCCCCTCATCCGGCTTTCCGATGTTCTTCTTTCTTCAGCTTTACGGTACTATTCCTATCCGACGAGTTTCTTAAGTCCTGCGAATTGAGCCGCCATTGCGATTTGCTTAGACTTGCTATGTTTATTACGACGATTGCTTTTCTTGTTCCAGAACAATGTGAGACGCTTTCGGATGTACCAATCGATTTTGTTCAGGAATTTATCGGCGAAGGAATCGAACCCATAATCGTTTTTCCACCCTTGAATTTTCGGGTTTACCTCTTCCACCATCTTGTTCATCGTCCAGAACAGACGGTTTCTCGGTTTGTCGCTACTTTCACCTTCTGTCTCATGTTCTTCATCGCCTTCTTTGATGGATAGCTGCGAAGAAGGGAGACCGTTTTATTCCCTTTCAGCTTCTTTGGTATTTTCCGGTGGTGCATCCCCAAGAAGTCGAATCCCTGTTTATCATCCCACAGGTTGATGAGCTTGGATTTTTCCTTGTTCATTTCCAGTTCCAGTTTTCCGAATACCGTTTTGAGGACATCAATCGCCCTCAGCGCTTGTTCTTTGGTTTTGCACAGGATGACGAGATCATCGGCGAATCGCACAAGTGTCCCTGTTTCCGTAAATTTCTTCTCCCGAATCGTGTCCAGGTAGTTCAGACGGATTTGAAAGTAACGGACTGACGACCCACCTTGTGGGCTACCGAGTTCGGTTTCGTGAAACTGATCATCTTTCACGAATCCCGCCATTAGCCATTTACGAATCAACTTCAGCACCCGACGGTTGCTGATGCGTTGTTCTACCAGTTGCATCAACTTGTCGTACGCGATGTTGTCAAAGTAGCCGCGAATGTCGATGTCAACGACCCAATAGACGCCTTTCTTCACCGCCCGGCGAATATGTTTAATTGCTCCGTGCTGGTTTCGCTTTGGTCTGAAGCCGTACGAGCAGTCCTTAAAATCTGCTTCCAAGATCGGCTCGATGATCATCTTCGTTGCCATTTGGACAACTCTGTCTCGTATGGCAGGAATACCGAGTGGACGCATCTTACCGTCTGCTTTCGGTATCTCTTTACGCCTTGCGGGCATTGGATGATAATCCCCATTCTGTAGCGTCTTTTGGATCTCGTTGACGAAACTCTCTTCGCCGACGTTCTTGACAATGTGGTCGATGGTCATGCCATCTATTCCGCCACTTCCGTCGTTCGCTTTGACCCGTTTCCATGCTTCCCAAAGGATGTCGCTGCGGTACACTTTGTCGTACAGCGCATGAAATCGCCGCCTCGGATTTTCCTTGGCTGCAAGGTATAGTACGTTATGGAGTTGTTGAGCTTATACTTTGGTGTAGTTAGCAGGTTTGACTGCATTCACTGACTCTTACCTCCTCCGGTACGTGACCAAAGTAGGGTATTGGCTTTTCGCCGCCCTTCCCTCCGTGAGGTTTTGTTTTCCTCACTTCACAGGTAGTATGGCCCCCTCCGACTCCCTTCCCACAGCTTGCCACTTCGCCTTTCGGGCTTATAGGGTTGCTCTTTTCGGTATTCTGCCGTGCGGGGGAGGGTCTCCCTAGTTCCAGACACAACTTTCTGGGCATGCCGTTCCCTTTACACCGGAGAGTTCTTCCGCGCTGCGTTTCCAAGAGCTTCACGCGTTCCATGGCCTTCGCCCATATGCTCAAGGCTCGGCTCTCTCTTGTCCTTTGCAGGTTCTTTTTAACGATGCGGCAGGATTACATGTTATGGCCTGCATATTTGCTCGCACTCCCGCAGGAGTTACTTTGTCACGGGGCTTCAACCTTAGGATCTCTCCACCAGCTGCCCGTCAGCTACGAGGCGACTTGGCTCTTACCTCGACCGGACCTCCACCGGCTAGTTGTGCCTAGCTTGGCTAGGCGCGCAGCACGAAAAAAAAGAGCACTATCAGTGCTCCGGATGATCCGCCGTGGCCGATTCTCGGCCTCTTTTGTCCTAGGAACGTCCATCGGAAGAGCCGTTCTTCTTACCGGCGTCTTCCTGCTTCCGTTGCTCTTCGTTCTGCTTCTTTTTCTGCTCTTCAGCCTGCTTCTTTTTCTGATCCTCGTCCTGTTTCTTCTTCTGCTCTTCAGCCTGTTTCTTTTTCTGCTCTTCGGCCTGCTTCTTTTTCTGCTCTTCGTCCTGTTTCTTTTTCTGCTCTTCAGCCTGCTTCTTTTTCTGCTCTTCGTCTTGTTTCTTTTTCTGCTCTTCGTCTTGTTTCTTTTTCTGCTCTTCTGCCTGATTCTTTTTCTGATCCTCAGCCTTCTTCCGCTCAGCTTCCTGCTTTTTTCTTTGTTCCTCTTGCTTCTTCTGTTCTTCCTCTTGCTTCTTGCGCTGTTCCTCGGCCTTCTTGCGCGCCTCCTCGGCCCGCTTGGCCTCTTCCTTCGGATCGTTCTTGCCTTTCTTGTCGTCATCCTTGTCGCGGGAACCGCCAGACCCGGATGTGCCTGGCTTAGAGGAGCCTGGCTGGGTTACCGCGGAACCGGGCTTGCCGGTGCTGGAGGAATTTTTCCCCTTATCGTCCTTATCGCTGTCCTTGTTATTCCGGCTGTTCCCGCTGCTCTTCCGGTCATCGTCGTCATCGTCATCGTTGCGGTTGTTGCCATTTTTACCGGTTGAACCATTTGTTTTCTTAGGATCGTCCTTCGCATTGGAGGAATTTCCATTCTGATTGCTGCCCGTGCCGGCCTTACCGCTGGATGTCGTTTTATTTTGATCGGCCTTATTGCCTGTCGTGCTCTTTCCGTTTTTATCCGAGGTTTTTTTCTCCGTCAGCTTTTTATCGAGTTCCCCCGTCTTTTCGTCCTGCACAAGCTGTTTCAGGTCGGCCTTCGACGGAACGCGGTCCGGTTGGATGGACTGAGCCACCTCCGGCTTGGACTTGGAAATTTGCGTGACCGACTCCTTCTTGAACTGATCAAGCGTCACATCCGCTCCGCTGTTCTTGGCGTTCAGATAGACCGTGTATTTACCCGTCGAAACTCCATTCTGGCTTGCCGCCTCGCGCACTTCCGCCGGGGCTGCAAAGGCAGCCACCTGATATTGCTTGGCCTGCTGCGGGTGAGTGGTCTCGATGTGCTTGGTTACCTGCTGCTTCATGCGTTCGGCGATCGATTCGTCGTTCACTTGGCTGTCCGGCTGCACGACCGTGCTTGAGATGACGATCTCCCCTTCTCCTCTAGCCAAAGCATCGCGCTCGGCATTGTCCAGCAGTCGCTCGGTAACCTGCTCCAGGTTTTTCCCCTTAAAATCCACCATCTCGATCAATAAGTTTCCGTCATCATTCAGTCCGCGCAGCTCCAATACGTTCTCTTGAACGTCGATTCCGATCTCGACGCTCGGGTTGATGTCCATGGTTATGTAGGCGACAACCTCGGGACTGCCGAGCTTGCCATTGAAGCTGGCGAACACCACCAGACAGAACACAACCGCCGCGGCAATAGCCAATCTTGCTGCGACTGAAGGTCTTTTCCAACCGGCGCCGGCCCTTTCGTACTCGATCTCTTCACCAATCTGGCAGGCACGCTTCCGTCGGGAGACACGCTCGAACCTGCCGTCGGGCCTCATAATGATGTAATGCTTGTTCGTTATTTCCATGATAATGCCTTTATTCAATTCGCGTCCCCCCCTCTCTCTGTTTCACTTTCCATCTCTTCCTCCACCACGTCCCGGATATGCAAATAATCCTTCAGATACGGGAACGGCCCGCTGTAGATCAAGGCGACGGTGATGATAAACTTGCGGTTGCGCTCCAGCGTTTTGCGGGAAACGCTAACCTGATCGAGCAGTTCCTTGATCGGCAGCATCTTCTTGTTCAGCATCAGCTTCATCAATTCCATATCCCCGGAAAGCTTGAAGGCAATACCGAACAAGGCCTGCCTGGAATCATCATGCTTCGGGGCTGCATCCACCAGTTCCTCGAAACGGATGCCGAATTCCGTCAAAACCCGGCTAAGCTCGATAATTTCACCCTGTCTTTCTTCCATCCCCTTCTGTTTCTCGTAATTCTCGATAGCCTGGTGGATCTCGATAGGATTTATCGTATGATCCTCTTCATCCTCGACCTCGAATGTGCTGTAAGGAATCTGTCCGGCAAATCGCTGCTCCTTGCGAACATAGTCAATAAGCCGGCGGCGCATCACCTGTTCGGCAAACCCCAGAAACGAACGTCCCGCCTGCGGGGAGAATTGATTGATTGCCTCGTTGAAGGCGCCGAGCGCTATACTGAACTCGTCATCCCGTGCCGGATCTACGTACCGTTTGCAAAAACGGCTTGTCACCTTGGCTACATAAGGCTGATAGTCCGTAATAAACTGATTGCGTAAGCGCAGATCACCTTCTTGAATCCGAATGACAATCTCTTCCGGAGTGGCAGCCTCTCCGGGAGCCGGGTGGTTTGTCTGACGTTTTCCTAAAAATTTCTTGAATAAAACAAGCAGCAACCGTTCCACCTCACACTAAAATTTTCGCTGTTCTCTATGGGATTGCGGGGGTATGTTCCTCGCCATCCGGCCTATTTGCACCTTATATTTTCAAGCGAATTTTTTCCTAATATATGACAGCGGGAAGCAAGCTCTCGGACAGCCGGTAAACAGCCCTCGCGACATGAAAAAAACGTCCCCTGCCCGCCTGTAGATACGCGGTCGGAAAGTCCAGACCGCAGTCTTCATACAGCCGTTCGCACGCCAAGCCCTCTCTGCCTTTAGGAACCAAGGCCGAGCAAGCGTATGGCATAAGGGACGTTTTTCGGTATGCGGCTATCAGGACAGTCCGCGTATCGTTTTCTTGCTTTTGAGCTTGTTCCTGCGCTGGCTCAGCACATGAAGCCGTTTTTTCAACTGCTCTTCCCACTCGGCATCCCCGATATCTTTGGCCACCGTCAACAGATCCAGCGCCATATCGACCTGGCTGCGCACGACCTCGAGGGGCTCCTCGTTCTCATGATTCACGCAGTTTTCAAGGAGCTCCGACTGATCGCGCTGCTCGACATACTCAGCGAAATCAACCTCCGGGGCGCCGTCCCCATGCGCATACTCAGCCAAAATCTCATATTCGTTCTCCACCAGATGGTGGACTTCTACGCGATGACATACCGGGCAGAACATCAGAGGCACATTGTGAATCTGCGTTCGGATATGTTTTAGCGTTCCCTTAGTCCCCAACATACTGGCTCCGCAACAAAAACTCATTCACATTCGCCCTCCGTTTCACTTTCTTCTGTCCCTGTACCCTTTATTCGACCAAAAGCGTCAATAATCCTGCTTTTTCTGTCCGTACGTTTGAAGTTAAATGTTGCCTATTGCCGACAAAGCCGCCATGGCAAGCAAGATTTCCTCGCCTGGCGCATAATTTGCAGCGCTTACGCAAAAACTTTAGCCAAACCTAGTCAACCAGGCGAGCGCCGCATGACGGTATCGCTGTCCTATTCCAACTGTATGAAACGAGGATACGGCTTTATGATCACGGCTTTCCTACACGGATTCTCTAGTATTCATCTTACCTGACGGAGTACGCCGCGCAGATGTTGCAGCAAGCTGCATGCCGGGAGAAGTACCTCTCCGAAGGGGATAAGACCTCCCTGAATGGCCTTCTACAATCGGTGAGTATGTCATATAGATGAAAGTACAGCGGCTACCCGAGAGGAGAGAGGTTTTTCATGAAGGTGATTTCGATCGGTTCCAAGCAAATCCCGTACGTGCACTACGATGATCAGGCATCGCAGATGCATATTCACTACTTTACGGGGCAAACCCTCACATGCAGCGGAATTGAGCCCGACCAGTATCGTCTGCTGCTGCAGTCTCCGAACCGTTACGATATGATTATGAAAATGACGGCGGTCCAGCCCCAACTGACGCGCCAAGACTGACCAGATCCTCAGCGGGCGAATGAATCGAATCTCCCCTAATGGCGGGAGATTATTTTTTTATGCCCTGTTTTCATCCATTTTCATGGATTGACCCGCTTGGCAGAAAACGGTATCTTAAAAGAGAGAAAGCATTCTGGATAAGAAGGAAGTGGATGCATGCCAAGACATCTCGTCATTGGGAACGGCAAGTTCTTGATTAATCTGGATCGCAACACCTACATGCGCGACCTGTACTATCCCTATGTAGGGCAGCTGAACCATGTCGGCGGCTATCAATGCCGTATCGGTTTATGGGTCGATAACACCTTTACCTGGCTGTCCGATCCCGAATGGAACTTCGAACTTTCCTACGTGGAGGATTCGCTGGTCACCGAGGTGCGGGCATCGCATTACCACTTGGGCATTACGCTGCTAATCAACGACGGCGTTCATCAGCGCGAAGATATTTATCTGAAGCGCATCGTGGTCCACAACCATTGGGACAGCGTCCGCGAAGTTCGGATGTTTTTCAACCAGGATCTTGTCATCAACGAAACGGAAGTCGGAGACACCGCCGCTTACTACCCGCTTAATAACACCGTGTTTCACTATAAGAAAGACCGCTACTTCATGTTCAACGGCTTGACCGGGAATGAAGGCCTGTACCAGTATACGACGGGGGTAAAGCGGTTCTACAACGCCGAGGGCACCTGGCGCGATGCGGAGGACGGCCAGCTCTCGGGCAATGCGATCGCGCAAGGGTCGGTCGACAGCACCATCTCGCTTCGTCTGCACGTTCCTCCGAATGAAGACGGAGCGCTATATTACTGGATGACGGCCGGCAAGGACCTCGAGGAGGTCAAAAAGCTCGACGCCTACGTCAAGGAAAGCCATCCCGACAAGCTGCTGGAGCGGGCGAAAATTTACTGGCAGCGCTGGGTCAACAAATCCAAGCGCGACTATGGCAATCTAAGCGAGGCATGTGTGCGCCTGTACAAGCAAAGCCTGCTTATCGTCCGCACGCAAACCGACGTGAACGGCGCCATTATCGCCGCGAACGACTCGGATATCATGCACTCCAACCGCGATCATTACAGCTACATGTGGCCCCGCGACGGAGCGCTGATCGCCTATGCCATGACGATGGCAGGTTATCAGGGCATGATTACGCCGTTCTTCCATTTCTGCGCGAATGCGTTATCGCCGGAAGGCTACCTGCATCACAAATACAACCCGGACGGGACGGTCGGATCGAGCTGGCACCCGTATCTGAACGGCGGCAGCATGCAGCTGCCTATTCAAGAGGATGAGACGGCGCTCGTACTGTTCGCCCTCTGGCAGGATTATGCCCGCCACGAGGACATTGAGCTGCCGCAATCCCTCTACCGTACGCTGATCCGCCGTGCCGCACGGTTCATGTCCAGCTATATCGAGCATGACCTGTCGCTGCCCAAGCCCAGCTACGATCTATGGGAGGAGCGTTACGGCATCTTCACCTTCACCTCTTCTGCCGTCTACGGCGGTCTGATCGCCGCGGCGAACTTCTGCAGCCTGTTCGGCGACGAAGAACGCGCCAGCCGCTACCGGCACAATGCCGAGAAGATCAAGTCGGGGATCTTGAAGCATCTGTGGGATGAAGAGGAAGGGCGCTTCGTCCGCGGCTTGTATATGGAGAACGGACAATGGGTGAAGGACCGTACGTATGAAAGCAGCGTCTACGGGATTTTCGAATTCGGCGTGCTGCCTGCCGATGATCCCCGCGTTGTCAGTACGATGAAGGCCAATCGCGAGCATCTGACGATCAAGACGGAGATCGGCGGCGTCGCCAGGTACCACCACGACTACTACTTCCAGCGCTCGTCGGATATCGCGAATGTGCCGGGCAATCCATGGATCATCTGTACGCTCTGGATTGCGGAGTGGGAGATCGAGTATGCCAAAACGCTGGCGGAGCTGGAAGCCCCCCGCCGCACCCTGGAATGGGTTGTGAAGCATGCGATGGAAAGCGGCGTTCTGTCCGAGCAGCTGGATCCGTTCAATGGAGATCCGGTATCGGTCGCTCCGCTTACCTGGTCACATGCGACCTATGTGCTTGCCGTCGTGAAGTATACGGAGAAGTATAACAAGCTTCTTGCTGAAGCGGACAAGTAAGCTGCTTCGTCTGACCGTGCACAGCCGCTGCTTCAATCTGCAGGCAGCAGCAACACCTCGTTCAAAAAGAACAAGCCAGCGGTTGTCCGCTGGCTTGTTCTTTTTGGGATCCTTCCATCGCTTGCCGCCTAACGAACCCGTAGCCCCGTAAGCTTCCAGCATCGGACGGACCCGGGCCCCTATCCATGGGCCCTGTTATTTCTCCTCGATCTGTATCGATAGCATTTTGACGGTCTCCGTCGGAGCGCTCGCTTCGCCCGACTCGCTCATCTGCACAGGAACGGCGGCGATCGCTTGGACAACGTCCATACCCGAGCTGACCTTGCCGAAGATGGTGTAGTTTGGCGATTGGTTCAGATTCCTGCTGTCGTCTCCGGTACAAATGAAGAACTGGCTGCCGTTCGTATCCGGGCCGGCGTTCGCCATCGCTACGATGCCCGGCTCGTACCGATGATTGCCGCCCAACTCATCAGCAAAGCGGTAGCCCGGGCCGCCGCGTCCCGTACCAGACGGATCGCCGGTCTGGATCATGAAGCTTTGAATGATCCGGTGAAACACGACATCCTCGTAGAAGCCGTCCTTGGCCAACGCGATAAAGTTGTTCACCGTCTGCGGCGCATCCTTGGCGAACAACTCAATGACGATCGGCCCCTTCGATGTCTCTATCGTCGCCGTATACGATTTGCTTGCGTCGATAGCCATCTCCGGCGGCTTCGCGTACCGATTGCCGACCCAGATCGTATCGCGCTTCCCGTCGTACTGCACCTGCTTGCCGAGCGCCTCGCTCATAAAGCGCAGCGGAACATAGGTAGTTCCCTCGTAAATAAACGGCGTCCCCTCCGCCGGTATCTTCTCCTTGCCGTCAAACATGAACCTCAGTTTCTTGGCATACACCTCGATCTGCTGTCCGCCCGCCGCACTAACGCCCGCGACGGCAGTCAGCATGGCTCCGAGCACGATGCCGACTGCCGTATACTTCAGCTTCTCCTTCAAGCCCGGGTCATCTCCCATTCCTATGAAAATAACTTCTTCTCTACCTGAATAAAGCCATTTTCAGCATAACCTTTTACTCGTGAGCATACGTCTGCTCATACTTGGCCGCGTCCCACAAGCTGTCCAGCTCGGAGGCATCCGCGATGTCGAGGGTCAATATCCAGCCTTGCCCATAGGGAGACGTATTGATCAGCCCGGGGTTTTTACCGAGCTCCCGATTGAAGTCCACCACTTGGCCGGATAAAGGCGCATACAGCTCCGTTACTGTTTTTACCGATTCCATGCTTCCCAGCGGCTCGCCGGCCTTCAGGCTCTCGCCTACCGGGGGCAGCTCGATGAACACGATGACTCCGAACTCCTCTTGTGCAAAGTCCGTCAGCCCGATCGTCGCCCGGCTGCCTTCGACGCGAACCCAGATATGATTCTCGCTATATTGATAGTCTTGAACGATTTCCATCTGCGATGGCCCCTTCCTTCTTGAGCGCGGCTTGCGCGCTTAGCGTGCAAAAACCCCCAAGCCTGCCTGTATCGGCAGACCGAGGGGGTTCAGTCGTATGTAAGGCGGCTTATTTCGCCACCAGATGCTTGTCGCCTTTTTTCCAACCGATCGGGCACAGACCGCCGGACTGGAGAGCCTCAAGGACGCGGTACGTTTCTTCCACGCTGCGGCCCACGTTATTGTGGTGAACGACTTGATACTGCAATTCGCCTTCAGGGTTGATGATGAACAGGCCGCGAAGGGCGATGCCCTCTTCCTCGATCAATACGCCGTAGTCGCGTGCGACGGTTTTCGTAATATCGGCGCCCAGCGGGAAGTTCAGCTTGCCCAGACCGTTCGAATCAACCGGCGTGTTGATCCATGCACGGTGGGAATGCTTGCTGTCTACCGATACGCCGAGGATTTCAGCGTTAACCGCCTTGAATTGCTCTGCCGCATCGCTAATTGCCGTAATTTCAGTCGGGCAAACAAACGTGAAGTCGAGCGGATAGAAGAACAAGACGAGCCACTTGCCTTTGTAATCAGAAAGGGAGACCTTGCCGAAATCCGAACCGTCGCCCAGTACGGTTTCCAATGTAAAGTCCGGAGCCGGTTTACCTACCAAACGTTCTGCCATGTTCCCATATTCCTCCCTATTGATAATTATTATCACAAGACAAATCGTATCATTCGTTCCAATCAATGTCAAGATTATAATCATTATCTCTTTATAATTATTATAATATAGGATTCCATTGCTCGGTTATGGCCCCTAGATTTGTGCGTTCGCTTTCCCACGTCTACAATAGATAGTATCTGATCTGATCCCGGAGGGATACCTTATGAGCAACCTGATCGAAGACAGCCTGACGCTTCTGCTTCAGGAGCATCGGCATTTTTTTCACAGCGGCCGAACGCGAGATCTGGCCTTCCGCCTGGAGCAGCTGCACAAACTGCAGGAATCGATACAACGCGAAGAGAAGCACTTGCTAGCCGCTCTCCGTCAGGATTTGGGCAAAGGCGAGTTCGAGGCGTTCACTACGGAAATCAGCTTCGTTCTTCAGAGCCTCCGCAGCATGAGGAAGAACCTGCGAAAGTGGGCCAAGCCGCAGAAGGTGCCGACTCCGCTCCACTTGTTCCCGTCCTCAAGCCGGATCGTCAGCGAGCCCTATGGTACGGCATTGATCATCGGCCCGTTCAACTATCCGTTCCAACTGGTCATGGAGCCGCTGATCGGAGCGATTGCCGCCGGTAACTGCGCCGTGATCAAGCCTTCAGAGAATACCCCAAACGTATCGGCGGTTATCCGCACAATCATAAGCGGGACCTTCGAGGATTCATATATCCGGGTTATCGAAGGAGACAAGGAAACGACCTCCTTACTGATCCATGCGGCCTTCGACTACATCTTTTTTACCGGAAGCGTAGCTGTAGGCCGGATCGTCATGGAAGCCGCCGCCAAGCATCTGGTCCCCTTTACTCTAGAGCTCGGAGGAAAAAGTCCCGTCATCGTCGATGCGACCGCCAAGCTGGAGCTGGCAGCCAAACGGATCATCTGGGGCAAGCTGACCAATGCCGGACAAACCTGCATCGCACCGGATTACGTGCTTGTTCACGAGGACGTCATGGATGAGCTGCTGGCCAGGATGAAGGAGGTCATCGTACGCTTCTACGGCCCGGACGCGGCTACCAGCGAAGATTACGGCAGGATCGTAAGCACGAGCCAGTTCGACCGGTTGGCCTCCATCCTGGAGCACGACCGGTCGCAAGTGGCGTATGGCGGGCGCTCGTCTCGCGACGATCTGTATATCGAGCCTACGCTGCTGCTGGCGAAGTCATGGGAGGATGCCGCGATGGCAGATGAGATTTTCGGGCCGATTCTGCCTATTCTTGCGTACCGCGACCTGGAGCAAGCCATCTCCGGGATTCAATCCCGGCCGAAGCCGCTGGCCCTCTATGTCTTCACAGAGAGCAAGGATGTCGAGGAGCGCGTGCTTAGCCGCATCTCATTCGGCGGAGGCTGCGTCAACGACACGATCATGCATGCGGCCAATCCCCATCTTCCCTTCGGAGGCGTAGGAAGCTCCGGCATCGGCGCTTATCACGGGAAGCACAGCTTTGACGTCTTCTCGCATCGCAAAAGCATCGTGAAGAAGAGCACGAGATTCGAACCCGGGCTCGCCTTCCCCCCTTACGGCGACAAGCTGAAGTGGGTCAGAAGGCTGCTGAAATAAAAGCAGCGGCAAGCTCGTCGCCACTAGCCTAACACGAAGAAGCTCCCGATCATCCGTATGCGGATCGAGAGCTTCTTCCGGTTGCTTGCTTATGCGTTCGCCTTATTTGCGGACAGCGTTCACGATCAGATCGCCCATAGCGACCGTGCCGATGGCCTTGCTCTTATCGACAGCGATATCGCCTGTACGGTGGCCTGCATCCAATACTTCCTTAACCGCGCGTTCGATCGCATCAGCCGCCTCATGGTAGCCGAACGTCAGACGGTACATCAGCGCCACGGACAAAATCGTAGCGATCGGGTTGGAGATGCCTTGTCCGGCGATATCAGGTGCGGAGCCGTGTACCGGCTCGTACAAGCCGAATGCGCCTTCGCCCAGCGAAGCGGAAGACAGCATACCGATCGATCCGGTCAGCATCGCCGCCTCATCACTCAGGATATCGCCGAACATGTTCTCGGTGACGATGACGTCGAAGCTCGCCGGACGGCGCAGCAGCTGCATCGCGCAGTTGTCGACCAGCACGTGCTCCAGCTCAACATCCGGATATTCCGGAGCGATCCGGTTCACGACTTCGCGCCACAGGCGGGAGGTTTCCAGCACGTTGGCCTTATCGACCGAAGCCAGCTTCTTGCGGCGGGTACGGGCGATATCGAACGCTTGACGCACAATACGCTCTACTTCCATCACATTGTAGGCGCAGGTATCGACCGCTTCCTCGCCGTTCGCTCCTTCGCGGCGGAACTTCTCGCCGAAGTAAATGCCGCCCGTCAGCTCGCGCACGACGATCAGGTCCGTGCCTTCCAGCACTTCCGGCTTCAGCGTCGACGCATCCTTCAGACAATCGAAGACGTTCGCAGGCCGAATGTTGGAGAACAGGCCGAGCGCCTTACGGATACCGAGCAGACCCGTTTCAGGACGAAGCTCCTTCGGATTGTTGTCCCACTTCGGACCGCCGACTGCTCCCAGCAGTACGGCATCCGCGCCTTTACAAAGCTCCAGCGTTTCCTGCGGCAGCGGAGTGCCCTTCTCGTCGATGGCGATGCCGCCGAACAGGCCATGCTCAAATTCAAAACGGTAGCCGAACAGCTCCTCCGTCTTCTTCATTACCTTGATCGCTTCCGCTACAACCTCGGGGCCGATGCCGTCCCCGCCGATAACGGCAATTTTTTTCACGTCTGTCATGCGTTCTTCACTCCCACTCGTAATCGATTCCATCTCTCATTAATACCATACTTGCCGAGCGTTTACAAAGATATAAAAGCTATGGTCTCCATAGTTGATGCCTATAAGCAAGCCATGTAAGGGACATATTGGAGGACCGTTAGAGCGACAATTTCTTGGTTTTCTGGGCGTTTGAAACCGCTAAGAGTACGCATGAGGCTGTCGATTCATTGTGGACGGCAGCGCTGTTAAGTAAAGGCTGAACGTAACGGACACCACAGTCGCTATTTCACAAAAATGGGGCCTGTTCAAATTGTAACGGACACAGACGACCTTACTTACGTCAAAACCGCATAGAATGGGCGGAAATGCACCAATAGCGTCATCTGAGTCCGTTAGATTTTCAATATCGCGAAAATGCTGCACATAGAGACGCTGAGGTCCGTTAGCGAAAGCAGAACGTTTCAACTCAGTTACTCACAATGAATCGACAACCTCCGCCATGTCCGTTAGCCGATCCCGATGGTGGACAAGTAACGTTAATTCGGGAACTTTCTACGAGTCAACCTCCAGACTTATATGGAGCGCTTCGATATGGTAAAGTAAAGAAGGCCGGATTACCAATCCTTTCCTATCCTGCACATCTATTCAATATTTCCAACGACATCCTGTAGGTGCATATGCTTACTTTACCCTTATGGAGGTGCATGCTCATGCATAACTTAATCCGTTTATTTACTCATGAAGATGACAATACCCATTTGCCCGCAGGTGAAGCCCAGCGCCGGTCTCAGCTTCGCCTCCGTTTGCGGGAGCAGGCCATCTCCTTATTTTCCATTCCGGCTTCATACAGGCTGACTATTGACGAATACAAGGAACCGAAGGCCGGACAAGAAGCGCAGGTTACGTTCGTCTGGATAAAGCCCGGCAGCGAGGATGGCATTGCAGTTGAACTGGCCGAAGACGGCCTGCTGCTCGATTATTCCCGCGATGTGGATAAGGAGAGCGAGACGGAGGAAGTCCGGCTCGAAGCCTACCTGCATGAGGAGGAGGAGCAAGGCAACCCCCCCGCTCAGAAGTCCGGAGCGTCGGGAGTGTCTGGGGCTCATGCTGCGGGCAAGTACCAGATGAAGGCGGAGCAGTTCGTTCGTCTGCATCGGCCGGATGCGCTGGCAAGGTTTGCGCTGCTCAGCAGCAGACCAACCCGCGAGGGCTGGTCGTTCCTGTATGGCCAGCAGGCTATGGGACTGCCGCTGCCGCGTACCGGCTTCCGGGTACACCTTCATCGCAGCGGCGAAGTATGCGGGTTTACCTATTACGGCGAGCAGCCGGAGCCGGTCCTCCCCGCCCGCATCGCAGCTCCCGACCAGGTAAGGCGGATGATCGACGATACCCTTGAGTTGGAGCTGAAGCTGTGCCAGATCGGCAGCTACTATACAGCTCAAGAGTATGGCCTGCGCTTGGTCTACGAGCCTCTCCAGGTGCCTCGCAGCTTCCCGGCGGATGAGACCGAGCTATTGAAGGAAGGCGAGGCTCGTCAGGTGAAGGGGCACGCAGGGAACGGCGAAGAGCAGGACCCCGAGGAGTTGGAAGAGCTCTGGCTGTCCGTTCCTCAGCGGGCGCTTACAGGCAAGACTTTAGCCTATACCGATGAGCGGATAGCGGCTTGGACTGGCATTGATCCGTCCTGCTACGTGAAGCTTCGCGAGGCTGACATGGGCGACAGGCTGGGTATGGTCTGGCGCAGAAGCGACTGGACAGCAGAGACCATGGGTCCGTTAAGAGCTGACGGAGGACATACGGAAACAGCAGCCGATGGAGTCGCGGAAGCCGGCAAGGCTGAAGAACCGGGCAAGGCCGATGCCGGTTACGCCGAGCTCACAGCAAGCGCCTTTATGCGGGAGCGCTCGGAGTCGACCATCAAGGTGCAGGTGGAGCCTGCAACCGGCAGGCTTCTGTCGCTCATGCGCTTCGAGGAGCGTTCTGGTCCGCTGAGGCTGACACGCCCCGAATGCCTTCAGCTTGCTCTCGATCTCCTGGCGGACATCCATCCGGGTATGGAGCCTTACCTGCAGCTTCAAGAGCAAGAAGAAAACCCGGATTCCGACACGGAGGCGTTTTCCTTCCGCATCATCCATCGGGGTATCGCATTGACCATGGAGCATATCCGGGTCGTGGTCAACCGGACCACGGGGCTGATCGATCATCTCATGAGCCCTAACCTGCGCCCCGAAGAACTGGCGGCCGTCCCTTCGGCACCAGCCATTACAGCTGACCAGGCACGGCGGATTTATTTGGAAGAAACAGAGCTTCTGCTGGAATGGAAACCGGACTATGCCTCGGATACCGTCCCTCGCCCTTACAAGCTCTTCTACAGCCTCATTCAGCGCGGCTCCGGCGATGATATACGCTGGATCGACGCCATGAACGGCGCAAGGATCGGGAGCAGGCGGCTCACGTAGCATTTCCGGCTGGGCCGTCCCAAGTATTCGAAAGCCAGGCTTTCCGGCTGAGCCCGGCGTAATAGACGGACTACTTTCCCGGTTGTCATCGGCGCGGTAAAGGATTAAAATAACGTTAATACCTTTCCACGCCGTACAACGACGGCGATTTATTAATTACCTCCAAAGGAGTCCTAACAGATGAAATATCGCTTCTCTGAGACGATCGACAGCTTCAAATCCTCCGCCGTTCGTGAGATTCTCAAGCTCACGCAAGGACGTTCCATTATCTCGCTCGCGGGCGGCCTGCCCAATGAGCAGTACTTTCCGGTGGATGCCGTACGCGATGCATTCGCCCGCGTGTTCGAGCGCGGCAACGGCGTGCTGCAGTATGGCCTTACCGAAGGCTTTACCCCACTGAGAGAAAGCATCTCCAAGCACTTATCCCGTAAAGGCATCCATGCCGGAGTGGACAACATGCTGCTCACGACCGGCTCGCAGCAAGCCATCGACCTGCTGACCAAAATCTACGTCGATCCGGGCGACGTTATTCTCGTGGAGAAGCCGACGTACCTCGCCGCCATCCAGGTGTTCCAGTCGCACAAAGCGAAGCTGGTCTCCGTAGATGGAGATGCCGACGGGATGAACCCGGAGGACCTGGAGCGCAAGATCAAGCAGCACCAGCCCAAGTTCATCTATGTCATCCCGACCTTCGCCAATCCGACCGGCAAGGCGTGGAGTCTGGAACGGCGCCAAAGCACGCTTGATATTTGCAAACGCAATAACGTGCTGATTCTGGAAGACGATCCTTATGGCGAGCTCCGGTTCGGCGGAGGCGAGCCTCTGCCTTCCATCTTCTCGCTAGGCGGCGAAGCGAACGGCAACCCGGTCGTTTACACGAGTACCTTTTCTAAGATCGTAGCTCCTGCGCTGCGTACAGGCTGGGTGGTCGGCGATCAAGAGGTGATCCGTCATATGGCGCGCGCCAAGCAAGCGGCGGATCTTCATTCCAGCACGATGGATCAGCAAGCGATCTACGAGATCTTCGAGAACTTCGACATTTATGGCCATATCGACCTGATCCGGACGCAGTACGAGCTTAGGATGCGGGATATGATCGGCCTTCTTCAGGCGCAAAACTGGGAAGGCGTGCGTTGGCTCAAGCCTAAGGGCGGGATGTTCATTTGGGTTGAGATGCCTGCACATATCGATACGAGCGAGCTGATGAAATTTGCGGTCGAGGAAGGCGTTGCGTTCGTACCGGGCGCCAGCTTCTACGCCGACGAGCCGCAAACCAACACGATGCGTCTGAATTTCACACATACGGACAGCGAGGATATGAAGGTCGCCTTCGAGCGTCTGGATCGGGCGATCAAGCGGTTCCAGTCCGCAGCCGTTCGGTCTTAGTCTTCTCGCAATAAAGGTCAATCGCCTCACGCAGAGCGCCCGCGCTTTCCGGATGTGCCATCCGAAAAGCACGGGCTTTTTGTTTGGCCGCTCTCCCGGGAGCTCGCCCCTCCTCACATCCTGCCGCCGGTCCGGACCAGAAACTGCGGCTCCTACTTCCGAGTTAGCGAATAAAAATGAATTTACCGGTTTACCCTGCATGCCGAGTAAGCTATAGTAAGGCTAGGAAACCGGTTTTCTTAATCTCTCCTGCGAAAGGAACCGAGCGATGAAAATCACAATACAGGATATTGCCCATGCAGCCCAAGTAGCGAAATCTACCGTATCCAAGGTGATTAACGATTCCCCTCGCATATCTGAGGAGACCAAGCAGCGCGTGCGGGCAGTCATGAAGGAAATGAACTATACCCCGAGCAGCTTGGCCACTACGCTTGCCAAGCAAAGCAGCTTCAACCTCGGTCTTTTGATCGATATGTCCAAGGAAACCGAATACATGAACCCTTTCTTCTACAACATCATGGTCGGCATCAAGAGCGTCACCGGTCCGCTCAAATACGAGCTTACCTTGTCCAGTATCCATGACGGCGGCCCTGAAACCCATTTCCTTAAAAGACTTGTGCTCAGTCGCCGGATCGACGGGCTCATCGCCAACAATGCGATCATGACCGACGATATCGCCCATAAGCTGAACGAGCTCCGATTTCCGTTTGTCGTGATGGGCGAATATCCAAGCGCTCCATCCACCTGGGTCGATTATGACAACAGGGAAGGCGGCTGTATGCTGACCGAGCATCTGCTTACACAGGGATATCGCAAGATTGCCTTCATTGGAGGAGAACGCGGAGAGCGTCTTTTCGAGAAGCGGTTCCAGGGGTATGCGCATACGCTTCGCCAAGCCGGATTGCAGCCGAACGAAGCCCATAACGTGAGCGGACCCTCGGATGAATCGCAAGGCTGCCGTTCCGTCTCCGCCCTCCTCGAGCTAGATTGCGCCTCGCGTCCGGATGCGCTGCTCTGCATGAACAACTATGTGGCATTCGGGGCTCTGAAAACGGCCCGGGAAGCCGGTATCCCGGTGCCGGGGCAGCTCGGCATCGCTACCTTTGACGATTATCCCTTCTCCCCTCACACCAGCCCTCCGCTGACGAGCCTGCATATCGATACGCTCCAACTGGGCGCGACCGCCGGAGACATGCTGATGGAGCGGATTCGAACACCGGACAGCTCCCATCGAAGCCTGCTGCTCAGTCCCGAGCTGATCGTCCGTGAATCGACCAACCGTTCCGGTTCGCCCGGCAGGACGGGATAGCTTGCCTCGGGAATAGAGGCACCAACTGCAAAGAGAGAGCCCCCGATCGGGGGCTCCCTCCATAGGCATGCCGGGTCTCTACCGCATTCTTTCGTTACTGATCCTTCCAGCGCTGTACCGTCACGGAGATGCTCTGGGCGCCCCCTGAAGGAGTCAGCGTCCGGTTCGCCAGATCCGTCCCGTTCGCATTCACCTCCACTGTCGCCCAGCTGCCTCGTGTCAGCTTGTATGAAGCAGCAGTGCCGGCCGGAAGGCTGAGAGTAATCGCATATACGCCATCGGTACCCTTCGTCAGCTGATAGGCCGGGTCGGCCGGGTTCCAGCTATTGAACGTACCGGATACATATACCGGGCCGTTAGCCGGAGTAGACGCGGGAACGCTCACCTGAAGCGTGACGCTGTCCGGCTGCGGAACACCTGCCGTCTTGCTTCCATTTACCAGGCTCCAGACCCCGCTGTCGAAATGATAATCGGCCCCTCCGTTGTTATCCCAAGCGCCGCTTCCGTTGTTAAAGGCGGCCGTCAGACCGGAAGCATTGCCGAGCGGGATCGTCGCACTTTTGTAACCCGCATAAGAGGATTCCTGAAGAGCTGTCCCGGGGGGTGTCGTCCAGGTCGTCGAGCCGTCCAGCTTGTAGTGGATATAGGCGTTCGCATAGGCTGTGTTTTTGTAATAAATGGTGACACTGCCGCCTGCCGGCGTCGTCGCAAGGACGGGAGGCGCGCTGAAGCCGGAGAGGTTGCCGGCCGCATCATACGCCTTCACCGTATAGGCATACTCGGTAGCCGGGGCCAGTCCCGTATCCGTATAGGAAGTTGAAGCCGTCTGGCCCACCTTCACCCCGTTGCGGTAAACTTCGTAACCAGTCACCCCCACATTATCCGTCGAGGCCGTCCAGTTCACCTGAATCGAGGTCGCGCCTGCAGCGACGGCAGTCACCCCTGTAGGTACCGACGGAGCTATGGTATCGACCGGACCCGACAAGGCCTTCGCATACAGCTTGGCCGAGTTGGCCCCGATACTTACCGTAATCTGCTTGCCCGTTACACCGCCCGTCTGTACCGTTACCGTATCGGAAGGATTCAGCTGGTTCGTCAATATGGTTCCTGCCGTAAGGGTGCTCTCTGCCCGCAAAGGCATCGTCACGGTCTGCGTGCCGCTAGACGCATTACTGAAGACGGCAACAACCTCTTGGCCGGTTTGGCTTCCGCTGTCGATGCGACGGGAGAATGCATACAGGTTTTGCGCCGACCACATTTCCCGCTGCTTCCCTTTGCGAAGAGCCTCATAGATTTTACGGATTTGGTTCAGCTTGGCTACGTATTGATAGGTATCGGTGTTCTCATTGAAGTAGTTTTGGATCACATTGCCGCTTGCATCGCGCTTCACCATCGACCAGCGGTTCCACGTATCGGCGATGCCTCCCGTGATGATCTGACCGTTGCCGTTGCCCTTATTCTGCTCCGTTCCCTGGAAGACGACCGGAAGACCGCGCGCGGCGAAGATGAAGGTCAGGGCATTCTGAAGCTTCTGCACATTGCCCCCCGCCTCTGTCAGGAAGCGGTTGCGGTCATGATTGTCGATGAAAGTGACCATATGGTTCTCGTTGCCGCCATAATAGGAATCTTGAGCGAAGGTGTTTTTCACATGGCTGTCAAAGGACTGGCCGTAAGCAAAGCTGTTCAGAACCGAGAAGAAAAGCGGGAAATCCAGCATCCCCCATTCCTTGTTAGGCCCCACCCAGCGGGATACGAACTCGGCATTGCCGTCGAAATTCTCACCGAACGTATTGACCCCCAGGTAGTTTTGCAGAGCGCCGATATCCGTCGGCTTCATCAGCTTGGCCGCATCCACGCGCGCCCCATCTGCCCCTGTATAGGTGAACCAGTTCTTGATCGAGTCGAATATCGCCTGCTTGGCCGCCGGCACATCGAAGTCTATGTCGTCGAGACCAGCCAGATCATGGTTCTCCATATAATCCTGGGCAGCCTGGGTGTAGACGCCGTCCACAAGTGACCAGTCGATGTCCCCGTTATGGTGATACCACGACGGATTGTTGAACGGGGCGGCCGGCTGAAGCGACGGAATATCATAATAAGCCTGGGTGCCCAGCATATAGTCGCCGACATGATTCGGAACAACGTCGATGATGACTTTTATGCCGAGCGCATGTGCCGAGTCGACGAGCTCCTTCAGCTTCTCCTTCGTTCCGAAATAAGGATTCGCGCTGTTCGGGTCCTTCACATTGTACCCGTGGTACGCCGTATTTTTGCCCGAACCGTTGTTATCGCGGCTGGTGAGCTGCGGCTCGGCCACCGGCGAGATCCAGATGGCGGTGTAGCCCATATTTTTGATATAAGACAGCTTATCGATCACACCCTGCCAATCCCCGCCCTTCATGTAGCGGAAATCGTCCTCGGAGTTTTCGCCATAGCGAATAGCCGCTCCGGTCGCATTGTTCGTCGGATCGCCGTCGTGGAAGCGGTCGACCATAATCTGATAGATGGTGTCGTTTTCATCCACCGTCCCGATACTGGCCGCTTGAGCGGGCTTCGGGGGAAGGAGTAAAACGTTTGCACAAATGGACAAAAAGAGCGCAGCAATCAGCAGCCATGTAATACGCTTGGTAGGACGCACAATCTTCCTCCTCTGTTTTGGAAAATGGGGAATACCTGCTTAAGCAGACTGCCGTTCGTTGTTGTTTAGCGTGGGTGATAAGGACGGGCAAGCCAGCGAGCGTGCGCCGTTGCTCCACTCGGCGAATGATAGCCGTAGGGAAAGCAAGGGGCACATGTTGAAGCGTGCTGAATCATGGAGAAGAGACAGCGCCTGATCCTGACGATGCCAAATTTAGGAAACCGGTTTCCCTTTCAAAATTATCACGCCCCTACTGAATTGTCAATCGCTCCGCGCATAAATAGGGCTTCGGTAGGGGCCCGGGTTCGAAACTTGCTGAATCCGCTCGAATGATGGGTTCATGCGGGAAACGCTCGCGCCGGCGCTGCGAACGGCTAAAAGCCCCGACCCTCCCTGGGGGGAGTTTCGGGGCTTTACGCTTTGCAGCCTGGTTAGATCGACGGCACGTTATCGCGGCCTCGGGCTGGCGTCTTCCGCTTGTCGATCAGCCGGTTCACGGCATCCACATACGCGCGCGCGCTCGCTTCAAGAATATCCGTGCTGACGCCGCGGCCTTGAACCGCGTAATCGCCCTGCTTCAGCACGACGTGCACCTCGCCAAGCGCATCCTTGCCGTGAGTGACGGACTGGATGGAGTAGTCATCGAGCTCGACTTCCTCGCGGGTCGCCTTATCGATCGCGTTGTAGATCGCATCGACCGAGCCATTGCCGACAGCCGCTTCGTCGAGCGTCTGGCCGTCCAGGGTACGGATACGCACGCTCGCCGTCGGCGTGGACTGGTTGCCGTACGAGACCTGGATCGTCTCCAGCGCGAATACCTCCGGCGTCTCGATCAGCTTCTCTTCGATCAAGGCGAGGATATCCTCATCGGATACCTGCTTCTTCTTATCGGCGAGATCCTTGAACTTGCCGAAGGCAGCGTTAACCTGCTCATCCGGCAGCGTGTAACCGAGCTCGATCAGCTTCTCGCGGAACGCATGGCGTCCGGACAGCTTGCCCAGCGGCAGCTTGCCGCCCTTCAGGCCGATCTTCTCCGGCGACATGATCTCGTAGGTCGTCTTCTCCTTCAGCACGCCGTCCTGGTGAATGCCGGACTCGTGGGCGAAGGCGTTGGCGCCGACGATCGCCTTGTTGCCGGGTACAGGCATACCGGTCAGCTTGCTGACCAATCGGCTCGTGCGGGCAATCTCGGACAACGTCAGCGACGTCTTGGCCTGGAAATAATCCTGGCGCGTCTCGAGCGCCATCGCCACTTCCTCGATGGCCGTGTTGCCGGCGCGCTCGCCGATGCCGTTGATCGTACCTTCGATCTGATCGGCCCCGTTCAGAATCGCCGCCAGCGCATTCACCGTCGCCATCCCCAGATCATCGTGGCAGTGCGCGCTAAGCTGGATCTTCTCGACACCCGGCACCTTTTCCTTGAGGGTCTTGAAAATATTCCCGTACTCATACGGCGTCAAATATCCGACCGTATCCGGAATATTCACGACCGTTGCGCCCGAGCGGATCGCAAGCTCGGTCACCTCGCAAAGGAAGTCCAGCTCGGTCCGGCCTGCATCCTCTGCCGAAAATTCGATCTTGCTGAAATACTTCTTCGCGTACGTGATAGCCGCTGCAGCCGCTTCAAGCACCTGATGCTTCTCCATCCGCAGCTTGTGCTTGCGGTGAATCGGGCTCGTTGCAAGGAAGAGATGGATACAAGGATCCTCGGCTCCCTTGAGCGCCTCGCGCACCGCTTCGATATCCTGTTCGCGGGAACGGGACAGGCCGATGATGGAGGCGTTCTTGACTGCCCGCGCTACCGCATTTACCGCTGCCAGATCGCCTGGAGATGCAGCAGGGAATCCTGCTTCGATGCGGTCTACACCCAGCTTCTCCAGCTGCAGCCCGATCTCCACCTTCTCCTGAATATTCAGGTTAACGCCCGGGGATTGCTCGCCATCGCGAAGCGACGTATCGAATACATAAATTTTTCTCATGCCGGTCTCACCTGCGCTTTGCCGTAGATTTAACTCATGCTTTAAAGCACAAAAAGGTACGGCTCGAAAACGGACAGGTCCGGCCCGGTTTCCCGGTCCGGCCTGGCTAACGTCGTCAAGCCGACCTTCATGCCAAATGAAAAGCTAACCCGCATCAGCGGATCGATTACTTCTTGATCCAGTGCATCATTTCACGCAGCTGGGAACCGACTTGCTCCAGCGGATGCTCGGATTCCAGGCGGCGGGTTGCCGTCATGAAGGCATTGCCGGATTGGTTTTCCAAGATGAAGTCGCGCGCGAATTTACCTTGTTGGATGTCGGACAGCACGCGTTTCATTTCTTTCTTCGTTTCTTCGGTGATGATACGAGGACCTGTTACATAGTCGCCGTACTCAGCCGTGTTGGAGATCGAATGTCTCATCGTAGCCAAGCCGCCTTCGTACATCAGGTCGACGATCAGCTTCAGCTCGTGCAGACACTCGAAGTAAGCCATTTCTGGAGCGTAGCCGGCTTCAACCAGCGTTTCGAAACCTGCTTTAACGAGCGCGGACGCGCCGCCGCACAGTACGGCTTGCTCGCCGAACAGATCCGTTTCGGTTTCTTCACGGAAGGACGTTTCGATAACGCCTGCGCGTGTGCAGCCGATACCTTTCGCATAAGCAAGACCCAGTTCTTTCGCTTGACCGCTTGCATCCTGGTGGATAGCAATCAGGCCGGGAACGCCGAAGCCTTCCACGTATACGCGACGAACCATGTGACCCGGGGACTTAGGAGCAACCAGGAACACGTCTTTGTCCGCGGACGGATTGATTTGGCCGAAGTGAACGTTGAAGCCGTGGGAGAACATGATCGCTGCGCCATGCTTCAGGTTCGGTTCGATTTCGCTCTTATAGACGCGGGCTTGCGTTTCGTCTGGCATCAGGATTTGTACGATATCAGCCAGTTTTGTAGCTTCCGCTACGGAATAAACATCGAAGCCGTCGTTTTTCGCTTGTTGGAAGGACTTGCCTTCGCGAAGACCGATAACAACCTTCACACCGCTGTCACGCAGGTTTTGCGCTTGAGCGTGGCCTTGGCTGCCATAACCGATGATTGCGATAGTTTTGCCTTTCAGAACATTCAGATCTGCATCTTTTTCATAATAAGTTGTTACTGCCATGGTATAATAGCTCCTCCTTTAAGTTAAACCCTGTGAGCGGGTGCTCACATGCACCACCTGCCGGCCGCTCTTGCCCTAACCTCGCCGCCTGCAAGGTCATACGCCTGAGCACCCGCTCACCTGGATCACTGCCTTTGCATGTATTCCAAGTACGGACCGCCCTCGTTCCGTCAGACTCGAGGCGGTTTGTTGCTCTTACTTGCCGCGGACCATCGCCGTCACGCCTGTACGCGACAACTCCTTGATGCCGTAAGGCTTAAGCAGCTCCGTCATCGCGTCGATCTTGTCGGAATCCCCGACGACCTGCACAATCAAGGAGCTTGGCCCGATATCGACTACTGCGGCGCGGAACGTCTCGACGACGCCGAGAATTTCCGGACGCATCCCCGGCTCGGCACTGACCTTGATCAATGCGAGCTCCCGGGCGACCATCGGGTTCGAGCTGAGGTCGACGACCTTGATGACGTCGATCAGCTTATACAGCTGCTTCGATACCTGCTCAAGCGTCTTATCGTCTCCGCTCGTCACGATAACCATGCGCGAAAGACCCTTTTCCTCGGACTCCCCCACGGTAATACTTTCAATATTGAAGCCCCGGCGGCCGAAGAGGCCGGACACACGCTGCAGTACACCGGGCTGGTTGTTTACCAAAACGGAGATGGTGTGTTTGTCGTTCATTCCGATTCCCCCAATAACATTTGGTCTATCGTCGAGCCCTGCGTGACCATCGGGAACACGTTCTCGTTCTTCCGAACGACGAATTCGACGAGAACCGGACCCGGGGTATCGAGCGCCTCCTGCCAGACGCGGCCGGCTTCTTCCTTGTTCGTGGCGCGAAGTCCCTTCACGCCGTAAGCTTCAGCCAGCTTCACGAAGTCGGGGCTGCCCGCCAGATCGATATGGCTGTAGCGGTTGTCGTAGATGATCTCCTGCCATTGGCGCACCATCCCGAGCACCTGGTTGTTAATCACGACAATCTTCACCGGAATTTGGTTGATCGCACAGATCGCCAGCTCCTGCGAGCACATCTGCATGCCGCCGTCACCGTTAATCGACACAACCAGCCGATCCGGGTTCGCCACTTGCGCTCCGATCGCAGACGGGAAGCCGAAGCCCATCGTCCCGAGACCGCCGGATGTAATCCAGGAGCGCGGCTTGTTGAACTTGTAGAACTGGGCCGCCCACATCTGATGCTGCCCGACATCCGTCGTGACGATCGCATCGCCGTTCGTCGTCTCATGAATCATCTCGATCACGTACTGCGGCTTCAGCTCGGTATCGGAATCCACATAGCGCAGCGGGTTGTTGCGCTTAAGATCCTGTACCTCGGCGATCCAGCTCTCGGACTTCGCAGGCTTCGCCTTCTGGTTGGCCAGCTCCAGCACGTTCTTGATGTCGCCAACGACCGGAATCGCGGTAGCGACGATCTTGCCGATCTCTGCCGGGTCGACGTCGATGTGAACAATCTTCTTGGCCTTCGGCGCGAAGCCGTCCACCTTCATCGTCACCCGGTCGTCGAAGCGCGCGCCGATCCCGATCAGCAGATCGCAATTTTGCAGCGCCATATTCGCCGCGTAGGTACCGTGCATGCCCGGCATGCCGAGCCACAGATCGCTCGCGCTCGGGAATCCGCCCAGGCCGAGCAGCGTAGTTGCAACCGGAATCCGCGTTTTCTCGACGAATTCCATCAATTCCTCCGAGGCTCCTGCGTAGACGACGCCGCCGCCGGCGATAATCATGGGACGTTCGCTTTCGGCGATCGCCTCCAGCATCCGCTCGACCTGCAGCTTGTTCGGGCTGACCGTCGGGTGATAGCCGCGGATATCCACCTTGTCAGGATAGTGGAACGCAGCCAGGGCATTGGAGACATCCTTCGGAATATCAATCAGGACCGGCCCTTTGCGTCCTGTCGAGGCAATATGGAACGCCTCTTTGATCGTACGGCTCAAATCCTTCACGTCGCGCACCAGATAACTGTGCTTCGTAATCGGCATCGTGATGCCGGTAATGTCCGCCTCCTGGAAGGCATCCGTTCCGATCACCGATGTCGCTACGTTGCCCGTAATGACTACGAGCGGCACCGAGTCCATGTACGCTGTCGCGATACCGGTCACCAGATTTGTCGCTCCGGGTCCGCTGGTCGCAATACAAACGCCCGTCTTGCCTGTCGACCGGGCGTACCCGTCCGCCGCATGAATGGCTCCTTGCTCATGCCGCGTCAGCAAGTGGTTGAAATCAGGATTGCCGTGCATGGCATCGTAAATATATAGAACCGCTCCGCCGGGGTAACCAAAGACGCAATCCACATCCTCCAGCAGCAAGCTGCGGAGCAGAATCTCCGAACCGGTAATCACATCCGGTTTCAATAGCTCCTCTCGAAGCTGCTCTTTGGACTTTTGTTTGGTTTGAACGATCATGTTCATGTCCTCCTCTCAAATCATCCAACGCTAACCTATGCAAAAAACCCCCTTCATCCCAGACGCCGTATAAGCGTCTGCGGGACGAAAGGGGTTGATCTTCCGTGGTACCACCCAGAATTTGTTAAATGCCTCACAGCAAATAACCTTAAGAGGTAACGAACGTCGCTAGCAAACGTTGCACTTACCTTAGGCACTTTAACGTGTGCCAATCCGATTCTCCCTACTAACCACGGCGATTCAAACCGTACTTTTCAGGAAAACAGCTCCGAGGTGAGCTCGTAGACAAGGGATTGTGGCATTGGTTTCAGCAACTCCGAATGCTCTCTGAACACAAGGGCCCTTAACACTTCGTCCTCTTCATAGCCGTTAACTGTTGAACTTGCTTTTTAAGTATTATATGACGAATCGAATCCTACGTCAAGGGGGAACGAGGGGCTTGTCATGAATTCGCCTGGGCGGCTTGGGCATCCCGAATCCTTCGCTGACCGCTCCTATCCGCGGCCTGTCATGTGTCATTTCCGGACGAACCGGGTAAAGCTTACATACGTCTGGAACAAAAAGGAACACTATATTCGGATGGACAAGCCGTCCCGGACCTCCTATTCCTTGACCGCACTCAATCTATAACGTATTTCCGCTACACAAGGAGTGATACAGATGCATAAGCTGTTACTCGTCTTATTGGCTTTCCCGCTTCTCATCGTGGGCTCGCCGACGAATGCGCCCGATGCCTCAAGAGCTCCGGCGACTGAAGCCATACAAGCGCCCTCTGGGGGCAAGTCGCCGGGCACCGTATCGACCGCCACGGCTGTTCCAGCCGCATCTATACAAGACGATGCCCTCGGGCCTGCCGAGGCCACCGGCCAGCCCGTGCTAACGTTCTCCGTGCTGAGCGACATTCACGTCGAAGCTTCCGATAAGGACTCCCAGCGCAAGCTGTCAGCCGCTTTGACCGATCTGCATGCCGTTAATCCGAAGGCCGACGCTCTGATCATTAACGGAGACTTAACGAATGGCATGCCGGCCGACTACAGCAAGCTGCAGTCGCTGCTCGACAAAGCCCCCTTGCCTGACGACGTATGGTTCACCATAGGCAACCATGAGTTTTATAAAGCCTGGATGGACGATACTGGGAACTACCGGAAGAGCGCCTTTCCCAACAACGAGACGGATGCGGCTTCCATCGAACGCTTCCTGCAGTTCACGGGAGGGGACAAGCTTTACTATGCCAGAACGATTCGTGATCACCGTTTTATTTTCCTTGGTTCGGAGCAGTACAGGCAATCGAACCCTAACAACGGCGAGGATGCCTACTTGTCCCAGGCCCAGCTCGATTGGCTGAACCGCGAGCTTAAGCAGGCCGCCGGAAGCCAAGCCGCCGATCAGCCCATCTTCGTCTTTCTTCACCAGCCGCTGCCTTATACGGTAGCAGGCAGTCAATACTACTTGAATACCCGGGCGGTGATTCAACACGAACAATTAAAATCAATCCTAACCCAGTACCCTCAAGTCTTCTTCTTCTCGGGCCATACCCACTGGGAACTGAAGCTGCCGAACACGCTCGTGCGCGACGGCTTCACGATGATCAACTCCTCGTCTGTCGATGAGCCGCTGACCGATCACGGTCCGGAAGGCGAGAAGCCCGCGGGGCCTGACGAAAGCGAGGGGCTCTACGTAGAGGTGTATGACGATCGGGTAGAAATCAAGGGCCGCGACTTTCACCGGCAGCGCTGGATACCGGAGGCGCAGTTCGTTATACCGACCGGCCCCCAGAAGCGCTAGGCCAAAAAAGCCCAACCGGGTCACGCACAAGGTGCGGACAGGTTGGGCTTTGAAATGCGAACGCCGTACTAGGCGTTTACTTTTTGCTTAGCTGCATCAGCCAGGGAGTTGAACGCGTTGATGTCGTTGACAGCGAGGTCAGCAAGCATCTTGCGGTTTACTTCCACGCCTGCAAGTCTGAGGCCATGCATCAGCTTGCTGTAGGACAGGCCGTTTTGGCGAGCTGCCGCGTTGATACGGACGATCCACAATTTGCGGAAGTCGCGTTTCTTTTGACGGCGGTCACGGTATGCATAGAGCAGGGATTTCATTACCTGTTCTTTTGCTGTTTTAAATAATCTATGCTTCGAGCCAAAGTAACCTTTAGCAAGCTTCAAAATTTTCTTACGACGACGAGTGCGGATAAAGCCGCCCTTTACTCTTGCCATGACGATCTACCTCCAAGAATGTTGTGTAGGAATAACCGAAATCGATCCGGTCTAGAATACTAGCCTTTGATGTTAGCCAGCTGCTGCTTCAGACGATTAACATCGCCAGGAGCCATAACAGGGTTTGTAGCAAGCACGCGCTTTTGACGGCCGGATTTGCCGGACAGCAGGTGATTTTTGTATGCTTTATACCGTTTTACTTTACCGGTACCTGTAATTTTGAAACGGTCTTTCAAGCTGCTGTGTGTTTTCATTTTTGGCATGGGGTGTTCCTCCTTAAAGAATGAAGTTATTGCTGTTGTTTGGGAGCCAGAATCATGATCATGCTCCGGCCTTCCAGCTTCGGTCTCCGCTCAACGACGCACAGCTCTTCGACTTCAGCTGCCATACGCTCCAATTGACGCTGACCGATCGAGGCATGTGCGATCTCACGGCCGCGGAAGCGGACGGACAACTTCACTTTATCGCCTTCGTTCAGGAACTTCGTCACATTGCGCAGCTTGGTTTGGAAGTCATGCTCGTCGATCGTAGCGCTAAGACGGATTTCCTTGAGTTCTACGACCTTCTGGTTTTTGCGGGCTTCCTTTTCTTTCTTTTGCGATTCGTAGCGGAATTTACCATAGTCCATCACGCGGCAAACAGGCGGCTTCGCCGTAGGAGCGACGTTCACCAAGTCCAAATTCATATCCTGCGCGAGCTGCAGCGCTTCGCGAATCGGCTTGATGCCCAGCTGCTCTCCATCTGCTCCAATCAAACGAACTTCCTTCACCCGAATCTCATCATTAATCATGTGCTCTGTACTGATAACCTGCCACCTCCAAAGGTATGGTGTCTCCTCTAGGGAGACATGCCGTTATTGTCAAGGTGGATCGGCAGCGAACGCTACAGCCTAAGCTTCCCGATCCACAAAAAAGACGTAGGCGCTAGCGCCCACGTCGGTTTAGGTTCAAGTGACGAATGATCCAAAGGCACCCGTCGGCAAACCGGGGGTATCCCTCATTCCGTGTCATTCACTCTCAATCATAACCAGCCAACCTCAGTCGGGCAGGTGAGAAGCGGGCGCTTCTTCTTATGCACCAAATCAATATAGCATAGGCGCATGTGCAAAGTCAACTGTTATTCGATTGTCCAAGCTGGGCTCTACCCGGCCTGCTTGCTCTGTACTTCCTCCAGACGGATGACGCGGGTATGCTCCGTGTGGCTCCACTGCTTGTTGTTCTGAGTGAAGAAGGCATAGAACGTGATCGGCCACCAGGACAGCATATAGATCGGGAACGTGATCAAATATTTGTAGGTTTTCAGCGGTGCCTTCTCCAGTACAAGCGCTACGACAAATTGGCCGTAGGACAGAATGGAGTAGGCAGCGAAGAGCGCCGGCGCCATCTGAAACAGAGACGGAAAGTTCTCCACCGTAGGAATGCTCATGTTGATCCACAGGATGACGGTAAGGATCGACGATACGAACACGATATACACGTTCAGCGCATAGACAGCCGTATCGATCTTCGTCCAGCTGCGGTCGCGAATGCCTGCCCACAGCAGCGGGAAGAAATAACGGCGGCATACGTCAAAGTGTCCTTGCATCCAGCGCAGGCGCTGGCGGGCCGACGCCTTGAACGTCAATGGCTTTTCGTCGTATACCTTCGCTTCGTAGTTGAACGTAGGACTAATCCCGCGCGCCACGCAGCGCATCGTAAACTCCAAGTCCTCGACGAGGCTTGTTGCGCCCCAGCCCATTTCCTTGATCAGCTTCGTGTCGAAGCACATGCCCGTACCGCCCAGGTAGTTGGCTAGTCCTAGATTGGTGCGCGGAAGCTGCCACAGACGGTTGCAATACCAGTAGGTTACCGCATAAGCGGCGGTAATCCAGGAGTCATGCGGGTTCTTCGTATCCAGGTAAGCCTGGATCACTCGGGAGCCGTTGCACAGATCGTTGTTCATATGCGTCAAATAATCCGGGTTAACCAGGTTATCGGCGTCGAACATGACGATCGCGTCGTACTCGCGCGGCATCTTCCAAAGCTCCTTCAGCATCCATTCGATGGCATAGCCTTTGCCGCGCAGCTTCGGATTGCTCCGCTCGCAAGCGGTAGCGCCCATCTCGCGAACGATCTGCGCCGTACGGTCGGTACAATTATCGCAAATAACGAATACGTCGTATAATTCTTTCGGATAGTCAAGGTTTTTGAGATTCTCGATAAGCGCCCCGACGACCTGCTCTTCGTTATGCGCCGCTATGAGCACGGCAAACGATTTTTGCGGCGCATGGCTCACTTTGTTCTTGCGTCGATACCAACCGAAAAACGTCAGGATCAACTGATAGCCTCCGGTTACGGCCAGCAAGATCTGGAGACCAAGCAGGATACTGTCCAACATGAAACATCCCCCTTTTTTTTGTATGTACCCCTTATTGTCTTTGTCATTCTCTAGTCATCCGTGTTTCCATACGGATTCGATGGTGCAGCTTGGAATGCGTGGGTCGCCGAATATGATTTTCCTCTCTTTACCGCGATTTGTCAAAACCTCAAAGCCGCTTGTTTAAGTCAGTTCTCTGTCATTTCGCGGTAAAAGGCCTGCAATTCCCCGCATGTTCTTCGCCTTCCATCTTTTTACGTCTTATTTTCATCGTTTTTCAAACTTTTTATAAGCCTGATCTGGAAAATGTTTTCTCCAAACGCTTCGTTTGAAGAACGTGCGTTAGTTCAGGATGACTTGCTTCCCCGCTCATGGACAGAAGAAAGTCCGGCCGCTTCTGTAAAGCTGGCGTACAAGCGCGAGAAAATAGAGTCCCAGGATTGCCGCCGGCTGTAGCTGAGCGCTTCCCGGGCCAGCTCCGCGGACAACGCGCGATCCGCGTACATTCGACAGACCGCTTCGACAAAATCGGCTATATTGCCCGGTTCGCACAACCATCCGGTCCGCCCATGCCCGATCGTATCCGCTACGCCTCCGGCCGCGGCACCGATGACCGGCGTCCCCGAGGCCATCGCTTCGAGCACAACGTTGCCGAACGTTTCCGTCGTGGACGGGAACAGGAAAACATCGGCGGCTGCGTACAGCTCGCCCAGCGCTTCTCCCTGCTCGAAGCCGGTGAATGTAATGTCGGCCTCACCTCCATACCGCTCTGTCAACGGCTTATATAAGGGGCCATCTCCGGCCACGATCAGATGGGATCCGGCCCGGACGGCAGCCGGCAGCTGCTCGAATGTGCGCATCAAAACGTCCACGCTTTTCTCCGGCGCAAGACGGCCCACGTATAACAAGACGAATTTGCCGGGAGAAATGTTGCGGGAAGCCAGTATCCGGTCACGATCGGCAGTCGGGCGGAACTTTTCCGGCTCGACTCCCCTGGGCCAAATTTCCAGCCGCTTAAGTCCCTGCTCATGCAAATGCTGCCGGCAGGATTCTGACGGCACGTAAATTCGGCGGCAATCCTGGTGAAACCACATCATGTATTTCCACAATATAGGCTCCATCCATTGCAGCTTATAATAGGCAAGATAACGATCGAAATGAGTATGATACGATGCGACTACAGGCACCTGATGACGCTTCGCGTAGTTCAGGCCTACCAGACCGAGATTGAAAGGCGTAGCCAAATGAATCAGATCGGGAGCGAAAGCCCGAAGCGTCTTGCGAAGGTTGACAGGGTTCGGAATCGCCATCCGGCATTCCGGATACAGAAGGAAGGGAATGCTGTAGAAGCGCTCCACCATTCGTTGATCCGATCGGACTGCCGATTGGCTGCCCGGCGCGAACACCATGCACTCCGCTCCTCTCGACTCCAGATAAGTCACCCAGCGGCCAAGCGTCTTGGCCACACCGTTGACGTCCGGTACGTAGGTATCGGTAAACAGGGCTACTCTCATGAATAACCTCCTCCAGGTTTTGTGAAACACTTGGGCAGCGAGGAGCGTGGAACAAAGGACAATTGGACGCGAAAGTTTTTTCGTAGGGAAGCGGCAGCCGGTGCGGTAAAATCTGAATGCTCTGGCTCCAGTCCGGTGAGTCGGAATGCGGAATAGCAGGGCATGTTGAAGGGTTCATTCTATAGCGGGGCGTCTAATATATATAAGTAGAGTATCATTAGTCTGGATCGGGGAGGGGATGGAGATGCCTTCACCTGACATGATAACGTGCAACTGTTAACGGGGTGTCAAAGCCTTATTCATTTTTTGTACAGTTTTCGTTGATACTCCATTAACAATCCGTAGCTACAATAGACATATAGATTCCACTGCGAGGAGGCGCTAATTATGGGCCGTGTCGTCACTTGGCTGCAGCGTCATGAAAACCGGATGTTCTGCTTCGTCAACCAGCGTATCCAGCATGGCGTGCTGGATCGATTTTTCGGTCTCATTACTCATCTGGGCGGGGCAACCGCTACGATCGCCACCGCGCTTTGCCTGGCTCTGCTAGCTTCCGGAGAATGGAAAACAGCTGGCATCCAGTCCTGCGCCGCGCTAGCCGTCAGCCACATACCTGTCGCTATTATTAAGAAGAAATATCCCCGGCTCCGCCCTTATCTGGTGCTGCCGGACACGTATACGTATAAGAACCCGCTTACGGATCACTCCTTCCCGTCCGGCCATACGACAGCCATCTTCTCTGTGCTGGTACCGCTGATGTATATATCGGGCCTCGCCTTCGCGGTGCTGCTGCCGGTAGCTATCCTGGTCGGCGTGTCCCGCATCTATCTGGGCCTGCATTATCCTTCGGACTGTTTGGCCGGCTGCCTGATCGGGACGGTTACCGCCGCTTCGGCCGTTGCCGTAATCGGCTAGCGATTTCATTCCTAGCAAGCAGGGGGAATTCTGAATGCGAAAAAAAAGGATTTTGCTGCTCTCCGAAGGCTTCGGCGCCGGGCATACCCAAGCCGCGCACGCGTTATCCGACAGCCTGCGCAAGCTGTCGCCGCATCTGCAGACACGCGTGCTCGAGCTCGGCAGATTTCTTCACCCTACCTTGGCCCCGCTCGTATTCACCGCTTACCGCAAGACCGTTTCTTCGCAGCCGCGCCTCTACGGGATGGTTTATCGCGCCCAATACAAGAAATCGCTGAACCGCGTCACCCAGCTAGCGCTTCACCGGATCTGCTACGCTCAGACGGCGCTGGTCATCCGCCAGCTTCGACCTGACTTGATCGTGTGTACGCATCCCTTTCCCAGCGCGGTCGTATCCAGGCTGAAGCGGATCGGTCTGAACGTGCCGCTGTGTACGGTCATCACCGATTACGACGCCCACGGAGCTTGGGTCAGTCGCGAGGTAAACGCCTATCTCGTCTCTACGCCCGACGTCAGGGGCAAGCTGCTGGAGCGTGGAGTCGCCCCCGATCGAGTCAAGGTGACGGGCATACCGGTCCATCCCAACTTCTGGGAGCCGCATAATCGCGAAGAGCTGAGGGCTAGCTTCGGCCTTCAGGACATGCCTACGGTGCTCGTTATGGGGGGCGGTTGGGGACTGCTTAAGGAAAGCTCATTTCTGGAGAGGCTGGTCGGATGGAGCGATAAGCTGCAGCTTATCTTCTGTCTGGGGAATAACGAAAAAGCTAAGGCCGCGCTGATGGGGGATAACAAATTCCGGCATCCGAACGTGCGTCTGCTCGGATTCACCAAGGAGATCGATAAGTGGATGGAGGTATCCGATCTGCTGATTACGAAACCGGGCGGTATGACTTGCACGGAGGCGCTGACCAAGGGCATCCCCATGCTGTTCTACGAGGCCATACCGGGACAGGAGGAAGAAAACCTGCAGTATTTTCAGCAGCAGGGGCTGGGAGAAGCGATTCGTTCTCCCGAGACGGTCGACCGCTGCTTCTCGCAGCTGCTTGAGCGTTACCCCCATACACAGGGGCGAAGCCGGCAGCCTGCCGGAGCGCCGGGCGCATACGACCCGGCCCATTGCTCGCGTGCCATCCTCTCGCTGCTGGCCTCCCAGACTCGTGGCCAAGAAAGCACGACGTTGTCGCCGGAGGCGAAGGAGCCCGTCCTGCACGCGTAGCTTCCTCCCTGCCCTGCTACCCGGTCGGTCCAAACAAATAGCGTCCTTGCGAAAGCTCCGGGCTCACGCAAGGACGCTATTTGTTTGATGTACAGGATCATTCTGAAGCCGGGCTTGCCGCCGAAGCCTCCAGATCCGACAAGCTTCGGATATGCGCTTGCAGCGCCTTCTCGCCGATAACGGCCTCCAGGCGGTGAATCGGCATGCCCTGTTGGGAAAACTTCGTTTCATACTCGGTCATGACCAGATCGGTTCGCGGTCCTTCCGCATGCAGGTCTAGCGAGATGTTGCGAAGCCTGATCCCCAGATCGGCGAATGAATTCAGCGAAAACTCGAACAGGCTGTGGGAGTCCGTTTTGAAATGAATCTCCCCCCACTCGCCCAGTACGGACTGATATTTACGTATGAAGGCGGCATGCGTCAGCCGGCGGCGGGCATGCTTTTTTTTCGGCCACGGGTCGCTGAAGTTCAAATAAATGCGGTCGAGCTCATCCGGCTCGAAAATATCCTCCAGCTGCTCGATATTAAAACGGACCAGACGTAGATTAGACAGATCGCCGCCATACGTCAAACGGGAATCGCGGGCCTTCTCGCTGCCGCGGCGGATAAGCTCGTCGTACATATCGATCCCTATGTAGTTTATCCCGGGATTCAGCGCGCTAAGCTCGCTGATAAACTTTCCTTTGCCCATGCCTAGCTCGACATGGATCGGGCGGTCGTTGCCGAACGCCTCGCGCCAACGTCCCTTAAACGTCTGAGGCTCCAGTACCACCAGCTCCGGCTGCGCCTCCAGCGCTTCTTTAATTCCTTTACGTCCTCTTAAACGCATGCTTTGCTTTCCTCCAACCGCTTAATTGCCGGTTCACGATGTATGCGAACGAGCGTTTTTCCTGTGTCGATTATACTCCGAAACTCCGGCAAAAGAAAAGACCGGCCTATCGTCCATCCCTTGCGGGCGACAAACCGGTCTTCCCTATCGGGGGGAGAGTTAGTCTCGCCCGCCCCCCAAGGGTCATTATTTGCGGAAATCTCCTTCTTCCCGGTTACGGCCGCGCATGCCGCTCAGACCGAGCAAGCCAAGCAGACCCAGCCAGCCCCAGTCAAAACCGCGTCTAGCCGTCGTCGTTTCATTCGTACGGTACGTATGGGTGTTATAATTTCCGCCATACCCGTAACCGGTACGATCGCCTGCCGTTCTTGGGTATGTGTTCATGCGATCCAGCATGTTATCCCGGGTACGCGTAAGACCATCGGTCGTTGTCGTTGTACCCGTTGTTGTACCGGTAGCTCCGGTCGTTCCAGTAGTAGTCCCGGTCGTCGTACCGGTAGTTGTTCCGGTCGTTGTTCCAGGTATACCGGTTGTCCCAGTTGTACCGATAGTACCGGTTGTTCCGGTTGTTCCGGTTGTTCCGGTTGTTCCAGTTGTACCGGTGGTACCAGTTGTACCGGTTGTACCGGTTGTACCGGTTGTACCGGTCATCGACGTACCTGTCCCGGTCGTTGTTCCCGTACTCGTGCCCATAGTTGCCGTCGCACTCGCACTTTCCGTCATAGCCTGGCTGCCTAACCCAACGGTCGCCGTCAACGCCAATACGAACACTGTCTTAGCGAACTTGTTCATGTTGTAAGAGATCTCCCTTCGTCCATCAAGTTTGGTTTGCCGCCTTGCCTTCATAGGATGGACTCGCCTCGAAAAACTTATCCCGGCTGCATGAAGGAGGATTTTCCTATGGAAATCGTTCGCTTTTCGCCCTTCTTTTTTGTAGAATAAGTGAAATAAGAAGCGACGCGCTTCGGGCAGCTTACTATTTCGAACGTCGAAGGAGTTAAGAACATGCACGCGAGTAAAACAATCGAACCTCAGCTTTGGGGAGATAAGCGATTTCATACATGGAATTACGAGATGCGCCGACAGTTCGGCACCAAAGTATTCAAAGTGATGCTGGATGCCGGCTTTACCTGCCCGAATCGGGACGGTAGCATTGCCAAAGGAGGCTGCACCTTTTGCAGCGCAAGAGGATCGGGCGACTTCGCCGGCAGTCGCCGCGACGACCTCATCACCCAATTCAACAAAATTAGAGACTTGCAGCATCTCAAATGGCCGGAAGCCCAATACATCGGTTACTTCCAGGCGTATACGAATACCTATGCGCCGGTTGAAGAGCTGCGCGAATATTACGAGGCTATTCTCCAACAGCCGGGCGTAGTCGGGCTCTCTATCGCCACCCGTCCGGATTGCCTGCCGGATGACGTTATCGATTACCTGGCCGAGCTGAACGAGCGAACTTATTTATGGATTGAAATGGGACTGCAAACCGTCCATGAGAGCACTTCGGAGCTGATTAACCGCGCCCACGATACGAAATGCTACACCGACGCCGTGGCAAAGCTTCGCGCACGCGGCATTCGGGTATGCGCCCATATTATTTACGGACTTCCGCAGGAATCGTCTGAGATGATGCTGGAAACCGGAAGGGCCGTTGCACGGATGGATGTGCAGGGCATCAAAATCCATCTGCTGCATCTCATGCGCAAAACGCCGATGGTGAAGCAATATGAAGCCGGCCTTCTGAGGTTTCTCGAGAAGGACGAATATGTGAACCTGGTCGTGGATACGTTGGAAATTCTGCCGCCGGACATGATCGTCCATCGGCTGACCGGCGATGCGCCGCGCGACCTGCTGATCGGGCCGATGTGGAGTCTAAAGAAATGGGAAGTGCTCAACGCCTTCGACCAGGAGCTGCAGCGGCGAGACACTTGGCAAGGTAAGCTCTGGAAGCCTTGACCGGCCTTCGACCGACGAAGGCAGTCATAAGATTCGCATTCGATACGAATTGTCTAGATGAGTTGAACTTAAGAATCGTATTCATGTTAGCAGACAGTCTCACTCCCCATTCCAGATTGAAAATGCCAAAGTGCAGGCTTTTTCACAACAATTGCTTGCCTGAGGAGAAAAGCCTGAAATCATGCAGGAATTACATGCGATTTTTCCCTGAAGCAACGGGTTAAGCGGAAAATAGATGCACGTTTGCAGGAGTGTTACTCGGTGGTCAACTTTAAGAAACAATAGATGTACAACTGCAGGCTTCTTAAGTTCAACCTATTATAGATGAGAGTTGATTCTAGCTCCGCCCCCCGGTGAAGCATCCCGGGGAGAGGGAACGAAAGCGAGGCCATGTGCTCATGAAGCGATGGAGTATACCCCGTCGGACCGCTTTGCCTGTGTTGTCTGCGCTGTTGGCGGCAGCGCTGCTGGCTGCAGGGTGCGCCGCGAAGCCGGCTGTGCAGCCCGCTCCGGCCGGGGCCGTGGTCCCCGATAGCCAGGCGACGGCACCGGCCGCTGCTTTGCCGCCGCCGCAGGCTGTCCCGGAAGGCCGGGAGGGGACAGCTGCGGGCACCGGCGGCGTGGCGGCTGCGCCGCCTTCGGCGGCCTCCGCCGGGGCCGAAGGCGGCACGCCCCCCGCTGCGAAGCCGGCGGCTGGCGCTGAGGCGGCTCCCGCGGCACAGCCCGGGCCGACGAGGCCGGCAGCGCAGCCACAGCCGCCCGTGCCGCCAAAAGCGCCTGAGGCAGCCGTGCAGCCGCCTGCTGCCGCTTCTACGGCAGGTAAGGTGGCGGAGCCGCAGCAGTTGACGTCCGAGCCTGAGCCGCAGGAAGGGCAAACGAAGCAGCCGGCGGCGCCAAGCGGCCCTGCCGCTCCGCTTAGAGCGGAGGCAAGCCCTGGGGAATCACCGGCTACGACCGGTCCTTAAGCCAATAACGGATTCATGTATATAGGAAAGGATGTAACACGGTGGGGTTTGTATCTATATTGGGCTTTGCCCATCAATTAATCGAGGCAAGGGTGAAGCCTGGCGAGGCAGCTATTGACGCGACGGCGGGCAATGGGGTGGACACCGTTTTCCTGGCCAGGCAGGTCGGTGAAGACGGGATCGTCTACGCCTTCGATATTCAGGAAAGCGCCATAGCCAGTACAGGCTCCCGCTGCGCCCGGGAAGCTCCCAACCGCCGGGTCGAGCTGCTGCTCCGCAGCCATGCCGATATGGCGGAAGCCATCCCGCAGGAGTGGCATGGGCGGATCGCGGCGGTCACCTTCAACCTGGGTTACCTGCCCGGTCATGATCACAGCACGATCACGCTCCCGGATTCGACGCTGAAGGCGCTGAATGCCGCTGCCGGTCTGCTGCGTCGCGGCGGCATCATCACGATCGTTGTGTATTCCGGACATCCCGGCGGGGAAGCGGAAGCGAATGCGGTGAATAACTGGGCCGCCGCTCTGCCCCAAGACGCCTATCAAGCGATGACTTACCGGTTTATCAACCAGCGCAATCATCCGCCCTATGTCATCGCCATCGAAAGGCGTTAGGACAAACTCCCTTTTTCTGGATTTATCCAGAGAATCAGGGAGTTTTTATTTATGGTCTTTCGCGCTATAGCCTAATTCTGCTGCCATTTGATATAATTTGGAGGATTGATTAAAGGCCTTCAGCCTTACCTGGAAAGTGGGGACATGCTAACCATGATTAAGCCTTATCCATTGAAATGCAAGCCCGAGTTCAAAGAACGCGTCTGGGGAGGCCGAGCCCTGGAGCAATTCGGCTTAGAACTGCCGGAAGGACCGATCGGAGAAGGATGGATGATCGGCGACCATCCTAACGGCACGACGACCGTGGAGAACGGCGAGCTTGCCGGTCTTGGACTGGATCAGATTCGCGAGCAATACGGCAGCGAACTGTTCGGGAGCAAAGGCTTTTCCAAGAAGACCGGCCGCTTCCCGCTGCTGATCAAGCTGCTGGATTGTCAGGACGATCTGTCGGTGCAGGTTCATCCGAACGATCACTATGAGCGGCTGCCGCAGGGAGAGCTCGGCAAAACCGAGATGTGGTACATCCTGGACGCCAAACCCGGCGCCAAAATCATATACGGTCTGGCCGAAGGCGTAACCCGTGAGCAGCTTGCCGCCGCAATTGCGGACAATCGGATCATGGATTGCCTGAATGAAATAACCGTACAGGCCGGAGACAGCTTCTATATTCCGGCAGGCACCGTGCATGCGCTGGGAGCCGGCGTGCTCGTAGCCGAAATTCAGCAAAACTCCGATAGTACTTACCGTCTATACGATTACGATCGGCTCGGACTTGACGGTCAGCCTCGCGAGCTTCATATCGAGGACTCGCTGAACGTCATTGCCTACGAGGGCTCCGGCGCTACCTATATGAAAACAGAGCTGGATAGCTCCCATAGCTGGCTAACCTTGGCCAAGTCCGAATTTTTCATCACCGAGAAGGGCCGGGTTGAGGGGGAATGGAGCCTGCAAACGGTGCCCGACAGCTTCGTCATCCATATTATTTGCGACGGCGAGGGAACGATCCGTTGGGCGGACGGCGAGCTGCAGGTCCGCAGCGGCGAATGCTTCCTGCTTCCCGCAAGCCTTGGCAACTACAAGCTGACCGGTAAGATGACCGTGCTGCGCAGCTATTTGCCTTAAGGCTCCCTGCACGCTCGACTAAAGGAAATACCCGCAAGGACCTGATAGGGCGCTCCAGCTCCCTTCAGGTCTTTTTTTGCTATTCCGCCCTTCCTACTTCTTCCCTTCATTCCTTCCTTCTTTCCTTCCGGGCAGTCAGACCCAAAAAAGCCTGTTCCCGGAGAGTCCATATCTCCAAGAACAGGCTTTTCCCAATCGGCAATTAGGCCTTAGCCATGCTTTGCTTCCGCATCACTTAGCTAAGCTCCTGCTCCCTCCAGCGCCAGCGTATACGTCTGCGGCTTTACAGACAAGTCCGGTGGGAAGTACACGATCAGGAGCTGGTCGGCCGACACATCGATGTCGCCGGTCTCCAGATAACGGTCCAGCAGGAACGGAAGCCGCTCGATCATGACATGCTTATGAATATCCTTCTCGGCGATGCCCAGCTCGGCGAAACGTCCCGATACCGCCTCCGGCCGCTCGGCCAGCCTGCGCAGAAAGTCGTTTTGCTCGCCCCGGCTGAGGGAGAAATCCCACCAGATCTTGCGGGGCTTGTACTTGTGATTCAGGAAGTAATCCAGCTTCATCAGTCCGAGGACGATCGACATGTCCTTCGTCCCCCGGTGCTCCAAAAACGCATACAGCCGGGTGAATAAATCCTCCAGCTGATGGCCGATCTTCTGCCAGCCCCGCTCCTCCCAATAGTCGCCGAACTCCTGGAAGAAATCAAAGGCCGACGTAAATTCCCGCTCAATCAGATAAGATACCGTATGATCGGTCCGGTGAGCGTTCCAATACTTCTCCAGCACGTCCTCGACCCGCTTGATCCGCACCAGATCGGAGAACGGCAAAATGTTATTTCCCAAAATTTCGTAGGGCGCATGATCCATATAGATATAGCCGTACTTCTCGGCATCCAGCCGCATCCCGGTGCCCCGGAGCATCTTCAGGAAGCCGAGCTGCAGCTCTTCGGGCCCAAGCTCGAACACGTCATTGAACGTCTTGCGGAACGAGTTGTAGTCCTCCTCGGGCAGGCCTGCAATCAAGTCAAGATGCTGATCGATTTTCCCGCTTTCCTTTACCTTGGTCACGGTCCGGGTCAGCTTGCTGAAATTTTGACGGCGCTTCACCAGGTTATTCGTCAGATCATTGGTAGACTGGACGCCGATCTCGAAGCGGAAAATGCCCGGGGGCGCGTGCTCGGCCAAGTAATCCAGCACTTCGGGCCGCATGATATCCGCCGTAATCTCGAATTGGAAGACACAGCCCTGGTGGTTGCGGATCAGGAAGTCGAACATCTCCAGCGCATATTCGCGCTTGATATTGAACGTCCTATCCACGAACTTGATCAATTTCGCCCCCGACGCGATCAAATACAGCAAATCGCTCTTCGTCCGCTCGATGTCGAAGTACCGTACCCCTACCTCAATGGACGACAGACAGAACTGACAGCTGAACGGGCATCCCCGGCTCGTCTCAAAATAAACGACGCGATTCGCCAGGCTGGGGACATCCTCCGCAAACCGGTGCGGCGTCGGGATCGCATTCAGATCCAGCTTAGGACGAGGGGGATTCAGAATGATACGGTCCTCCTTGCGGTAAACGACACCGAACACGCTGTAGAGCGCCCGGTCTCCGCTTAATTCCGTCAGCAAATGATGGAACGTCTCCTCGCCCTCGCCCATCACGATGTAGTCGACATCGGGCAGCCGCTTCATCCAATACTCGGTATCATAGGATACCTCGGGACCACCCAGAACGATGACGGTCTCCGGCATAATTTTCTTTAGCATCCCGATGACGACGATCGTCTCTTCAATGTTCCAGATATAGCAGGAAAACCCGATGACGTCCGGCCTTCTCCGATACAGATCGGAAACGATGTTCATGGCCGGGTCCTTAATCGTATATTCGGCGATCTGCATGTCCGGAAAATCCTTCTCGCTGAACGACTTCAAGTAGCGAAGCGCCAGCGACGTATGAATATATTTGGCGTTTAACGTGGATAACACGATCGTGTTCATGCTTATCAAAACCTCTTATTCTGGCGTTTTTTCGTACTCTTATTCTACACGTTATCCCCAGCGAACACAAAAAGAACATGGAACCTCGAGTAGGTCCATGTTCTCTCGCTAGTAATAAGTGTCGGTCGATTGCAGCCCTGTCGTATCCGGCGCTACGGTGTCGAGAAGAAATTCGTCCTGCTTGCCCTCGTTCCATACGCTGGCTTGCGTCTGCAGCTGCTCTTCTACCTCTTCCATCTGTGTTGTCAGCGCTCCGATGTCGCCGCTATTCGCATTAATGGTACGCTGGAGACGGTTGCGCTCATCGAGCCGCTTGGCCATTTGATACAAAATCACGCTCATTCACCTCTTTCTCAAAATCTTCCTGTCCGATTGCTATTACTTGCAGTATACGGCATGAACATTAAGACAAGATTACAGGAAGATCAACGTTTGATTAAATTCCATATTCGTTAGCTTATGCAGCCGACTGCTGTTAGTAGTCCCCAATTTTAGTAAATTGTATGCATTCCGCCTCATGGCAGGCAATACCGGGTTAAACGCCTGGCTCCTCGCCGGTTTCGCACAAGGACCGGCTCATGCTATACTCGTCCTATAGATTCAGGCAGGAGGCCACAAGCATGTCTACAAGAAAGAACGGCAATAAAGGAAGACCGGGGGCGGCAAGCCGTCCCGCATCGGATCATTCGGGTAAGGTCCATGTATTTACCGTCAGGGAGCCCGACGAGCTGCTGGCGTTTCTGATCAGCCGTCTGTCCAAGACGGGCCGCAATTCATTGAAGGCGATGCTTGCGCGGGGACAAATTGCGGTGGACGGCAAGCCGGTGACAGTCTACAATTTCCCCTTGCAGCCGGGCCATACCGTGACGGTAAGCAAGGAGAGAATTATCGAGGAGCCGCCGCTTATCGGGCTGTCCATCCTCTACGAGGACGAGCATCTGATCGTCGTGCGCAAGGAAGCGGGCCTGCTGTCGATCGCCTCTGCCCAGGAGAATGAGCTCACCGCCTACCGGCAGTTGACCGCTCATGTCCGTCTGAGCGACCCGTCGGCAAGAATCTTCGTCGTCCATCGGCTGGACCGGGATACCTCGGGGGTTATGATGTTCGCCAAGAGCGAGCAGGTGCAGCAAACCTTGCAGAAGGCGTGGCAGGACATGGTCCAGGAGCGCACCTATGTCGCCCTAGTGGAGGGAAAAGTCAAGAAACCCGAAGGCACGATCACATCCTGGCTGAAGGAGAGCAGCACGCTGAAGATGTACTCCAGCCATTACCCGGGTGACGGGCTGCATGCCGTTACGCATTACAAGGTATTGCAGGCCAGCTCCCAGTACTCGCTGCTTGAGGTTCATCTGGAGACAGGGCGTAAAAACCAGATCCGCGTCCATATGCAGGATATCGGCCACCCCGTCGTCGGCGACAAAAAATACGGCTCGCGGGTGAAGCCCATTAACCGGCTTGGACTGCATGCCCGGATACTTGCCTTCACTCATCCGGTCAGCGGCGAGCTGATGCGGTTTGAGACGGATATCCCGAAGTCCTTCCTGTCCCAGTTCCGCGCCTCCACTTCCTCAGACTCGTAAGCATAGCAAACAGCCTTGACCGATATCCGGGACAAGGCTGTTTGCTATGCCGGTATTCACTTCATGTAAAGCATGCCAGTACGGGCGTCCCCGCTCGTCAGGTCCGACGAGCCCTAGCGAGCTACGGCCGCTCAGACGGGGGGATATCCTTGGGCACCAGACTGTAAATGTCGCCAGATTCGAACGAGTCGATCAGCCGGTCCAGCCACATGTAATAGCGAATCGCCTCATCTATTTTATCGAGATCCGGTTGGAGCACAGCCTGCAAAGCAGCATCGTCAGGACTTTGCTCGCATAGATTTCTTAGTTCGGTCTTCGATTTGCGCAGAGCGCTCAAATTGATTTCCAGCGCCTTGCGCCATTTCAGCGAAAAGAAATCGGCAAAGGTTTGGAACCAGTCCAATTCCACCTCATACAGGTCCTTTCGCGATCCCTTCTCCCACACTTTGTTTACCATTTTCAAATCAACCAGTGTGCGCACTCCGGTACTCATACTGGTTTTGCTCATTTCCATCGCCTCGCCCATTTTATCCAACGTCATCGGGTGGTTCTGGAAGAACAAAAGCCCGTACAAGTGGCCGATAGACTGCGTAATGCCATAGAGATCCAAGTTTTTGCCGATGGATTCGATAACGCGTTTACGTGCTTTTTGAATGACGACTTCCTGCTCCGGGCTGAGCCCCTGTATGGTTTCCATCGTATCTATTCACCCTGCCTTTGTGTATACATCGCTAATTGTAAGAAACAATGCCAGTAATGTAAAGACGGCGCGGCAATCGGACATGATAAGAGTATAAAAGACAGCGTACAATTTGTACAGTTTTTTCTGTACATACGGAATGAACGGAATTTACCGTTGACAATCCGGGTTCCTATTCTTTACACTTAGAAAGGCACGAGAGATGAACTCATACGAAAGAGGGGGTAGCTTGTGGCCATAATCGACGTGCAACGGGTCACCAAAGTATTTGGTCCCGACCCTGATTCTGTTCTGCCGCTGCTTCAGCAGAAGTGGTCGAAGGAGAGAATTTACAAAGAAACTAAACACACAGTGGGTGTCAATGAAGTTAGCTTCTCCGTGGAGCCGGGTGAAATCTTCGTCATCATGGGATTGTCCGGCAGCGGAAAGTCAACTTTGGTTCGGCTGCTTAACCGGCTAATCGACCCTACTCAGGGCCGAATCGAGATTCACGGCAAGGACATTGTCGGCATGAACGCCGACGAGCTGCGTCAAGTACGCAGGCAGACGATCAGCATGGTGTTTCAGAAGTTCGCGCTTTTCCCGCACCGGACCGTGGCCCAGAACGTCGAGTACGGACTGGAGGTTCAGGGCATGGAGAAAAAGAACCGCCGCGCGAAAGCATTGGAATCACTGCGGCTGGTCGGACTTCAGGACTGGGCGGATAGTATGCCCTCCCAGTTGAGCGGGGGCATGCAGCAGCGTGTCGGATTAGCCCGCGCGCTTGCGAACGACCCGGATATTTTATTGATGGATGAGGCGTTCAGCGCCTTGGACCCGCTGATCCGCAAGGACATGCAGGATGAGCTTCTGGAGCTTCAGGAGAAGATGAAGAAGACGATCATCTTTATTACGCATGATCTGGATGAGGCGCTGCGCATTGGCGACCGGATCGCTCTGATGAAGGACGGAAGCGTCGTCCAGATCGGCAAGCCGGAAGAAATTATGATGAATCCGGCCAATGCTTACGTGGAGCGGTTTGTCGAGGATGTGGACCTGTCGAAGGTGCTGACCGCTTCGTCCATTATGAGACGGCCTGAGACGATCGGGCTCGACCGCGGTCCGCGTGTAGCGCTGCAGCTGATGCGCGAAAGCGGGATTTCGAACCTGTTCGTCGTGGACCGCGGCAAGAAGCTGCTTGGGGTGATCACGGCCGAGGACGCTTCCGCCGCGGTGCATGCAGGGAAAAGTCTGGAGGATATCGTCATCGCGGACGTTCCCGTCGTAGCTCCGGAGCAGATGCTGTATGAGTTATTTGAAGTATGCGGGACTTCCCGATACCCCGTCGGCGTGGTGGATGAGAACCGGCGCATTCTGGGCGTCATTGTCCGGGGGGCCGTACTCGGGGCGCTGGCCGGCCATCCGGCCTCCCAACAGAACAACCTGCAGGAGGAGGTGAAGCCGCATGATGCCGAAGCTGCCGTTAGATAAATGGGTGGAAACGGGCGTGGACTGGCTCGGCGACAACCTGTCCTTCGTCTTCGAACTCATCTCGACCTTGATCGAAGGCATTGTTAACGGCTTGTCGGCCGCCTTCCACTTCCCTCCTGCCCTCGTCCTGATCGTCCTGATCGCTGCCCTGGCCTATTATCTGGGCAAATGGCGGTTTGCGCTTTTCGCTGCCATCGGACTGCTGCTGGTCGATAATCTCGGCTTCTGGAGTCATACGATGGACACCTTGGCCCTTGTCATGACATCGGCGCTGATCTCGATTTTGATCGGCATTCCGGTCGGCGTGTGGTGCGCCCAGAGCGACAAGGCAAGAAGCATCTTCACCCCGCTGCTCGACTTTATGCAGACGATGCCGGCCTTCGTGTATTTGATCCCGGCTGTTACGTTCTTCGGCCTTGGCGTCGTGCCGGGGGTCATCGCCTCCGTGATCTTCGCCGTACCGCCAACGATCCGGCTGACGAATCTCGGGATCCGGCAGGTAGCGGAGGATCTGGTAGAAGCCGCGGACGCCTTCGGCTCGACGCCCGGGCAGAAGCTGTTCAAGCTGCAGTTCCCGCTGGCTATGCCGTCTATTATGGCGGGCGTCAACCAGACGATCATGCTGGCGCTGTCGATGGTGGTCATCGCTTCTATGATCGGCGCCCAAGGGATCGGTGCGGATGTGTACCGGGCTGTGACCCAGATCAAGACGGGCCAAGGGTTCGAAGCGGGTCTCGCTATCGTCGTATTGGCTATTCTGCTTGACCGTATCACTCAATATATCATGAAGAAGAAAAGGAGCGTTTAGCACTATGATGAAACATGCCGTCAAATCGTTCATGCTCGTAAGCTTAACCAGTCTGCTTGTCCTTGCCGGATGCGGGACCAAGGAAGCCTCTCCCGGCGGGACAGCCGCGGGAGGCGCATCGGGACAGCCGGCCTCCATAGGCGCACAGGTCAAGCATGAGATTATCGGAATCGATCCCGGGGCAGGCTTGATGAAGCAAACCGCACAGGCCCTGACAGACTATGAGCTGACGGATTGGAAGCTAGTAGAGGGCTCGGGCGCTGCGATGGCTGCCGCTCTGGACAAAGCCTATAAGGACAAGAAGCCGATCATCGTAACCGGGTGGACGCCTCACTGGATGTTCGCCAAGTATGAGCTGAAATATTTGAATGACCCCAAGGGTACATTCGGTCAGGACGAGCAGATACATACGGTCGTCCGCAGTAATCTGAAGAAGGACGCCGAATCTGCTTATACGTTGCTGGACCGTTTCGAATGGACACCGGATGATATGGCTGTCGTGATGTCAGCCGTTACCGAAGGCAAGAATCCCGAGGAAGCCGCCGCACAGTGGGTGAAGGATAACGCGGACAAGGTGGACGCTTGGGCGAAAGACTTGCCTCAGGATGCGGGCAAGAAGCTCAAGCTGGCTTATGTCGCCTGGGATTCGGAAATCGCCAGCACCAACGTAGTCAAAATCGTACTGGAAGAGAAGCTCGGCTACAAGGTTGAGCTGCTTCAGGTAGAGGCCGGGCCGATGTGGGCGGGTATTGCCGACGGAAGCGCCGATGCGATGGTGGCCGCTTGGCTGCCCACGACGCATAAGGACTACTTCGACAAATATGCCGGCAAATTCGAGGATCTCGGACCTAACCTGAACGGCACCAAGCTGGGACTGGTCGTCCCTTCCTACATGGAGATCGATTCTATCGAAGATTTGAAGAAGAAATAAGCGGCGGATTAACCAAAAAACGCCGACTGATCCAGGAGGAGCCCGCGAGGGCTCCTCTTTTGGTTTGGCCAAAGTCTCTTGTCCGGCACAGGCCGGTGAATTCTTAACTTGCATTCCTGGGTAATATATAGGAACACAAGAGAAATGAGGGATTCCGATCATGACCTTGACGCCTGAACAACGCATCACTCTGCATGGCTTCAATAACCTGACGAAGTCGCTTAGCTTCAATATGTACGATATTTGCTATACGAGGACGAAGGAAGAGCGTGAAGCGTATATCGAGTATATCGACGAGCAATACAATTCGGATCGGCTGAAGCGGATTTTGCAGACGGTCACGAATATCATAGGCGCCCATGTGCTGAATATCGCCCAGCAGGACTATGTGCCTCAAGGAGCCAGCGTCACGATTCTCGTATCGGAGGGGCCGGTGGTAGAGGTGCCAACGGAATCGTTCGAAGAATCGCCGGGACCGCTGCCCGAATCGGTCGTGATGCAGCTCGACAAGAGCCATATCACGGTACATACGTATCCGGAGTACCATCCCGACGAGGGCATCAGCACGTTCCGAGCGGATATCGACGTGTCCACCTGCGGGGAAATTTCGCCGCTGAAGGCGCTGAATTACTTGATTCATTCGTTCGATACCGATATTATGGCGATCGATTACCGCGTCCGCGGCTTTACCCGGGACATTCACGGACATAAGCTGTTCATCGACCACGATATCAGCTCCATTCAGAACTACATCCCGGACCAAGTCAAAAGCCAATATGATATGATCGATGTCAATGTATATCAGGAGCATATTTTTCATACGAAGTGCAAGCTGAGGCAGTTCGATCTGAACAATTACTTGTTCGGATATACGAAGGACAAGCTGAAGCCTGAGGAGGTCCAGGAAATTACGGAGAGGCTCAAGACTGAGATGGACGAGATCTTCTATGGGACCAACATCCAGCGAGGGTCGATGGACGAGGATGACGAATAAATGCATGCTCAAGCCAAAGAGCCGCCCAGGATATGTAGGTCCCGGACGGCTATTCGGCCTTGCGGAATTCGGCTTGCAGAGCATGCGGCAGGCATACTGAGCCGCCTCCTAGGCAGGCTCCTGAGAACTTGCAGCCTTACCGTGTGAGAGCATGCGATCGTATCCGGCTGCCCGGCTGCCCTTTCCTTTCGCGCGGTCGATCTACGTCCAGCCCCAGAAAAATCCGTCCCGATCCCAAGCCACCCGGCCCTTATGCATTTTTTTGAACAGCTTCTTCACTTCTTTATCGATCGATTCGTGGCCATTCTCATTGCTATAGATAAATCGTTCGCCAAACTGCTCCCGGATGTAAGCCACCGCCTCTGTCTGGCGCAAAATCCCCGCATTCCTTACTTCGTCCAGCATCCACTGGGCCACCTGCTCCGCCGTGATCTCCGTCATCTGTATCGCTCCCGCCTAATAAGTTCCTTTTCCCATTCTAACAGGATGTCTTGGATAAGCCAAAAAAGACAAATCGGGATAAGTCATCCCGCGAACCTGTATGTGTCTTTCTTTAGGGCGCCCGGCTACAATGGATGTGTCAGCAGCGGCTCGGCCGGCTGCCGTGCACGAACAAACTAAGGCTAGTGGAGGGATCCGGATGAGTACGATCAAGGTCGCCATTATCGGCTGCGGCACGATTGCCAACAACGCGCATATCAAGGCTTATATCGCAAACCCCGATGCAGAAATCGTCTATTTCTGTGATACAATCAAGGAAAGAGCCGAGAAGGCCGTCAGGGATTACGGCCGCGGGCAAGCGGTTGAGGATTATCAGGAGATTCTGGATGATCCTGAAGTGGAAGCGGTTTCGATCTGTACGCCCAATGATGTGCACGCCCCGATCGCCATCGACTGCCTGCGCGCAGGCAAGCATGTGCTGTGCGAAAAGCCCGCCGCGCGGACCTACGCGGAAGCCCTGGAGATGCAGAAGGTGCAGCACGAAACCGGCAAGGTGCTCAATATCGGCGTAGTGAACCGCTTCAATACCGGCGTCAACATCATCAAGAATATGATCCAAGCCGGCGATCTCGGCGACATTTACCATGTATATGTCAGCTTCCGCTCGCAGCGCTCGATTCCCGGCCTCGGGGGAGCCTTCACGACCAAGGCCATCGCGGGAGGCGGCGCGCTGATCGACTGGGGGGTGCATTTCCTCGATATCGTCATGTACTGCTCCGGCGATCCGAAGCCCCTTACCGTAACGGGCCAGGCCTACAGCAAATTAGGACGCGATATGAAAGGCTATTCTTATCTCAATATGTGGGCAGGTCCTCCCGACTATAACGGCACCTACGATGTCGATGATTTCGTAACGGCGATGATCCGCACCGAAGGGCCGAGCATCACCTTAAACGGCGCTTGGGCGCAAAATATCGGCGTGGAAGAGATGTATATCGACTTCCTCGGCGACAAAGCCGGTATCCGGCTGCAATACGGCCAGGATTTCAAGCTGTACAGCGCGCAGAACGGCGCTTTGCTCGAAACGACGCCGAAGTTCAACGCCACGGATATGTTCCAGAATGAAATCGACGGCTTCCTGCGCTGCATCCGGACCGGGGAAAAACTGCCTTCCCATATCGATACAGTCATTCTCTCCTCGCAAATAATTCAGGCCATCTATGACTCGTCCGACCTGCGGGCTGAAGTTTCGTTCGAGTAAAGGGGGAGACGACGATGAGAAGCATAGGATTTATCGACTATTTCCTGGACGAGTGGCATGCCAACAAATATCCCGAGTGGATCGAAGCCGCTTCCCAAGGAAAGATGAAGGTCGTCTGCGCTTACGGCAAAAAGGACTCGGATACCGGCCTTAGCAACGCGGCTTGGTGCGCGGCCAAAGGGATCGAGCTGCTCTCCTCCATCGAGGAAGTCGTCGAGCGCAGCGACTGCCTGATCGTGCTGTCTCCGGACCATCCGGAGCAGCATGAAGAGCTTGCCCGGCTGTCGCTGCAGTCCGGCAAACCCACCTATATCGACAAGACTTTCGCCCCGGACCGCGCAGCGGCTCTGCGCTTGTTCGATCTGGCGCAGCGGCATGGAACGCCGCTGTATTCCTCCTCGGCGCTACGCTTCGCGACGGAGTACCGGGAAGCCGGCCGCGAAGGGATCGATGCCATCGCCAGCATCGGCCCGGGCAGCTACGCCAATTACTCGATCCATCAGATCGAGCCTATCGTGTCTTTGCTTGGGAGCGCGGCGCAGCGCGTCATGTTTATCGGCACGCCGGCCTCGCCTGCGCTGCTGATCGAGTTCTCGGGCGGCCGTCAGGCGACGGTTCGCCATCTGAGCGGGGACGCGCCGTTCCAGCTGGCCGTGAATTACGGCCCGGCCGGCAGCGCTATCCTAAAGCCGGAATCCGATTTTTTCCAGCTTTTTATCCGGGACCTGATCCGTTTCTTCGAGACCGGCCAGTCTACCGTAGACGCCTCCGAGACGGTAGCCGTCATCACGATCATCGAGTACGGCTTGAAGGCGGCGGTTGCCCCATTTCAGTGGGTGGAATTGCCCGGATAGTAGGAGTGGCGTGAGAGGCGATAGAGAAAAGGCGAATGAAAACACGAGGATGAATCGCGAGGGTGAGAACAGCATGAAGGATAAACGAGCCGCAGGCTGCCATTTTCACTTTGACAACAATTTTGCCAAAGGCCAGTCGACCTTCGGGGGCATCGACCTGTACCAGATCGGCGAGATTTGCTGCGAGAGCGGGTACGAAATAGCTCCTCATCTTCAGTTTTGTCTGGAGCTGAGCTGTATCGTATCCGGCAGCGGTTATTTTATTATCGACGATCAACAGGTCCCGGTCCGGGAGGGGGAGCTGCTGTTCAACGCCGCCGGCCACATGCATACGATCCGTACCGATACGACGGGTCCGCTGCGTTTCGTCTACATGGGCTTTATGTTCAATGAAGAGGCGGGGGATGAATTTGCAGGTATGCATGATTTCTTCCAATCGGCCCCTTTCCATCATGCCAAGGATACGTACAACCTGATGATGCCGTTCTTTCGCAACATCGACGAATTTTATTCGCAGAAGCCTCACTCTCAGATCATGATCAAAAACTATCTGGAGGAAATCATCGTGCTGGCCTATCGCACCTTCACGGAGAAGGACGGCCCCGCCCCGCGGTATGCTCCGGCCAAATCCGCACATTCGGTAGGCTATACGGTGTATTCCGTGATTCGATATATCGACAATCACATTTTCGAGCTGAAAAGCATCCGCATGATGGCCGAGCAGCTCGGCTACAGCTACACCTACCTGTCGCACACCTTCAAGGACAAAACGGGCATGACGCTCCAGCGGTACATCAACCACAAAAAGGTCGAGAAGGCGCTGGAGCTGCTCAAATACGGCAATATCTCCATCACCCAGGTCGCCGACCGGCTGCAATACGAAACGGTTCAGTCCTTCAGCAAAGCTTTCTCGCGAATTATGGGGTACCCTCCTTCGCATTATGTTGCCCTGCAGCGGGAAGCAAACAGGCCCCTTTCGGAATAGACGCTGCGCGATTGAGTGGGGGCGGGTCGTGCTTGCGCTTGCTTCGCGAACAAGGCCGTTCAGTCCGTAGTCCGTAGTCCGTAGTCCGTAGTCCGTAGTCCGTAGTCCGTAGCCCGTAGTCCGTAGTCCGTAGTGTAACGGTAAGTGAAAAGAGCTTTTCCTGCAATCATGCAGCTTTTCTGCGGAAACCTACGTGTGTTGCCTAGATTCCTACGAATATACATGAATTTGCTGGATAAAGTTAGGCTTGGGAGGAATTCATGCCGAAAAACCTGCATATATGTAGATATTCCCCATCTATAGCAGGATTCGGAACCAAAACTGCTTATTTGAAGTTTTTCTCTTCGCCGAGCTATCTGACGGTTCGTCTATATATCGAAAGTGTCGAAGTCAGACGATGACAGGCAGAACTGGCAGACAAGACTCACGCAATCACCGCTCCGCAGGTGAAGCCAATTTACACACTACACCACGTCCCATTACGCCAAGTCACATCCTGCCACATCACATCACGCGATGTCATTCCGTCCCATCCACGGCCAAAGGGCCCGCCAGGAAAGCTCTCCTGGCGGGCCCTTTGCCGGTATCCGGCCTCCTATCGATCCTACCGCAAAGCGGCAGGGTCGATAGGAGGAACGAGACCTTCCTGTGCCGCCCTGCCGAGCAGCGCCGTCACCGCGGCGTACCCGTCCTCGCCCAGCTCGGCCGTAAATTCATTGACATACAGCTCGATATGAGCCTGGGTAACCTCAGGGGACATCTCCTGCGCATGATGCTGCACATAGTCCCGGGAGGCCTCCGGGTGCGCCCAGGCATATTCGACCGATTGGCGTATCCATCCGGCGATAGCTTCCCGGTCAAGCGACCGGCGGGCGATAATCGCGCCAAGAGGGATCGGCAAGCCCGTATCGCTCTCCCACCAGCTTCCGAGGTCGGTCACCAGCGACAGGCCGTAGGAAGGGTACGTGAAGCGCGCTTCATGGATGACCAGACCCGCGTCAATTAAGCCATCGCGTACAGCAGGCATGATCTCGTGGAACGGCATCACCACGATCTCCCCCACACCTCCCGGTACGTTCTGGGCCGCCCAGAGGCGAAACAGCAGGTAGGCGGTCGACCGGTCGCTCGGCACCGCTACCCGGCGGCCGGATAAGGCCGCCGCTCCGGCATCCTCCTTCTCCCCTCCTGCGCGCAGCACCAACGGGCCGCAGCCGCGACCAAGGGCTCCGCCGCATGGGAGAAGCGCATAATCGGTCAGCACCCACGGCAGTGCCGCATATGAAATTTTCATGACGTCCAGTCCCTCTTCGCTTGTCGCGAGACGGTTGGTGACATCGATATCCGCGAAAGTCACATCCAGCTTCGGCGCACCGGGGATCAGGCCATGCGCCAGCGCATGAAAAACAAACGTGTCATTCGGACACGGCGAGTAAGCAATTTTCATGAGAGTACCTCCTTAAGTACGGCACTTGCCGCTTCCAGCGCCTTCAGCGCGTCGCCGATTCTCCACGCATCGCGGTCACGCGGACCGACCGGGTTGGAGATTGCTCGAATCTCCAATACCGGCAGTCCCTGCCGCTGCGCGGCTGCGGCCACGCCGTAACCCTCCATGGCCTCTGCCAGCGCACCCGGTACGCGCCGGGCCAGCTCCGAGGCTGTGGCGGCCGTACCGGTTACGGTCGTTACCGTGAGGACGGGGCCGAGCCGAGCCGCGAGTCCGGCATCCTGCAGCGCCTCGGCCCAGCCTGCAGCCAAACGGGCCTCCGCCTCCACGCGCGACGAACCAAAGCCCAGCTCGTCCACCGTGCGGAATCCCTCCGGCGTCTCGGCCCCGAGATCGGCGGCGATCACTTCGCTCGCCACGGCAAGTCCGCCGACCTCGACACGGCCGACAAAACCGCCGCCGATGCCGCTGCTGACGACAAGGCTGTATGCGCCGGGCGCCGCCGCCAGAGCAGCCGCCGTTCCTGCGGCAGCGGCAGCAGGGCCTACGCCTGCCGCCAGCACGTCGAAGCGGGCCGTATCCTCCAGGCCGCGCAGAACGGCTTCTTTCTCGGCTTCCACCGCTGTTACGATCAGCACCCGCCGGCCATCCGAGAACAAGCTGCGCAGCTTATCCTCAAGCCCTTCGGCCGATTGAGCGTCTCGTGGTTGCTCGTTGCTCATCCATCCTATCTCCTTTTCTCCCGCCCCTCTTCAGGCTCCATAACTCTGGCCGGTGTACGGCTAGGTTTTCCTTAGAACATGCACATTCAGTAAGTATACCACTTCTGTTTCTCTGCTGGCTAACCCTCAGGCAAGCTTGGGAGAATCGTTTATGCCCCGGTATAGGCAGGATATATCCGCTTCGAGGTCGAAAGAACTAATAAGCTAGCGCTATTCAAGGAAAGGAAAGATTCTACACATGATTAGATTCGGCATCATAGGTACAAATTGGATTACAGAAGCTTTTTTGAAAGCAGCCCGCAAGGCGGAGGGATTCGAGCTGACCGCCGTTTATTCGCGAAGCGGTGAACGGGCCAAAAGCTTCGCCGCGGAATGGGGAGCCGCGCATAGCTACAGCGATCTGGAAGCCTTTGCCGCCAGTCCCTTCATGGATGCGGTCTATATCGCCAGCCCTACCTCCTTGCATGCCGAGCAGGCGATGCTTTGCATGCGCCAAGGCAAGCATGTGCTCTGCGAGAAGCCCCTCGCTTCGAATACCCGAGAGGTGGAAGCGATGATCAAGACGGCGTCGGACCATCAAGTATTGCTGATGGAAGCCTTGAAAACAACGACAATGCCGAGCTTTGAAGCCGTCCGCGAGCATTTGCCCAAGATCGGAAGGGTCCGGCGGTATGTAGGCAATTACGGCCAATATTCTTCACGCTATGATGCGTACAAGCAGGGAACGGTGCTGAATGCGTTTAACCCTGCCTTTTCCAACGGGTCGCTGATGGATCTCGGCATTTACTGCATCTATCCATTAATTTCCTTATTCGGCCCTCCTCAGCATATCCAGGCTGCGGGTCTGGTGCTGGAATCCGGCGTTGACGGAGAGGGGAGTCTGCTGCTGACCTACCCGGACATGGAGGCCGTCATCATGCACTCCAAAATCGCCAACTCTTACCTGCCATCGGAAATTCAAGGAGAAAACGGAAGCATGCTCATCGACAAAATCGGCCAACCGAGCCGTATCGAGCTTATTTACCGCGATGGCTCGAGGGAAGAGGTGTCCAGGCCTCAGGAAGAGGATACCATGGTGTATGAAATCCGCGAGTTCATCGGAATCCTGCAACGCGGGGGACGCGAGTCTACCGTCAACACGCATCTCCGCTCGGTGCAAACGATGCAAGTCATGGACGAGGCCCGGAGGCAAATCGGGCTGGTTTACCCGGCCGACCTCAAGTCCTGAACAGATTCAGAAGAGACTCGGTAGCGTCGTACGCCGAGATCCGGTAAAGCCTTTGCGGTTAGAGCGTCAAATTTGGTTCTAAGCGAAGGTTGAGTTATGATGGGAGCGTTGCAGGTGGACGGCCCGGGAGTGACGGCCGCACCTAGCAGCCACGACGTCCCGGCTACTGCAGCCGTCACCTACTTTAAGCGGCTTTGACGAAGCCGCCAACGTACGAGTCTGTTCCGCAACAGGCGCCAACCGCCGAGCGGACTCGCAATGAAAGCCGAGGTGCTGCCGCATTGTATACATTCATCCATGAGGGCTACTATGCTCTTATTCCGGTTATTAACATCCTGCTGGCCATTACGGTTATTTTTCTGGAGCGGCGCAACGTCGGCGTGACGTGGGCCTGGCTGATGGTGCTTTTTTTCCTCCCGGGCGTCGGATTCCTGCTTTATCTCATATTGGGTCAAAACCTGAGCCGGCGAAAAATATACAAGCTCAAAAACGAAAGTGAACGGCAGATCATCAGTGCGCTTGTCGAGCAGCAGAAGGAGGATCTCCGTCAAGACCGTGTGCCCTACCGGGATGAAGTTGTCCACAACTACCAGGACATGATCTATATGAACCTGTCCAGCGCCTATGCCCTGTATACGCAGGATAACGAGGTGGCGATCTATACCGATGGGAGTGAGAAATTCGAGGCGCTGTTACAGGATATCGAACAAGCCGAGGATCACGTCCACATCCTGTATTTCATCATCCGCAACGATTCGCTGGGAGTCCGGCTGGTAGAGGCCTTGGCCCGCAAGGCAAGAGAGGGCCGAGCCGTACGTCTGATGTACGATGCCATCGGCTGCTCCGCCCTGCCCCGCGACTTCTTCCGCGACCTGCGGGAGGCCGGGGGCGAGGTTGCCGCCTTCTTTCCTTCGCGCATCCCGTATTTGAATCTGCGGGTCAATTACCGGAACCATCGGAAGCTTGTGATCATCGATGGCAAGGTCGGCTATATCGGCGGCTTTAACGTCGGCAATGAGTATCTGGGATTAAGCAAACGGTTCGGCTACTGGCGCGATACCCATCTGAGGCTGGTTGGCGGCTCCGTCCTGCATATGCAGGCGCTTTTCTTCCTGGATTGGACGCTGGCAAGCCGACAGGAGATTGCGTTGGCCCCCCGGTATTTCCCGCTGGTGCCGCATAGCGGACATGTCGGGATGCAGATTGTCTCAAGCGGACCGGATTCGGACTGGCAGCAGATCAAGAATGCCTACATCAAAATGATCGTGACCGCCAAGGAATATATCTACATCCAGACGCCCTATTTCATCCCTGATGAAAGTCTGATCACTGCACTGAAAATGGCGGCCCTATCCGGAGTGGACGTCAAGCTAATGATTCCGAGTAAGCCGGATCACCGGTTCGTCTATTGGGCGTCGTTCTCGTATATCGGGGAATTGCTGCCTTTTGGCGTACAGTGCTACTTGTATGAAAAGGGGTTCCTGCATGCCAAGACCATCGTAGCCGATGGCCGTGTCGCCTCCGTAGGTACAGCCAACGTGGATATCCGGAGCTTCAAGCTTAATTTCGAGGTCAACGCCTTCATCTACGATACCGAGACGGCAGAGACACTGACGCAGATCTTCGAAGCCGATATGAAGCACAGCCGTTGGTTGACACAGACCGGGTATAGCAACCGGCCCCTGCTGCATAAGTTCCGCGAGCCTTGCGCACGCCTGCTATCGCCGATTTTCTAGCAGGCAGAGGCGGGTCGTTCCGACTGTGGCGGGCTGCGTTCAGAACATAAAAAAACGGAGCGCTTCAGCTGCTCCGTTTTTTGGTCATCTTACGGCCGGATAAGCCGCCGGCGCGCCGTCAAGCCTTGGTACGGCTCGCAGAACAGACAGGACTTTCAGCAGCTAGAGCGCTGCCGCCCGTTTCCGGCTTGCCGTCCCTGGGCGAGACTACATGTCCCTTCCCTCGCCAAGGCTCCGAAAAGGATTCACCCCTGCCGAAAAGCCGGAGGGCATACTGCCCGTTGGCTCTCCCTGCTGCTCAAGCAGCGGCTTCACTATGTTTTTCCAGGGCCAGACGGGCTGCCGGAACATCGCTTCCTCCACCACCTCCAGCTCATCGCCGGTAAAGGCTGCTAATCCCCCCGCTTCCCGCAGCTTGGCTGCCATCATCGTCCACAGCATCGGCTCCCGGATGCCATAGCGGGTCGATAAGATCTCCAGAATCGCATACAGATTGACCTGAATGCCGAGTGTTTGCAGATAAGCAAGCAGCTTCTGCGGAGTCTCATTGTATAAGGAGTTCGGATAACCGGGCTTCATCCGGTAGCGAGGGTCCTCAAGTCCATGCCGCTCCATCCAGGGGAGATGCAAGCGCACGGAATCATGATCCCTCAGCAGCAGTCCCTCCACACGCCCATGCTTCAGAACGAGGATGGTATTCTGCCCGTGTATTTCGGGAAGGACCCCCAGACGGAACAAGCGCAAAGCCATGTGGAAAAAGTTCAAGCAGACTTCGCCGAAAAGCATCAACAGCGACGGTTCGGCCGCTAACGGCAGCCCGCGCGCTCTGCACCACCCATCCAGCGGATGATCCTCCGTGCCGGACGCCCTGGCCGCCAGGGCACACATCGGCAGCAGCCGGACGTCTTCCGCTTCCATCAGCTCCTCGGGATAGATCCGTACCAAAGCGGACAAATGCCGAGGCGGCTCGGCGAATAAGTCGCCGGACTCCGGCATATACGCCCACCAATTCGATTCGTCGCACAGATACAATCGGCTGCGCAGTACCGGGTCCAGCTCCTTCGCCTGCTCCAGCAGGCGCTGACCCTTGTCCCCGTTCATCATATGAACGGCGGGCAAATACCTGACGGCGCCAAGCGCCACGATGCCAAGCGGAAGCTTGACATGGCGCCCGCCCCCACCCAGCGGAGCCAGCGAGCGCGAGGAGGCCGTCGCCCTGTAATCGCCCGCTCGGGCCTCAAGCGGAATCCATAGGCCCGACTCCCGCTCGGCCGGCAGCATCCGGGGCAGAATTTCGCCCAGCTGCCAGGGATGGGCAGGCAGAGCCATATAGCGCTCCGGCGACAGTCCTTTCTCCTGCATCGCCCGCTGAACATACTCGCGTTCCTCATCGGACAAAAGCAGCTCCAGCGGCTCCGCGGGCCTCTCCCGCGAGCCTGTCGCGGCCTGCACGCCTCCGATCAGACGACGCCGATCGACCGCCACCCACACCAGGCGGATCGCCTGTCCGGCTTCTGCGCTGTAGGCCGCATATTCATCGCGTCCCCAGCCTCCCTTCGCCTTGGCCACCGGATGAAACGGCCGGTCCCGGTAAGCGGCCCTACGCTCCAGGTCCGCCAAGGTCCAGGATGGCCCTGTGGCATCGCCGCTTTCGCATGCCGCCGACCACCCTGCCTGCTCCAGCGTCAGCTCCAGCAGGCTTCTCAGCCTAGCCATGGCGGCTTCTGCAGGCTGGCTTGTCCCATCCGCCGCAGACTGTGCAAGCCGCATCTCCGCCACCAGCTCCAGCAGCTCAACCGCGCCGAGCGGACGAGCTTCGAGCAAGCCGGGCTGCGCCTCGGTCCGCTCGTAGACGCCTCCGCCCGGGACATACCGGTACGGCTGCACGATGGCCCGGCGGACCGGGAACAGGATAGCCCGCCCCCGTTCCCGGTCCAACCACCAACGGTACGCGAGCCGCTCTTCCCGGTCCGCGCTTCCCCCGTCCTGCCGATCTGAGCCTGGCCCGATCGCTATACGACAGTCGGGTACTGGGCCAGGCTCAGCCTCCAACTGGGCATCGGCCTCCCGATCGGCCGCCGCTTCCGAGCCGGCCGGCATACCGACGGCCCGAAGCTCGGCCTCGCACCGGTCCCCGGCAAGCAGCTCGCCTCTTCCCAAGTCATCCCAGATGCCTTCGGCCAGCAGCGCATTAATCAGATCGGCGAGAATGGCCTCTCTTGCTTCGGCTTCGACATTGGCTTCAGCTCCGACCTTGGCCTCCGCCTCCGGCTCCCCTGGCTCCCTCCCTGTCCGCGGCACGCCCGCAACAATACCCTGCATGATCGTTCTCCTCCTCTCGATTACCTTGGATTACCTGCATCCTCCATATCCATATACTTATGCTCCGGGTGAGCATGGCTCAAAAAATCATGGGCCGATATCGTCCAGCCGTAGGCGCCTGCGTAATGAAACAGCAGGACATCCCCGACGCGCAGCCTCTTGACGGCTACATCCCGCGCCAGCACATCCTTGGGTGTGCACAGCTCCCCTGCTACGACTACGGTCACATCCCGAACCTCGGGCCGCGGAAACGGATAATCCCATCGTTCGACCGGCACAATCTCGAACGGATGGCTGTGCTGCCAGGCTCCTGGCAGACGGAAGTGATGCGAGCCGCCCCGAAGGATTGCATAATGCTGACCGTGGTTGCATTTCAAATCCGTAACCTCGGTCGCATAGTATCCGCAGGCTGCGGCGAGATACCGGCCGGGCTCGAATAGCATCTCTATACCGGGCAGAGGCCGGGCAGCGATCTCCCTTCCCAAGCCGGAGACAAAGCCGGGCCAGTCAAATACCCGGTTCAAATCGGTATACGAGATGCCGAAGCCGCCCCCCGCGTTAAGGTAGCGAAGCGTAAGCCCGAAGCGTTCCTGCCACTGCTGCACTCGATCCCGGTATACAGCGATCAGGCGGGCATGCAGGCTCGCATCCAGATTGTTCGAGATGGAGTGCAGATGAAAGCCCTCCAGACTCAAATGAGGCAGCGACCGGGCAAGGGCGATCGCCTCCGGGATATCGACTTCGTCAATGCCGAACTGCGTCGGCTTCCCCGCCATCACCAGCGTCGCCTCCGGGAAGGAGGCCCGCAGGTTGACCCGCAGCAGGACCCGCGCGGTTACCCCGAGGGCGGCTGCTCTATGCGAGATCCGGCGCAGCTCCAGCAGGCTTTCCGCATGAAGCAGCATCACTCCCAGCTCCAGTGCTTCCTGGATCTCCGCATCCTTCTTGCCCGGACCTCCGAAAATAATCGGCTTGTCCGCACTGACCTCCCGGATCCTTCGCACCTCGCCGATGGATGCCGCCTCGAATCCATGCACGATCGGCGCCAGACACTCCAGTATCGGCCTAGCCGGATTCGCTTTCATCGCATAGAACAGCCTGCAATCCGCAGGCAGCTCCCGCACGCAGCGGGCCGCATGCTCGCGCAACTGACGCATATCGTAAATAAACGCGGATACGGGCTCCTGTCGCTCGCGCTTCCACTGAGCGATGAAGGAAAGGATGCCATGATCCGCTGCTGTCTGCAGCATGCCGTTCATCTCCTCTCGTCTTCGGGCTGCTGCGGGGCGAAGCTGTGCAAATGGGCACGGAGCGCGCGAAACGATACGCCCCGCTCATCCCCAAGCACGAAGGCTTTGACCCCCAGCTCCCGCCAATACGTATACTCTTCCGGCCTGCGCGGGATGGCGCAATAAGGAACGCCCTGCTTCCGGCAAGCGGCCTGAACCTGCCTCAAGCCCTCTTGGACGACCGGAGCGCCGGTCTGCCAAGGCACTCCGCACGATTGAGACAAGTCCGCCGCCCCCTCGAGCACCATGTCAATGCCCGGTACGGCAGCAATCTGCTCGGCCTGACTAACGCCCTCGCGGCTCTCGATCATAGGCACGACCATGATTTGCTCATTGGCACGCCGGATGTACGCCGCCAGATCGTGCTTGCCGAACATGCCCGCGCGGCCGCTGTTCAGACTGCGGGTTCCGTCGGGGCCGTATTTGCAGGCGCGGACGATGCCGGCAGCCTGCTCCTTCGTCTCCACATGCGGCACGACGATGCCGAGCGCTCCGGCATCCAGCGCCCGCAGGATGACTTTGGGATTCGGCTCGGGCACCCGGACCATCGCGGTGAGACCGGTGAGCTCCGCCGCACGGATCATATGCTCTAGTGTTTCGGGATTGATGCACACATGCTCCAGATCGATAATAATAAAGTCATAGCCGGAGCAGCCGACCATCTCGACCATAAGCGCCGAAGGAATGGAGGCAAAAAGTCCGAATACGGGAGCTCCTTCGCGCAGCTTTTGTTTGACCCGATTGTTCATCAGCATATCGCCTCACCTGAACCGATACAGCGGATTGGAGACCTGCTGCAGACGAACCGCCGAATCGCCGAGCACTCTTCGGGCCGTCAACTGTTCAACCCGGATCGTTTCGGCGAACAGATCGAATGCCCTGAACCGAGCCTCGTGCTCGGGATGCTCTTGCTGGTACTCATGGATGAGGCATGCGGTCATCTCCCAGAATCGATCTTCCGGCATCTCGTAACGCTCTTCGAGAAGAAAGCATAGCTCGGACAGGTTAATAAAGAAGAAGGCATCATGAACAAAGTCCCTTACGGCTTCCGTGCTATCCGTTTCGATGAAGGAATTCGGATTCACGGCCGCATGCTCCGGCGGGAGCCTGTGCAGCGCCGGACACAGCTCCGGCGCGGTGAGGGCGGCCCGGGAGAACCGGATTCCATCGTGAAAATCCTTGAAGGCCACTCTGGCCGGATGCCCCTCCCGGTGAATCAGCACCATATTTTGCGCATGGGCCTCCAAAGCGACGCCATGAGCATACAGCAGATGGATCAGAGGAGTGACGGACGCCTTCAGCAGAGCCTCCGTCCATGGCTCTGCGCCATACTTCTTGATCCACGGCTCGATCAGCGGCAGGCCATCATGCTGGATATGACATAGTCCATTAAACGGCACCGCCCGCTCGCCTGCTCGCAGATAATGATGCAGGCTCTCTCTCCATATCGCGCCAAGCGTACCGTAAGCGCGCTCCCTGAGCGGTTCGGGCAAAGCCTCATGATCGTACGCTATGCCCGCTACCTCCCGCAGCAGCACATAGCCGGCCCCGTCACCCGCCCGATCCTCTTCGGTCAGCCGAGCCAGCCAATCGGAGATAAGCGGCGCATTCAGCACGGTATGCTTGGCCAGAATACGGCTAGTTGACGTATTGACCAGCACCATAGGCAGCTTGACATACGACTTTAAGGGCGAAGAAGCATTGGACAAGGTGCGGATGGACTGTTGAGGCCAGTAATCATCCGCCCCCTCTCCCAGTACGACGAGCCTTCCCTCGGCCATCCGGGCGTGGAAGGTCCGCAGCGTAGACTCTCTCCATTGCCAGGGATGAACGGGGACCAGCAGGTAACGGCTTGCATCACGGCCAGCCGCTTCGAGCACGAACGCAAACTGTGCCAGCACGTCCGCTCCAAGCTCCGCCCGGATGAAGTCGGCATACCGGATCGAGGAGGAATAGCCAGCCTGGCAATCCTCCTCATGTACAGCCACCCACAAGGGTTTGACAACTGGGCTGAATTCGGGACCATAGGCGGCATTGTCCGCCAAGCTGAACCCTATTCGGGATTTGTAGCACGGATGATACGGGTGCCCTTCCAAAATAGCCGCTTCCAGCTCGTCATATTCCAGCTCCGCAGCCGGAACCGCCCGGGCTGCACTCGCATAGCGTGCCTGGGTATCCTTCAGCCACGTCTGGGTTACTTCCTCCTCGAACACAGCCATGCGTCCGGAAGCCGCGATCGGCCGGACCACCTCGTCCAACAGCTCGGACAGACGTGCCGGGCGGCCGCCGTCGCTCCCTTCCCATCTCTGGAGCGAAGCGATATCCAGCCGGATCCGGCCGAAGCTCAACTTTCTTTTCCCCCGGCAGGTGTACCGTACGGCTCCCCGCTCCGAAGTGGCCGCGTGGACCGTAAATAAGCGCCAGCCGGCCGCATGGTCTGCAGCATTCCAGGTCCTCACGTAATCCCCGGAATCCCCAGCCTCCTTGACACCCGTATCCTTCGCAGCATCCGCAGACCCTTCCGCATCGGCCTCCTCCGTATAAGAAACCAGACGCTCGTAGAGCAGCGATTCCATCAACTGCCGCATGATTCGCTGTTCCGTCTCCCTGTACGGCTTGGAAACGAATAGGTCATATTCCTGCACGGCTGCATGAGAGCCATTCCCGTTCAACAACAGGCCGGTATTCATCGCTTCACCTCGCTGTCACTAATCGGATTCGGTATATCCACATAATCAGGCGTTTCCCCACGCTGCTGGAATCTGCTGATGAAGTTGGCCTTGGCCGGCAGCGTCTGCCGCCCCAGCAGATCGGTCAGCAGCGCATGCAGCGGCTCGCCCCGCTGGGCCTCGCTGCGATGCTGCTCCAGTCTGTTTCTGACAATCTGCCAATACGCCGCTTCCTCCCGCCCGGCGCAGCGGCAGATGGTCGGCACCAGAGTGCCCAGATGATTCACCACATAATAATATTGCAGCCGCAACCAAGCTTCGGCAGCCGGATACAGCACAGGACTGTCCGCAGAAACAAGCTCCTTCGTCCAACCATGCCGATCCGCATGCTCAGCGCTGACGCTGATCCCCTCCAGATCTCTGACATAGAAGCGGCTTGGAAGCCCTCGCTCCAGACGCAGCAGCGAGTTTTGCAGATGCGCCTCCAAACTGATGCCCGAATGCGCGAATAATCGGAGCAGCGGCAGTGCGGTTAGATCGATATAGCGGCTCAGCCACATGTCCCAATCGGGCAAACTGCCTCCTGCGGACTGGCGGATAGCGGTGAACAACAGCGGCTCGGTCGAGCCCGGCGCCTCCTCCAGCAGCGAGGCCAACGCATAGCAAGGGTCGCCTCCCTGACCGGTCAGCGGTTTGCCTTGGCGGTAGATAACCGCGAAGCTTGCCATCAATTGCTCTCGCTCGGACCAAGGAACATCGTTCAGCCGGATCGTCCGATACCCGAGCTCAGGCAGGATGCGAAGTCCCTCCTTTGCCTCCAGCTCGTCCGCCTCCTCCGATAATCGCTTCACGATAACGGCCGCGTCCATCGTTCGCCTGACCTGCTCCGGCGTATTCTCGCGAATGAAATGGGTGATCCTCACATGCAGCGGAAGCTTGTAAAACATCCCCTCTTCCGGATCCCACACTGTTCTTACCGAAGAAGTCGGGTATACAACAGCTCCCATACGGCCCAAGTCGACCAGCTTGCCTTGCTCAAGCAATCGCTGCACATGCCGGTTTCCCTGCACATACGTCCACTGCCACGGATGAACCGGTATCGCTGTATATCCTTGCGCCAGAGGACCCAGCCTTCGTACAGCCTCCCGGACCGTTTCCGGCAGCGGCTCATACGGGTCTATCCACTGCTCCTCTACCAGCTCCTGCGAGACGGCCACATACTGCAGACGGAAGGAGGCTCCAAGCTCAGGCGCATACTGAGCCAGTTCCTCTTCCGTAAAGCCTTCCGAGCTTTTGGGCGTAGGATGAAACGTATGTCCATATCTCAAAGACTGCTCTGACCCGATGTAGCTCAAGGCAGCTTCCTGACGGCTCTCCCGGCAGCTTGCAAATTCGAGATACAGGCTCGTCCGGCGGATACTGCATGCGATCTGCTCCAGCATCTCCCGCTTGCGGGCCTGACGGTCCGCACGGGGGCCCAGGCAGCTAACCTCCGTCAGCAGCATATCGATCAGCCGGTCCGTCCCCAGCGGGATCGCGCCGTCTTCTGCCGACATATCCCGCACGTGAAATGCCTCCCGGTAAGCATGCTGCCCGGCCAGGGAGAAGTAGCTGAACCGCCCCAGAATAACCTTGCCCGTCCGCGGCAGGGCAGCCGCGAAGGCTTGATCGCGGCTCCCATCGCGGCGGTTCACCCTCGGATCGAACTGCCCGGTCTCCCGCAGATAGCCGTTCAACAGAAAGCGCAGGGCGGCCTGCTCAGCCAGCTTCCGGCATTGGAGGGCCGCGGCGTCTGACCGTTCTTGATGTTGCAGCATGACGATGAATCTCCCTTCTTGCGCTGCCACGGCAGCGGTTATCCGTACAGCGGCAGCCTTGTGCCTATCCCTTCCTTCAACGCTTCAGCATAGATGCGCCGGGCGCATGCAATATCTTCAATCGCCATGCCCATCGGATTCAGAATGATGATCTCATCGTCCTTCTCCCTCCCGGGCTTGGCGCCGATCACAAGCTCTCCGAGCTCGGCATAGAGCAGCTCGCGGGAGAACCGGCCTTCGAGCACAAGCTGGTTCAGTACCTTCTTCTCCCTGTTCGATTGCTCCCAGTCATCCACCACCACTTTATCCGCTTGCAGATAGGCTTCCTTATGCACATCCATGATGGATATGTTGCTGACAAACGCGCCCCTGCGCAGCCACTCGAACGGAATATACGGCTTGTCGGCGACCGTGCATGTAATCACAACCTCGCCTTCCCGGACGGCCCGCTCGGCGCTGCGCGCCACGACAATGACGGTATCCGCGAACCGTTCGCGGATCACATCGGACAGTCGCTCGGCGGCACCCGGCTGCTGATCGTACAGGTGCAGCTCCCGCACCTGCGGGTACTGCTCCAGCAAGGACAGGAGCTGAGCTCTGGCAATCAGCCCGCAGCCGATGCAAGCAACCGTATGAAAGGCTGGCTTGGCCAAATACCGTACGGCCACAGCGGTGACGGCAGCCGTACGCATGCTGCTGATCAGCCCCGCTTCCATCACGGCAATCGGGTAATGGCTGTCCGCATCGTTCAGCACGATAAGGCCGCTTGCCCGCTCAAGGCCTCTGGCTTGCTGATTGTCATGCTTGCTGCCGATCCATTTGATGCCCGATACCGGAGCCTCTCCTCCGATATGAGCCGGCATGGCTATGATGCGGTCGGCAATATGCCCATCCGCTCCTCCGGAACGCAGATAAGGCTTCAAGGGCTGAACAAAAGCTCCTTGCGCATGGAGCGCCAGCGCTTCCTCCAGCGCCTCGGTGTACAGCCTGGAAGAGCCCCCGCCCAGTCTGGCGATATCGTCCCGGCTCAAGTACAGCAGCTCGGGTGCGGCCTGATCCACAGACCGCTGCCCGGCTCCGATCGACACAAGCTGCAGCTCTGCCTGCTTTGTCATGCTTTCCCTCTCCTCTCGCATTAGCTTAAACTCGCCACCCACTGATCATCGTAAACCAGATCCAGATACCGGTCGCCGCGATCCGGCAGCAGGGTAACCACCCGAAGCGGCCGCTGCGATCTCTCCGCCAGCGAAGGAATCAGCCGGCGGATCGCCGCGACGATCGAGCCCGAGGAGCCGCCGGCGAAGATGCCCTCGGCTATCAGGAGGTCCCGGCAGCCCGTTGCCGAATCCTTGTCGTTCACATGAATGACCTGATCGATTTCGGCCCGGTTCAGCAGCTCCGGCACCCGGCTCGCGCCGATACCCGGAAGCTCGCGCTTGCCGGGCGTTCCCCCGAACAGAATGGAGCCTACAGCATCGACGGCTACGACCTGCAGCTCAGGAAATTTCTCCCGCATTCTTCGGCTCGTCCCCATGATGCTTCCCGATGTGCTGACCCCGGCGATCAAGATATCCGCATAGTCGAGCGACTCCGTAATTTCCCTGCCCGTTCCCTCATAGTGGGCTTTCCAGTTGTTTTCATTCGCATATTGGTTGATCCAGAAGCCGTGGGGATCTCTCTGCAGCAGCTCCTGAACCTTCCGGATCCGGGTCGTCAGGAATCCTCCCTGGTCATCCCGTTCCCGGACCATCTCGATATGCGCTCCCATCTGCCGCAAAATATTCAGATTCGTCGGGGCAATCTTGGGATCGACGACGCAGGTGACCGTCAACCCGTATATTCTCGCCATCATCGCCAAAGCGATGCCCAGATTGCCGGATGTGCTTTCGATCAAGTGCGTGCGCGAATCAATGGCTCCGCTGCGCAAGCCTTGCTCGATGATGAAGCGGGCCGGCCGATCCTTCATGCTTCCTCCGGGATTCATATATTCCAGCTTGGCTACGACCTGCACATGCTCCTGAGGAAACAGCCTGCTCAAATGGACGAGCGGAGTTTGTCCGACGCATTCGGCCACCGACCGCTTCACGGCTTGGAGCTGAGGTTCGGCTTGCAGCGTATCTAACATGAACATTCCTCCTTGCGCTTATTGCAGGAAGATGAGAATCATTCTCTGCAGGTAAAATGTACCATGGGCGCAAGGAGGGGTAAATTCTCCAATCGGATAATCATGGTTATTGAAATGGACCATTAGCGGGCGCTTATCTCCTCGAGACGCGCAGGAGCTATAAGCTCCTTCAGAGTGTAGATGAAATCAGCCCCTGAGCCTTCAATCTCCAGCGCCTTCTTGATATTTTGGATGTGCTTCTTCACGGTATTCTCCGATACGTAGAAGGCGCTAGCGATCTTCTTGATCGAATAGTGGTTGCAGAGCATGAAGGCAATCTCTCTCTGACGCTCGCTCAGCTTGACCAGCGCTCCGTCGCGTGCATTCCGGGCCTGCTCCATGGAAGCCGAAGCCGGCGCTAGCGGCAGAGGAGGCCATTCCGAGGCATGATTGCACTCCAGCGTTATCTTGACGCACTCGGCAAGCGACATCGCCGCCACTTCCCGAATAATCAGGCTGTGCAGCCGAACAAGCTTTTCCCGATCGATTTCGCACTGGGTATGCGAATCGACCGTAAGCTTAACCTTCGTTACCGGAAGTTTCATCTAATCAGCCTCCTAAATGACCATCTATTTTGTTTTATTTTTCCAGTCATTCCCCAAAAAAATCGACTCTTTCCCTGAGTCTGTCGGTTTAACTATCGGAACAGAAGACCAGATGCGGCTTCCGGCTGTCTCGCGGAAGGATGGGCAGGCCTTGGCAATCCGTAATGCTCTCTCAACGTAGAGCCTTCATATTCCTTGCGGAACAAGCCGCGCCGCTGAAGCTCCGGCACTACCTCGTTCACGAAGCTTTCAAAGCCCGCCGGAAAATAAGGCGGCATCACATTAAAGCCGTCCGCGCCGCATTCGACGACCCATTTCTCCATCTCATCCGCAACCTGCTCGGCCGTCCCCGTGATCGTGAAATGGCCCCTTGCGCTCGCCGTGCGCATGATCAGCTGCCGAATCGTCAACTGCTCCTTCCGGATCATCTCCACATACATGCTGTGCCTGGCCTTCGTCCCCTTCACCTGATCCGCCGCCGGCAGATCCTCCAGCGGGAATGGACCGTCAAGCGGATATCGGGACAGATCGAGCTCCATCGTGTTGGAGACCCGGATCAACCCGAACTGAGGCATGACCAGCTCGTTTAGCATCGCTTCCTTCTCTCTGGCCTCGGCAGCGGTAGCGCCGATAATCGGACTGAAGCCCGGCAGAACCTTCAGCTCCCCGGGGGATCTGCCGTATTTCCTCATCCTGCCCTTCAAGTCGGCATAGAACTTGGTCGCTTGCTGCAGGCTGTTTTGAGCCGTGAATACGACCTCGGCCGTCTCGGCGGCCAGTTCCATTCCCGCATCGGAGGAGCCGGCTTGCACGAGCACCGGATATCCTTGCGGAGATCGGCCGATATTCAGCGGGCCATGTACGGAGAAATGCTCGCCCCGATGCCGAAGCGGGCGGATCTTGTTGTCATAGTCGGCATAGATGCCCGCCTGCTTGTCAGCTACAATGGCATCGTCCTCCCAGCCGTCCCAAAGCCCCTTCAGCACCTCCAGATACTCGCGCGCGCGGCCGTAACGGCTGCCATGCTCCGGATGCTCCTCCAGGCCGAAGTTCGCAGCCGTGGCATCCCCTACGGAGGTTACGCTATTCCAGCCGGCTCTTCCCCGGCTGATATGATCGAGCGATGCGAACATCCGCGCCACATTGAACGGCTCGCTGTATGTAGTCGATACGGTGCCGATCAGCCCTATCCTTTCCGTCGCCATAGCCAATGCGGACAGCAAGGTAAGCGGCTCCGGCGTCCCCAGTATTTTGTATTTGACCGCCGGGGTCAGCACGAGGGCATCGGCGATAAACAGCGAGTCCATCTTCGCGCGCTCGGCCATCTGGGCGAGTCCTGCGTAATAGTGAATATCGGTCAGCCGCTCGGGCGTTGTATCGGGATGCCTCCAGGACGCTTCATGATGCCCGGTATTTAACATAAATAAATTCAGATGCATGTGCTTGTTCATAAAAAACCACAACCTTTCCACATGTAAATTAGTGTAATCATTAATTGATAATAATTATCATTATCAATGATAGCAGGAAAAATCCCCCAGTGTCTACTCCTCGCTTTGCTTAAGATAGGTTTAAGCTGGTGTTTTCGAATATCCCCCCTTTCCAGCAGATGAACGGACAGGTGCATACCGCTTGAACAAAAACCGCATCCGGTCGTTCTCTTCCGGATGCGGGGCAAAAGCGGGCAGGCCGCAAGCTGTTACTTCAGCATATATTTTTCTAGATCGTCAAGCATCAGGTTCGCTGCAATCAGCCCGCCCGAAGAGTTCCATATTCCGTCGTTTACCCGGTACACCTTGCCCTTCTTCACAACCTCGAGATTTTTCCAGAGCGGATCGTTCAGCCATTGCTCCTCGGTTTTGGTCGTCTCCCCCTTCTCGTCGGCGAGGGTGAAGTAGAACAGCATATCCGCCTCAAGATCCGGAATGCGCTCCTTGCCGATAATATCGGCGAACGTCGTCTTGTCCTGCGCCGCAGGGCGCTGCAGACCGATCAGCTTGATCAGGCCTCCGCCGAACGAGTCGGCGTAATGAACCCGGACCTTGTCGCCTACGTAGAAGCGCACCAGCGACACCTTGGTATTGATTTTGTCGCCCAGCTTCGCCCGGAAGGCTTGGATCCGCTTGTCGAAGGCATCCAATTGCTTGTCGCCTTCCTCTTTTTTGTTCAATGCGGCGGCATATACCTTATAATTAATCAACACATCGGAATTGGTCCTGGTCGAGAATACAGTCGGCGCGATGCTGGACAGCTGGTCATAGATTTTCTCCTGACGCAGCTTGTTGCCGATAATCAAATCAGGCTTGAGCGCAGCGATAGCCTCCAGATTAGGCTGATTCTCGTCTCCGACAATCTGTACCCCGTCCAGCTTGCTCTTCAAGTGCTCATACATCGGCTCCACGCCCCAGGCTTTCACCATGCCGATAGGCTTGACGTCTAGCGACAAGGCTGCCTCCACGGCATCATTGACGAGCACGACAACCCGCTTGGGCGTTTCCTTGATCGTGGTTTCCCCCATAGCGTGCTGCACGGTGTATGGTTTGCCCGCGTCCGCCTGTGTGACGGGCGCCGCAGGGGCTGGCGCGCTGCCGGAACCGCTTGGCGCCGATACGCTGCCCGAGCCGCATGCGGCAAGGGTTAACGCCAGTGAAAGCACCAGCCCTGCCGCCGGCCATTTGTGAATCGAAATACCCATTTTTCTGTCTCTCTCCCTTGTTATTTGATAATGAGAATTGTTATCATTACTAGTATAAAATAGCCCTTCGGGACCGTCCATGTACGGAAGTATCCTTTTTGTTGACCCATACTATCCGATTCGATGGAAATGATGAAGGAAAGGAACCGATCCTCATGCTTATCCGACCGCATGTCCAGCACGTCCCGACCGTCCGCCGCCTTCCGCTGCTGTCCTCCGTTCGCCTCCTGAAGCGCAGCGCAGCCTACCTGCGCCATGTGCGCAGAGTTCCGGCTCATCTGCTGTGCTTCGTGCTGGAAGGAGCGGGAAGCATTCGCGTGAACGGCCGTACGCTTGGCATCGAGCCGATGCGCCTGTACTCCCTTTACCCCGGCTCAACGCTCGAAACGACGCCCGCAACGAAGGCGTTTCAAGCCTATGTCATCGTGATCGAGAATATCACTGCCCGCAAGCAGGGAAGGAGTTGGATCGTCGAGAGCAGCCTACATCCTCTGCCGGACCTCCCCGAGGGCTGTATCCGCAGCCGGGAACCGAAGCAGCTTCTAGCGAAGATCATAGCTTTACATGAGACCTTCCGCCAGCCGGCCAGCCGGGAAAAGGGGTTGCCGGAGATGCAGCTCCAGGCTTTGCTCGATATCCTGATCCGGGAATCGACAGCTGCCTCCGATGACCAGGCCGAACCCGCCGCGGGAGACGGGATCGACGCCTCGATCCTCTACATGGAGCGTCATTATCATGACAAAATAAGCCGGGAACGGCTGGCCGACATTGCGGGGCTAACCCCCAATGCGTTCTGCCGCGGCTTCAAGCGAAGAACCGGATGCTCTCCGACCCAATATTTAAATCAACTGCGGATACAGAGAGCCAAGGAGGTGTTATCTCCTTCCCTATCCGTCAAGGAAGCGGCTGTCTCGGTAGGCTACAGCAGCGAATATTATTTCAGCCGTATATTTAAGGAAACAGTCGGGCTTTCCCCGTCTTTATTCATTAAACGGGAGAAGCTCCGGGTCGCCACAGCTTCCCGGACTCATTTTCACCATAACCTGGCCGACATCGGCGTCGAAGCCGTTGCCGCTATAGACGGGTACCGTTACCCCGAGATGGAGGACAACCCGTTCAGCATGCATCTGCTGGGGCAGCTGGAGCAGCTGAAGCTGGCGGGGCCCGATCTGATTATCGCAGACTATACCCATACTTATCTGCTTGACAGGCTGAAGCAAATCGCGCCGACCATCATCGTGCAGCATGAGCTGGACTGGCGGAGGATGCATAGGAACATAGCCGGGCTCGTAGGCCGCGAGCAAGAGGCGGTCCGCTCGATCGACGAGCTGGACCGCCATGCGCAGAACGCTCGCGAACGGCTCCGCTCGCTTGCAGGCGGGCAGAGCGTAACGATTCTGCAGCCGATTAAGCGACTGATTCGTATTCAGGGAACGGGCAATCATCCGCTGAACGAACTGATCTACCAGGAGCTAGGGCTACGGCCCGGCGGCTCCGTGCCTTCCCACAAGATGAGGGAGGAGTGGTTGCCGGAGCAGCTTCCCCCTCTCGCCTCGGATCATTTGTTCATGATTCGCCATACGAGCGACCCGGAGGTCGAGGACCTCTTGATGAAGCTGCAGGAAACCGCTGCTTCCCCAATTTCCCCGGCGGCCGCGCCTTCCCGTAGTTATATCATTCCGAACTGGCTCGTCATGAGCTGGACGCCGCAAGGGAGACTTCGGGTTATCCATCAGCTTTTTCATCACCTGACCGGGCAGCTCCTGCCCCTATAAGCAAGCCTCCTGCTGCTACCGCGATTCTATTCTGGGCAGACAGGCGAGGACTCCTCCTGCCCTTGCCAGACTCGGCGATGCATCTAGTCGACGATAGCCGGAACAATATGATCCTTGATCAAGATCCACCGGTCACGAGGCTTCATCACGAACTCGGATGCAATGGCGATGACCAGGTCCTTGTCCGGCATGCAGCAAATGACATGACCTCCATCGCCTAGCGCTAAGTAGGCAGAAAGCCCGTCCCCCTCGCGCAACCACCATAGATACCCGTAATGATGAGGGTTCATTGCTGTCGATTCGTCAATCCAAGTCTTCGAAATAATCGGTTCGCGATCCCACATGCCGTGGTTCAGATAGAGAAGCCCAAACCTTGCCATATCGCGGGGAGTAAGAGTAAGTCCCCACCCTCCCGTGGAATTACGGCCGGGGTCTTGCACCCATCCTCGTACCTCGCTTCCGAACAGTTCGTCGAACCCGAAGGCTTTCATCCCATAATCCGGGATCTCTCTCATGCCGATCGGTTTAAATAAACGTTCGTTGGCAAACTCGCGGGCACTTTTTCCTGTGCTGCGCGTGATGATGGCTGAAAGCAGATGCGCCCCTGCGGTGGAGTATTTAAAAGCTCCTAGGCTCCCCTGTCGGCCCAGTATATCCAGGCAATAGTTGACCCAGTCTGGTTGTGTACACATCTTCTCCAGCGCTTCGTGCCCATTCTCAAAGGGGAAGGGAGCCGTCATCGTCAGCAGATGGCGTATGGTAATATCCCGCTTCTGCGTATCGGCAGGATCGGGAACATATTCGGGAAAAAAATCCAACACCTTCTGGTCTGCATCTTGAATATAGTTGGCCTCTATAGCTATTCCGATGAGGGCGCTCACTATACTTTTCGTCACAGACGCCACATGATGCGCATCATCCGGACCATAGCCATGATCATAGTTTTCATAAGCAAGATATCCATGCCTCGCAATCACAATACCGTTGACATTGCTATACTCCGATTTTATGACGGACTCCAGCTCGGACAGCTTTTGGGCGTCCATTCTCAAGGCTGCAGGGTCTAAGGTTTGCCATTCTGTAGTGGGCCAGTAGTTTCTTAGCATGATAAAGACCTCTTTTGAAAGTTATTGGGGTTGGCGCAGCGAGCTAAAGAAACGGTCTGCTCTCGTCCTGCTTTTCCTTTTTCCGTACCGGCACATACACCTCAGTCACGATGTCCTCAGAAACGGCAGCCTGACTGGGATCGGTCGCATATACTTCATACGGCGATGCCGCCCATTCATAGCCTTCCTCCTCTGCCCATTCCCTCAGCTTGGCATATACCGATCTCAATTCTGAATAGGAGCCCTTTAAAACAGACTTCGCACAAAGACCTCCAGCCAGCTCTCTCGTCCCCGGTACCGCCTCCTGAATGGGGATCGCAAACTCGGTATCATTGCCGGCAGGGTTATGTTCAGGGCTGTGGTAAATAGTCATCGGCGTACCAAGCAAGGTCAGCTTTTCATGGGCAATCCTTTCATACAGCGTGCTAAAATAGTTCCCGTATCCCGGCACGTAGTCCTCGCTGCTCATCATCCGGCGCATAGAAAGAATAAGGAGCGGCTTGGTTTCAACCAGCTGGACCGGGATATGGTCAAGGTAGGACATGATCGCTATGCCCTGCTCTATTAGGGAAATATCATGACTCATTTGCCGGAGCGTATATTCAAATGCGTTCAGTCTCTCCTGTATCTCCCTTTTCTTGCGGCGAAGAACGGAGCAAAGCTTCTCCTCAGCCCGATCCTCCTCCCCTTCCAATAGGTCTTTGATTTCTTCCAAAGAGAAATGATACGATTTCAAGCGATTAATCAAAAGCATCCTTTTTAATTGCTTGATGGCATAATACCTATAGCCGTTGTCAGGATTAATTTCCTCCGGATGAATTAATCCAATTTCATCATAATATCGAAGCGTTTTGGTAGACACTTCGCATATCTTCGAGAATTCTCCAATCGACAGCAACACGTCGCCTCCTTTCTCCCCCTATATCTCTCCGCTCTTCTATTCTTACACCTTACCCTAAGGGCAAAGTCAACAGCAGATTCGGCATTTTTTAATTCGGCCAGCCGGGAAGGCGGCATATGCCCGGATTTCAGGTTAATATCATCGGGCTAACGGACAGTAAGCCGGTCCCCTCAGGAACCGGCTCTATCTCCACTTCTATCCGTTATTTCTGAAAAAGCCTGGCCATGACTACGGTCGCTTGGGCCCGCGATGCCTGCTCCTGCGGCTTAAAGCTATCGCCCTCCGCCGCATTCATCAGCTCCAGCGCAGCGGCCGCACGGACGTGCGTCCTCGCCCAGACGCTGACCGTTCCCTCGTCGTCGAACTTCACTTCCTGGGTCATGACCAGATCGGACAGGGTCTTGCCCTTGGCATGCAGATAAGCGTTCACCAGGATGACCGCCATCTGCTCTCGCGTGATGTTCGCTTCAGGCAGGAAGCGAGTCTCTGTTATACCGCTCACCAGTCCCGCCCGATAAGCCGCGTATACCTCTTGGTAATACCAGGACTCCGGCGATACGTCCTCGAAATGGGCGTCGGTCACGCCCGGCTGATCCAGCTTCAGCGCACGCGACAGCAAGGTGACGAATTGCGCCCGGGTGACCGCTTCATCGGCAGCGAACTGATGCTCGCTCAATCCTTGCACCACTTGCCGGGCAATCATCCGCTCGATATCCTGCTGTGCCCAGTGCCCCTCGATATCCGGGAACGTGCGGTTGTAATCCAGTACGACATAGCGGGAGAAATGCGGAAGCTCCAGCTTCATGGACTTATTGTCGCTGCCCCACTGTCCGCCCTCATATCTCCACTCCTGGCGGACCTCATCATATCTGTAGACGCCAACCTGATGCGGACGGCTGATCTTGTGCATATCGAGGCGAAATGAGGCCGTTACCGGCTTCTCGAAGGAGCGGATGATCGCTTTGTCGGTCTGCAGCGAGAAATCATAGCTCTTGGAGGCCGCCAGCGAGCCTTCGGGCAAGCCTGCGGGAGGCTTGGCATCCAAGGTTAGGGTGAGCGTCTGCCCGCTTTCCAGCTTACCCGCGAAGCCCGCAGGCAGTCTCAGCTCGACCGCGGAGGCTTGGACCACAAACGGCTTGTTCGCCTGCCCCGCCTTGCTCACCGCTTCCTCGCTCAGCTTCACCTGAATACGATCCACGGCGGCTTCCGTCGTTGTCGCGTCGATCAGCACCTCTGCGCTCTTGGAGGCGATCTCCTTCAGCAGGTCCTCGGTCTTCGGCTCCACGACGAGCAGCTGGCGCCCGTCGGAATCGCTCTTGACCTCCTTCGGCTTCGTCGGAGCTATAAAGCCTCCTCCTCCGCCACCGCCGCCTCCGCCACCCCCGCCGCCTGCCGGTGGAGCGGTTATGAGGTAACGGTAGCTGACTTCGTCACTATATACCTCATTTTTAAATACGATCGCATGCAGAATCGACGACCTGGACACCGTAATCGCCTGATCCCGGTACTGGCCCCCCACGGTGCCGCTCTCGGTCTCCAGCACATACAGAATGTCCGCTTGAGGCTCGGCCGTTGACAGCGTAACCTGCCTGCTGCCCGCATAGGTTCCGCTGCTCAGAGAGGCCGACGGCTTGGCAGGGCGCTTGATGTAACTGATAGGATTGGAGCTGACCCCCGCTCCCTCAGCCACATAATAATACCGATAAACATCGATAGGGCTTGTGGCAGGCAAGCTGGCGGCAAGCCGGACGTAGCCGCCTGACAACTCCCCCGAGGCTCTGTTGTCGACGAGCCTATCCTCACTGCGCTTGACCTTATCCTCGCGCCAGCCGCGTATAGTCAGATGAACCCCGCTGCTTGATGGCACAACTTCATTGTTCAGATTCCGCAGATACACGTCGAAGGTCACCGTGCGCGATAGGCTATAATCAACCTGCCCTTGGGGCGTAATCTGCAGTCTTGGCAGCTCGAAGGCTTGCTGGCCGTTGAACATGCCCGCTCCGAAGGTCAATTCGAAGTTTACCGGTTCTGTGATGTTCGTATAGCCGGAAGACGGGGCGGGAACCGGATGGAAGCTTTTAACCGAATTCTTCATAATTGTCTTGATGTCTTCCGCCGTCAAAGCGCCATTATAGGCCTTCAACAAAGCAGCTGTTCCCGTTGCCAGCGGGGTAGCCTGAGAGGTTCCCCTACCGTAGCCGTACAGGACCCCCTTGCCGACCGAAGCCGGCAAGGTGCTGTAGATATTGACGCCGGGCGCGACCAAGTCTACCTTGCCGATATTCGAGAAGTCCGCTATCGTCAGCCTGCCGTCGGCCAACTGCTCCAGCGCCCCGACGCTGACTACCTCGTCGAAGGCAGCCGGGTAGCCCGCCTCCTTGGCATAGCGGGTCGTATCCTTCGCCGGTTCATCGAGCTGTCCGGCTTCTGTCCCGATCCAGTGATTGCTTTCGTTGCCTGTGGCGGCGAACATCAGAATATTCGCTGCCGCCGCTTTTTGGATCGCTTCGTGCACCAATTTACTGCGTCCAGGGGAACCCAGGCTCGCATTGATGAAGTCCACCCTCTGCTCGATGGCATACTCGATCCCTTTCAGCAAGGAAGCGGTATCGCCGTTGCCTTTGTTATCCAGCACCTTGACCGGCACGATTTTGACGCCCGGCGCCGCCCCGGTGTATCCTCCCGTGCGCTTGGCGCTGGCCGCAATAATGCCCGCTACATGAGTGCCATGTCCTTCCTCATCCTGCACCGTAAGGGCCGAATCGATAAAATTCCGGCCGGATCCGGCTAGAACAGCGTCCATCAGATCGGGATGGGTCAAGTCAATACCCGTATCGAGCACGGCCACCTTGACCGCAGACCGCTGGACATGCGTGGTTTTGGAGGCCAGATACGTAATGCCCGTCACCGACAGCCCCCAGCTTTGCATGTAGGCGGGATCGGCCCCGTTATAGTAAACGGCCTGCCCCACTGTCTGACCGCCGGCATCAGCCGCCTGCCCGGTTTTCTTCACGATATAGACAGGCTCGGCATATTCGACGTTCGGATCGGCCGCCAGCTCCTTCAGCTTGTCCGCCACAGGGATCGTCTCGGAAAAGGTAAGCTGCGCGATGCGCGGAGCTACAGATTGAAGCTGATAGGTATCGCCGCCTGATAATGGTGGAACCTTATATTTGACGAGCGCCTTGCCGGGAATAATCTGGCCGTCATCCGCATCCATGCGAACTGCGGCCAGCCCCCCTTTGTCTTCGGATGAAGCCTGGACGACCGGGGCCGTACTTTGGCCGATCCATCCGACAGCCAGTACCCCCGTAAGTATGAATTTCCATAAACGCGAGCTGCCGAACCGCATGTTTCTCCCCCTACGACTTATTCTATGATTCTCTCAGATGTATGGGACTATCATAGTAAGGATTCAAAGAAGAAGCAATGCGGTGATTTTGCTATAATGGAATTATAATGAAAACTTTATAAAGGAAAGGGGCTTCCCTGTGCCACAACTGCTGATAAGAGGCGTACCTGTCGAGACGGTGCAGTACCTCAGCCGTTCGCTGATCGACGAGCTGGCTGCGATCTGCGAATGCGGGACGGATAATTTTACGATCGAATGCTTCTCTACTACGGGGATTTTTAACGGGGAGCCCGTTCCCTCCTTCCCCTTCGTCCATGTCTGGTGGTTCGATAGAGGACAGGATATCCGGGACCGCTTCGCCTTATCGATCGACCGCCATCTCCGGGAAGCCGGTATAGAGGAATCCGAGATCGCTTTCTCCGTCTTCGCGGAGAACAGCTACTACGCGGGCGGCAAGCCTTTCGGTTAAGCCGAACCGTAGCGCCGTTTTGCTCGGACCTGAGAATCGGGTATACTGGAAGAAGATCCATCCTATCCCATCCTAAAGAGGTGAAAGCGCGTGTCCCCATCCAAACATGAACTCGCTACATTCGCAGGAGGCTGCTTCTGGTGCATGGTGACGCCATTCGAGGAGATGCCCGGCATCGTCAGCGTCGTCTCCGGCTATACCGGCGGCCATACCGAGAATCCTACTTACCAGGAAGTATGCACCGACACGACGGGGCATACCGAAGCGGTACAGATCACATTCGACCCCGAGCTGTTTCCCTATGAAGAGCTGCTCGACCTATACTGGCGCCAGATCGATCCGACCGATGCGGGGGGCCAGTTCTGCGACCGAGGCTCGTCCTACCGTACCGCTATTTTCTACCATACCGAGGCCCAGCGTACGATTGCCGAGGCTTCCAAGCAGCAGCTTCAGGAAAGCGGACGGTTCGAGCAGCCCATCGTGACACCGATTTTGCCTGCTGAGGTATTCTATCCCGCCGAAGAGTATCATCAGGATTACCATAAGAAAAATCCTTTGCGCTACAAGATGTACCGCCGCGGCTCCGGACGCGACGACTTCTTGCGGCAGTATTGGAACACGGATAAGGACAAAGAGGCGCTGAAGGACAGGCTGACGCCGCTGCAATGGAAGGTTACGCAGGAGAGCGGCACCGAGCCGGCGTTTCACAACGAGTACTGGGACAACCACCAGGAGGGCTTGTACGTGGACATCGTATCCGGCGAGCCGCTGTTCAGCTCCAGGGATAAATTCGATTCCGGCTGCGGCTGGCCGAGCTTCTCTAAGCCGCTCTCTCAGGGCTTGATTGAAGAGAAGCAGGACTACAGCCACTTTATGATCCGCACCGAGGTTCGCAGCCGCAAAGCCGACTCCCACCTGGGTCATGTCTTCAATGACGGCCCCCGTGAGCTGGGCGGTCTGCGTTATTGCATCAACTCCGCCTCGCTGCGCTTCATTCCCAAGGAGGAGTTGGAGAAGGAAGGCTACGGCAGGTACGCTTCTTGGTTTGAGTAAAGCGCTAATTTCGGCATGACCCTAAACTCCAGGAGAGAAAGGACCTGTGGCCGCCTTGGCTTACACACTTGCGATCGTTTTCGCTGTAATACTGCTTGCCGTCCTGGCTGTCAGCTTTTACTTCTACCGCATCGCCATTGCCCGCACCGACAAAAGCTTTCTGGCCCGGAACCGGGATCTCCTTACGGAGGAGCCATCGCTGGTCACAGAGGCGCTCGATTGGCTGGATACGCAGCCCCTGGAGCAGGTAACGATCCGATCGGATGACGGCCTGCAGCTTCAAGCCTACTACCTCGCCGCACCGGCGGCATCCAGCCCGACGGCTATTCTGGTGCACGGCTATTCGGGGCATGCCCGGCAGAATGCCGCCTTCGCCAGATTTTACCACGAGCAGCTCGGCTTCCACGTGCTGATGCCGGATAACCGGGGCCACGGCGCAAGCGAAGGCCCTGTCATTGGCTTCGGGTGGCTGGACCGCAAAGATCAGCTGCGATGGATAGACTACGTGCTGCAGCGCAGCGGACCGCAAACCGAGGTGCTCCTGCACGGCATATCCATGGGCGGCGCAACCGTGCTGATGACCAGCGGGGAAGCACTCCCTCCGCAAGTCAAGGCGGTCATCTCCGATTGCGCCTATACGTCGGTCCGGGATCAGCTGGCTTATCAGCTGAAGCGGATGTATCATTTGCCGAGCTTTCCGTTCTTGTCCAGCACCAGTCTCTTGACTAAGCTCCTTGCCGGGTACTCGTTCAGAGAGGCGTCGGCGGTGAACCAGGTCCGTCACGCCAAGGTGCCGATCTTGTTTATCCACGGTACCGGAGATACCTTTGTGCCTTTCGCCATGGTGCACGCGTTATACGAGAATTGCGCCAGCGAGAAGGAGCTGTATATCGTGCCCGGGGCCGGACACGGGATGGCTTACCGGACGGATACGGACGGGTACCGGCAGGCGATGGAGCAATTTATCGGCAAGCATATGACCCCATCCCCCGAGCAGGCCCTTCAGTGAGATCGGGCTGACCTGCGCCGGAGGAACAAAAAAATCCATTTCTCCGGGGGAGAAATGGATCGCAGAGGGAATTCGAGCCGATGACCCGTGATAAAGACTTACCAGAAGCCGCCGAAGCCGCCAAATCCAAAGCCGGGGGCTCCGAACCCGAACCCGGCAAAGGGCAGCGTACCAATGGCGAGCAGATCGAAAAGAACGAGCGGGATAACGGCCGATGTCCGAACCGATTTCCCTTTGCTGCGGACTGAGACATACAGCTTGCCGTCGCTGACTTTGACCAGCTTGCCGCGGACGACGGAACCATCCTTGTTCACGGCATAAATGGATTTTCCGACCAGCTTGGCGACCTCTTGCTTGCGGATTGCCTTGTGCATTCACATCCACCTCCAATTGGGATCGTCAGGCCATATTCGCGGGCGAATTGGCGTTAACGGTATATTGTACGGGGGCTGCTTCCGCTCCGCCTGTACGGTCGTCCCCTTGGAGCTCAAGTTGTGCTTACGCCCCCTGCCGATTCCATCGGGGTGTTTTGGTTATTCGCAACCTCAGACACGGTTCTCTTCTATAGGACTGACAACGACAAAAAGGACCGCGCCTTATGCGCCGTCCTGCTGCTTGCCCGTCACGCCCGCTCTCTGCCATCCGGAGATGCCTACCGGCGCAGACGCCCAAGCTCAGAGGTTATAGCCTCAATTTCGCTGATACTGAATTGATTTTTACTAGCGACCATACTGTAGATATCACGAAGGTCCTCATAAAGCTCGTCATTCAGCGCGGTAGCCTTAAGCGCCGCTCCCGAAGCCATGCGCAGCTTTTTTTTAATTTCTTCAATCATGTAATCTGTATTTTCCAACGTATTTTTCGTCAAGTCCATGTTCGGCCCTCCCAAGCATTTTTGCACTGATTCTTATTGTACCATGTTTGGCGGATCGGCGCTCCGTAAAAGAAAAACGTTTCCGAGAAGAAAGGACGGATGCCCCATGATACATAAGCTGCATATCCAGACCAGCCATCGCAGTGAAATGATCGAGATTACGAGACATGTTCATGATTTACTCAAGCAGGAGCAGTTAGAGGATGGAATCGCTGTGGTTTACTCGCCTCATACGACGGCCGGCATCACCATCCAGGAAAATGCTGACCCTGATGTCAAGCATGACGTTCTGCTGCGATTGGATGAAGTATACCCGTGGGAGCATCCCGAGTACCGCCATGCGGAGGGCAACACGGCCTCCCATCTGAAAACGATGACCGTCGGCGCCTCGCAGACGATTCTCGTAGCCGGCTCTCGTCTCGTGCTTGGCCGCTGGCAGGGCATTTATTTATGTGAATTTGACGGACCGAGGGAACGAACTTGTTTAGTAAAGTTTATACGCGGATAAGCACAAAAGCGAACAAGCGTGTCAGCGTTTAAGCTTTAATGGGTTAAAGTAAGGGGCTGCAAAGAAGTCTCGGCTGTTGAGGTTTCGGATTCCTTATCCCTGCAGCCCCTCGCACAAATATTTGACATGTTGTTCAGCTAGCTTCTTCACATCCTTGAAGCTTTGACTGTAATGAATATTATAGGAAATAAAGCCGTGCATGGACATAAACAAGCTCCATGGCAAATGGTACATTTTACTTTCGTTATTGTCCTGCTGCGCCACGACTGACCGTACGACGGTAGCGAATAAGTCCAGACATTGCGCCTGCTCCGTTCGGGAATAGCGCTGCAGCTCCGGATCCTTGATCATAAACATAATCTCGTAATGATTCGGATTCTCCAGCCCGAACTTGATGAATTCCAGCATCAGCTTCTCCAGCTGAGCCATGTCACCCAGACGGGTACGGCGAAGCATCTCCCTCTGCCGGTTCAGCAAATCTCTGAAATCCTCGGTTACCAGCGCATAGAATAACTCGGCTTTTTCTTTAAAATGATAATATAGCGCTCCATGACTGTAGCCCATCGCTTTTGCGATGCTTCGCATCGTTAAAGCATGATAGCCATGCTCGACGAACAACTGGCGCGCTTCGGATAAGATCCGGTCGCGGCTCAGCTCCTGCTCGACTGCTTTTCTTGCCAAATGCCCCCAACTCCTCTTAGCTAGCCTGCATATTTTAATAGAGTGATCCTCGCGGATAAGAGAAAGCCGCCGGCTCCCTTAGACAGGAAGCTCGGCATGCTCTACATAGCGGCTCTCGCCCTTATCGATCGTTCCCTGACCTTGCGTGATATCGGTCATCCATTCCATGAAGGCTTCCGCTTCGGATTCCAAGGGCCAACAAAGTAGCGTCACCTTATCGGTAAATTGAGTCTCGCCCATCAGCGTGCCTCGGTTCCTCAGCTCGTTCTCCACCTTGCCCAGCCATGTGTAATCGAGACTGACTCTCACCTCGCGATGCAGCACCTTATAGACCTGCTCCGCAGCCGCTAGGCCCGCCACAGCTCCGTCCGTATAAGCCCGGATCAAGCCGCCCGCTCCCAGCATAATCCCGCCGAAATAGCGGGTAACGACGACTGCTACGTTTTTTAACCCCTGGTTTTTGATAACCTCCAGGATCGGCTTCCCCGCCGTCCCGCTCGGTTCCCCATCATCGGAAGCCTTCTGAATCTCATCCCGTTCTCCGATCATATATGCCGAGCAGTTATGGGTGGCGGACCAATGCTCCTTCTTGATGCTCTCGATGAAAGCTACAGCCTCTTCTTCGCTGGCAGCGGGTCTCGCGAAGCCGATGAACCGAGACTTTTTGATTACGATTTCCGCTGAGCCAGATCGCTTTACCGTTCGATAGTGCGGCAGCATACAGGGCCGCCCTCCTCTCTTACCGGTTATCGGATAAAATTCCATATCCTTACACGAGCTTGGAATATTGCAAAAAAAGCGATCATCCCGCAGGATAAACCGCTTCTTTGCCGGTGATGCCTTAACTCTGTTATTTGCCGAGTCTGGCTTCCAATTCGGCTTTCTCTTGCTCATAGCCGGGCTTGCCCAGCAGAGCGAACATGTTTTTCTTATACGCTTCTACGCCCGGCTGATCAAACGGATTGACGCCAAGCAGATAGCCGCTGAGCCCGCAAGCTTTTTCAAAGAAATAGACCATGTAGCCAAACGTGTACGGGCTCATATCAGGAAGCGTAACAATCAGATTCGGTACTCCGCCGTCAGCATGTGCAAGCATCGTACCCTCGAATGCCTTTTTGTTAACGAAATCCATTGTTTTGCCGCTCAGGAAGTTCAATCCGTCCAGGTCCTGGGCATCGTGTCCGATCGTAATGTGCTCGGATACCTCGCGTACTTGGATAACCGTTTCGAACAGGTTGCGGTTGCCTTCCTGAATGAACTGTCCCATCGAATGAAGATCCGTCGAGAAGTCGACAGCAGCCGGGAAAATGCCCTTGCTGTCCTTGCCTTCGCTCTCTCCGAAAAGCTGCTTCCACCATTCGGATACAAAATGCAGCGACGGCTCGTAATTCACCAGAATTTCCGTCGTCTTGCCTTTGCGGTACAGGGCATTACGTACGGCTGCATATTGATAAGCTTCATTCTCCGCCAGGTTCGGGCTTGCATAAGCCAGGCGCGCATCCGCCGCTCCCCGCATCATGGCTTCAATGTCGATGCCCGCTGTCGCGATCGGCAGCAAGCCTACGGCTGTCAGCACAGAATAGCGTCCGCCTACATCGTCGGGAATGACGAACGTTTCGTAGCCTTCCTCGTCAGACAGCTTCTTCAGCGCGCCCTTCGCCTTATCCGTTGTAGCGTAAATACGCTTGCGCGCTTCTTCCTTGCCGTACTTCTTCTCCAGCAGCTCGCGGAAAATACGGAACGCAATAGCCGGCTCCGTCGTCGTCCCGGACTTGGAGATCACATTCACGGAAATATCCTTGCCTTCGAGCTGCTGCAGCAGATGCGTCACATAGGTGGAGCTGATATTTTGCCCGACGAAGTAAATTTCCGGAGTTTTGCGCTTGTCCTTAGGCAGCAGATTGTAGAAGCTGTGGGACAGCATCTCGAGAGCTGCGCGCGCGCCCAGATAAGAGCCGCCGATCCCTACCACAACCAAAGCGTCCGAGCTCGCCTGAATGCGGCTCGCAGCGGCTTGAATCCGCGCGAACTCTTCCTTGTCGTAGTTCTCCGGGAGATCGATCCATCCCAGATAATCGCTGCCTGCGCCGGTTCCGTTATGGAGCTGCTCATGAGCGGCAGCTACGGCTGCGGACAAATAATCTACCTCGTGTTTGCCTACAAAATCAAGCGCCTTGCTGTAATCGAATTGAAGCTTGGCTGTCATGCGTCTTCATTCCTCCGATTCCGAACCTTAGGTTCTCTATGTAAGTTAAATCTTCGTAATTCCATATGCATAGCATACTTTATCTTGCTTCCGAAACGCAAGTGAACATTCACAGGTATCTGCCAAAATGCTAGAATATTGGCAGGAGGGATCGCCATGAAATCGATCGGATTTATCGGGCTCGGGACCATGGGCAAGCCTATGGCCGCGAACCTGCTTCACAAAGGATTTGAAGTCATTGTGTATAACCGCACCGCAGGGAAAGCGGACGAGCTCGTCCGGCTTGGCGCGAAGGCCGCTGCAAGCCCTTCGGATGCAGCCCGCGAAGCCGATGTCATCGTGATGATGCTCAGCAAGGATGAAGTCGTGCTCGAAGCGGCGTTCGGCGAACATGGGATCGTACACGGCCTTCGACCTGGACTAACGGTAATCGACTGCAGCACCGTTTCCCCCGAAACCAGCCGCAGGCTGTACCACGAGTTCGCTTCTCACCTGGTTGATTTTCTCGATGCGCCGGTGACCGGGAGCAAGCCTGCCGCCGAAAGCGGCACTCTCGTATTCATGGTCGGCGGCGAAGAAGAGACGCTGGAACAGCAGCGCGACGTCTTCCAGGCCATGGGCAGCAAAATCGTGTACATGGGTCCTTCAGGCGCCGGCTCTTATACGAAGCTGGCCCACAATACGATGGTGGGCATCCATGCGCTTGCCCTGATGGAAGGGCTGTCCATCGCCGCCAAAGCCGGACTCGCCGCCGATCAGTTCCTTGAGGTCGTGAAGGCCGGCTCCGCCTCCAGCAAGCAAGCCGAGCTCAAGGGTCCGAAGATTCTGAGCCGCGACTTCAGCAATCAATTTTCCGTCCAGTGGATGCTGAAGGACCTGCTCCTCGCGGGACGCGCCGCACAGCAATTCCAATTGCCCGCTCCGATGCTGCACAGCGCCACCGATATTTTCCTGATGGCGCAGGCCAAAGGGCTCGGCGAGCAGGATCTCAGCGCGGTGATTCAATGCTACGAGGATTGGATGAAGCTGCAGGTCGGCGAAGCCCCACCCCCCCGGCGGGAGGAGGAAGTCCAAGCGGCGGAACGCCGCCGCAACGCTCGTCTGCAGCTCGATATCCAGCTGCATATGTCGGTTTATCAGTGGGAGCAGGAGGGCTCCTTCTCAGGCCAACTTCTCGAGGGCAAGCTCGTCGATCTGTCCGAGAGCGGCATGCGCATCGTCAGCGGCTCTCCGCTTGCCAAGGATATGTTCATCGTGATCCACTTCCCGCGGGAATCCGGTCTGCCGCCGGTCACGGCGCGTATTATCCGGATCGATCAGGAAGGCGAACAGTTCCGTTACGGCTGCATGCTGTCCGGTCTGTCCCCACATGTGCGCCTGCAGATCGAAGAATATATCCGAATCAAGTCGGAGTAAACGCCCCCTGCCTGTTGATAGCGGAAACCCCGCCCGGCTCCTTCTGTTTGCACAGACAAAAGAGCGGGCGGGGTTTGTCGGGATTTGGTTCAAGCAGCTATTCCGCGGCTTATTCGTGGATATACGAGCAAATATAATCCGTCGCCGTGAGGACCTCCAGCTTGAACTTTTCGCCCTTCGGCACGGTAAACTCTCCCGTACCTCTGATCTCCAGCCACTCGCTTGATCCAGGCAGCAGCACCTTCAGCTCGCCTGCCTGAATCTCCATAACTTCCTTAACATCCGTACCGAATTCATACTCGCCCGGCAGCATGATGCCGAGCGTTTTTTTGGTACCGTCGGCGAATAGCACCGTACGGCTTGTTACTTTTCCGTCAAAATATATATTGGCCTTGGTCAGAACGCTTACTTGATCGAATTGGGACATGCGGACTCGCTTCTCCTTTTACTTCAACAATTGTTTGACGCGGGCCACTACATTGTCTACCGTAAAGCCGTATTCGCGGATCACAATAGGTCCTGGAGCCGAAGCGCCGAATTTGTCGATACCGAGCACGCTGCCCTGATCGCCGACATAGCGGTCCCAGCCAAATGGATGCCCCATCTCAACAGCGAGGCGAGCTTTTACCTCAGGCAGAATAACCAAATCCTTGTAGGCCTGATCCTGGCGGTCAAACAGCTCCCAGCTCGGCATGCTGATCACGCGGGAAGCAATGCCTTCCTGGGCCAGCTTCTTGTGTGCTTCTACCGCCAGCTGCACCTCAGTGCCTGTAGCGATGATCTGCGCCTGCGGCTTGCCGTCCGCCGCATCGGCGATCACATACGCGCCGCGCTCCACTTCGCCTTGCACGGAGCCTGGCAGCGCAGCTGCCGCTTGACGGGAGAAGATCAGAGCGACCGGACCTTTTTTGTTGGCTACCGCATAGCGCCATGCCCCGATGGTCTCCGTACCGTCAGCAGGACGGATCACCGTAACCCCTGGAATAACGCGAAGCGCCGCCAGCTGCTCGATCGGCTCATGCGTAGGGCCGTCTTCGCCGACGCCGATGCTGTCGTGCGTAAACACATAGATCGCAGGCACATCCATGATGGACGCCAGACGAATGGCTGGACGCAGGTAATCGGAGAATACGAAGAACGTGCCGCCGAACACCTTCAGCCCGCCATGCAGCAGCATACCGTTCACAGCCGCGCCCATCCCGAACTCGCGCACGCCGTAGTAAATATTGCGTCCGCTGTAGTCCTTGGCTGTGAGTACGCCCAGACTCTTCATATGCGTCATCGTGGACGATTCCAGGTCCGCCGATCCGCCTACCAGCGAAGGCACCTGTTGAGCGATGGCATTCAGCACGATGCCCGAAGCCGTACGCGTGCCCTTGTCAGCCGGTACCTCTGCGGGAATCAAGGAATCCCAGCCCTCCGGCAGATCGCCGCTCAGAGCGGTTTCGAACTGTTTCGCCAGCTCCGGATGAGCCTCGCCGTAAGCCTTGACCAGCTTGTTCCAGGACTCGTAACGGTCGATATTGCGGCGCTTGATATCGGCAAAATGCGCTTGAACCGGCTCAGGTACAAAGAAATGCTGATTCTCATCCCAGCCGTATACCCGCTTCGTTAATACGATCTCGTCGATGCCGAGCGGAGAGCCGTGCGGACCTACACTACCGCCCTTGCCCGCTTTGTTCGGACTGCCGAAGCCAATAACCGTCTTCACCTCGATCAGCGTCGGACGGAAATCCGCTTGCGCCTCGAGCACCGCTTGGTGGATCGCTTCAAGGTCATTGCCCTCTTCGACGCGAAGCACTTGCCAGCCGTATCCTTCGAAACGCTGCATGACGTTCTCGGAGAAGGACAGGTTCAGCTCGCCGTCCAGGGAAATATCATTGGAATCGTACAGCACGATCAGCTTGCCCAGCTTCAAATGTCCGGCCAGGGAAGCGGCCTCGGAGGAAAGCCCCTCCATCAGATCGCCATCTCCGCAAATCGCATAAGTATAGTGGTCGATGATCGGGAAGTTGTCGCGGTTGTAGACGGCTCCCAGATGAGCCTCGGCCATGGCCATCCCTACCGCCATACCGAGTCCTTGTCCGAGCGGGCCGGTCGTCGCATCTACGCCGGGCGTATGTCCGACTTCAGGGTGTCCAGGCGTCTTGCTGCCCCATTGGCGGAAGTTTTTGAGCTCGTCCATCGAAAGATCGTAGCCGGATAGATGGAGCAGGCTGTATAACAGCATCGAGCCATGGCCCGCGGATAGCACGAAGCGGTCGCGGTTGACCCAGTTCGGAGCATCCGGATTGTGCTTCATCAGCTTGGCGAACAGCTCATAGCCCATCGGAGCGGCCCCCATCGGCATGCCCGGATGGCCGGATTTCGCTTTCTCTACGGCATCGATGGATAGCGTACGGATCGTATCTACCGACAATTGGTCGATCGTTTTGTTAGACAACGTCATGAGTATCCTCCCAATTCATTCAATAGTGATGGTTGCTTCATTTTCCTACTGCGAAGTGATAAAGCAGGCATTCCAAAATATCCTTTATTGTACCATTCTCTCATACAGTTTGCCATATCCAATCCATGCGCATGCTTCCGCACAAAAATAATAAACAAACGCAAAGGATTTAGGACTTGCCTGTCGAATTAGAGAATTAGAACTAGGTTTGGGATATTTTCCAAGAAAACATGTGCCATTAGCACTAAAAATAAAGACGGGGAGTCGATCAATGAATCACATGCTGCTAGAGCTGGCCAATACTCGCCAGACCTATCGTAAGATGCTTAATTTGTACTGGCTGACCATCCCGCTGACGGTCCTCCTGGAATTCGCGATCCAACGTCTGCTAGTTCAGGCAAGTCTGGCCGATATTCTGCCGTCGCTGATCGGGCAAATGCTCCTTCTATCAGCGGCAACCGGGCTTGTCGATCTGCTTTACTGCCGCCGCAACCTACAGAGCGATTGGCTGCTCATCCTGATGGGGATTATCTATGCCTCCTCCATCATCCTGATGAATCCTACGATCGGCATCGTGCCCGCCACCTTCATTTTTCCCATTTTGACATCCATCATGACCTTCAATAAGAAACGCATTGCCGGCGCATTCGCTCTCGTGCTGCTCTGCTTCGCCCTTCTGTATCTCTTCAGTCCCTCGCTGCGCTTGACAATGCAGCCCATTCATATGATCGGAATCCTGTTCCTGTACACGGGCGCAGCGGCCATTGCCCTGTCCATGGCGGCCAGCGGCATTGAATTGCTGAACAATCTCAAGCACGCTACAGAAGCCAAGCAGGAGCTGCTGGTCAAAACCATCATTATGGATACGCTCTCCAAGATGGATGCGCTTACCGATCTGTACAATCACAAAACCTTCCATGAATATCTCGAGAAGCTAATCGAACAAAACGAGCTTAATGAGCTGTCTCTGCAGCTGGCCATTCTCGATATCGACAACTTCAAGCGTATCAATGATACCTACGGCCATTGGGTCGGCGATATCATCCTTGTGCGCGTAGCCGCCATTATTAAGGAAACCGTGACGCCGAATGATTTCGTGGCTCGTTACGGAGGCGAGGAGTTTGCCGTTATCTTCACGGAGAAAACGCTTGAGGAGGCTTACCGGCTATCCGAGCTCATCCGCCAGCGGCTGTTCATGACCGCCCATCCCGAGCTTGACTCCAAGTCGGCCACCATCAGCATCGGACTTCAGGAATATCGAAAAGGAAAAGGGAAAGAAGCGCTCTTTAAGGGCGCGGATGCCTCCCTCTATGCGGCCAAGCGTTCCGGCAAAAATAAAACGGTCATTCACTCCATTCCGGGGGAATCTGCTTTGTCATCCACCCGGAGCTTCCTGGCTCAGGAGGCCGCCGAGTAGGTAAACGCTTCAGGCCGGAGCGTCCCGAAGGGAAAGGAAATTCTCAAAAGGCCCCTTTCTTCCCGATGGAAAGAGAGGGGCCTTTGCTGTCCTCTGCGAGAGGTCGCCGGTTAACTAGTTAAATACAACCGTCTTGTTCTGATGGACGATCACGCGATCCTCCACATGCCAGTTGACCGCCTTGGCCAGCACGGTCCGCTCAATATGCCGCCCGATCCGCTTCAGGTCGTCTACATGATCGCGATGGCTGACGCGCTGAACGTCCTGCTCGATGATCGGTCCGCCGTCGAGCTCCTCCGTCACGTAATGCGCGGTGGCACCGATGATCTTCACCCCGCGATTATGCGCTTGAGCATAGGGCTTGCCGCCCACGAATGCGGGCAGGAAGGAGTGATGGATGTTGATGATCCGGTTAGGGAAATGCTCGATGAACTTCGGTGAGATGATCTGCATATACCGCGCCAAAATAATCGCATCCACGTTATCCCCCACCAGCTCCAGCTGGCGTCGCTCCGCCTCGGCTTTCGTGTCCGCCGTAACCGGAATGTGATGGTATGGAATGCCGAGCGCCTCAACAAGCTCCCGCATCTCGTTATGATTGCTGATCACCATCGCGATATCCGCATCCAGATCGCCCGACTGCCAGTGCCACAGCAGCTCAAGCAGGCAGTGGTCCTCCTTGGAGACGAAGATCGCCAGGCGCTTCTTGCGGCTGGCGCGCGTAATGCTCCACTCCATCGAGAACTGTTCGGCTATCTTCGCGAAGTCCGCCTTCAGCTGCTGACGGCGGGCGTCGAGATTCTCGAGATCGAACTCGATGCGAATGAAAAACAAGCCGCCTTCGGAAGGCTCCATCGTATACTGATCGGACTGAATGATATTCGCGCCGTAGTCAAACAAAAACCGCGAAACCGTGGCGACGATCCCCGGCTGGTCGGGACATGAGACAAGCATCCGCGCACGATTGATCAGGGAATTGCTTTTAGTTTTAGTGATTTTGTTGGGAACCATGTAGCTACACTTCTCCTTTATCCGACACCTCTATGGCCGTTCGCTTCTATACCTGCATCCCGTTGCTTGCTCCGTTTACGAACAGGCGGGACAACCCGCTGCAACAGGCAATTTAGACCGCGGCAAACACATGCTCGCCGGCGAACCAGGCGGTCAAACGATGGTTCACCTGCTCCTCGCTCAGATGAGGAAACAGATCCTCGGCGGCGATCAGGTCATACAGCCGTTCCATCGGCTCGCGCCCGTCAGCCTTCTTCGCCTTCGGATCGCTCTTGAGCAGCTCCCACGTCGTCAGTACAAACGCCCGGGGGTCCAGTTCCTGCTTCTTGAAGAAATGCGACAGCTTCTCTACGTCGGTGAGGAAGCCTTCCCCGAAGCGCTGCTGCGCCTTGTCCCCAAGCAGCGCGATCTCCACTTCATACATCGGCCGCTGCGACGTCGATTCCTTGCCGATCCAGGGCGTTTCCAGAATAAACGGAAGATGCTGCAGCTTCTCGTGGTGGACCAGGTTGTACATGGTCTTGAAGCCGAGCCAGCCCGCTCCGATAGGAGCATGGCGGTCCTTCGCTCCACCCCGCGGGTTCTTGCTGTCATTCAAGTGAACGACAGCCAGCCGGTTCAAGCCTACGGTACGGTCGAACTGCTCCAATACGCCGTCCAGATCGTTTACGATGTCATAACCGGCATCATGGATATGGCAGGTATCCAGACAAACCGTCAGCTTGTCGTTGCGCCCGACCTTCTCGATAATGGCGGCGAGCTCCTCGAAGCTGCGCCCGATTTCCGTGCCCTTGCCTGCCATCGTCTCCAGCGCGATATGAACATTCGTATCCTTTACGCCTTCAAGCACCTCATTGAGTCCCTCGGCAATGCGGTTGATGCCGAACTCGGCATCCTTATCCGTATAAGCGCCCGGATGGAGCACAATCTGCTTAACGCCGAGATAGTCCGTGCGCCGGATCTCATCCTGCAGGAAGCGAACCGCCAGCTCGTACGTATCCTCTTTATAGGAACCTAGATTGATAATGTACGGAGCATGCACGATAATCTCGCCGATCCCATGCTCCTCCATGACCGCCTTACCCTCATCGATGTATTGGTCGGCGATCGGCTTGCGCCGTGTATTCTGCGGTGCGCCGGTATAGATCATGAACGTACCTGAGCCGTAACTGACGGCTTCATTAGCTGCATTCAGCAGCCCTTTATCTGAAAACGATACATGTGAGCCAATTTTGACCATGTCGTCCTTCACTCCCTTAACAGGTATTTCGTGCGCAGCTTCCTATAGTTTACTAGGAAAGCTGCAAGAAATCTAGAAAAGGAATTTCCCTTTTCCTTTCATGCATTTTCCTAACAACCAAATTGAGGTATAATGAGGGCGAGGTGACCAATGTGATACCATACCTGAGCAGCAGCGCCCCGCCTCCGGGGTTTATGTGGTTTATTCTTTTTTGGGTTTTCGTACTGCTCTTCTCCATGTCGGTAGGCGGCTACTTTATGTTCCGCAAGTTCTTCAAGGTACTGCCCATGGCAGACGGCAAGTCCAAGCTGGACTGGCAAAACCATTATGTGGAGGCTTCCCGGCACCTGTGGACCGATGAAGCCAAGGCGTTCCTGGATGTGCTCGTCGAGCCGGTTCCCACGCCGTTCCGGGATATTGCCAAGCATTCCATCGCGGCCCGCATCGGCCAGCTCGCGCTTGAGGAGAAGGCCCCTGCCGTGACGCAGGATCTCTGCATTAAGGGATATATTCTGGCGACTCCGAAGCGGGACTACAAGAGCTTGATCGTCTACCTAGACAAGAAGCAAATCGATTATACGCAATACAAGCATCTTTTGAACTAACGGCAAAGTCCTGTTCTGCAGCTGGATGATCCAGCAGCATGCCGTTGCCGTACCCGGCCGCTAACGGATTACCGCTGGCAGCCGAGCCGGCTGGAGAGCAAAAGGCTTCCCTTCCGCTTTACGGGTTGGGAAGCCTTTCTTCGTGTACGGCCCTTTATTTCTTCTTCTTGGTCTCCGGCATTTGATCCGACCATTTAACCGATAACGTCACGTTGTAATTACCATGAGTTTTGAGTTCCGGCTCGCGCACTTGCGACCGGAAGCCGACAAGCGATACGCCGCCGACGGACAGCGTCACGGGGAATTCCTCCTTCTTCACGAAGGAGATTTTGCCGTCCACCACGATATACAGATCGATGCCTTCCTTCGCGGTGAAATCAACCGTCAGGTACCTGCTGCCCTGAGGCTGCACGGCGGCTTCAAGATCACCGTGGGTCGCCACATTTTTGGTCAACACGCCCAAGTCGTCAAAGTAATCCCGGACGTAAATGACGGATTTATCCGACCACTCCCGTGAACCCGGCTGCTCGACGGAAGGATTCAGGATCCCGCCCGAGGCATTGGGGATTGGAGACCCGTTTCCTCCGGATGCCGAGCCCCCGCCCGAGCCCGAGTTTGTTCCGGTCTTCGCTTCCAGCTCAACGGTCGAATATAAGGAAAGCCATTTCTCCGTTTTCAGGTAGTGGTAGATCCGGTCCAGGATCACGACGGCTTCCGCACGGGTAACCGGATCCCTGGGACGGAACCGTCCATTATCGGTCGGCGACATGATGCCGTTCGCTTTCAGTCCCGCCAGTCCCTTGGCCTGCACATTGGACAGCAGGTCGTCTCCCAGCTTGCAGTCGCTTGCTCCCTTGCCGATCATCAGCGTTTTGTAGACAATCTCATCGTCCGCACGCATCCAGCCGCTGGCATCGTAACGCCCGTCTGACTTGGCGAACCAGTAGGCCGATTCGTCCTCCAGCAGGCTGGAGGGCATATCCTTGAATTGCAGCAGGGCCGCGCATGCATCGTTCGCGCTCAGACGGTCGCCGCCGGCCAGCTTGCCCCCGAACATGGCATATAGAATCTGCGCCAGCTCCAATCTAGTGAGCGGCCGGTCCGGATTGAAGGCCAGCTGTCCTTGCTCATTCACTCCGAAGCCTCCGATGCGGAAAGATGCATCGTATAGATCGCTAATGGGCTTATATGCCCAATGATCGGTAGGCACATCGGCAAAGTACCCGATCTTGTTCAATTCCGTCGCCTTCAGGTTAGGCCGATATGTATCGAATAACCGGAATACCATGGCCGACCATTCGGCCTTGCTGATGGCTTGGTCCGGACGGAACAGTCCGTCGGGGTAACCGGTTATGATTTGTTTGCTGGTCATCAGTTCTATGGAGTTGATGGCCCATACATAGCTCGAGGTAACGTCGCTGTAGCGGCTTGCAGCCTGAACCGGCTGCGGCTGGACCGCAAGGGCGGAACATCCTACGGCGACCGTCAAAGCCAACGCGATGCGGCGGAGCCACTTTGGTGGCGTCTTGTCCATAATTCATTCTACCTCCCGTCTCTTCTTATTTTATCGGAAGGAACGGCTCCAAATGTTACCTGCTTTGGGTAAATGGATGTTATCTTTGCAAGATTTCGCGCAGTCTGGCCGGATAATCGGTTATGATGCCCGAAAAGCCCGCCTCCACCGCCCTTGTCAAATGCACGGGGTCATTGACCGTATACGGGTATACCTGAAGCCCCGCACTGACAGCCTGTGCCACGTCCTCCGCGTCCATACTCAGATAATGCGGGTGCAGCGAGTACACCTCCATGTCCGAAAGCTCGGCCAGCCGCGCATGATGCACAAAGCCGCCTACATAGAGCAAGCCTATGCGAAGCTCCGGGATATCCCGCTTCAGCCGGTGCAGCGTCTTGTGGCCGAAGGAGGAGACGACGACGGTCGCCAGGCGGTCATACTCCTTCAACAGCCTCTGCAACTCTCCGGACAAACGCGCGCTATAGCCGCACTTGATCTCCACATTGATCATGATGCCGGGAGGCGTCAGAGCCAATACGTCTGCCAGAAGCGGCAGCCGCTCTCCCGCGAATCGTTCGTCAAACCAGCTTCCCGCATCAAGCCGCCTGAGCTCCTCCATCGTCAACTGCTCGATAAATCCGCTTCCATCTGTCGTTCTGTCTACGGTGTGGTCATGACACACGATTAGCTCGCCATCCGCCGTCTCGTGGATGTCTAGCTCTATAGCATCCGCCCCTTGCTCCAGTGCCAAACGGAACGATGCCAGCGTATTTTCCGGCGCTTCTCCTGCGGCGCCCCGGTGCCCAATAATGAGCTGCTTCGCATTGGTTGCGTGCTCGCTTCCAGACTTGTCCGACATATCGTCAGCCTCCCTCTACCATGTATAGATGATCTACCTGACCGTTTAACGCCCGTTGTTGTTTCTATTCTATTATGGGCGGGACCCTTGGTGAATTCAAGATTTGGGAGCGTCCGGCTTCGTAAAGAATCTGTGAAGACCGTGAGCCGACCGAACCGGACGGACCGGACAAAAAAAAAACCGTCCGAGCTATGCGCTGGATTACGCATGGCTCAGACAGCTTGGAAGGGTTGCTGCGTTCAGCCCTTCACAGGCTCGTGCCTGATGGGCCTTGTTTCATTCTCCAGGCTAATAAAAGCAGCGATCCCGCATCACCCTATTGGCTAGGCGCGAATATCTACATGCTTCCCCAGATGGGCAGGCTGCGCCGCCGCAAAATCTTGGAGAAGGACAGCCGTTTGCGCCGCTTGCGAATCTTTAACTTTACTGAGGAGTGCCAGACCGACAGCTTGCTGCAGCCCATTCGGGCTGGATGCAGCGTTTAAGGCGGATTGAATATGCAATCAGGTCACCTTCTTATCATCTAAAAAATAGGGCAGTCCGGCCGAACTTCCCTTCTATTCCACTATAAAGCAAGGGACCTGGCGCGTAAAGAAACCCGTATGTCCAGGTCCAGATTCCCCAATCCGGGTCTATATAAAAAGAGAGCCTGGCCCGTTGGGCTCAAGCTCCCGTTAACTCATGCTGGCTATGCGGTTGAGAGGACTCGAACCTCCACGGGCGTACGCCCACTACCCCCTCAAGATAGCGTGTCTGCCATTCCACCACAACCGCGCGACAATGTAGCCATTATACTGCTTTTTGTTCAATTAGTAAAGCGGGAGGGCTTGTGCAAGCTCCCCCGCTGTCCTTGGCGATCATGCTGTATTTACTTTTGCCACACCCGCACTTCTTCACCGGCGCTATTGTATTCGATACGTTCCGGCGTAAGCTTCAAGATCACATAGTCGGGATCGTGAGGACCCTCGAACCATTCTTTGAAGGAGTCGTTCCATAACCGTTCTCTGAGGCTGTCCTCGCTGCATATTTCCGCCTTGGCTTCAATTTGCAGGATGTCCGAGGACTTCTTCCCGTCGTAGCCGACCAGCACATGGACATGGGGATTGCTTCTCAGCTCGTCTACTTTATCGGTTTTTGAATTTGTCGCCAAATAAATCGTCAAGCCTTCGTGAAATAATGCCATATACCGAACCTTCGGTTTCTGTCCGTCTACGGTACCGAAAGAACAAAAACGATTGGCCGCCAACACCTCGACAATTTTCTCTTCTAGCTGCTTGGTTTGCTGCATAACGAAACTCTCCCTTCATCGGTCAGGTTGTTCGTTATATTCCCCCAAAACCGCTGGTTCGAAACCAAAAAAAGCCCGCTCCCTGAATTAACGGGTACGGACTCTTATCGGATATGAAGCTTGATGCGGTTGAGAGGACTCGAACCTCCACGAGCGTACGCCCACTACCCCCTCAAGATAGCGTGTCTGCCATTCCACCACAACCGCGCATGTTTGGGGTCAATCCCCAGCACTTCTATGAAGACTAGTATAAAAGCGACAATTGTTATTATATCGGAATGCCTTATGGGTTGGCAACTATATTTTTTATGCAGCTTCGGCAAAGCCCCCTTAGGAACCCTGCTCTCTTTATGTTAAGATGTGATCAATCAGCCTAAACTTCATCCGGTAAGAGGTGCCGCTTATGCTCGTCTATGAAGCTTCTGAACGTCAGACGACCGAACAATCGCTTAGAGCCCCCCGTGGCGATGAAATCGTATGGATACATCTGGAGCAGCCTCAGCCCTCAGAGGTGGAACACGTACTGGGGGAGCTTCTTCATTGTCATCCGCTCGTTATTGAGGACTGTATCAAACTGAGCCAGCGTCCCAAAATGGACCGGTATACGGATCATATTTTCCTGACGTTTTTCGCTGTCACCGACCAACAGCTCCATACGGCGGAGATCGCCATCGTCATCGGGAAAAACTATATGGTTTCTATTTGTAAAGAGCAACTGGACATGCTGGACGATCTAAAAAACCATTTTCTTCAGGTCGAAGGCAGCATGTCTACCCCCGGAAGCATCCTGTATCGCTTGCTGGATCGCTGCGTAGATGATTATACCCAGATCATTAATCTCGTCGAGGACCGTTTGGACCGGTTGGAGCGCGCCATTTTTCACAATCCTTATTTGCAGGTATCCCGCGAAGTGTTCACCCTTAAACGCACCCTGCATCACCTGCGCCGGATCATCGTCGAGGAAAAGACAGTGTTGGGTACGATTAGCCATCAAAGCTTTCCTTATATGAGCATGGAAGCCGATGTCTACTTTATCGATATCTACGATCATATCTCACGGGTCGTGGATTCGATCGATATGTTCCGCGAGTCCTTGTTTGGCCTGCTAGAGCTGCAAATGGGCATGAAATCGGACCGCATGAACGAAATCATGAAAACCTTGACCATTATCAGCTGTATTTTCCTGCCCCTGACGTTCATCGTCGGGCTGTATGGCATGAACTTCGATCGGATGCCCGAGCTTCACTGGGACTGGGGGTATCTGTACGTGTGGCTTGTCCTTATCGCAACCTCTATCGGCATGTGGCTGATTTTCAAGTGGAAGCGGTGGCTGTAGCTTTACGGAGAGAGGGGTACTCGCGGCTTCGCGCCGCGAGACTTCGCACGCTGCGCCGTGCTTCGACGTCCCCTCTGCTCGGGTTCGGCTCCCTCTTTCTTACTCCGTACAAAGAAAAAGACTGCCTGGAGGCCGGAGAGAGAGGGGTACTCGCGGCTTCGCGCCGCGAGACTTCGCACGCTGCGCCGTGCTGCGACGCCCCCTCTGCTCGGGTTCGGCTCCCTCTTTCTTGCTCCGTAAAACAAAAAGACTGCCTGGAAGCTGGAGAGAGAGGGGTACTCGCGGCCTCGCGCCGCGAGACTTCGCACGCTGCGCCGTGCTTCGACGCCCCCTCTGCTCGGGTTCGACTCCCTCTTTCTTACTCCGTATAACAAAAAGACTGCCTGTGTAGGCAGTCTTTTTGTTATACGGAGAGAGAGGGATTCGAACCCTCGCACCACTTGCGCAGTCTAACCCCTTAGCAGAGGGTCCCCTTGAGCCACTTGGGTATCTCTCCAAAATAATGGCTCCCCGAACAGGACTCGAACCTGTGACAACTCGATTAACAGTCGAGTGCTCTACCAACTGAGCTATCAGGGAAGAACAATTTTTAATTTATCATGAATGCGAATCCAAGTCAAGCTCTACGAGCTTCAGTCTTCCTTTGCAATGTCCGCAAACAAATCGCCTGGGATCCGTCTTTCTTTTACGCAAATATTCGGCCGAGCATGCCAGGCAAACCAGCTTGTACCGATACGGCTCCTTGCGCTGCAACACAGCCGGAAGCGACTTGCAGTAGCGCGTGCCTCCTACGAGCGCCAGCAGCTTTTTAAAATCGTCATCGCGGTGCTGATATCCATGGCCGAGAATGTGCAGATGATAGTGACAGAGCTCATGCTTGATAATTTTCTCGACATCCTGCTTGCCGAATTGCTCAAATTGCAGCCAGCTGATCTCGATATCATGGCTCCCTGTGAAATACCGGCCCCCCGTTGATCTTAACCGCCGATTGAATCTGGCCTGATGCTTGAAAGGACGCCCAAACGACGACAGCGAGATTTGCTCGACCCATTGCTGCAGCTGCCAGTCATTCATTTTCCATGCTCCCACCCCTAAGCTCTCTTCTCTGTAGGTTTCTCACTTGAATTGTAACCGCAGGTTAGGCTACACTGTCAAGTAGGAATCTTGCCCGTACGCCACTATTTTTATTCGCTTTGACGACAGGAGTGACCATGTGATGTCCAAAATGAAATACGCGCTGCTTCAGCATCAGGATCAACTGGAGTTCGTCGCCATGCCAACCACCCATATGTACCAGCTCGCTGCACTTAACCAGCGTCTGCACAAAGAGCTCGACAAGCTAACCGTTCCCGGCGTCCCGGCCCTGCCTCATTTTATCGCCGAGTTCGAAGGACTGGAAATTGTTCGCCCCGGCTTTGAGCTGCAGCAAGGACTTGCCTATATCAATAAGCTGGAGCAAACGTTCGCAGCGCTGCAGGCCCAGGAAAAGCAATACCCGCTCGTTTCCCTGCTGACGGAAATCCGTGCGCTTCAAGCTCAGCTTGAGCAGTGGTACGAAGACGAGGAAGAGCTGGTCTAAATAAGAGTCCATTCCGTCGAAATCCGATGCCGCTCGCGATTCATTAGGTCCGGAACTTTTTAACAGGTTAAACGGACCTGCACCGCGCATCCCTCTAGCCCATATGCTATACAAATAGCAGCTAGAGGGAAAGGGCTGATGGTCTTGCCACAATGGCTATGCAACCAATTGATGCGCGCCTTTTACAACAAAAATCGGCGGCAAATCCGCCTGCTCAATGATTGCTGGTACTTCTACCGTACCCGTAAGTCCGATACCGAATCCTCCAGCTTCCACTCCCAGCCGTAACCGCCCAGGGTAGAGGGAGCGAGACCAAATAGAGCATAGCCCCGAAGGGATATGCTCTATTTGTTATTCCCCTTACGACTGAGGCTTCTTCATGGTCAGGCCGACCCGGCCCTTCTTCACATCCACATTTAAAACCCAGACCGTCACCACATCGCCGACCGACACGACATCCATCGGATGCTTGACATAGGAGCTGCTGAGCTGCGAAATATGAACAAGCCCGTCGTTCTTAATCCCGATATCGACGAAGGCGCCGAAGTCGATGACATTGCGAACCGTTCCCTTCAGCTCCATACCCGGGGTCAGGTCCTCCAGCTGCAGTACATCGGTGCGGAACAGCGGAGCCTCCAACTCCTCGCGGGGGTCACGCCCCGGACGCAGCAGCGAGTCCAGGATATCGCGGAGGGTCGGCACTCCGACATCAAGCTTCTCTGCAAGCTCCGCAGGCTCCACACGCTGCAGGATTGCCTTGAGTTCCTCGCTGCCGAGCTTGGCCAAGTCCAGCTTCTGATCGCGGAACAGCTTGTCCACCACGGGATAGGACTCGGGATGAATAGGCGTATTGTCGAGCGGGTTGCCGCCCCCCGGGATACGCAGAAATCCCACGCACTGCTCGAATGCCTTGGCGCCGAGGCGAGGCACCTTCTGCAGTTGCTTCCGATCGACGAACTTGCCGTTTTCGTCGCGGAATTTCACAATATTTTTGGCTAGCGTTCCGTTGATTCCCGATACATAGGACAGCAGGGAAGCCGAAGCTGTATTCACATCGACGCCAACGTGGTTGACCGCCGATTCGACCACAAACGTCAAGCTTTCCTCGAGCCGCTTCTGTGTGACGTCATGCTGGTATTGGCCAACACCGATCGCCTTGGGCTCGATCTTCACAAGCTCAGCTAGGGGATCCTGCAGACGTCTGGCGATCGAGATGGCGCTGCGTTCGGCAACATCGAGGTCCGGAAATTCAGCCTGGGCCAGCTTCGATGCCGAATACACGCTCGCGCCGGCTTCATTGACGATCAGATAAGCCAGCTTGCGGCTCTTCACTTCGCCGATCAGCTCCGCAACGAATTGCTCCGTCTCCCGGGAAGCCGTCCCGTTGCCGATCACGATCAGCTCAACGCCATAGCTGTCGATCAGACGCTTGAACACCGCTTTGGCTTCTGCCACCTTGTTATTAGGCGGTGTCGGGTAAGTCACGGCGATCTCGAGCATTTTACCCGTATCATCGATGACCGCCAGCTTGCAGCCTGTCCGGTAGGCCGGATCGACGCCCAGTACCACCTTCCCCTTAACCGGAGGCTGAAGGAGCAGGTTACGCAAATTCTCCGCGAATACCTGAATCGCCTTCTCCTCAGCCTTCTCCGTCATTTCTCCCCGTACCTCTCGCTCAATTGAAGGTGCCAACAGGCGCTTGTACGCATCCTCGATAACCGCCGTCAACGTATCGCGCGTCACGGACGGTCCCTTCATCAGCTGCTTGCCGATAAAATCATGGATGCGCTCGACCGGCACATCCAGCGCTACCTTCAGCACATCCTCCCGCTCCCCGCGGTTAATCGCCAAAATACGATGCGGCGGCAGCTTACGGACAGGCTCCTGGTAGCTGTAGTACATCTCATACACGGACTCTTGCTCAGCCTTGCGTGCCTCGGTGCGCAGAATCCCTTGCTCGAACGTGTGTCGGCGCACCCAGGCGCGGATTTTGGCATCATCGGCTACTTGCTCAGCCAAGATATCCATCGCTCCCTGGATCGCTTCCTCGGCGGTCTGGACGCCTTTGTCGGCGTCAACGTACTTGGAGGCCTCGGCCAGCGGATCGCCCTGTTTCGGCTGGGAAAGCAGCCACTCGGCGAGCGGCTCCAGTCCTTTCTCCTTCGCCACGCTGGCACGCGTCTTGCGCTTTTGCCGGTAGGGACGATACAAGTCCTCGACCTCTTGCAGTTTGCCTGCCCGCTCGATCGACGAACGCAATTCCTCCGTCAGCTTATCCTGCTCGTCGATCAGACGCATAACCTCCAGCTTACGGTTCTCCAGGTTGCGCAGGTAAGTCAGACGCTCCTCTATATCCCGCAGCTGGTTTTCGTCCAGCTCCCCTGTCATCTCCTTTCGATATCTCGCGATAAACGGAATCGTATTCCCCTCATCGAGCAGGCCAACGGTCGTTTTGACGCGCCCTCCGCCGATCTGCAGTTCTGCCGCAATCTGCTTGATGATCCGTTCCTGGATAATCGCTTTGCTTTCATCGGTCAGCTCCATGGAAGCCGTCCCCTCCGCCGCCGACTTGTTCACCTGCTCAAGTTGCTCCTTCGCCATCCGTATTCTCCTCCCGGGCACAAAAAAACGAGGGTACCGAACCCCCGCTCATTAGCCGCATCATCAAAATTCGATCAGTCCAACGCTAATCTGCAAAGCATCATCGACCTTGCGCATGGTTTCGTCATCCAAATGCGTAATCTTGTCCGTTAGACGCTGCTTATCAATAGTCCGGATCTGCTCTAGCAAAATAACGGAATCTCTGTCAAACCCGTGCGCTTCCGCATCAATCTCCACGTGCGTCGGCAGCTTGGCCTTCTGGATCTGCGCCGTAATCGCTGCCACAATAACCGTGGGGCTGAAGCGATTGCCAATATCGTTCTGGATGATCAGCACGGGCCGGATCCCCCCCTGCTCGGAACCGACGACCGGTGAGAGATCCGCGAAAAAAACATCGCCACGTTTGACAATCACGGGCTACACCCCGCTAACGAGACGGTCAAGCGTAAGATCCGCTTCTTCTTCCGCCTGGAAGGCTTCCGAGGCCATGTTGAGATTGATTTTTGCCATTTCCATGTACCCGCGCTGCATGGTTTCCCTCAGATGCCGCTTCTTCCGTTCACCGAGGTACAGCTTCATCGCCTGACGGATGAACTCACTGCGGTTCGAGTTTTCCTTCTCTACCAGATGATCGACTTCTTCCAGCAGATAGTCGGGCAAACTGATCATGATACGCTTCGTGTTATGAGCATTGGCCACCTATTCATGCACCCCCAAAAGACATACAAAAAGCTTATTTCCATTATGGCAATCTTCCAGTAAAAATATACAAGATCAATATATGCCCGGGGTATATCCATTATGCTATACCGCCCGTGATCTCCCGAGTATGCTCCTCCTACATATTCGAGGCAAAGCAAGAAAATCCTCTCAGGTCCGCACAAAAAGTAGGATGGAAATTCCACCCATACGTTTTTCCATGCGAAACCATGAAGAAACCCATCAAACGGGCCACTCACATACTTCCCGGCCTCTTGCTGCGCATCTATTTTTCCAGCAGACCGCTTATGCCTCTCGTTCCCACAAATGCCGAAGCAGCGGGTTCACCGATCGCACCACCTGTCCATCCTTCACATAAACGCGGGGAACACGGTGAGAGATCATACAGACCACCTCATAGTTAACGGTGCCGAGCCAGGATGCATGCTCCTCGGCCGTTATCCGTTCCTCGCCTTGCATACCAAGAATAACGACTTCTTCCTCCATCGAGATATCGGCCATACCCGACACATTCAGCATACATTGATCCATGCAAATCCTTCCAACGACCGGAACACGCTGTCCCCGTATCAGCGCCTGAGCCTTACCCGTCAGCAGCCGGGAATAGCCATCCGCGTAGCCGATCGGCAGCGTGGCAATCGTCTCCTCGCCGCTGGTCCGGTAAACCGCCCCGTAGCTAATTCCCTCGCCGCCAGGCACTTGCTTGACCATCACGACGCTTGACTTGATGCTCAGCACCGGCTGCAGCTCGATCAGCGTCTTGTTCACTTCCTCCGACGGGTACAAGCCGTACATCGCAATCCCCAGCCGAACCATATTGAAGGTCAGATCCGGAAGATCTATCGCAGCCGCGCTGTTCCCCGCATGTATCAGCGGAAAAGCAATGCCGCGGTCCTGGAAATGACGCACCACCTGCGAGAACCTTTCATACTGGCCGCGCGTATGGCTCTTATCCGTCTCATCGGCACAGGCATAGTGGGTAAACAACCCCTCGACCTCCATGCCCGCCGTGTGCCTTGCACGCTCAATAAAGCGGATCGCCTCTTGCGGATCCATAATGCCTAAGCGGTTCATACCCGAGTCGATCTTAATATGAATACGGAGTGCCCGCTCCTTTGCCTCGGGCGGGGCCAACCGCTCCCAAGCATCCAGCACGTCTTCCGTGTATACGTTAAGGGCAATATCCTGCTCCCATGCCGTCAGCAGCCCTTCCGGCGGCGTATAGCCGAGCACCAATATAGGAGCTTGAACGCCAGCTCTTCGCAGCTCCAGCCCTTCGTCCAGAAACGCCACGGCCATGTATTCAACGCCGCACCCCATCGCTTCCCGGCATACCTCAACCGCTCCATGTCCATAGGCATCCGCCTTCACGACCGCCATCATCCTTACCGTTTCCGGCAGCGCCTCCCGAAAAGCCTTCAGATTATGTCGCAGCGCATCCAGCGAAATCTCCACTCGCGTCGGCCGGTAAAATGAATCCACTTGCTCCACCTTCTTCTGCCTCATTTGATGCAATATCCCCATGTTAATCCGCTCACCTAGAGCTGTCAACCGACAGATTGGTGATAGATTTCAATTCATGGTGCCGAAGGGAGATCTATTTACCTCCGACATTCCTTCCAATATACTTATTCTGTGGGTTATTTTTTTACCACACTCGTTAGATTTCATTCATCCGTAAGAAAGGAGGGCAAGCCATGAGCGAGCAGCTGCTGCATTTAATTCTGGAGGAAGTACGGCAAACGAATCGGAGATTGGGGTCTGTTGAAAAGAGACTCGATAGTCTAGCAGAGTTTCGATACTTTAGAAGAGAGGCTCGATAATCTCGAAACAAGGGTCGATTCTCTCACCATGGAATTCAGAGCGTTCCGGGAAGAAACCCGTGCGGATCTGCAGGTTCTCAAAGCCGGACTCCGCAAAGAGATTTACGACTGCTTCCAACCAACCATCGAAAACCATGCAGCCCCGCAACCCTGAAGGAGCTGCGAGGCCTGAGGTGCCTATGCCTTACTTTATTTCCCCATCTCACCCTGCACGGCTTGCGCCACCTTGATCATCTCAGTCTCCGGAAGATCGCCTGTCGACAATCTGAATTCAACCCCATCATAAGTCCAGGTAAGCGTCTTCTTCTCATCTCCTGTTACGACTCCCAGGGTAAAGCCCAAATCCAATATTTCACCGGGCAAAATGGATACCGTCTTCTCCTTCGGCCTCGATTCGATCAGCGTGTAATTGTAAGTACCGGAATAGCGGATCATGACCGCCTTATCCTCACCCAGCTTAATCTCCGTCATGTCCTGCTTCTTGACGCCGCTTGGCATATAGTTGGGCTCAATAATGCCGAACGAAAGCTGGTTAGCTGCTCCGGCAGTTCCAGCTGCAGCAGACCCCGGTTGTGCGGATACCGCTTTGTCCGTGCTTCCAGCAGCCGATTTTTCTCCACCCGCAGCCCCTTGCTTGCCATCCGTGGACTTTCCGCTATTGCTGGCTGCCATCTTGTCGACGGCTTGCTGTCCGGCTGCTTGACCATTCGCCGCCGTATCCTTAACATCTTTCCCCGCAGCACCCGCTTTATCTGCCGTACCGTGATCATGTCCTACCGTCGGCAGCGTCTTCATGCTAGAGCCGGTCATATTGCGCTGCATATCGAATTGATCCTTCTCGAACTTCGTCCCAAACTCGAATTTATCGAACTTCACGATAACCATCACATTGTTACTGGCATCCGCTACTTCCACATGCTGCGGCGCATAATTTTTCTTGTCCAGCCATACCTTCTGCCGGGCCAGCGATCCGTTCTGGTAATTAGCAGCTACATCGAACACGTATGAATTCTCGTCAGTCGTGAATTGCCGTTCATTATCCATCAGAATGGACTGGACAAGGGATTGGTACAAGTACACTTGCCCTTGATTCTCAGGCCAGTCGCTTTGGAAACGGAAGCTTTTGTTCAAATGAGGCGTCAGCACGAATACCCCATCGTCATTGCGCAGCACAATCTGGGTGATGTCCTTCTTCGCATTGGTCAACGAAATCCGGTAGTATGAATCCGCCATAAAGCATACCTCAACCGCATACTCCTGAGGCTCTGTACCGGTATTCAGCGTCATCCGGCCTTCGGCATGGTAGCTGTTCAGCTTGCCCACCACTCCATCCAAATCCTTAACGACCGAGCCTGCATCTTTTTTTCCCACCAAGCCGCATCCCGAAAGCAACAAGCTCAGACACAGCATCAAGGCAACTGCCCATTTGAACCGCCGCATAGCCTTCATCCCTCCACGCCATTATCGATTTGCATCTGATAACATGTCTATGTGGGGGGTTGTTCGATTATGCAGACAAGGTTGGGGTAGCAGCTAAAAACTCCTATAACGTTGAGGTTATAGGAGTCAGTAAGCATTTTTATTAATAAATCCGTTCACGATCGTCTTCCAGATGATGCGAATATCGAATAAAAAAGTCCAATTTTCAATGTAGAAAATATCGTACTTGATCCGGTCCTCAATCGACGTATCGCCTCGTAGACCGTTCGACTGAGCCCAACCGGTAATACCCGGCCTAATATGATGCTTCACCATATACTTCGGAATCTCTTCCTTGAATTGCTCCACGAAGTATGGACGCTCCGGACGAGGACCTACCACACTCATATGACCAAATAATACATTGAAAAATTGCGGAAGCTCATCCAGACTCGTTTTCCGAAGGAATGAACCGAACTTCGTCTTGCGCGGGTCATTTTCCGTTGTCCATTTCGTATCGGAAGCCCCGGTGCTCTGGACCCGCATCGAGCGAAACTTGTACATCATAAAATGCCGTCTGTTTAACCCGACACGCTCCTGCTTGAAGATGACTGGCCCTGGAGAAGTAAGCTTAATCCCGAGAGCAATCAGAATCAACAACGGCGAGGTCACCAGAATCGCAGCAAGTGAAAACGCAATATCGAACAACCGCTTGAAGAATCGGTTCCTCATCTCGTCCAGGGGAATGTCCCGAACATTAATGAGCGGCATTCCGGCAAAATTATCGAAGTAAGGCCTGGAAGGTAAGAAGTCGAAGTAGTCCGGTATAATCAGCGTCTTGACGCCGGCTTTCTCACAGGTATTTATAATTCGGCCGTACTTGCTATGAGCGGTTAGAGGCAGCGCAATGATCACTTCATCCACGAGCTCCGTGTTCAACACTTGCTCCAGCTCATCGACGCGTCCAATAATGCTGCTGTAGGCCTCAAATCCATGTTCGTGCGTCTCCTGATAATCGTCCAGAAAGCCCACAACCTCATAGCCCAGCTCCGGATGCTGCATCAGATTGCGGTAAAAGTTTTTCCCAAGCGTTCCCGCTCCCAAGATGAGAATGAACTGTTTATTGTAGCCCTTTTTCCTGAGCCGCTTCAGAGAGAACTTCAAAACGTATCGGTAGAAGCTGACGATCAGGATATTATTCACAAGGAACAGGAGCAAGTAGGAACGCGAAACGTTAAGCTCTTTGAATAGGAAGAGCAAGCTTAGCAAAATGAGCAAGCTGATCGTATAAATCTGAATGATCGTAAAGAGCTCGTACGAGAATCTTTTCTTTCGCTTAGGCGTGTAGAAGCTAGATAAATAGCCGATCATCACGACAATAAGCGCGTATATCACGCTCCATAAAGCATACGCTTCTACGGTCAGCGATTCTTCGTAGGGGATCCAGCCGCTTCTGAACTTCAACCACCAAGAGAACAAGAACACCAGTTGGATGCAGGCAAAGTCAGTTACAGCATAGATCTGTGATAAAAACCCTTGGCTCCGACGTATCAATGTGTCCTCACCTCACGGATCCAAATCTGTTCATTAATAAAGACAGACCTAATTTCACTACAATTCCAGTATACACTAAACCGTTCACGAGTGCTGGATATTTTTTGGAAAAATGCTTTTTGTGAAACAAAACCATTGCCCGATGAAACTCATAAATGATCTTAAACGGCTTTCTCCGGCTGCTGGCGCCTTTGTAGTGAGTAATCTGGGTGTAAGGATAGTAATGAATCTGCCAGCCCGCTTCCTTGATTCTATAACACCAGTCGATGTCTTCGCCATACATAAAAAAATCCTCGTCCAGCATCCCAACCTGATCGATGGCCTCTTTCCGTACCATCATGAATGCCCCGACCAGGCAGTCCACCGGATAATCTTGGTCCGGGTCGAGGTAGCCAAGCTGGTATTGGTTGAACCTTGGATTATTCGGAAACAGCTTGGATAAGCCGAAGGCGTAATAGAAAGAGGCAGAGGGTGTCGGAAAGCCGCGGCGGCAAGCCTTGTCGAGAGAGCCATCGGGCAAAACGACTTTGCACCCTGCAGCGCCGATCTTTGGATTCGCATCCATGAACTGAAGCATCGTCTGGAGCGTATCCGGCTGAACGATGGTATCTGAATTGAGCAGCAGGATATATCGGCCGCGCGCCATGCCCATGCCTTGGTTGTTGGCTTTGGAGAAGCCTTTGTTGTCGGTGTTGGCGATTAGGGTTATTTCAGCGCCAAACTCGGCTTGAATAAACGGGACCGAATTATCCGACGATGCATTATCTACGATAATAACTTCATAGATTCCTTCCAAGACCGATTTCTTCACACTTCGTATACAGTTCAGCGTCAGTTCACGGGTATTGAAATTTATGATAATAATACTCAGGTCCATAATTAGTCCTTTGTCTTTAGCATTTTCAAGAAAAACCCTATGTTTCGAAGGAAGCCATGTTTCAGAAATCTATATTTATAGACTATTTTCATTTTACGATACAGAGACGCATTCTTCAAATGTATGAATTGTTGAAGCGTTTCTTGATCCTGGAGGGACAGTTGATTTTTATACTGGGTATAAAAAGCTTGGCCTTGATCGAACAAGAAAGAAATAGTTTTCTTCTTATAAGCTTCATAGCTCTGCTTCGACATAGAATATTGGGTAGCTCCTAATGTGTTCGAGCCGTGCTGCCTATACAGAATGGAAGCATCTTCAATAAAAAATATGCGTCCGAACGCCGCAGCTACCAACGCTATCCACCAGTCGTGCATGACGGCTTCTCTAGCCACGGGGATCGATAACTCAGCCAGTTTCCTATTCAAGATCATAGCACACCCAGTTGCCATATTTTGCACCAAAAGCCTGTTCAATGATGTTTGGTTCGGGTCCAGACTCTGGTAAGTAATAAAAGAAGGAGACATAAGTTTCAGACCAGCATCCACAACCTGTAAATCGCTATGAATCAGGATCGGGGTATGTTCTCCATGTTCAAGTTCTTGCAGCCTCATTTGATCTTTGCTATGTCGAACCTTCCCTGGAAGCCACACATCATCCTGGTCACAAAACATGTAATACTTTACGTCTGTATGCTGCAATGCATAATCCATCAGACTTGCAAAGCTGAGCATTGCCCCAAGGTTCTGCCGATCCTTCAAGAGGATGGCATGGCGGAAAGAAGGCATTTTTTCCTCGAGGATGGAAAGCGACTTATCCTTGGAGCCATCGTCTCGAACGATAAGCAAAAATTCTTGATCGCTTTGCTGGAGCAGGGAATCCAGAAAAGCATCCAGATAAGGCTCTCCATTGTACATGGATAGCAATAAGACAGTATCGATTGGGACATTGGCCATGAGATCAGTTCCTTTGAAGTTACTCTATAAAACAAAAAGCAAGCGGCGTTACCCACTCGCTTTTATCAAAGGTTCAATTGGTTGCCTTGTATTTACTCATAAATGCTTTTAGCCCGTCTCTCCAAGCTCTTAAATCTTGAAATCCATTCGCCCGTATAGCCAGATGCTCCATTACCGAATAAGCCGGTCTTGGTGCGGGACGAGGGAATTCATCCGTTGTACAAGGCTCTACTTGAATACTTACGTTAGCTTCGTCAAATATTGCCTTCGCAAATTCAAACCAAGAACAAGTACCCGAATTGGACGCATGGTAAATCCCGTATTTATCGGTTTGGATGAGTTCGAGCAAAAACAAGCTTAGATCTTCTGTGAAGGTTGGAGATCCAACCTGGTCGTGTACCACCTTTAATTGATCTCGATCCGAAGCCAGCTTTAACATGGTTTTGACAAAATTATTCCCATGAAGTCCATATACCCATGAGGTGCGCACAATAAAATACTGGTTAGATAAACTCTGGACGAGAACTTCTCCCGCACGCTTGGATTTTCCGTATACGCCAGTGGGATTGGTGTTATCATACTCCCGATAAGGTAAAGTCCCGTTACCATCGAACACATAATCCGTGCTGATGTAGCAAAACTTACTGCCTACCGTATTAGCAGCATTTACAAGGTTTCTGGTGCCCATAGCATTGACTGCGTAGGCGGTATCCTCATCTTGCTCAGCCTGATCTACTGCCGTATAAGCTGCACAATGCACGATAACCTCTGGTTGGAACCCCTTCACTTGCTCCAGACACTGCTCGGCGTCGGTAATATCTAACTGCTTACTGCCTAGCCCCAAAACTTCATGAGCTTGGCTGAATAGCGTTACAACATCTTGACCCAGTTGCCCCGTAGCACCTGTTACAAGTACCCTCATAGAGACTCACCTAGACGGTCCGAATATTGTTTTTCATAATACGCTTGGTAATCCCCCGACCGGATCCGCTGCCACCAGTCTTGGTTGTCCAGATACCATTGAATTGTCGCTTTGATTCCGGATTCAAAATGATATTCCGGCTTCCAACCGAGCTCTCTTGTTATCTTAGCAGCATCAATGCCGTATCTGCGGTCATGACCTAGTCGGTCCTTTACATATTGAATCAAGCTTTCTGGCTTGCCAAGCTCTTTCAATATTGTCTGAACAATGTGGATATTGGTTCTTTCATTGTTTCCGCCGATATTATAGACCTCGCCGCTGACTCCCTTATGCAAGACCAGGTCAATTGCGCTACAGTGATCCTCTACGTATAACCAATCGCGAACATTCAGACCGTCACCGTATACCGGTAAGGGCTTATCAGCCAGAGCATTAGCGATAATTAGAGGAATCAGCTTCTCCGGGAATTGGTAAGGTCCATAGTTATTAGAACAACGCGTGATGTTGACATCCATTCCGTACGTCTCATGATAGGCTCTTACAATGAGATCGCCACCAGCTTTACTAGCCGAGTAAGGACTATTAGGCGCAAGCGGGGTTTCTTCCGTAAAAAGTCCTGTTTCTCCCAAAGAACCGTAAACTTCGTCGGTTGAAACCTGGACGAATTTCTTTACGCCATATTTCTTGGCCGCATCCAGCAAAACCTGCGTACCGAATATATTGGTTTTCAGAAAGATTTGAGGGTCCGTAATACTCCGGTCCACATGGGACTCAGCAGCGAAATTAACGACGATATCAATACCCTTTTGGAATAAAGCCTCGATTTCAATGGAGTCTGTAATATCTGCTTTAACGAAACGATAGTTGGGATTGTTTTGAACACTTGTCAAGTTCTCCAAATTACCTGCGTAAGTGAGAGCATCTATATTGATGATTTGATATTCAGGGTATTTTTTAAGCAAATACATCACAAAGTTGCTTCCGATAAAACCGGCTCCGCCTGTAACCAATACTTTCATACCTTAGCCTCCGCTATTCAAATAGTTGTTCTGCGTCTTTCAGATTCGGATGTATACCATCTTTCGCAGACAGTATAGGTTGATTCGTCGGCCAATCAATGCCTAAGTCTGGGTCGTTCCAGACAATACCCCGATCATGCTCGGGTGAGTAAAACTCGTCTACCTTATACAACACTTCTGTGTTGGGAACAATAGTACAAAAACCGTGAGCGAATCCTTTAGGAACGAGAAGCTGCCTCTTATTGGAGGCGCTCAAGATAACTCCAACCCACTGTCCGAAGGTTGATGAGCTTTTTCGGATATCAACGGCTACATCGTAGACAGCTCCCGCTGTTACTCGAACGAGCTTAGTTTGAGCTTTTGGGGCTAATTGATAGTGAAGCCCGCGTACAACACCCGCTTCCACGGATAGGGAGTGATTGTCCTGAACAAAGCTCAAATGGTATCCGGCATCCTTAAGTTTACTTTCATTATAACTTTCTGAAAAAAAACCACGGTTATCCCCAAAAACTGGAGGTTCAATAATGATGACTCCATTTAATTTAGTTGAAATAATATTCATTCGCGCACCTGCCTATAGTTTTAGCTTTCCGAACTCTTCACCGAAAAGAATCTCCTTTGCCAATTCATTTGCTTTAGCTAAAGATTCATGAGTTCCCGCATCTGTCCACCAACCGTCTAGAATGTCATAGGTTAGTTGGCCTCTTTTGATATATTCGTTGTTTACATCCGTAATTTCCAGTTCCCCACGATGAGAAGGCTTAAGAGTCTTTACAATATCAAATACATGATGGTCAAACATATATATACCAGTCACAGCAAAATTACTTTTGGGGTTTTGTGGTTTCTCTTCAATAGAAATAATATTTTGCCCCTGTAATTCAGGAACGCCATAGCGCTTCGGATCATGAACTTCCTGTATAAGTATTTTAGCTCCGCCTTTTTGCCCTTTAAAGTTCTGAACAAATGGGGCAACACTGGAGGAAAATACATTATCTCCAAGGATGACAACCATTTGATCTTGGTTCACAAATTGTTCGGCCAAGCCTAGTGCTTGCGCTATTCCTCCTGCTTCATCCTGAACTTTATAGGTGAAAGTTACTCCAAAATCTATCCCGCTACCAAGCAGGTTTACGACATCGCCCATATGGTCTTTGCCAGTGACGATTAGGATGTCATGAATTTGAGCCTCTTTAAGCTTAGCTACACTATGGAATATCATAGGATATTTACCAACCGGGAGTAGGTGTTTATTAGTTACTTTTGTAAGAGGGAACAAACGGGAGCCGGTTCCTCCTGCTAGAATAATACCTTTCATGTCATACCTCCTTAATCAAATCACAATCCAAAGCATAGTTTTCCTGCATAACTTTTTTAATTTTTTCGTCAGGTAAGGCTTCATCCCATGTATGCGGCCAATTTATTTCACTTCCCCGCCTCCTTAAATCGTAATTATCAACTTGTTTAGCGGCTTCTATAAGAGCAATTGCTAAAGAATCAATATCAGGAGGGACAGCAATAATATTTTCGGATATATTTTTAAAATATTCTTGGTTCTTGATACCATAGGTGTTTGTAACAACTATAAGTCCAGCAGAGGCCATCTCAATTGGAAGTAAACTCGGGTGTGGCGAATCCATTAATGCAAATCCTAAATCATGTTGAGGAAGAATGTTTTTATAATTTGCTATATCAAATTTTCCAATGTGATTTATTTTAATCCCACTGGGTAGAATTTGTTCCGCTACATCTCCGCCAATTGCAATAACTTCCCATTCATCTCTAGATAATCCCTTCAACTCAAATGCCCTATCAATAGCAAGTGTACCTATTGGGTACAAATTTCTAGCGTTCTGAGGTTGTGGTCGTCCATAAAACAGTAATTTCTTCTTGTCCTTACGTTTTTCAATGTTTTTTATATTAAAATTTAAAACAGGATTATTAAAATAATTGCCTTTATTATTATCCGATAAATATCCATTTTCTACAAAGTAACGTTGTAATATGTCCGTAGAAAAGAAAGGAATGTAATTTAAACTATAACTATGCTCTGCTAAAACGCGATATCCTCCATGTTCATAGAATACAGGTTCATAGTCTTGGGCAAGATAGATAAATTTCTCATATTTCGTTTTCTTTACCGCCTCCTCCGCCAAGTGAGCAGTCCACCACGAAGTAGCAATGAAAATATCATTTTGCGTTATTGCTATTTCTTGACGATTTGAAAAGCACGATTGAAACTCTATTTTTGACATAAACTCCTTTAGCGTTTCATCGTGATTAATAATCTTTGATAAATCATCTGGATTAATTTCCATCTGGTCGGTCACTAGTACTCTGACGTTATGACCTAACTTGTATAATTTTTTCGCAAAATTGTACATGCCTATGTATCCACCAAAAAAATTCTTAGGGTCAACACTAGACAATAGGAGGTTTATACGTGCATTATTATTTTCATCTACAACAAAGTTTCTACCCGAAAATTTCCTTCTATACTCTAGAATTGATGGATCTATGATAGAAACTGGAACATTTTGTGGCATGTCATTTTTGTTTGAAGATTCAATAATTTGTCTATTTTTAATCAGCTTAAACAATGGTTTCCGGAGTGGTATGACTACAGAACGAACGATTTTATTAATAATATTTGATAGAATCAATGATATTTCTAGATTATTAAGAGTCTCACCTTGCTTTATAACCTTTCTATGGATTCTACAAAGCCCATACAAGCTTAATGGTCTATTTAATAGTGCTATATAAAATTTATCAATATCTCGAATTTTAGCTGTTTCAATCAAAGTTACAATGTGTTTTGCACTAAGATGTTTAAATTCATAACCCATCATAGATGACTTAATAATATTCGAAATTAAAAACTTTAGTTTGCGCTTAATTTTTCTGATTTTGGGTAAATCCTGCAACGTATTTCTTTGAGCTTCAGATAATTCTATTTCTTTCAATACAAGAGTAGCAGATTTTTTCCCAAAATCCGTATGGCCAATTACATTTAAGTCACTCTGCATATAGTTATATAATGGTCTGTCCACATAGCGAATACCGCCTTTTGCAGCGGCAAGAATTGCAATCCATTGGTCATGAAAAACATTGCCATACCTTGGTGGAAACGGTAGAATACTATTCAAAAGATCTCTTCTAAATACAGAAGCCGCACCAGTAACTGTATTGGCAATAGATAACAAGTCAATATCTTTGGACTCATAATAATTTTTTCGATTAGACCAATAAGTATTTGAAATGATTTCCCCCGATTCTTTGACGATTCGCATATCACAGTAAACCAACTGACAATTTTCCTTAAATTCATTTAGTGTCTCAGAAATTTTATCAGGAAACCATTCATCATCTTGATCAGATAAAGCAATAAAGTCAACATCAGCCGGAACCAATTCCAAACACCGTTCAAAGTTATGATAAAACCCCAAATTTTTGGAATTCTCATAATAATAAAACCTTGGATCTCTACCAATAATTTTCTTTATTAATCTCTTTTTTTCATCAGTAGAACAATCATCATTAACTATACATATCCAATTATCATAAGATTGATTAATAATACTGTCAATTTGTCTCTGAAACTGGAACTCTTCAGGATTATACGTAGCCATACAAATAGCCACAAGAGCCTTATCTTTTGTTATACTCTCAGGGTATTTAATGATAGATTCGTCATTATTATACACTTCAAGCTTTATTGTCCCTTGAGGGAACTTACACTCCTTTCCATCACTCAAAACAAACACGAGTTCTACAGTTCTTTCATGCATCTCTTTAGCTTGCTCGATAATAACAGGGATGCTAAATCCGGAAAAAAGGGAGAATAACTTAGTATCCTTTGTTGAATAATTCCTTGCTACATCCGGCCTAAATATTTCAATATCAATTGCTTCAAATCTTTGTTCACCAACTAATGCGTATATTTTTTTTATTCGCTTTTCTCCGAAAGCCCAACCTTCCAATAAATATCTATTACTATTTTTTATCTTTAACAAAGAAGGAAGCTGTTTTTCTATGTTAAATATGATCATATTTATATTCAGTCCTTTAAAAAAGTATTATAGTCTAAAGATGCGTCTTAACCATCTCAATGGAGCCGTAATGCGCCATGAAATTGATGAGGTTATTTCATTATAAATTCCCTGCTGTTGTTGAAGCTTAACAACCAAACTATCTCTCTCTGAAGATAATTTCTGCAATTCTAGTATATTATTTTTGCTTTCATTTATCACATTTATCAGTTCATTTTCGAGTCTATTTATTTCGTTTTCTTTTCCGCTAATTTTAATGCTATAGTCTAGATGGAGGTTTTTAATTTCAGATTCTTTATTCCTTACTAAAGAAATCGTATTCTCTAATTCTGTTTCAAGTTGAGTAACGTGCAAGGTTCTATTTTCAAGTTCTACTGCAAGTTGAGGGACATGTAAATTTACACGTTCGAGTTCTTCAACAAGTTGAGAAACATGTAAATTTACACGTTCAAGTTCTTCAACAAGTTGAAGAACTTGTTGCTCCCTATTTGTAAGCTCATTTCTTAAGAAAACAGAGTTTTTATTTAATTCTTCAACGATGGTTAGATTTTCTTCATATTTAACTCTTAATTTAGATATCTCGTCGAATTTCTTTTTATAGTCACCATATAAATAATTAGCATTTTCTGTAGACAATTGCTTCTCAATTTTCAACTCTATTTTAACTAAAATATTATTGAGATCAGACGGTATATCCTTTATATAAATCTGTGCATCTTCACTTGCTAACAAAAGAATCCCTTCAGGACGGCGGAATACGATAATATCCCTAAAATCCCCCTCCTCCACCCAGTGGTGGTCTCTTAAATCTAGAAATAATTCTCCTGTCCCATTATTTAATAACTGCATTTTATTTATATATACGAATGCAGGGATATTTATTGGATCAAATCTAACTTTTCGCTGAGAACCTACGGGAATAACAAACTCAAAACTTTGATAGTCTAAAGTTTGCCTTAATGGAACTTTAAGAGACTCTGACTCACTGTATCCATCTTTCCCCTCCCAAAAAAACTGCAAAAACTCGGAATGATTATAATCACATTCTTTTGCCTCTGTCTTATACCATCTTTCAAAGTCCTCTTCAGTCCCTTTCTTAGTTACAGTGATATATTGATAGACATGGCCATCTTCATTATTTTTCAAATAAACTTGAATAGGCTCAGGGAACGTTGCATAATTCTGATTAAATTCAGTTTGTTCAGGTGTCAAAAAAGTTGTCAACCATCTTATCGGATATAACTTCGCAGACCTGAACATCTCAATAATACTATTTTTTGTAAAAAAGTGCACATGGGTATCATCGAGCAAACCTAACGACTGATAATTAAATCTCCCTTGCATGAGTTCCATAATAATTGCATTATGGCCTATATTGGGAATAGATGTTATAATTGTCCCTTCCTTATTCAGTAAACTTGTTGCTTCCTTTAGAACATCGATTGGCTTTCTTAGATGCTCTAGAACGTCAGCAAAAACTATATGATCAAAAATTATATTCTCAAAAGAATTTTTCCATTTCATTTCATCTAAATCAGCTACAACCATAATTTCGCAAAATTCACTTGCAATTTCTGCAGAAGCCGCATCAATTTCTACACAATAAACCTTACAATTTAGTTCTTCTTTTAAATAACGAGTCATGTAACCCGTAGCAGGGCCGAACTCCAATACTGTAGAACCAGGCTCAATATTTTTTATAATTAAAGAAACAGAATTTTGTGATGTTAAATTGATTTCATTATTATATTTCAGCAATTGTGGTTACCTCTCGTTCTTCCAATGATGCTTTAAGTAAGTTATACCCTCACCTATATAATCACCGGAGGTAATTCTGAAAGAATCCTCTCTATATCTATAATCTAATTTGACAACTGCAGAGCTATCAAAAAAACCAACATCTAGTAAATATGTTCCTGGAAAAAGATTCACTTCATCGTAAGCCAACTTTATTTGATAATTCCCGGGACTAGATGGCAATTCAATGCTGTCTAACTTAGTATTTAAACCACATACATAGGTGTTTTGCTTGTCATATAGCGCCACCCCTGCCACTATACCTTCCATTTTGTTATGAATAGTATAATCAATAACAACTGAAAATCTTTCCGTAAATCCAAAAGTATTTTTTTCATTTCCACTCACATCTACATATGAAACATTATTTATAGTGAGTATATCTGTTTTTGGTTGATGTGATATCAAGTTAGGTGAATCCTCAGGGGAAGTTAATTTCATATAATCTTGATATTCTTCCGTCACCATATTAACGTTGCCTCTAAGATTGATTTGTCCATTCATCATCCAAATTGCCTCATCACAAAAATTTCGTATCATGAAGGAATCATGGCTACAAAATAAAATAGTTTTCCCCTGCTTTTTAAAGGATTTCATCTTATCTATACATTTCAGTTGAAACTGCATGTCTCCCACCGCCAAAGCTTCATCTATAATTAAAATATCGGGGTCAACATTTATTGCGCAAGCAAACGCTAAGCGGACGACCATTCCTGATGAATAAGTTTTTGTCGGCTGGTCTATAAATTCACCAATCTCTGCAAATTCTTCTATTTGTGGCATCCTTGCTTTAATTTCTTCTGCGGTTAATCCCATAATAGCACCATTCATAATAATGTTCTCACGACCAGTAAACTCAGGATTAAACCCGCTTCCTAATTCTAATAATGCCGCCACTCTGCCTTTTACCTGAACTCTACCACTTGTTATCGATAAAGTTCCAGCTATAGCTTGTAAAATAGTACTTTTCCCTGAACCATTTTTCCCAATTATCCCCACCGTCTGACCTGCTTTTACTGTAAAACTCACGTTTTTCAAGGCCCAGAACTCTTTATAAAACTGCCTTTTCCCTCTAAATATCCCTTGCTTTAGACGATCGATTGGTTTTTCATACATTAAAAAAGATTTACTTAAGTTTTCTACTACAATTGAGGCATTATTAGAGGACATCCGCAAATCCCACCTTTGTTTTTTGAAACCAAGCATATCCACATACAAAGATAATCACGCTAATCAACGTTCCGGTTAATAAATATTGCCAATTGGGAAGTTCTCCCCATATCATTATTTTTCGCATATTTTCAATTACATAGCTCAGTGGATTAAAATTCAACAAAAACCGAAAACTCTCGGGGATCGCTGTAGGTGGATAAAATATAGGACTTAATAACATGAGCGCTTGCATAAGGATTACCAATAATTGCCCCATATCTCTTATAAAAACACCTAAGGATGCCAAGAACCAGCTGAGTCCAGCAGTTACAATTATCAAAGGCATAAGTACTATTGGAGTGAAAATAATAGTCCAATTTAAAACTCCCAAAAAAAAGTACAAGCCAACTATTAATATGATGTAACTAATCAACGCATTAAAAAGTGAGGCCAGCACCGAAACTACAGGCAAAACTTCAAGTGGAAATACTACTTTCTTTACATAATTTACATTCTGGGTGATAAGTGTGGGAGATTTAGTAAGAACTTCTGAAAAAACATTAAATGTGGTCAATCCACAAAATAATACCATAGCAAACTCTACTTTATTATTAACCCCACTACTCCAACGTGACTGGAAAATTTCACTAAATACAAAAGTGTAAACAGACAACATCAATAGAGGATAAAGATATGACCAAATAACTCCAAGATAGGTACCTTTATAACGACTTGTAATTTCACGTTTAGCTAGTTGATTAATCAAAACCCTATTTGAAAATAAGCCAAAAAGAATCTTTAAGGGATTAACAATTTCAGACATCAAATTTATTCCTTTCGAGTATAAGATTAAATTATTCAATACAATGGCAATTCTTCTACTCATCTCTGAGGCTATTCACATAATTATTTATTCTCTCAAACTAAATCATTTGGCTCCCCCCACCAAATATGATAAAATTTCATCGTAATGCCCCGCCATTTTTACCATAAATAGATAAGGAGATTAACCATGAGCACCAAAAAGCCGCAATACGGCTATACCAGCGGGAACAAGAAACCGCCCGTTGCCGCAACCTCAACAAGTGAAAACTCCATCCTTATGTGGATCATTCTTGGCCTGATCAGCTTGTTTCTATTTTGGGCCCCGTTTCAGAAGGGCTTGTTTAACGGAAACTATTCGAGCTTTGAAGGGCCGATTTATTCCTCACTAGTATGGACGTGCGTAACCGTCATTTTGTTTTCGATATTTCTATTTTACCATTGGAAAATGAAAACTGCATCCGATCTTATGACAATCGCAATCTGGTTAATGCCGGTAGTCTACCTGCTGTCGACGATCGGGGCCGCCTCTTCAACGCTTGCCTTTAACATGTTCTACATCCAGATCATCTATGTCGCATTCTTCCTGCTGGCGTATTATATAGCAGGCGAAAAGATCGGGCTGTCGGTGCTCAAGGTTGTGTTCATCGCCTCATCTTATTTAATAGTCGCATTCGGGCTGCTGAATTGGCTTGGTCAGAGGGAAGGCATATTCAGCCTGGTCAAGTGGTTCGCCTCGAATATGGGTATACTCAACTATTACGAGCATGCCGTCATGGAGGATTCCAACGGACCGCGATTAACATCGGTATTCCAATATGCCAACACCTATGCAGGCTATCTAATTGCTATTCTACTGTGTGCCGTGCATTTTGTCATTACTTCCAAACGTTGGTATACGATTGCCTTGCATGCGCTGTTCATCGTGCCTATTATTATTTCATTTTTCGTTACTCTGTCGCGGGGCGCGTTGGTCGTTCTGCCGATTGTTGTCCTGCTGGTCCTTCCCTTCTTGAAAATGTACAAGCAAGTGACGTATCTGCTGCATCTGCTGATTGCCTTTATTTTATCCTTCACCATTCTAACACAAGTGTCGAATGCAGGGGTGCAATTGTTTAGGGGATACGATGCCAAACTTGCCCAAAGCGGCTGGACCAGCCTGTTGATCGCGACCGCGATCTACACGGCGCTAGCTGTTGCGATCCAGTTATGGGTGCAGCCTTGGCTGAAGAGAGCTCTGGACAAGCTGCAGCAGCGGCGTTTCTCTCAGATCGGTCTTCCGATCATTGCTATTGTCGTCGGTACTCTTGCCGTTGTGCTTCTGTTCACGGATACCGGTGTGACCAAGGCATTGCCTGACAATATCCGCACTCGGATCGAGAACATCAACTTCCAGCAGCACAGCGTTCTCGAACGCGGTACGTTTTACATGGACGCGTTAAAGCTGTTCTCCGACCATCCGGTGATGGGAGCCGGGGGCGGCGCCTGGGCAGCCATGTATGAGAAATACCAGAATAACCCTTATACAAGCCGCCAAGCGCATAGCTTCTACCTGCAATACATGGGAGAAACCGGCTTGATCGGAACACTCATTTTTGCACTTATCCTTATTGGCGTCTTGTATATCTATATTCGCAACTATGTCAGGCAGGACGAAGAGGGACGCGAGGAACGCTTTATGTTCTACATCGCCGCGATAGCCCTACTCGTTCACAGCGCACTGGATTTTAACCTGAGCTATGTCTATCTCGGAGTGGTCGTGTTCCTTTGCTTGGGAGCTATGATCTCCAATGACACTATCAAACTAAAGACAGCATGGCTCCAAAAGACCATTACTTACAAATGGATCTATCCTTCGGCACTTGCCCTGATAGCGGTCATTATGTTCTTCACCTCGGTACAGCTAGTCAATGCCCATCGCAATTACCGGGAAACGAACCATATGCTGTCCAACGGGGTTACCGACTTTAATCAAATTATTGCGCCGTTGAACCAAGCCCTGGAAACCCGGCCGACCCAACCGGAGTATGTGCAGCAGAAAGCTGCAATTCTGTTCCAGGTGTACGACCAGACTCAGGATGAGAAGTTCTACAACGAAGCGGTTGAGATTATCGATGCAGCCAGAGAGAAGAATCCTTATGATTTTGGCTTAACCTTCCAACGCATCCAAAGCTATTTGGTGAAGGAGAACACGCAGGCCGCTCTGGACCTGGCAACGGCGGAAATTTCTAATTTCCGTTGGAAAGTAGTGCTGTACCAAACGGCTATCGATCTGAATACGCGTCTGGGGCTCCAGGCATTCGACGAAAAGGATCAAGCGACTCAGGATAAATACTGGGCGCAAGCGCTCCAGATCTACTCGCAATTCGATGCACTGAAGCAGACGCTGGCCAATCTCCCTAAAGAGCAGGCACAGGGCAACGCGTTCTCTGTGACACCTCAGATGGGCCTCTCCCTAGGAGAAATCTATTTCCTGCAAGGGAAGTACGATCAAGCGGAAGCTATGCTGAGACTTGGATTATCCGATAACTTCAAAGAGGTGTTCCCGCGTCAGCTGGCGAGATGGTATCTGGCCGCTCTCCAGAAGCAGGGCAAGAATGATCAAGCCCTCTACGATAAGCTGATTGCTGCCGATGCGAACGAGAAGAATGAAATCCAGCAATTACTGAGTCTCAAGCCGTAGAAAAAAAAGACGATGCAGCGACACAAAAACGCCCCTGCTTCTCCATCAGGAGAAGGCAGGGGCTTTTACGTCTCATCAGAGCTAAAGACTGATTACAGCGTGCTGCCAAATAATAGCTTCTAAGCGTTACTTTCCACGCGATTACAGTCCGCCTGTACGTGAGACTACTTCTCTTCCCGTCTCGCTACACGCCCCACAAGCGCATACAGCTGCTGCCAGCCTGACGACATATCACGCAGATGCGGGGCGGCTTCAAGGTCAAGCTCGCCGCTCCAGTCAACAGCTGGCTTCTTCTTAACGCTGCTGCGCTTTCGCTTCTTATCTGCGGCAGAATCCGCTTCGCGAGCCGCCTGAAGCTCAGAGACGCCGCTGCCCAGGCCGTAAGCCCGCGCATCCGCTTGTGCGGATGTCGCGGATGTCGTGGATGTTGTGGATGTCGTGGATGAAATCCGGCCCCCTCCACTCAGCCCGCTCTGAGAAGCTCCTCCTGCCGCAGCGCTCTTCGGCGGCCTTCCACGGCGCTTGGGTTCTTCCGGGCTCTGAGTCTGAGACACTTCAACCGATCCTTGGGCGCCCGTACGCGTACGCCCAGCAACCGTCCTCTGTATCTCAGAGGAAGGCTTCGCACGGGCCGCCGGGGCCTTAGCCGCCTCTTCGCCGGAACCGCCTTCGATGACGGTGAGCTTCGCCCCTTCTCCACGGCTATGACGCCGCTCTTTGGCCTTCATTTTCTCCCGTTTGCGTTTAGACATCGGGCTTCCGCACCTCTCCTCCGCATGTGATGAAAACCGCGATCAGTCGCCCCGACGGCTGTCGCGCCAACGCTCAGACACCTGCCTAGCCGTCCTCCAGCTAAGCCTTTCCGATCCACTCCCTGCGCAGGACAAACATCTCGCGAAGCTCGTCGGTAGACATTTCGGTCACCCAGTTCTCTCCCGTACCGACAATCTGCTCGCTAAGGCCGAGCTTCCGCTCGATCATCTCATCGATACGCTCCTCGAGCGTGCCCAGGGCGACAAATTTATGCACCTGCACGTTACGGGTTTGTCCGATCCGGAATGCCCGATCCGTCGCTTGATTCTCGACAGCCGGATTCCACCAGCGGTCGAAGTGGAAGACGTGATTGGCTGTGGTGAGATTAAGCCCCGTACCTCCCGCCTTGAGGGAAAGAATGAAAATTCCTCCGCCGGAAGGCGTGCCCGCTTTCGCTTCTGACGGAGACGGTATGACGCCTGATTGGCGCATCGCAGACCCGCCTCTCCTCCCTGCGGAATCCGCTGGTGAACTTGCTTGTCTGGACGTCGTCCCGGGTTCCACGGCCAATTCCCCCTGAAAGCTCGCGATCATCTCGTCGCGCTGCTTCTTCGGTACGCCGCCATGCAGGAACAGTACTTTCTCCCCCCGCTCTCGCTCCAGCGCTGCCTTGAGCAGATGGCCCATCTCGACGAACTGGGTGAAGATCAGGCAGCTATCGCCTTCTTCCCGCAGCTCGTCCACCAGCTCCAGCAGCCGCTCCAGCTTGCTGGACCGATCCTCCCAAGCGGCATCCGCCGGCTCCTTCAGAAACAGTGCCGGATGATTGCAAATTTGCTTCAGCTTGGTTAACGTAGCCAGAATCAATCCCTTTTTCTCCATTCCGGCCAAGGCATCGATCCGCTCCAGCATGTCCTGCACCGTATTTTCGTACAAGGTCGCCTGCTCCAGAGTGAGAGGCACATACACCTTGCTTTCCGTCTTATCCGGGAGGTCGAGCTGAATGGCGGGGTCCTTCTTCACCCGGCGCAGCAGGAAGGGCTTGATCAGCCTCTGAACCTGCCCCACCAACTCCTCGTCGCCCCCCTTCTCGATCGGATTGACGTACTTGTGGGTAAAGCTGCCCAGAGTGCCCAAATAACCTGGATTAATGAAATCGAAGATCGACCACAGCTCGGTCAGCCGATTCTCGATCGGCGTTCCCGTGAGCGCAATACGGTGGCGTGCATCAAGCTTTCTTACTGCGGCGGACTGCTTGGTATGCACGTTTTTAATGTTTTGCGCCTCATCCAGCCCGATCACATCCCAGATCACGGTCGAGAGCTCCTCCTCGTCCATCTGGGCCAAGGTATAGGAGGTAAGCACAAGGTCATACCCCTGTACAGCCTGAGCAAATTCATCGCCCTTGACCCGCTGCGGACCATAATGCAAGTACACACGCAAGGAAGGGGCGAACCGCGTAAGCTCCTTCTGCCAGTTGCCCAGCACCGACGTCGGGCAGATAAGCAGTCCCGGAGGCCGGGAGTTCATACCGGTACTTGTCATGCTTGCGGGCCGAACCGCAGCTGACAAAGATTCCTGACCGGGCAGGCGCGGCTTGCTCTCCGGCGCTGTTTGCTGATCCGGGGAGCCTGCTGCTGCGCCGTCGCCCTCCCGAGCCGCAGCCGAAGCTGCCGGATCGGCCTCGTTACCCGAGCCCACGCTTCCGGCGGCTCCGGCTGTCTTAGCCCCCGCTATTTCCACCTTGCGAGGTCGACCCGGTCGTTTCTTAGGACGCGTTGTCTCCGCTTGGCCTTCCTGCACCTGCTGCTCTTGCCTGGCATGAAGCAAGTAGCCGATAAACTGAATGGTCTTCCCAAGCCCCATGTCATCCGCCAGGCAGGCTCCGAGTCCGAACTTGCGCAAGAAGAGCAGCCAAGACAACCCGTCCTGCTGGTAGCTGCGCAGACTAGCCTGCAGACCCTTGGGAGCTTTCAGCACAGGGATGCGGTCCGTATGCTGCAGCTGCCCGATCAGCCCCGCTATATGACTGTTCAGCTCCACCTCGATACGAAGCTGCTTCTCAGCCTCCTCCGGCCCAAGCTCCGATGACAAATCATCGGCAGCTGCTCCGCCTGCAAGCTCGGCTTCCAGCAGATGCAGCTCCATGATCTCGCGGAAAGACAGACTCCCTCCCTGGCCGATCCTCTTCATAGCCTTGCGTACCGCCACGATAAAGGCCGGGTCGAGCTGAATCCAGCGTCCCCGGACATGCATCAGCCGCTTGTTGGCAGCAGCCAGACGAGCAAATTCGACATCTGTGAAATCCGTATTGCCGACCGCCACCTTCCAGTCAAACTGCATGAGCTGATCAATGCCGAGTATACTTCCCGAACCGGACCCGGCCGACCCTTGCAGCTGCGCCTTCAGACGCGGCTGCGTTCTTCGGAGCTCTTCCCACCATGATGGGAGATAAACCTGAAAACCCGCCTGCAGCAGCTTCAAGCTGTCCTCGTCCAAGAACCTCCACGCTTCTTCGTCGGTCAACTGTCCTTTCAATTGGCCTGCTGAGGTGTCCGATCCGCCATTCAGCAGCTCCGGTACGACCAAGATCACCCGCTCCAAATCCGAAGCCAGTTTGCGTTCCAGAGCAGCTTCCCAATGCTTCGGTATCTTCTTGCGGCTGATAACCGCTTCATAAAGCCCCTGCGGCGTTTCGCCTTCCAGCTCCTGCTCGATCAATAGCGCGGGGTCCTGCTTATCCTGCACGATCAAGCTCAGCGACCATACCGCTTCCTCCGGCTCCGTCAACAGCAGCTCTCCCTCATCGCCGCTCCCGAGGAGCCCATCCAACTGCGGCTCGACAAGCTGCAGCGCTACGCGAAACGGAATGTCGTCCTTTTTCCAGCCGACAGTTACGAGCCAGCCTTCCACGTCCAGCGCGGCCGCCGCACTGGATTTTGATGCCGATACCGCATCGCCACCGCCTACCGAAGCTGCCTCAGTACGCTCGACGCCCCCCGCAGCAGCTCCAGCCTCAGCCGATTCAGAATGTCCTCCCGCTTCAACAGCTTCAGCTGTTCCAGCACGCTCCGAAGAAGCAGCAACCGCAACTGCAGCAGCAGCACCACCCGCCCGGCCCCTGCGCCGCTCCGTCCGGGTCCGCTCGTCTCTTGCCGCCTCCGCATCCGCGCGATACCTCCCAAGCATGGGCTCCTGCTCCAGCAGCTCGCTCCAGGCATCCGCAATGTCCGGCTCCTCGGTCAGCAGCTGCTCGACTGACTTGGAAAACCATCCCGTCAGCTCGACTCCCAGGGGCGCCAGCTCCTGATCCAGCCGCACCAACTCCTCTTGAGCCTCCTGAGGCAGCAGCAGCTGCCAGTCCAGTTCTCCTTGCTGCCAGGCAGCAGGATTAGGCCGGTACCAGCCCTTGTCCAGCGCCTGCCGCAACAGCCGGGCCGCCTGCCGGGCCTTCTGCAGCGTCCCGCTCCACTCGACCGGGAGATAGAGCGAGGTCCCCGGCTCGGCCAAATAATCCAGCGCATCGTAAGCAGACAGCCTCAGCGCCTCCGTACGCTCCGGAATTCCCTGCTCCAGCAGTACGCCGTACATCGAACGCTCATGCCACGGAAACAGTCTGGAACGCAAGCTGCTTGCCGCCAGTTGCGCCCCCCGGTCGTCCACATCGGACCATAACGCCCAGCCTCCGTCCGGGAGAGGCTTGCCCTGTATAAGAAAGGTCTGCGTGTCCAACATCTAGGCTTCCCCTTTCGTCAGCTGACCCAATTCCTGCTGCAGAGCGCGGAGCCTTGAATACTTCTCTCGGATATGATTCAGGTACAATTCCCACCGCTCCTTCTGCTTCAGCTTGCCGTACATCGTCCTGAGCTTCTTCATCAGTCTGACAGCCCTTTTATAGGAATCGCGGTTTTTTTCGGCGATCAGCTTCTCGATGCTGTGATGAAACCAGGGCAGCAGCAAGCTTTTCCGCTTCAGCTCAATCGGCTTGTAGTCACTGACACGAAGATCCAAGGGAGTGTAGCCAAACGCCATATGCAAATCTACCCACTCCTGAAACCGCTCCTGACGCATCAGCTGATCCAGATAATAAGGCAGGCTTGCAGGGAGAAGCTGAAGCATAACTCTCTCCCACGCTTCCCTGGCGGCATGCTTGTCCAGCAAATGGCTCCACAGCTCGTAATAGGTCTCGTCAGGCTGACCCCACTTCTCCCGAATCATCGGAGCCAGCTTCTCCAGCCATAGCTGCAGCCTGGCCCACTGGCCCGTATGCTGGAAGCCGAACAGAAACGGATACAACCGTATATGTCCGCGCGACTTCAACTGACTTGCTTTGGCCCAAGCCGCCTCGTCCTGGCCCTCTTCCACGTCGAACAGGATCCGGGCCGTCAGCAGTTGGTCAAACAAGGCCGGGCTCACTTCCTCCTGTCTCGCCGCCCGGCTCAGACGAGCCTTCTCCCGGTCCGTTCTGGCCTCCTCCATAAGCAGCCCGCTCCATATGGAGATATAGATAGGCATCCAGGAAACGAAGCCAGCAGAGAGAGGAAAGGCATGTCGCGCCAAATAATCTGCCGTTGCCTGAAGATGTTCGCTGTACAAGCTCCTTGCTTCCTCCCCATGAAGGGTACGAAGCAAGCGAAGGAGCTGATCATAGGTCTGATTGAAAAGATCGGAAAACAACTGCCGAATGGCATAATAATCGTACCCCAAGGAGTACCGGTACCCCGAGCCCGACAGCTCATCCAGCAGCTTGAAGGTGAACAGCAGTACATGCAGCTCGTACAAGCCCCTGAGCGTCGGATGCCACGCGGAGCTTATAGGGGCCAAACCACCGTAGACGGTATTATAAAAGGTATCGCCCCCGCGTAGAGTGGACAGCCGCTCCGGCGGAAAGCGATGTCTGAAGTAGCTGTGCCACTCTTCTACGCTGGAGGACGCTGCAGGAGCCTGTACCTTTGCCGCCTTAACCGAGGAAGCCGCAATTCCTGCTTTAGGGCTGTCCCAGACGGATTGAGCCCCAGAAGAGACGCTTTCTGACTGGCCCCAAGCACTTCCTCCCGGCTTTAAAATAAGCTGTGAATCGATATCCAGCTCTTCTTCCAGATAAGTGAAAGCAAGCGCCGCGAGATGCTCGCAGTTCCTCTTCAGGCACGTGCATTCACTGTCCCTGAAATCCCCCAGGCTCAAGCTGGGCCGCTCGTAGAAATTCCAGTTCGCTCCGGGCTTTGCAACATGGGCCTCGAGTAACCTTTCATCCGGATTAAGATCATAGTCGATGACCTGGCCCATCGTGTACAGGCGCCAGCCCTTCTGCATCGTAGGGAACGAAAAACAACTGTAAAAAAGCCGGGTCCATTCCTTGACACTGCGCTCCTGCATGCTCGTCTCACCCCTTGGATCACGTTACCTCTAGAATCTGCTCGCTTATTGCAACTCATTACACTATCATATCAGAATTAAAACTGCCGATAAATTCTTCTCTCCCGGACAACGCCAAAAAGCGGCATCCCGAGGGATGCCGCTCTCCAGCCTTGCCGGGGACTAGGCGCAGGGCGCGGATTAGAATCCGCCCATGCCGCCCATACCACCCATGCCGCCCATATCAGGCATAGCAGGCTTATCTTTTTCCGGTTTGTCAGCGATGACAGCTTCGGTCGTCAGGAACATGGAAGCAACGGAAGCAGCGTTTTGCAGGGCGGAACGCGTTACTTTCGCCGGGTCAACGATACCCGCCTCGATCATGTTCACCCACTCGCCCGTAGCAGCGTTGTAGCCGATGCCCGTAGCTTCTTTCTTCAGACGCTCCACGATAACGGAGCCTTCTTGACCGGCGTTGCTCGCGATCGTACGTACAGGCTCTTCCAGAGCGCGCAGAACGATGTTTACGCCCGTTTGCTCGTCGCCTGAAGCATTTACAGCAGTAACCGCTGCATACACGTTCACAAGCGCCGTACCGCCGCCTGCCACGATGCCTTCCTCAACCGCTGCGCGGGTTGCGTTCAGAGCATCTTCGATGCGAAGCTTGCGCTCTTTCAGCTCGGTTTCAGTAGCTGCGCCGACCTTCACGACAGCTACGCCGCCGGACAGCTTAGCCAGACGCTCTTGCAGTTTTTCTTTATCGAACTCGGAAGTCGTTTCTTCCAGTTGAGCGCGGATTTGCGATACGCGGGTGCCGATGTCTTTCTTGTCGCCGGCGCCGTCCACGATGATCGTGTTTTCTTTCGTTACGCGAACTTGACGGGCGGAGCCGAGTTGGTCCGGCTGCGTCGATTTCAGCTCAAGGCCGAGCTCTTCCGTGATGACTTGGCCGCCTGTGAGGGCAGCGATGTCGCCCAGCATAGCTTTGCGGCGATCGCCGAAGCCTGGAGCTTTAACAGCTACGCAAGTGAATGTGCCGCGCAGACGGTTGACAACCAGAGTTGCCAGCGCTTCGCCTTCCACATCTTCTGCGATGATCAGCAATTGCTTGCCGGATTGAACGACTTTCTCGAGAACCGGCAGGATCTCTTGAATGTTCGTAATTTTTTTGTCCGTGATCAGGATAAGCGGGTTATCCAGCACAGCTTCCATCTTGTCCGTATCGGTGATCATGTACGGGGAGATGTAGCCGCGGTCGAACTGCATGCCTTCTACCACTTCAAGCTCGGTAGCGAAGCCCTTGGATTCTTCGACAGTGATAACGCCGTCTTTGCCGACCTTCTCCATAGCTTCAGCAATCAGTTCGCCTACTTCATCGTCAGCTGCGGAGATCGCAGCAACTTGAGCGATGGATTGCTTGCCTTCGATCGGCTTGGCGATGCTGGCCAGTTCCGCTACAGCCGCTTTGACGGCTTTCTCGATACCTTTGCGGATAACCATAGGGTTAGCGCCTGCCGTTACGTTTTTCAGACCTTCGCGGATCATCGCTTGCGCCAGAACCGTAGCCGTCGTCGTACCGTCACCGGCAACGTCGTTCGTTTTGGTCGCTACTTCTTTAACCAGCTGAGCGCCCATGTTTTCGAATGCGTCTTCCAGCTCGATTTCCTTAGCGATCGTTACGCCGTCATTGGTGATCAGCGGGCTGCCGAATTTTTTCTCAAGAACTACGTTGCGGCCTTTAGGACCGAGTGTAACTTTAACGGCATTCGCCAAAGCGTCAACGCCGCGAAGCATCGAACGGCGAGCTTCTTCACTGAATTTAATGTCTTTAGCCATGAATGAACCCTCCCGATTGGATATTGTTTATGTTGAACAACGTTCGGATATTCCTAAGTATGGATGCTGCCCAAGCTTAAGTATGGGGCGGCGAAGTGACTTAAGCCAGAACGGCAAGTACGTCGCTTTCGCGCATGATCAGCAAATCGCGGCCTTCGAACTTCACTTCGGTACCGGCGTATTTGGAGAAAATAACGCGGTCGCCTTCCTTCAATTCGAGCGCTACGCGTTCGCCGTCCTTGAGTGTACCGCTGCCGACTGCTACGACTTTACCTTCTTGCGGCTTTTCCTTCGCCGTGTCAGGCAGTACGATACCGGATGCGGTCGTTTCCTCCTTAGCGATGGCTTCGATAACTACGCGATCACCCAACGGTTTGATCATGAGAAAATGCCTCCTTTAAAATGTGGTACTGAGTTTGGTTTAGCACTCATATGTCTCAAGTGCTAACAACACTATTTATGATAACCACTTCACAATAAATTTGCAAGTGGTTTTACAACTTTTTCATACCTTCCCCATTGTCTCCGCGGCACCTGCCGAATATACCTGTCCCGGGCCGGAATCTGAGTCCCTCCGAGGGGAAAGACAGCTTCGCCGTGAACTCCGGCATTGTTTCCGAAAAACTCCCGGTTTCTCGCGGAAATTCCCGTTGTCCAGATGCCGGACCAGCGAAAAAAGCCTGTCATTCGACAGGCTCCGCCATGCTCTCCTTCTCCCATGCTTCGTCCTGAAGCTGCTGTTTGCGGTAAATGCCCGCTGACAAGTAGACGCTGAACTCGTATAAAATAATCATCGGTACCGCCACGACGATCGCCGATATCGCATCCGGCGGCGTAATCATGGTGGAGATGACGACTAGTATCAAGTAGGCATATCGGCGTACTTTGCGCAGCAGCTTCGGATTGAGCAGCCGTATTTTCGTCAGAAACATCACGACGATCGGCAGCTCGAACACGAGCGCAATCGGCAAAATAATATTGAACATAAAGCTGAAGTATTGAGCTATCCCATAGGTCTCGCTCAGCTCCAGGCTTTTGGCGATGGAGGTCGTAAACAGGAAGGCCATCTGAAACACGATGAAATATCCGAAGGCCAGCCCCAGTATAAACATGATAAAGGCGAAAGGCACGTATAACAAAGAAGCCTTCTGCTCCACTTCGCGCAGTCCCGGCTTCAGAAACGACCACAGCTGGTAAAGAGTAAAGGGGAGCGTAATAAGAAGTCCCGTTACGAGTGCAAAGTTCATATACATCTTAAGCGGATCCCACGGGGAAAAAGCATTCCAGTTAATCTCGCTCGCGGGAGGAACCGACTTCAAAAAGGTGATCAGAGGATTGGCCGTGAATAATCCGATCGCCATCCCCACGATGAGGACGACAGCGATCCAAATAATCCGTTTGCGCAGCTCTGTCAAATGTTCAACTAAGGTCATGCCTTCGTCCTGCAACACGCTCACCTGCCCTTCCTAGTCAGGACCTAATCCGGCAATCTTCGGGGGTTGCTGCGAGATGCCTTCCCCGCTTCGCCGGTACCGCCGGCGCCGGGCGTCCCCAGGTCCGGTAGAGGCGCCACAAGGCCGCCTACCGGGTCAGGTCCCGGCACCGACGCGAGGCTCGGGGCCTCCCCCGCTGCTTGGTCTGCGGATTCGGCATTCACCGCTCCGTCAGGTACAAGCTGCGTTTCTTCAGGGCCCTTCCCGCCCGAGACATCCGGGTCCGGGACAGGGGGGGCCGCTTTCGATTCGGACGCCAGAGCGGCGGACTGCTCCCCGGCAGGAGCCGGAGCGGGACGGCTCTCGGGAGTTACATCCTTGCGCTCCGGCCTCGACGGTTCGTCGTTCAGCAGTTCACGGGCGCCCTGCTTGAACTCACGAATCGTTTTGCCCAAGGTACGGCCAATCTCCGGCAGCTTGGCCGGCCCGAACACGATGAGGGCGACAACCGCTATCAATATAAATTCGGACGTTCCGATGTTGCCTAGCATGCAGCCTCTCAACCCTTCCTGTAAAGTTAGGCTAGCAGCCCTGCAAGCCTCCGTATCCTAGCTCGGTAATATCCTGGCGGACGATGGTCTCGCCGGCGCATATGCGCGGCAGCAGCACATCGAACGAGGTGTACGGATCATGCATGACGCAGCCCGGCAAGCCCATGACAGGCACGCCCTCCAAATACCCGACAAGCAGCATCGAGCCCGGCAGCATCGGAGTTCCATAACTCACAATATCCGTGCCCGCCTGCTTGATCGCACCCGGCGTCCTGTCATCGGGATCGACCGACATCCCGCCCGTAAGCAGGATCAGGTCCGCACGGTCCTCCCGCAGGAATCGCCGGATTTCCGCAATAATCACCGCGCTGTCGTCGGGCGCAAGCCGCTGATCGATGATTTCCGAGCCCAGCGCTTCCACTTTGCTCCTGACGACCGGGCCGAATTTATCGGTAATGCGCCCCTTGAACACTTCGCTTCCCGTCGTAATCAGTCCGACCCGCAAGCGTCGGAACGGCTTAACTCCGATCAGAGGGATGGGCGAAGAAGCCGCAATCTCCTCGGCTTCCGCGATGCGCCGCTCCTCGATCACAAGCGGGATCACCCGGGTGCCCATTAAGGGCTGACCGGGCTTTACGACCGTATTCGAACGGATCGTCGACATGATAACTTGATCCAATCCGTTGATCCGGTCGATCCGTTCCTTATCGATCTTGACCAGTCCGTGGATGGTCGATTTGAGGGTGATTTTGCCTTCATGGGGAGAAGTGAGCTCCACGTTCGCCCAAGGTGCCCCTTGTGCGCCTCGCGCGACTTGGGCGAGCCTCTGGGCGGCTTCGTCTTCATGCAGATAGCCAGACTGAAGCCGAAGCGTATAGATATGCTCCTTGCCGATGCTGAGCAGAGCCGGGATATCCTCCTCTCGGATGACATGGCCTTTTCTGAACAGCCTTCCCTTGAACTCCCCGGGGAGAATCTGCGTAAGGTCATGAGCCAGCACGAGTCCGACCGCCTGCTCGACGGCCACTTCCTCCAGCATGCCCTCAGGCTTCATCCCCATGGCCCCCCTCGCGTCCGGACAAGATAGCCAGCGCATGAGGAAGCTGGTCCATGATGGCGGATAGGTTCTCCGACACGCCCTTGGGACTGCCGGGCAGATTGACGATCAGCGAGCGGCCCCGGATCCCGCAGATGGCCCGGGACAGCATCGCGCGGCGCGTCTTCTGCATGGAATACAGGCGCATGGCCTCAGCAAGACCCGGAACCTGTCTTTCGATAACCTCCAGCGTAGCCTCAGGGGTGACATCGCGTACGGCTAGACCTGTACCGCCTGTTGTCAGAATGAGATCGGCTTTGAAGTAATCGGTCATTTCGATCAAGGCTGCCATGATCTCGTCCTTCTCATCCGGCACGATCCGATACTCGATAATTTCGCCATGCATTTCTTCCTCGATCAATTCCCGAATAACCTGTGCACTAGTGTCTTCCCGTTCTCCGCGCGACCCTCGGTCGCTTGCGGTCAATATCGCCACTTTCCAGCGCATAAAGCCTACTCCTCCCCGATTGAATTCCTATCGTCCTAACCCTCTGGCGTCTGATGCTTATAATCGCCGCTCTTGCCGCCAGATTTGGCCAGCAGCAGCGTCGGTCCGATCTGCATCGACTTCTCAAGCGCTTTGCACATATCATAGACGGTCAGAGCGGCAGCGGATACGGCTGTCAGCGCCTCCATCTCGACACCGGTCTGCCCTTTGGTCCTGACGGTCGCTTCGATATACAGCTCATCGCTGTCGTTATCGCTAAAAACCACATCGACGCCGGTCAGGGATAAAGGATGGCACATCGGAATCCAGTCCGACGTCTTTTTGGCCGCCATCACAGCCGCCACCTGCGCCACGGCCAATACATCGCCCTTGCCGATCCGGCCAAGCCGGATCCGCTCCAGGGTCGACGGCTGCATCGTCACGGTCGTCCGCGCGGTCGCCGAGCGGGATGTTTCCTGCTTCCCCGTGATGTCGACCATATTCGCCCGCCCCTGCTCGTTGAAATGGGTCAGCCGGGGCCCTTCGGCCTGCTGCTGATCGTCCAATCCGTGTCCGGCATCTGTCATCAGATCTCGACGCCTCCTTCCAGAATGCGCCGCTTGTCGGTAACCAGCTCGTTAATCCGGAAGTCGAACAGCCCCATCGGCACCTCGTCAATAATCTGCTCCTCGAACGCAGCCGCGACGATATAAGGCTTAGGCAGGCCTGTCCGTACGTACTGCTGCATGAACCGGTCGTAGAAGCCCCCGCCATAGCCAAGCCGGCCCATCTTCAGATCGAAGGAAAGACCGGGCACGAGCGCCACATCGATCTGCCGGATGTCGAATAGCTGCGGCGCCTTGGCTACGGGCTCGCGGATGCCCCAGGCTCCGCGCTCCAGATCGGCATGAGACTTGATCTCGTACAGCTTGAGCTGCTTATGAGCATGGACGACCTTCGGTACGACAACGCGCCACGGACGCTTCCAGCAAGCCTCTAGTACGGCGGTCACGTCAACCTCAGTTTTGACAGGCATATAAGCGAACAAGGTGGGCTTGCGCCGGACCGAGGGGTCGGGACGCATGATTTCCTCCAGCCTTGCGATCAGCTTGCGGCTGATTTCCTCAGACTTGCGCCGGCGTTCGTCCTCGCCAATATCGGAACGTACCGCCTCGGCTTGCCGCCTCAGTTCAATTTTTTTCTCTTTAATATTCATGGGAACGGCCTCTTTTCACGAAGCGATAAATACTTTGCAGGCAAATAACAAGTTTCCTTTTGCAAATCCATACTCCATTTTCATCAGTTTACAATAAATAATCAATAAAAAAAAGCTTCGCCGGAATCCTCGGCCTTCCCGCTGTCGCGGCGGGAGCGGAAAGACGGCATAGGCGGACACGGCCAACCGGTTGATTAAGCCCCGCGCCAGGTGCGTGCAACAGCGGACGGAACGATGCCGTTTAGAAGTCTTCCGGCAGCGCCCAAGCCCCTGTCCCTCGAGCAAGCCCTTGCGACTATGTCCGGCGGATTATCATCAGCCCGGACTGACCGATCGCCTCCCAAATATTATAGGTAGCGACACGTTTAGGGAGAACCGCGAAACCCTTGGACAAAGCAGCGCGCCCTGCTCCAGCATCTATGCGATTATCGATCGAAATCGAAATATCCTTTCAGTTGTGCTACACTTAGACCATCTACTAGGTGCAGGCTCTCTCGGAACCCGCTGTCGAAGGTTCTGACGGGCTGCACGTCTAACCTTGACGCATCAGGGAGGCTTTTTTATTATGCTTTTGCAAGTTAGCGGCATCGCCAAGAGCTACGGCGTCACCAGCGTGCTCTCTCATATATCGCTGCAGATCGAAGCGCGGGAGCGGATCGGGCTGGTCGGAGTCAACGGGGCCGGCAAGTCTACCCTGCTGCAGATCATCGCAGGCGAGCTGTCTTACGACCAGGGAAATATATTCAAGGCTAAGGAAACGAAGATCGGTTATCTGAAGCAAAATTCGGGACTTTCCTCGGACCGTTCGATATGGAACGAGCTGCTCGGCGTGTTCGCGGGCGTACTAGAGACGGAGCTGGAGCTGCGGCGCTTAGAAGCGCGCATGGCCGATCCCGAGGTGCTGGCGGATGACAAAAAAACCGAGGATACCATGCGCCGCTACGCCGAGCTGTCCGATGCGTTCCGCGCCTCCGGCGGCTACGAGGTCGAGGCCAAGGTCCGCGGCGTGCTGAACGGCATGGGCTTCGGCCACATGGACCCGGCCACTCCCGTACAAGCGCTCAGCGGAGGCCAGAAAACAAGGCTGGCACTGGCCAAAATGCTGCTGGAAGCGCCCGACCTGCTGCTGCTGGATGAGCCTACCAACCATTTGGATATCCCGACATTGACCTGGCTGGAGCAGTATTTGCGCTCCTATCCGGGCGCGATCCTGGTTGTCTCGCATGACCGGTATTTTCTGGATGCTCTGGTCGACGCCATTTACGAGATCGAGCGGACCTCCTCCAAACGGTACACGGGCAATTACTCGCGCTATATCGAGCTGAAGCAGGCGAACTACGAGATCGAGCTCAAGCAATTCGAAAAGCAGCAGGAGGAAATCTCCAAGATGGAGGACTTCGTCCAGCGCAACATTACGCGCGCCTCCACGACCAAGCGGGCCCAAAGCCGGCGCAAGGCCTTGGAGAAAATGGACAGGCTGGACAAGCCGCTCGGCGATCTGAAGCGGGCCAGCTTCTCCTTCGAGGTCGAGGTGCCGAGCGGCCGCGAGGTTCTGGATGTGCGGGGCTTGTCCGTGTCCTACGATGGACGCAACCCGCTCGTGCAGGGCGTCTCGTTCCAGCTTCGCCGCGGCGATACGGCTGCTCTGATCGGCCCGAACGGCATAGGCAAAACAACGCTGCTGCGCACGCTGATCGGCCAGCATAACCAGGACCGGGGCACGTATAACTGGGGCGCGAATGTGAAGATCGCCTACTACGATCAGGAGCAGACCGGCCTGAATCCGAATCATACGGTGCTGGAGGAGGTATGGAATGCGTTCCCCCATCTCGAAGAGGGACGGGTGCGGACCGTGCTTGGCAGCTTTCTGTTCAGCGGCGAGGACGTTTTCAAGAAAATTGCCTCGCTCAGCGGCGGCGAGAAGGCCCGGGTTTCCCTCGCCAAGCTGATGCTGCTCAAAGCGAATGTCCTGATTTTGGACGAGCCTACCAACCATCTCGATTTGTATTCGAAGGAAGTGCTGGAATCGGCCTTGATCGATTATGAGGGCACCCTGCTTTTCATCTCCCATGACCGTTATTTCCTGAACAAAATGGCCGAGAGCATGCTGGAGCTTGCCCCGGACGGAGTCACTTCCTACCTCGGCAACTACGACGATTATGTCGAGAAGAAGCAAGAGCTTGCCGAGATCGAACAGGAGCGGCTCGCCCAGGAGGCAGCCAAGCGCACGACTTCCGGGAACGGACCGGCGAAGGGGACGGACTCGCATGCCGGTGCAGGTGGTCCGAGCGTGCCTGCTAATCCGTACGAATCGACGAAGCTTGCGAAGCGCGAGGAGCGGAGCCGTCAGCGTAAGCTGGAGCAGCTCGAGGCGCAGATTGCGCAACTGGAGACGGACATCTCGGAGCTTGAGGAGGAGCTTGCGCTTCCTGAGGTTTTCAATAATTATGTGATCGTCCAGGAAAAGAATGGGCTGATCGAAAGCAAACGAAGCGAGCTGGCTTCCTGCTATGAGCAGTGGGAGCAGCTGGCGGAATAGAGCTGCAAAAGGGGCTGTCCCAGCGTCATCGAAAGATGATGCTCAGGGACGGCCCCTTTTTATGCAAGAAAGCTAGCCCTGCAGGTCCTGGCAAATCCGGTACCAGTACCCTCTAAGAACATGCGGCGGCAGCGAAAATTCATGTCCGAGCGGTTGGGTCAGGCGGCAAGCACCCGCACTCACCAGCCGGCTTCGCACTCAGCCCCTGCGCGCCCGGCTGCCGTATCGTCTAGCGTCAGCTGCCTCTGCGCCGACAACCCAGCAGCCTAGAGGGAAACCGCGGTACGGATTCGCTGCGTCGCGCCTGCGCTCGTACCGCGGCCCCGTCCCCGCTTTAAGCGCCCCCCTCCTGCAGCCGCAGCAGCAGCAGCGGGACACAGCTGTACACGATCATCGCCGCAGCGGCCACGATGCCCGAGTCATTCAGCGCGAGCGCGGCGAACGAGCCGAGCACATTGGCATAGCAGCCGTGCATCAGGAACGGGTAGCGCCTCTCCCAAGCCCGAAGCCTGCCCTTCGGGCGCAGCACCAGAGCGGCCATCACGAACAGGCCGGTCAGCAGCACCTCGCTCCAGGCGGACACCTGGAGCAAATGCACGTTCATCGCCAGCTTGCGCGTGACCATGGCGCCGATGTGGTCCCAGCGCCCCTGCCGCAGGGACGCGAACGCCCGGCCGATGTGGGTGCTGTGTCCGGCACCCGCATCGGCCCGCAGGCTGCCGCCGCCCGGCTCGGCGGCGGAGGCTATCGCGGCTGCGGCAGAGCCGCTCCCCCCCGCCGGGGCGGGGGGAGCGGCGGCGTTCAGCAGCCACAGCCCTGCCAGCGCGGCGGCCACCGGCACCGCCAGCGCCAGGCTGAGGCGGCGCCAGCGCAGCGGCCCGCCAGCGGCGAGGCGCGCAGCCAGCACGCCGAAGGCGGCGGCCGCCGCCAGCGCGCCGCCGGCATTGGCGCCGACGGCAGGCGCCGCGAGCGCCCCGGCCGTCAGGCTGCCGACGGCCAAGGCGGGCCAGGCCGCGCGCCAGCCGGGCGGCGCAGGGGCGACCGGCGCGGGGCAGGCTGGCGCCAGCTTCGCCGGACCCACCGGACCCAGGCGCCGTTGATTCCGTCGGCGACGGCCGTGCATCAGCTCAAGCCAGGCGCTCAGCCCCAGCAGCGAAGCGCCCAGCAGCACGCCCATGCATTCGTTGCCGATGCCGTAATATCGCGCGCCGATCATCGCATCGTAACCGAGCACTGATCGCTTCATCATAGAGGAGCCGGACCATCCGTCCCCCATAATCAGCAGCGAGACACCGGTCCCGGTGAGCGCCATGATCCATACCAGGGCAGACCGGGGGCCGACGGATATCCGGCTCCCTCGCCAGCCTGCCGCTCCAATAGCCGCTATCAGCACGGATATCAGCATCCAACGCGCGGGACTGCCCCAAGCCCAGCCCATCCCCACCAGGATAGCCGGAGCCCAGAGGATCGACTGCAGCAGCAAGCTTAATCCCCTGAGCCAACCCCGGTTCCAGCCCAGCGCGATCCATATGGCCCCGGCTCCCAGCCCCAGAAGCATGATGGAAATCTCATAAACCGCAAGTCCATATAACAGCGGCGGCCTAAGCCTGTAAATGCCGCTCAGCCTGTCGATCTCCTCCAGCAGCCGCGGCAGCGGCTCCTTGGCTTCCTTCACCGTCTTGGACAAGACGACGCCCGGCTGCCGTGTATTGACTATAGGGAGAAGGCGGCGGATCGGCTGCCCGATCATCCAGCTGGATTCGGCAAGCCCGAACTCCGCCAGTAAAGTCGGGGCTACGTCCACGGCGGCGACGATTCCCTCCCGGTAGGTTGTGGCCGAGCTTAACAGGCCGGGTACCCCCACCGCAGTGCCAACTGCTGGAGCTGACCGATCCGGGTCCCAGCGCAGCACCGGCGTCAGCAGCTTTTTTTTCCGAACCGCATCCGGATTCGGCTCCGGACTAAGAAGCCAGATCACGAATCGTTCCTCGGGCTGCTGCCGGCTCCGTATGACGGAAGCGGATCGGACCTGGGCTACCAGACGGTCAGCCTGGTTCCATGCAGCGTTCAGTCTGGAGCGGAAAGCCTCCTCCCCCTGTTGGCTCCTGCTAGCATAGGCTCGGGAGATCCCGTCGTACTCCCATACATTCAGCGTACCCCTCGGCACATATCCATTCGCCTCCTCCGGGATACGAGACGCCTCAGCCGTCCGGCTCCAGCTGCTCTGCAGCTGCGGGTTCACTTCCCCGAGCCGCGCATATCTGCCGTCGGACACGTTCCCTTGTCCGTCCATCAGCATCAGCGCCGCTGCAAAAGACTTGGCGGGCTTCCCGACTGCGCCTGCGATCGGCGTCTCTTCCAGACGCCAGATCCCGGTCTGGATCCCTGCCCCTTTCAGCAGCTCCCCCAGCTTGCCAGGCGCGGCTTCATATCCTCCCCGTTTATTCCGTGCCCTCAGACGACCTATGCCTGGAATTGTCCAGGAGCTGCGGCCGTCAGCCTCCTCGCTGACTATTCGGCCTGAGACATGCGGTAAACTTAGGCTGGCGAAAGCAGCCGGAGGTTCGGGGCGAACAGCGGACCCCAGTAGCGGGATCGGCCAGAGAAATCCAGGAGGGGCTAACCGCTTTCCATTCCCGGCGTCCGCCTCCTTCGCATCAGCCGGAGAGCCGGCTCCCCACGTAGCGTAGACAGACGCTATCCCTTTGGACGCCAGCCTCACATTCATCGCCCCCGCATCACTATCCCTTGCGAGACTCCGCAAAGCGGGATATGCTGCCAGCCTTTCAGGCTCCAGTTCCAGAAAGGACAAGCCCGGCAGCGAGATCACCGTAACATGGACGATGCTGTCCGTCGAACGGGCCAATGCCTTCGAGCTGCCTACCATTCCCGTCTGACCTGCTCCGGCCGCAAGCTCCTGGCCGCCGGATACATCATCCGAGTGATCCTCGCCATCGAGAAGCTCTTGCGGTCCGCCCTTTGTTACCTCAGGCGAACTTTCTTCGCCTCCGACCGCTCGTTGGGGAGCTATTTCCGCTTTTTCCTCCCGCTGGGCGCTAACCGTTACAGAAGCGTAGGCTCCCTGCACCAGAATCGCTACAAGTCCCAGGCAAATCCATCGTTTTACCGTTAGGCGGTAAAGGGTATAAATAAGATATCCACTGTACATAACTATCCTCATTTCGGGCATCGGGGGACTGACTGCTGCAAGGAAGAAACGCCATATCTTTCATACTTTTCCCAGTTCAAAGGTTAATATCCAGCATGTGTATAACACAAGGGGGAGGATTCCTATATCCACAACCTTATCCCCAGAAAAAAATGTCACTTTCCCTAGAAAAATCGGCATTTTTCAAACCATCCACAGAGTTATGCACATTATCCACAGGTTTTTGTCCAAAAAGTTATTCAGTTATCGGTCTAATAAATGGTTTGTCCGTTTCCTTTATTTTAGGCGCTTTTTTTCAGTTGTCCACATTATACACAAGGGCTGTGGATAACTTTTGTCCACAGCCCTTGCTTGTTTATTGCTTGTATTTTAGGAAGTTCGAACCTCAGCCTCTGTCGATTTCCGAAGCTCCCCGGTCTCCGTTAACCCTTGCTGCTCAAAGTCCCGCGCCGCCTGATTGCAAGCGGCCATGAACGCATGCGCAGCCGCAAGAATGATGTCCCTTTGCGCCGAAACGCCGCGATACGACTGGCCATGAGCGAGTACCGTCACGATCGCTTCTCCGCTCGCCTCTTCTCCCGAGGACAATGAGTACAGCTCCAGGTCGGCAAATTCCGCCTCGAACGGCAATGCCTGCTTAATGCCCGAAACTACAGCTTCCACCGGACCGTCCCCCGTCCCGAAGCACACCTTCTCCTGGCCTGCGGCTTCGTCCCGAATCGTGCATGAGGCGACACGATGTCCCGCATCTCCCGTCACCACCTGAACGGAAGTCAGCGCGAACGGCTCGAGCACCCGGTTCACCGTTGCCCCTACCAGCTCCAGCAGCTGATGGTCATGCACAACCTTCTGCCGGTCAGCCATGTCCTTGAAGGAAGCGTAGAAGCTTTCCATTTGCTCCGCATCGAGCTCAACGCCCAGCTCGCTGACCCGGTGCTTGATCGCATGCCGTCCGGAATGCTTGCCGAGAATAATCATGCTGCGGGGGATGCCCAGCGCCTCGGGGTCCATGATTTCATACGTATTGCGATTTTTCAGCAAACCGTCCTGATGAATGCCCGCTTCATGCTGAAAGGCATTACGGCCGACGATCGGTTTATTGAACGCAATTGGGAAGCTCATCGCGCGGCTGACCATCTGGCTTGTCGCGAAAATATGCTCCGGTTGCACTCCCGTCTCGGCTTGCATCGCGCTTTTTCTCGTCTCCAGCGCCATGACCAGCTCCTCCAGAGAACAGTTCCCTGCGCGCTCCCCGACTCCGTTCACCGTAACCTCTACCTGGCTGACCCCAGCCTGGATCGCCGCCAGACTGTTCGCTACCGCCAGGCCCAGATCGTTGTGACAGTGAGCACTGAACTTGACCCGATCTGAGCCGCGGACGTTCTGCATCACGCGAGTAAACATGGCGCCGTATTCCTCCGGCAGCGCGTAGCCGACCGTATCCGGTATGTTGATAATCGTAGCCCCTTCCTCGATGACGGCCTCGATCACCTCAAACAGAAATTCATCACCGGTCCGCGTGGCATCCATCGGGGAAAACTCGAACTCGTCGACAAACTGTCTGCCGTAAGCTACCATTTCCCGGGCCAGCGCCACGACCTGCTCGCGAGATTTTTTCAGTTGGAAATCCAAATGAATGTTCGACGAGGAGAGGAACATATGCAGCCTGCGCCGGCCTGCGTCCTGCGTCGCCTTCACCGCCGCATCGATATCGGCCTTGACCGCGCGGGCGAAGCCGCAAATCTCTATGTTCTGCAGCTCGCGGGAAATCTGCTGAACGGCGGCAAAGTCGCCGGGACTGGAGATTGGAAAGCCCGGCTCGATCACATCCACGCCCAGCTTCGCGAGCTGTCGGGCAATAACGATCTTCTGGGCAGGCGTCAAGGTTGCGCCCGGCGCCTGCTCGCCGTCCCTCAGCGTCGTATCGAAAATCGTGATGGGTCTGTAGACTTTAGCTTGATTTTGTGCTTGTTCCATAATGAACAATCCTCCTCGAATTGGGTTTGCATTCTATTCTGATCGCATGTCGCATCCTATTTTCGCTAACAAAAAAAGCCCGCCTCTCTTGGAATAAGAGACGACAGGCTGATTCAGGCCAATGCCGCGGTACCACTCTTCTTGGATTCGCACTCTTAACAGTCGTGCACTACTGTCGTGAGGCCAATCCCGCTTGAACGTTGATGACGGAGACTGCTCCGTCGGAATCTGGGTCATAGGTCGTGATCGCCCGCCAGAATTACTCTGGCCTTTCGAACTTCGCGTGTATGCTCCGTCAATTCCGCCGCTCCCGGGCGAGCTTCAGACGATTCCCCTGCTGCGTCGCACCACCCCGCAGCTCTCTGTCCAGGCGAATATCGCTTACTGTTCCCGTTCTTAGCGTTTACTCTATGCAGTTGTCGAGCGAGGCGGCCGCAGAACATCAAAAAAGCCCGCCGTCTCTTGGATAAGAGACGACAGGCTGTTCCCATCGCGGTACCACTCTTGTTGACTCTGTTCTTATCCGCCGCAAGGGCTAGAACAAAGTCCGCTCAAGGCCTGATCACGGTAGCGAACCGTCCAAACCTGCTGTCCTCGTAACACGTGCAGCGCTGCGCGCAGGACCATCAGTCTGGCCGCTCCCGGGTGAGCTTCGCCGCTTTCCCTATACTGCGTCGCACCATGCCGCAGCTCTCTGAATAGGTTGCCGGTTACTGTTCCCGTTCGTTGCGTTTTGATTTGTTAGTTATTATATGTCGGGCAATTGGAAATGTCAACAGACTAGTTATCGGACTTGTTGTCGCAGAATGACTGGACGCAAGTTGGCTCGAGGCAAGCTGCCTGGAGACAATTGAGTTTCCTCTATTCCACTTTTATAAGTGAAAATTTCGATTCTCGCCACATCTTCCTCTTCTCCGCTTGCCACGATCTTGAACGAACGGTTCGCGTTGGCTTCCCCGGGCGTGAAGATAGACCGAATACCGCTTCGTGCCGCCGGATTCCAGTAAACCGCTTCGCCTGTTGCCTCGTCTATAACGGCCAGGCTAATGGTTGGCGAAACGTCCGTCGTTTCTTTGACATCGAGAGCTAAGGTTTCTCCGCTTGGGATGACAAAGGCTTTTCCGAGCTGAACTCCCTCAGAACCGTCCGTTATTCGGTCACTTACAGATCCCGGGAGCTTCACGCTGTTATTGAAAATATCCGTAATTTTCGCTTTCTTGTCATAGGCCGTTAGCTGCTTGTAGCCGGTAATATCGTCGTTTGGATTTTGAGATAGATGGAATGTAAATTCCTTGGGGGATAGGATTTCATCAATCACATAAACTCCCCGCCGGATAAGCTCGTCGATAAACGCTGTGTGATCATAATTAAATCTCTTGCTCGCGTATTTCAGTTCAAATTCAATTTGGTTCGTAACCATTTTTTTAATGACGTTATCGTCTTTATAGGCTGCTGCCTGCTCGGCGAAAGCGACAGTTACCGTCCGATCCTGCACGGAAAAGGTTTGCTTGATCATGCCGGCAACGGATGCGTCGTTTTTGTCCTTCCACCGGATGCCGACCTTGTAGGAAGGTTCTGCGCGGTTAAAGGAATCAAGCTTCAGCCCATATTCATCGATATACAGATCTGCAGCAAAAACGCCCATTCCGGTTTGTCCCAGTGCGGATTGTATATTTTCTTCCAGCGTATCTTTTACATTGTAGTAGGTCTTTATTCCTCCGCTGTACTCCGTTATCGGTTGGGGCGCTTTCGCAAATACCACGGAAGATGAGAAAAGGGATACGACCATGATCATGAAGGCGGTCACGATACCGGCGAGCGCCTGACCTCTGCCTTTATTCCGGCTCATAATCAGCTTAAATCTTCGGTACAGCTGCTTCTTCGGCTGACCCAGGCCGCTGTTGAAGGCTGGAGAAGCCTGGGAAGCAAAATGCAGTATCATTTCGCTATAACGCTTCTTGTCCGTGGGCTCCATCGTTTTGGACAACGCCTCATCCACGGAGTATTCGCAGGCCTCGCTTATATTGGCCAAAGCCAAATAAGATAGCGGATTGAACCAGTGCAGGCAGTTCACGAGCACCGCAAATAGCTTGAGCCAAGCGTCCTTCTGCTTGTGATGAATCAATTCATGCTTTAACGCAAGCTCGTAATCCTCCATGCTCATGCGCGTCATGGGAAATACAATGTGGGGCTTAAAGAATCCGATCAGCATAGGCGAGTGCACGTTATGGCTGGCCAGCACATTCAGACCTCCCGCCTTGTCGATAAGGATGCCTTGAAGCGCCTTGCGCTTGAATCGGAAGTAAGTGAAGAAGTAAAGGCACAGCATGGCGACAAAACCGCTGACCCAGATCCCAAGGATCCAAGCTTCGGCAGATAGAACGAGAGAAGGGCCAGTTTCGGCCGCCCGGCGCCCTTCGCCGGAAGGTACAGGCGGCCCCAGGGCTTTCGTCTCTTCGGCAGCGGCCGGATTGGCGGTAACTGAAGCTACACCGGGTTCCGGAATCAGGGAGTGAGGATAAAGGGTAGGCACCTGGACATGGAGCGGCACAAGGAACAGCAGCAAGGCCGACACACAGACGTAATAATACGAGCGTCCGCCGCAGGCTGAGGCAAGCTTCGTTTTAAGAAGTATGAGACCAAGGCTGGCGATACTGCCGGCCAGGGACGTCATTAGCAGCCATTTAATCACGAGAATCGGCCTCCCGATTAATGAATTCACGGAGCTCGTCGATATCCTTTTTAGTCAGATTCTCGTCCTGGAACAAGGCACTGATCAGACTTTTGGCAGAGCCGTTATGAATGGAACGTACAAAGCTCTGAGTTTGGATTTTTTGGTATTCATGCTCGCTTATGGCCGCCCAATATTCATGAGCGTGGGAGCGTCCGAGCTTGACGGAGTGCAGAGCTCCCTTGTCTATCAATCTTCCAGCCAAGGTGAGAAGCGTCGTAATTTTTTTGTCGGGCAATTGCTCAGCGATTTCCTTGGTCGTCATCTTTTTTCCGCTATTCCATACGACTTGCATAATCTCCATTTCCGCTTTGGTAATTTGCATAAGGACCATTCCCTTCCCTTCGTTTCTACAAGTCGTTTTTCATTATACGTATTGTAGAACCGAAAGGCAATAAAAAAAGCCCCGATGCCCGAACATGCCGGACACCGAAGCCTTGAGAACATGAGAATATGCACAGAAGTCGAACCATTTTGAAGAAAACCAGGCGTTCGCCTCAACCTTACTCCGCAATAAAGATGTAGCGCAGCACGATCAGCACCGCGAGCACCCACATCAGCCAGTGTACCTTGTACTTGCCCTTGCCGCCGAGACGGGCAGCCGTCGCCAGAACGACATAGCTCACGATACCGAACGAAATACCGTTGGCGATATTGTAAGTAAACGGCATGAACGCTACGATGAAAAACGCCGGGATGCCGTACACCAGATCCGAAAAGTCAATCTCCTTCACCGACTGCATCATTAGCACGCCGACTACGACCAGAGCCGCCGCCGTAGCTGCACCTGGAACGAGCGCCGCCAGAGGCGCGAGGAAGATCGCAAGCAGGAAGCAAACGCCGGTCGTAACCGCCGTCAAGCCCGTGCGTCCGCCCTCTGCAATACCGGCGGAGCTTTCGACGAATGCCGTTACCGTGCTTGTCCCAAGCATAGCGCCGCCGCTGACGCCGATCGCGTCAACCATCATCGCTTTACCGACGCGCTTGCGGCCTTCGGCTTCATTTTTCATCAGACCGGCACGGTTTGCCGTACCGACCAGCGTACCGAACGTATCGAATAATTCAACGAATGTGAACGTAAGCACGACGGAAATGATCCCCGCATTCAACACGCCGGCAAAGTCGAATTCCATAAAGGCCAGCTTGCTCAGATCCGGTATCCAGGTCGTCTGATTGCTGGTCAAATTCGCCAGATTGACGACCGGTGAGCCGTCCGGGTTATTCATGAAGATGCCGACCAGCGTCGTCAGCAAAATACCGAACAGAATCGCGCCGCGCACGCGCAGCACCATCAGAATCGAGATAAACGCCAGGCCGATTACGGTCAAGAGTACATTCACATTATGCATACTGCCGATATGGAACACCGTTTCGAACGAAAGCAGGTCCGTATACTTGCCCTTCGGCACATCATTGGCAAGTTCCACCGCAACCGTCAGCAGGCCGCTGTTCTTCAGACCGATGATGGTGATAAACAACCCGATCCCGACGGTAATCGCGTGTTTCAAGCTGTCCGGTACGGCGACGATCAGCATTTGCCGAATCTTGGTCACCGTCAGCAGGATAAAGATGATCCCCGAAATAAATACGGCGGTTAACGCCATTTGATACGTAAATGACCCGTTGGAAGCCAGGATCACCGTTGCAAAATAAGCATTCAAGCCCATCCCCGGCGCGAGCGCCACAGGAAAGTTGACAAACAGACCCATACAGATCGTCACGACGCCTGCCGCGATAGCTGTAGCCAGAAACACGGCCGTCCAGTCCATGCCGGTGGCACCCGAGCCGAATGCGCTGAGAATGTTCGGATTGACGGCCAAAATATACGCCATCGTCATGAACGTGGTCAGGCCGGCCATCACTTCGGTCCGCACCGTCGTGCCATGCTCCTTCAGCTTAAAAAAACGATCCATTTTTCCAAAATCCCCCTCGATAAGAGTGTTTTCAGAACAACGACGAAGAACCCGAGTACCTGACGGTCCGGGCTCACGAGAAACCACGCTCTGCGGACTTTCCGCGAAGCGTGTCTTCTTGTTCGTAGCCAGATCATTTACGGTGATCTCGTAGAGACTTCCAGGCCCATTCCCGGAATTATACGAAACGGTTATTCCTTGTTTTTGCTTCCTTCATTCTAAAAGCGGCGAAACCCATTGTCAATGCATTTTCCGAACATTAAACAAGTTTTTTATTTATTCGTTCGGATAACTAACGTTTTTTTCCAGTATAAAAAGAACCCCTCCTGGGTATAGCCATAGATGGGTTCTTTTGGTTAATTATTATGCCCTTAACTTCCATACTAACAGACTAATCAAAGTAGTTACCCATGAAATGAGACCAAATATCCTATATAAGATGAACTCAAAATTTGAATAACCGCCAAATCGGGTAATAGGGAGTAACTATTCCAAAAAGGGCGGGAAACAAAATGAGCATGCAAGAAGAATGGAACACAATTACAGCTGCAATGAAGGAGACGAATTCTACACGATTCTACGAACGGTGTCTTGCCATACGCCTGCATTTGGAAGGACGTACCTTTACAGAGATTGCCTCGATTTTGGGACGGACGTATCAGACGATTAGCACCTATTGGAAAGCTTACCAAGAAGACGGTCTTGCTGGTCTGGAGCTGGATCATGCACCTGGTGGCCCGAAAAAATTAACCGATGAGCAGGAAAGAAAATTGGCTGATACGATCAAGAACAAACGACCTGCCGATGTGGGTTTTGAAGCGAGGTTCACCTGGACTTTAAAAACGATTGCCATGTGGATTAAACGAGAGTTTGGTGAAACGTTCACTGAACGTGGCGTCTCAAAAATGCTCGAACGTTTAGGGTTCAGCTACACCAAAGCGACTTACACACTTACACGCGCTAGTGCCGAAGAACAGGAGCATTTTCGCGAAGAAACATTACCAGAACTCAAAGAACAGCTGAAATCAGGAGAAATTCAACATCTATTATTTGAAGATGAGTCCATGATACGCGCCTATCTGGCTCTGCAATATAACTGGTTCTTGAAAGGACAGCAGCGTAAGATCCCAACGTATGGACGACATGAAGGGGCTAAATTATTCGCGGCCATCCATTATGAAACAGGGTATGTTACCCATCGGGAAGAAGAGCAGCAGGACGCTGCAGCATTTCAACGGTTCCTGGTTGATATTTTAACCAAATATCCGGAAGGCAAGATTGTTGTTGTATTAGATAATTCACGGGTGTTTTTTGCAAGCGAAAAATGCTTAAACTTGCTGCCAAAAATGCCGAGACCGCTTGCCAGATGAATGGTCACTGCGGAATTCGCTCCATCGCTTGCTTGAGCCGG
>NZ_WUWM01000018.1 GCF_009846885.1 Paenibacillus puerhi
CCCGCGGAGCTCAAACGAGTTTAACCGTAATCGCCATCCAATTCTTAGTCATGAATCTGGAGAAGCGACTTCGGAGTCTCTTTTTCGTTTTTTTCACCCTTTTTCGATTTAACACATTGCGCTTTATAAATTGAGTTGTTCAGCAAGCCCTAAATAGCTGGGCGATTGTCATTGGAATTAATAAATACCAACATGTTGGACCTCTGGGTTTTGCTTGCAATGATGCGCAGGCGGTAGCAAGTTTATTGGTCGAAGAATTTGATTTTCCCGCTGACAATGTAGTTCTTTTACTTGATGAAAATGCTACTAAGGCAAACATTCTGAGAGAATTCATGAAGCATGCAAACGGTTATACAGCCGCCGATGATAGAATTTTTGTGTTCTATGCTGGACACGGTCACACAATTCCAGGGAAACGAGGCGAGATTGGTTATTTAATACCTGTGGATGGGAAGATTGACGACATATCAAGTTTCATTAGATGGGATGAACTAACCAGAAATTCCGAATTGTTTCAAGCAAAACATGTTTTATTTATAATGGATGCGTGCTATGGTGGTCTTGCAATAACGAGATCACTGCAACCAGGAAGTACGAGGTTTCTAAAAGATATGTTAAAAAGGTATACGCGGCAGGTACTGACGCCTGGAAAGGCTGATGAGGTTGTCGCAGATGCTGGAGGGCCCATTCCTGGACATTCGATTTTTACAGGACATTTAATTGAAGCCCTTAGAGGTAAGGCGGCCCAGCATGATGAGACAATTACAGCCAACGGTGTCATGTCGTACGTTTACGAGAAAGTATCGAAAGATCAGTATTCTAGTCAAACTCCACACTTTGGTTATTTTGACGGCGACGGTGATTTTATCTTTAAAGCGCCCATTCTTACGGCAGTTGAAGCTGGAGGTGCAGAAGCTGACCAAATGATTATCGTGCAGCCGGTTTATAGTGGCCGACAGCATGATGAAGATAAAATAATTGATGAAGTGAAAGAGTACTTGTCCGAAGACCGATATTATATTAAATTGGATGATCTGATTAACCGAGAATTAAGACATGCTGTTGGGTTATACGGCAACGAATTTGAAATGCAGAGTAAGTTTAATAATGAAGAGTTTGTTGAACGACTGAAAAAATATGAAAATATCACCGAGAATATTATTGAAATGGTAGCAGCGGTGTCCTATTGGGGAACTTCAAGATATGTGCCTTGTTTGAGGAAAACAATTTCTCGACTGGCTGATCTAAATGGGGTTAGCGATGGTCTTGTTGTATGGTTAAAGTTGCGCTGGTATCCAATCTTGATTTCAATGTATGCTGGAGGAATTGGGGCCATTGCTAGTCAAAATTACGAAATGTTAGCTACCTTGTTTTTGACAAAAGTAGCAAATGAACGACGAGGTCGGGATCAGGCAGCTTTATTTGCAACGATTTCTGAATTAAATGAAGTACATGATGCATTCAAAACTATACCTGATTATGAACGGAACTATGTTCCGAGAAGTGAATATCTTTTTAAAATGCTGCAGCCCCAAATGGATGATTTATTTTTTTTGGGTAAAAGCTATGAGGATATTTTCGACAAATATGAAATTTTGCAAGCACTTGTGTATGCCGACCTATACGATACTCAAGGGTACGGTATCTGGGGGCCACCTGGAAGGTTTGCATGGAAACATAGAAGCATTGATGATAGTCCGTTTAAGCTTCTTTTAGCAGAAGCAGAAGCATTAAAAGAGGAATGGCCTCCTTTAAAGTCAGGTTTATTTCGTGGCTCGTACGATAGGTTTAAGCAAATTTCAGATGAGTATCTATCCCTTGTTGCTAAGTTAAGTTGGTATTAAAACGAAGATGAAAAACGTTGAACCATTTAGTCTCATTGGATGACTTTGAAGTCTTATGATGGAATCCTTTTCATAAAGATAATGCAAAGGGTAAAGCGCTTATCGTTTTGAGAAAAGGGAGTTTATGTTATATGAAGAAATTGCAAGTTTATTTGTATATTGGAATATTTCGGGTAAAAAAAGGGGGGCACTGGGTAGGTACTTTACCCCCTTTACCATTGTAAACCTTATGACAGTAATCTTTTTTCGCAGTACTTCAGGGAGCAGCTGTTTTGTTTACCTCCCCTAGATCGAATTGTATAGAAAGGAAAAAATAATGCAGAATTAATTGCAAACAAAAGGGGTGGGCATTATTGGAAAATTTTATTTCTACAATTGTGTTTCTCTTACCGGGGTTAATGATGTATTTTTGGGTCCAATCATTCGGTATTAATCCAGTAGTGAAGCATTCACCTACTGAAATGGGGGCATTAGCGGCGTTACTATGGCTTCCTGTTTCTCTTGCTGTATTAATGGCATATAACGGAATTGGTTTTGTATATGGGGCTAAACAAATTTGGACACTCGTCGCTTTGAAAGAAGCATCTGGAAGTCTTCAATTTCTAACCTGGTTTTCTTTTTTAAGCTTACCTATCAGCTATTGTATGAGTTATGTTTACGCTAAGTTTGTTTACCCCTATCAAAGGAAAAGGGTGAACGGCATAAGAACAAATTTAGGTTTAGCTCCTTTGTCAGAAGCCGCGACCGTTTGGGAAGAGTTTTTTATTAATATAGACAAAGAACGAACTGAGGGAGCTATTCCTGTTAAAATCTATAAAATGGATAAACCTTTAGAGCCTGCAGTAGTTGGTCTAGTAGGCAGAGCGTCCCGTCCTTTTGAGACGGAACGCGCTCTTGTTCTAGTTCGTTGTCATGAGCTTAAAGAATCTCATGATTATTATGAATACCAAGTTGATCGAAAGTATGTAGATATTAAGTCCGGTCTTGTTGTCGAGGAGTTAAATCTCCAAAAGCCAACGAAAAATAATGATGACAATAAAGATAACAATGGGAAAAATTAAGATTTTTTCGGTGGTCTAATTTCAATTGAAGTATTCGGGGTTACCGATCTTCGTTCGATTGGAGGCAGTCCATCGTTCGTAAATCTTCCGGGTCTTTGACCTGGCTTTTGATTAGGCGTACTATTCGGAGCAGGCTTTCTACTATTATCCTTCATTTCGTTACTCCTTTCTGTGATATATTTTGTAAACAGCTTCCAAGATACTCATATTCGACGGGGAGTAGAAAACTCCTACAAAAGATTGCCCATTTGGTAGCGAGAAAGCAAAAGAGCGAGGACTTTTATCTTCGTTGCACAATTGGTCAAGGATTTAATGCAAATAGAGCTGACTAACTACAATGAAAAAGTCTAATCAAACATATAAATTCTGCCAATAATAAGATTGTAAAAATCTGAATTTGCGAAGAAATTTGCAAAGGTAGAGTTGCTTGCTCCAAGAGTTCACGGTACGCAAGTTATGGGTGTTATCTATATATGTCCCCCTCTGTATATAGAGCGAACAATGAGTATGTAAAGGTCCTCAGTGGAGAAGTTGATCGGAGATAGCCATTGTTCGCTTAGCATACAAAGGTTGTGGATTCCTTATTTTTTAGGTCTGTGTTATTATTTTCGGACAAATTATCCATCGGCAATAACGTGGTAAAGAGGTGTTTTTGAACATTGTTGTGATAAAAATAATATAAAATGATTAGAAGTAAACTGGGGGAGTTTTAAGGAATGGAAGACTTTTTGAAGGAAATTATTAACCCTTCAATTGCATTTTCAGGAACAGTAGGAGCAATTCTCGTAGCTCTATTATCAAATATTTCCAAAACGAGACACAATCCGTTAAGGTTGTTTGTTACTCTTGAAGAAACACAGTTTATGAGTAGCTGGACAAAATTACTTCGGTCCATATGTATTTTTATTTTCTTTGTTATTGGCGGGTCCATATACTGGATATTCGCAACATCAATAGACCGAGATTATACTAATTCATATCTACATAAAACAATAAATTTCATCTTTAGTCCCGTTTCTTTGTGGATGACAGGACTTGTACTTGTATTAATAATTGTGTTCATTTGTTTTGAGGGTATTCAAAATAAAATAACTAGTCTGTTGTATGGCAAAACAAGTATAAAACGAAGAAGGTCATTATTCATTCTTTTTACTATGATATTTTTACTCTTTTACTACCTGTTTTTTTCAATAGTTTACGGCGTTATTATTAATGAATTACTATTAAACGAAAATAGTACTAATATTGAATTCATGAATTCTATTGAATTGTTGTTTAAGATTGATTTGTTTGATGGCTTAATTTTCTGGATAATAATTTTTTTAACCATTCTCTACTCAATAATTATATTTCCTATTACAAAAGTATCAAAATTTCTAGGCACTTCAAAAATAATGGTTGATGTTTTTCTTGTATCAGGAAAACGTTTCAGTGGGAAATGTTTGCTTAACTCAGATATGGACAATGGGATATTAATTTGTGATTCTTTTGACAAATCCAACCCCAATAAGCATTTAATACCTAAGAATAATATTGAATATATTAGTTTCAACACCATATATTATAGCTTAGGAAAGCAAGTTATTATCGAAACTACATCAAAATTAGTCACCCCAAAAAACTTCAATTGGGACGAACGAGCATTAGCAAAGTCGATAATGAGAAAAAAATAAGTCATAGATGAAACAAGTCGAGACATATTATGTAAGGATAGAACTGTAATATTGTTTGTGTTTTAATTTTAAGAACCCGAGAGGATTGAGCCACATTACTGTAAGTGCTGGCCGACGCGATCTGGGAAGAAGACATATATTGTAAGCCTATACTATCCAAAAATCGCAACAACACGCGTCGACGAATTGTGGATTTACCAAGCCACGATACAGAAGGGTAGGCGAATCCCCCAGGGGGTTCAGACCGCGCGGAGCGTAATGAAGTGGAGTGAGCACGGCATGGACATGTACCGCTAAAGTGAGTTGGCATCTATGTAAGTGGGATTGGACATGTCCATACTCCCCTCGTCTCCATTTAAGTACGGAAAATGTAAGAGGAAGAATCAGACGGTCACCATATCGATGATATGTAGTTTTTTCAAAGATTACAATCTTCTCACTAATTTCATACACTAGAGAATACTTCTTTTAAGACACCCCCTTAAGGCGGTCAGCCAGCACCCGCAATATACTTTTGAGCACATTCTTATTTTGCTCGTAGAAGGCTGTCACCAGATCGCGATGCAGTTCAAGCACGATCACATCGTGTACCGCTGTGCAGTCTGCAGACCGGGGACCGCTGTCAATCACGGCCATCTCGCCAAAGTATTCGCCTTCCTTCAGCTCGGCGATGGTTTTTTCTCCGCGATGTACACGTACATGCCCGCTAACGATCGCATACATCGTATCTCCGAATTCTCCTGCACGGCATATGCGTTGTCCGGGCGAATACTCCACCTCTTCCATAGATTGAGCCAGCCAAATGAAATCGTCTTGCGTAAGATGGGCGAATAAATCAATCTTCTGCAGGGTCAAAATACGACGTAAGATCACCTCATGCCGCGATAGGTCCATGCCTGGATCAAGCGAAGTCTGACGGTCGATGCCGACGGAAGCGGAAGCGATCTCGGATAAACCTGAGACTTCCGGTTGCCTCTCGACGCCTCCTTGCTCCAACACGGATCTCAGCCTGCGGGATAGCAGCTTCACCATCTCCACAGCGATGCTGGTATGGTTAAACAAAATATCGTAGAAAGTGGACGAGTCGAGACGCCACAAGACGAGATCCGTTTCTGCGCGAATGGTGGCTGCTCGCAAGCCTTGGCTGAATAAAGCCATTTCTCCGAAACAATCTTCGGGGTGCAAGTCGCCAAGCTTCTGCTCGTTGCGATAAACCCCGGCGCGGCCGGTTACCAGCACATACATGCAATCCCCCGGCTCGCCCTCTTGGATGATGAGCTGACCGGAGCTCACAGTGAGTTGCTCCAGCCTGGTTGCTATGCCAGATAATTGTTTGCTGGTCAGCCCTTGAAACACCGGGACATGGTGAAGCAAGTTGACGCGATGCAGTTGCTCCGCTGTACGGCTGTCCGTGGCAGCGAGGTCCCTGCTTGGCAGTGTGGCAAAGCAGGCGACTTCCTTCAGCCATTCATCCCCTTGCTCGCGGAACCAATGGAAATGCGCTTCCGTGTCAGCTTGCCGAGAGGCGCTTGCCGTCATATTCCGAGGAGCGGACATCAATGCGGCGAGTGGCATTCGTAACGAGCCTTGCACCGTTTGATCGATAATTTCGGCAGCGTTGGCCTGCTGTCTGGCGTCGCCCTCCGACCAATTTTTGAAAACGGCCTGCATCGTAAGCGGATCATACAGAAGGGCCAACAACTGAAACACGCGCCGGCTGGCGGCTGAACGTAGTTGTTCAACGACAAGCACCAGTTCCGTGCAATGGGGCATACCTGCGAGCGGCGCTCCGTGCTCGGTGAATTGATGAAATAACTGAATTTCCCCAGCTATGAGGCTTTCGATCTCCTTTTGAGGCACGGCAAACGATTTTTTGTGCATCCGCGTGAGTGATTCCAGAATTTTATCGCGCATGTCGAATGCCGCTTGACGGTAGCCGGACAAAAGCAGGTCAAAGGAATGCTGCGTGCCGATTTTTTCAAACACAGCGGGCACATGCAAGGAGCTGCCGGTTCCGTTCAGAGCGTCCATGAACAGCGGAACCAGGTCGGCTTCCTGGTAGGAAGCGAGTGCATCGATGGCATGGCGCCGGGTCTCAAAGCTCTGTAACGATGGCATAATAGCCGGGATCAGCGCAGGCACGCCAAGTATAGCTGCGGATTGTAGTGCCCGGATTCTGACCTGGGAAGAGCTGTCCTGCAATAAAGCGGCTAAAGGTTTATAGAAGCTTTGAACCCCGATCTGCCCGAACAGAGAGGCGACGGCCATCCGGTGGTTCTCCTGGTCGCTTTCAATGAGCTGCTTGAGCTTGGCTACGGATCGGAACATGCCTTCAATGCCGTAATGTTTAATTAATGCTGCAATCGCGGCCGTTTGGATCTCTGCCTCCTGTTCGTCGAGAAGGACCGATAGCTCGTCGAGATATTCCTCTTTGGCGTAGGCCGCCAGCGCAAGGATCGCTTTTGCTTTCAGCTGAGTATGGTCTGATGCAAGAAAGGCTTGCACCGTCTTTTCTAAGCCGGCAGGAACCGTCTGTTCAACAAATGCGAGCGCCTCCATGCAAACGATCGGATCGCGATGCTGGAGAAGCGGTTTGATGTAAGGGTCGAAATCAAAGGCTTCTAAGCCGCGCAAAATCCGGAAAGCATATAAGGCCTGCTGTTTATCTGAGCTTGCCAAAGCGTCTGTCAATAAACGGAGGCTGGCGGGGTCCATGATGTTCAGTTCGGCTCGCTGCAGGTCGTAGTTGCCCGTTTGCAGCGTGGATACGAGGGTTTGCAGGTAGGCCTTCTTGAGCTTGATCGCGGCTATGATTCCGATGGCAAGCAGCGCGAGTATCAGGTAACTGAGCTGCTCGGGGGCTAGAAGCTGCGAGGAAACAAGCAAGCATACAGCGGCCAGCCCTTTGGCGCCGTTACGTACAATGCCATCCAGAAAGCTTTTTGCTTTACCACGCCATTCCGGAGGGATGGGAAACATGATAAGCTGACTGACCGAGGAGTAGATAGTGTCGCCGATCACCTTGTCGCTGCCTTTAACCATGACGGCCATAGCCAGGACAGGCACCATCAGAATGCCTAGACTTCCCGCGAATAAAACGATCGGAAAGACTAGCAAGGCCACCATGACGCCGAAACGCCTGATCACCCAGCCCGAAACCAGTAATTGAACAAGCAAGGCGATGATGCCGGAAAAACCGTAGAAGCTGCCCATGAATTCGGCTAACGCTTCGTTTTGCAGGCTGCCTCGGATAATGACCTTAAATTGGTAGTCGATCAGCGTTAGCGAGAATACAAGTGCCGCCGCCAGCACCGCGACATATTTCAGATGGGGGACATGCTTGAAGAGACCTGCTTTTTTCTCCAGGCTTTGCTTGGTGTGCGGTTGGGACTTTTGGGGCCTTGCTTCGGCCTGTAATGGAAACTTACTCAGGATCAGAAGCACAACGGCTAGTCCTGCAAGCTGAAAACCGGCATAAACGTAGATCAGATTCGCTGTTCCTAGTAGGGGAACGAGCGCTTTTAACCCAAAGCCGCTTACGATCCCTCCGGCAATTCCTCCGCTCCCGACGATCCCGATCATCCGTTTCGCTTTCCTCTGATCCATGACGGATGTGGCAAACTGCCAGAAGCAAACAATCATCAAGAAGTTGAACACATCGTAGCCGATGTACATGGTCGGAAAGACCCACCGTACGTCTAGCCCTACGCCTATTCTGGAGAGAAGAACGAGCAGAGCGATAACCGGGATCAACGTGGTAATGAGGCGCTCTAACCGGATTTGAGGCGAATAACGCTGAAAAATAACGCCCATCATGATCATCGCGACGGCTTGGGGCAAGTACATGAAAGATAAAGCGGAGTTGTCAAACCTGCTTAAAAATAAGGTGTCGGCTGCGGTTCTCCCTATGGTGGAGGCGGAAACCACGCAAAACAAATAGCTGAACAGCAGCAGCGCCTTCATATATTCATCGCGGTCGGACTGAAATGTCGGGAAAAGCTTATGTATCGTCCTCTCAGCAAGCATACTCAGAATGACAGCTCCTTTAGATCGTATTAGTAGATTATACCTAAAGATGTCACTTGCTGTCACAATAAATTTCATCGCCTGTCGCTTGCGTGCGGCGGCTGGTGGGGAGCGTCTTGTCAACTTGTGGATAAGCAATCGGCATGGACATCAGTTGACGCCCCCATCCTTACCAGTTATCGTATAAATGAATATAGGGTGTAAGATTGTCCTTGGAGGCGCTCATTGTGAAACTGATCAAAAATCCTTGGAAGAAGACCGCGCTCAATCGGTTAATTCTATCCTTCATCTGTATTTTATTGCCGCTATATACGCTTGCCATTGTCATCTATAGCTGGGGAATTCGAACCTTGCAGACCGAAATATCCAACTCTATGGCCTCTCAAGTATCGCAATATTTCGTCGGATTGGAGAATGAGTTTAGCCGCATCCAAGCTCTCCAGCTCGATTATTTGAACGATATGAATTTGAATGCGCTTGCAGCTATGCCTGAGTCCTTGGACTCTATTGAGAAGATGCAAAAAATATTAAGCCTGCAGCAGCGGCTCAACGCCATTCGCAACAGCAGCGCTTACATCAAGGAAGTCTATACCTATATACCGGCCCTTCAGAAAACGATATCCGCATTAAGCGTATCCGATTTTAACCGTGACAGGTTCGCCGAGCTCATACAGCTTCCCGTTTTGGAGGAGGTTCAGGTGGTTAATCTCAATGGGGGCATGTATATGGTTGCAGCTTTTCCTTACCTGCTGCCGACAAGCAATCGTGAGCCGATCTTCATCGTCTCCATCGAGTTGTCCCTGGACAAGCTGCGGCAGGCGCTGCACGGCATGCGCAATTCGCCGGAGGAAGGGCTGATCTTCAGCAGCTCGCAATTTACGCAGGTTACGAATCCGGATTATGAACTGAACGACCAGATTGTACAGCAGTTGCTCCAAGGGCGCGGCACGGGGCAGGATGACGTAGCCCGGATCCTCAGCATCGACAGCCAGCGTTATTTGACAGTTCACACGTCATCCCGATTTTTCGGCGCCTTATTGATCAAGTTTGTCCCCGAAAGCGCCGTATTCCAGCCGCTCGAGAGGTATAGGGACTGGTTTCTGTTGTTTGCGGCCGTCTCTTTAATCATCATGCTTCTCTATTCCTTATATTTATACCAATATATCCACAAACCGCTTAACCGGCTGGTCAAGGCATTCCGCAAGGTAGAATCGGGAGATGTCAGCGTGCAGATCCATCATGAAAGCCGGGATGAATTCCAGTATATTTATACAAGGTTCAATGTGATGCTCGACAACTTGAAATCGTTGATCGATCAAGTGTACAAGCAGCAGATATTGACTCAGAAGGCGGAGCTTAAGCAGCTGCAATCGCAGATTAATCCTCATTTCTTGTACAACAGCTTTTTTATTCTAAATACGATGGCCCGTCTTCGCGATTACGATCAGGTCGAGCGATTCGCGAATCAGCTCGGCGAATATTTTCAGTTCGTGACGCGCAATCAATTGGACGAGGTGCCGCTGGCCAGAGAAGTGCAGCATGCGAAGGTCTATGCGGAGATCCAGGAGATGCGCTTCGGCAACCGCGTGTCCGTCTCGTTCGACGACACGCCGGGAGACTGGGGATATGTGATGGTGCCGAGGCTGATTTTGCAGCCGCTCATTGAGAATGCCTTCGAGCACGGGCTGGAGAGGAAATCCAAGGACGGCCGTCTGGACGTTCGAATCGAGCGGGAGGGACGAATGGTTCGTCTGATTGTAGAAGATAACGGCGAGCAGATTGACAATGAAGGGATTGCTAGAATGAATCAGAGCTTGGAGACGCTGGAAGACGGCGAGAAGACCGCATTGATTAACATTCACCAGCGTATACGCCTGAAATTCGGCACAGGCAGCGGGTTGGCCGTGACGCTCAGCGAGTCGGGCGGCGTGAAGGCGACGATTACAATCGAACTACCTGAAGGAGGATGAAGGATGTATCGGCTGCTGGTTGTCGATGACGAAGCGATTATTGCCGACGGATTGGCGGAAGTGATGCAGAACGTTCAGGAGTTAGAGCTGGACGTGTATAAAACTTATTCGGGGATTGATGCGCTCAAGCTGTTCGATAAGACGAGATTTGACATTGTGCTCACCGATATTCGGATGCCGGACTTGGACGGCTTGCAATTGTTAGAGAAAATCCGGGCGATGTGGCCCAGATGCCGTGTGATCTTCCTAACGGGTTATAACGAGTTCTCTTACGTCTATACCGCGATTCAGCACGAGTACGTCAACTACCTGCTGAAAACCGAAGGCTACGATAAAGTAATCCAGGCTGTCGCACAGGCTGTTGCCGATATCGAGGCGGAATGGCACGCAGAGGCGCTGCTGGAGCAAGCCCGGGAACAGTCCGAGAAAGCGAAAGAGCTGCTGCGAAAGGAGTTTTTGTACGGGGTGCTGAAAGGGCGCATCGATGCCGGGGAGGTCAACCGTGAACAGTTCTTGGCGTTAGACGTCCCGCTTCATGCGGAAGAACCTATACTGCTCCTGATCGGCCGAGTGAATCGGTCAACCGACTATGCGGCCTATTCGGACAAGGTCAGACAGCTCATCCGCGTTCGAACGGTTGTCCGTTCCTACTTGGACGCCCACGCGGAGATCGCAGATTTTGCTCATGAACAAGATGAGTTAGTCTGGCTGCTTCAACCGCTGAAGACCGGTGAAGACCGACCGGAGGCCGAGCAGCAAGCCTGGTCCAGGCTGTTGAAGTTCCTCAAAGGCAGTCTGGAGCTGGTCCAGGCGGCGTGCAAGGAATCGGCGGGCGCAGAGCTGTCGCTGGTGCTTGATGACAGCCCGATGGCATGGCCGGACGTGGCGGAAAGATTCGCCCAGACCCATATGTTGATGAACTATCGGATCGGACGATCGCACGGGCTGCTCTTGGACAAGCAGGCGGCAAGGAGAGAGCAGGATACGGAGAACCCGAAGATGAACCGGCTGCGGGTTCGGCCGGCTGTGCTCGACTTGCTTGCCGAACGGCTGGAGCATGGCCGAAAGGACGAATTTTTCAAGACGTTGAACGAGGCGACGGCTCCGCTCCGGGAGCTGGATTCGATGCATCATGTGCAGGCGCAGGAGCTGTATTATGCCATTGCGCTCATGCTGTTCTCTTATACGAACAGGTGGCAGCTTTCGGAGGAGGCGAACGCCGCCATCGGGCTGCATAAGCTGATGCGCCCGGATGAACATGAATCGTGGCCGGAAGCAGTCGCTTATCTCAGCAAAGTCGGCAACGTGCTGTTTCAACTGCAGGACCAGGAGGAAGAACGGAAAGCGAGCGGGGTCGTCTCGATGATTCAGAAGCACATTCACATCCACTTGCATGATCCCGATGAAATTACGCTGGTCAGGCTAGCGAATCTGGCTTACTTCAATCCTTCTTACTTGTCGAGGCTGTTCAAGCAGGTGGCCGGCATGAACTTGTCCGAGTACATTGCGGAAGCCCGGTTAACTAGAGCAAAGCGATTGCTGGAGGATCCGAATCTGAAAATTCAGGAGGTCGCCGATCATCTCGGGTACGGCACGGCGACGAATTTTACGCGCTCGTTCCGTAAGGCGGTCAATATGACACCGCAGGAGTATCGGCTGTCGCTTGCCAGTCGGCAAAGCCTTGATCGGAACGACTAAGTGAAGGCATTTGCAATCATCGAGTCAACTCGTGATCGGAATGTCAAGCATTGAATATTGAAACTCCCTATGATGAAGCGCTATCATTTTAAGTACAGAACATCTTCATCATATTAGGGGAGGGTCAATAAACATGAAGAGAAAAATAAAGGGGACGGCTTTGCTGACCATAGCAGGCATGCTCGCGTTATCGGCTTGCAGCTCAAACAATGCCGGAAACGGCAGTTTACAAGCACCTGAAGGCCAGCCAAGCGGTGGCGCATCTCAGGCAGATCTGATGGCTAAGTACGAGCAGCCTGTCGACATCACGGCTTGGCGCTACACGGAGTCTTCGTACAAGTACGAGAACGGGGACACCATCGAGGACAATATTTACACCAAGGCTTACTTGAACGATCTGGGCATCAAGCTGAAATATAACTGGACGGTTCCGATCGAGCAGTTCGAGCAGAAGATGAACGTGTCGATCGCTTCCGGCGATTTGCCGGATGTGATGTGGTTGACGAATAAGCAATTAACCGACCTGACCGACAACGACATGCTATATGACTTGACAGACTTGTTCGAGAAACACGCTAGCCCAGTGGCCAAGGAAATTCTGCAGCAGGATAAGAAGGCGTTCGATACGGCGAAAATCGGCGGCCGCCTGATGGCTATTCCGAAGACGGCATCGGCGGTAGACGGTCTCCAGATCTTGCATGTCCGCACAGATTGGCTGAAGAAGCTGAATCTGCCCGAACCAAAGACGATGCAAGACGTGGTGAACATCGCCAAAGCTTTTGTCACCCAAGATCCGGACGGCAATAACAAAGCCGACACGATTGGTATCGGCTTCACGAAATCGTTCCTGACAGACAATCACTTCGGTGCGGCGGGCTTCTTCGCAGGCTTCCACGCTTATCCGCAGAAGTGGGTGAAGGATGCTTCCGGCAAGCTCGTATACGGCAGCGTTCAACCGGAAACCAAGAAAGGGTTGCAGTTGCTGCAAGAGATGTATAAGGAGGGTCTGATAGATCAGGAGTTTGGCGTCAAGGACCGCGCTAAAGTGACCGAATCGGTTGTCGGCGGCAAGCTCGGCATGTTCTATGGCGGCATGTCCTCGCCAGGGGCCGTCATCCAGGACAACGTGACGAACGATCCGAACGCGGAATGGAAGGCATTCTCTATCGTATCCGCCGATGAAGTGAAGGCGGCGCCGATGGGTAAAGTTCCGGTACAGCTGTATTACGCGGTTAGCAAGAAGAGCAAACATCCGGAAGCGATCATTAAAATGCTTAATTTCAGCATGCAAGGCTTTGCTCCGGGCGCCGGTGCGGACACGGGCTTCGGCTTCAGCCCGAGCGGCATTCCGGTCTACCTGTACAATTTCATCGGACCGGAGCCTGCGATGAAAAATCTGAACGCTCACCGTAACTTGTTGAAAGCGCTGAAGGCAAACGATCCAGCCGGCTTGACCTCGGAAGAGAAGTCCTACTACGACAAAATTGTCGATTACCGCTCCGGCAACCGGGCGAACTGGGGACAAGACCGCATCTTCGGCACGCCGAGCAGCTTCGACGTCATCGATCAGTATGTGAAAGACGACAATTACTTGCTCGATAGCTTCTATGGCGGATCGACGCCGACGATGGTCGAGAAGATGGCTTCGCTCAAGCAGATGGAGGAAGTCGCATTCACCAAAATTATTATGGGACAATCGCTCGACACGTTTGATAAGTTCGTCGATGACTGGAAGAAGCTTGGCGGACAACAGATTACGAAAGAAGTCAACGAATGGGCTGCTAAGCAGTAAGAGTGCTGCAAAGAGTACGCATGGAACATACGAGGGGGAAAGCGCTCAGCGGCTTTCCCCATCTTCATTCTGGATAGGAGGTGCCATGATGTCTTGGAACAAGAGACTGCAAGAGATTCCCTTTCACCTTATGCTAATTCCCGGGGTCATCCTCACGCTGATCTTCAGTTATGTGCCGATCGCCGGCATCGTTATTGCTTTTCAGAAATTTCAGCCGGCTAAAGGCATATTCAACTCGAAGTGGGTCGGGCTCGACAACTTCACGTACATGCTGAACATGCCGAATTTCACAAGCGTATTGTGGAATACGGTGTTCATCGCGATTATGAAAATCATAGCCGGTCTGATTGTGCCGATTCTTACGGCGCTTCTGCTGAACGAAGTGGCGAGTGCCTTCTTCAAGCGGACGGTGCAGACGATCGTCTATTTTCCGCACTTCTTGTCCTGGGTCATTCTCGGGGGCATTGTCGTTGATATTTTGTCGCCTTCGACCGGTATCGTGAATCAATTCCTAGGTCTGTTCGGCGCTAAGCCGATCTTCTTCCTTGGTAATGAGAATTGGTTCCCGTATACGCTCGTCATCTCGGATACATGGAAAAACTTCGGTTACGGCACGATCGTCTATCTGGCGGCCCTGACCGGCATTAACCAGCAATTGTACGAAGCAGCCGTCGTCGACGGAGCCAATCGTTGGCAGCAGACGTGGCATGTTACACTGCCTGGGATGATGCCTATCATTACGCTGATGACCGTACTCAGCTTGGGCGATGTACTGAATGCGGGATTCGAGCAAGTGTTCAATTTGTATAGTCCGATGGTCTACAGCACCGGCGATATCATCGATACTCTTGTGTACCGAATCGGTCTTATCGAAGCGCAGTACGGAGTTGCGACAGCGGTCGGCCTGTTTAAATCGGTCATCGCCCTCGTTTTAATCGTATGGTCGAATAAACTCGCGGGCAAATTCGCCGGCTATCGGGTTTTCTAGAGGGGGGGACTATCATGCATAAACTTTCAACGGGACGCAAGGTGTTCCTCATCGTAAACTATGTCATATTGACACTAGCCGCTTTGCTCTGCATCTTGCCGCTGATTAACGTGCTGGCAATCTCGTTCAGTTCGAAAGCGGCGGCGGCGGGCGGTTACGTGAAATTGTGGCCGGTTGATTTTACGTTCTCTTCCTATCGATACGCGCTCTCTAAGCCCGAATTTATAGACGGGTTTCTCGTCTCGCTCAAACGGGTTGCGCTTGGGTATAGCATAAACATTGCGCTGACTATCTTGACGGCTTACCCGCTTGCCAAGGAAAGATCGATGTTCCGACACCGGCATATTTATGCGTGGTTCTTTATTGTGACCATGTTGTTCAGCGGAGGCTTGATTCCGACTTATATGACGATCAAGGAAATTGGGCTGCTCGATTCGATCTGGGCGCTTGTGCTTCCGGGCGCAGTTCCGGTGTTCAGTGTTATTCTTCTGATGAACTTCTTCCGGAACTTGCCGAAGGAGATCGAGGAAGCCGCCTTGATTGACGGAGCGGGACATTGGCGCATCCTCTGGGGAATCTTCTGTCCGCTTTCGCTGCCGGCCATCGCCACGATCTCGTTGTTCTCGGTGGTCGGTCATTGGAACGCCTGGTTCGACGGCTTGATCTATATGAATTCGCCGGCGAATTATCCGCTGCAAAGTTATTTGCAGACCATTATTATTACGCCGGAGCTTAACGCGGTTTCGAGCAATGAATTGCTGGATATGAACGCAGTGTCCGACCGTACGTTCAAGGCCGCGCAAGTTTTCTTGGCTTCGCTGCCGGTTCTGATCATCTATCCTTTCCTGCAGAAGTATTTCATGAAAGGTCTTGTCATGGGCAGCGTCAAAGGCTGATCGTTCACCATCGTAGAAAAAGGGGGCCGGAGGCCATGAATAGGAAGCTCGGTTATGAACAAGTTCCGTCAGCAAGAAGCAACGGAGCGGAAATTCCGTCACTGCACGAAGCTTATGCGAATGATTTTCCGATAGGGGCCGCGGTGAGTCCGGCTGTCTTGGAATCGGCGGGTCCGCTTATCGCCCGTCATTACAACAGCTTGACCGCCGAGAATCATATGAAGCCGATAGAGCTTCAGCCGGAGGAGGGCGTCTACACGTTCGAAATGGCCGATCGTATCGCAAACTTCGCGAAAGAGCATGGGATGCGCCTGCGCGGACATACGCTCGTGTGGCATAATCAAACGCCGGACTGGATGTTTGAAGGGAAAGACGGTCGTCCCGCCGATCGGGAACTGCTGTTGTCCCGAATGAAATCGCATATTGATACCGTCGTCGGACGCTATCGCGGCGACATCTACTGCTGGGACGTCGTGAACGAGGCGATCCAGGACAAAGAAGGGGGACTGCTGCGTCAAAGCCGCTGGCTCGAATTGGCCGGTGAAGACTATATTCAGAAGGCTTTCGAGTACGCGCATGCGGCCGACCCTGATGCTTTGTTGTTCTACAACGACTATCATGAGACGGTTCCGGCCAAGCGGGAGAAAATGTACAAGCTCGTGAAGGAGCTGCTGGATCGAGGAACGCCGATTCACGGGATCGGCCTGCAGGCGCATTGGAATATATACGAGCCGTCAATCGAGGATATCCGAATAACCATTGAAAGGTTTGCTTCCTTGGGTCTCCAGCTGCACATTACAGAGCTTGATCTTCCCATGTTCAGCAATGACGACAAGCGTACCGATCTGAAGAAGCCGTCCGAGGAGATGATCGACCAGCAGAAAGTACGGTATGAAGAAATCTTCAAGCTGTTCCGTTCGTACAAGGACGTCCTTACAAACGTGACGTTCTGGGGAGCCGCGGATGATTATACTTGGCTGGATTATTTTCCGGGGAAGGAACGCAAAACTTGGCCATTCCTGTTCAATGATCAGCATGAGCCGAAGCCGTGCTTCTGGGGTGTAGTTTAATAGGAGCTTTGCCACTAACCAAGTGGTAAAGCTTCTTTTTTTTGCCTTACATTTTAGCGATCATTCGCCATCGCCCTGTTGAAATGGACGAAGGTAAACATATTGCACAAACAGGTAAAAATATTGGTCGGATTTATGAGCGAAATTTTTTTATATTTAAAGCACAAACACATTTCATATTTGAGGTGAGCGATTTGGCTAATGATAGAGGGGGCATCACAGGACCGGGGGGAGCTGTACGCCCCAAGAAGTTTTGGACCAACAAGCGAAAGGACGCTTTAATAGGCTGGTTATTTCTGGCGCCGGAGTTTATGGGCATCCTGGTGCTAAGCTTATTTCCGCTTGTATTTTCGTTGTATTTGAGCTTTACGGATTGGAATCTGGTCGGAGGATTATCCTCCATCAACTTCGTTGGACTGGACAACTTCAAAGATTTGTTTTCCGACGAGAAGTTCTATATGGCGCTTAAGAATAATCTGATCTTCACTATCGTTACAGTGCCGATTGGCATGATTCTGGCGCTGATTCTGGCCGTCCTTATTCACTCTAAAGTGTATGGGAAGGAATACTTTAAAGTGGCGTTCTTTATTCCCTACATCTCATCGATCGTTGCGCTCGGAGCGGTATGGAGTGCCTTGTATCACCCTTCGCAAGGGCCCATTAACCGGTTTCTGATCAGTATGGGTATTGCGGAGCCGCCAAAGTGGCTTGCCGATACCGACTTTTCCTTAATATCGATCATGATCATTACGATTTGGGCCGGAATTGGCTACCAGATCATTATTTATATCGCCGGCTTATCGAATATTCCTGATGATATGTACGAAGCGGCCGATATCGATGGAGCGTCCCGGGTTCAGCAGTTTTTCAAAATCACCATGCCTTTGCTCGGACCGACCATATCGTTTCTATTTATTACCCTGCTGATGTCGTCGTTCAAGGTATTCGACTTGATTGCGTTCTTGACCAATGGCGGACCGAATGATTCTTCTACCGTTCTTGTTTACTTAATATTTGATGAAGGCTTCCGTAATTTCAGAATGGGTTACGCCTCGGCCATCTCCTGGGTGCTCTTCCTTATCGTCGGAGTGATTACGATGATTACATGGAAAATCCAGAATAAATCTCATACCTAGAAACAATATAGAAGAGGGTGATATGATGCTTCCCCAAAAAATAGATGCGCCTAAGCTGCTTATAACGGCGATCCTTGCCGTGGTTTCCGTCGTGTTTCTGGTTCCCTTAATCTGGATGATATCGGCTGCTTCCAAATTCGAGCAGGATGTGATGTCCTATCCGATCCAATGGATTCCGACTTCATGGAATTTTATCGGCAACTTTAAGGAAGTTTGGTTTGGTAAAGTGCCGTTTTCCTTGTTTTATTTTAACTCGTTCAAGCTTGCGATCACTATGACGTTATGTACGCTTGTCTTTTCTTCGATGGCAGCATTCGCTTTCACCAAGATTGAATTCAAGGGCCGACATGTGGCATTCGGTATCCTGTTATCCTTTATGATTATCCCTTCGGAAGCTACCTTGGTGCCGCGGTATATGCTGCTTAAGTGGCTCCGCCTGTACAACACGCATGAGGGACTCATTCTGATGAACGCCTTCTCGATTTACTTTACGTTTTTATTGCGTCAGTTCATGTTGTCTATTCACAGTGAATTTATCGAAGCGGCCAAAATTGACGGCGCAGGATATTTTAAAATTTTTTGGAAAATTGTCCTTCCGTTGTCAAAGCCCATTCTGGCTACGGTAGGGATCATTAAGTTCATCTGGTCGTGGAACGATTATCAGAACCCGCTCATCTTCCTGATCAAACAAGAGCTTTACCCGATTCCGCTCGGATTGCAGCTGTTCCGGAATGATTATGCAGATAACTATTCCGTGATTATGATGGCTTCTCTCGCTGCAATTATTCCGTTAGTCCTTATCTTTATTATTTTGCAAAAGCAAGTCATCAAGGGCATCTCGCTCGGCGGAGTCAAAGGCTAGGTCGTTATATGGCACAAAATACTCAAGAAAATGCACATCTTTTGAAAATCGAACCATGTACAATTTACTTATTATCTTTTGGAAAAGGGGAGTTCCTATGAAAAAGAAAAGCATGCTACTGTTAAGCGGCGTTATTGCGACAACGGCGGTATTGAGCGGTTGCGGGGCGCAAGATTCCGGAAGCGCGGATCAAGGAAATGCAACCGTCACTCTAAAATATTATAACTATGATACCGATGTGCTCGCTGAGTCTACAAAGAAGCAGATCGCGAAGTACGAAAGCATGAACCCTAACGTAAAAATTGAACCTATCACCCTTGTGCCGGGAAATGCGATAGATACGCTGAGAAAACTGGATATCACCATGTCGTCCGGCGAGCAGGTCGATATCGTGAAGATGCCGAGCATTGAGGAAGTCATGGCAAGATCGGCTTTAGGCGTGCTTGCTCCACTTGATGAGCACTATGCGAAGGATAATGTGAAGCCTGAAGAGGAATATTACGTAAACCCTCAATACAAAGGCCATTATTATGCAACGATGATTACCTCGAATAACTGGTTTGTGCTGCTGAACGAAGATGCATTGAAAGAAGCGAATCTGCCGGTTCCGAGCTTTGATTGGACATGGGAGGATTATCGCGAATATGCGAAGAAGCTGACCAAAGGCGATCGTTACGGCACGTATTTCCACAGCTGGGGCGAGTATACGAATCCGATTGCCTATACCGACAAGCCCAATCCTTATGTGAAAGAAGATCTGAGCCCGGGCTTTGACGATGCCTCCTTCAAGTACTTTTTCGAGCTTCGCAGAGCCATGGAAAAGGAAGATAAGTCGGCCAAGCCTCTGGCAGACGTGATCGGCGCGAAGCTGAACTACCGCAATGAGTTCTTCACCGGAAAAGCGGCGATGGTCATGAGTGCAAACTTTATGTTGAGCGATGTAAGCAACGTGGAAAAATATCCGCATACGTTCAAAACCGTGTTTGCTCCACTTCCGCGTTCTTCTGAACAAGCTGAAGCCGGCTTCACGAACATTGGCGGCGACTATCTTGCGATCGCTAACGGCTCTAAGCATAAGGATGAAGCTTATAAATTTATCCGCTTTATGACGACGAATCAAAGTGAAAGAATTGATATGTCAGGATGGAAAAAAGGCGACGCCAAAGCATTGATCGAAACTTTGTACGGCAGCAATAAAGAGTTAGTGGACCTCGAAAGCTTGACTACGGTCCTAAGCGACGAACGGATCAAAACAGCAATCTCCGGCGACATCGCTATCCCTTATGGGTCTCAATTGAAAAAAGTGATGGAAGACGGCTTCAGTAAATATATGCTCGACAATACCACGGCTGAAGAAGCCCAAACCTGGATGGTCCAGCAAGCGGAAAAAATCATTCAACAAAATAAGAAATAAGGGAATACTTCGTATAGGACGCTGCAAAGGGTCCTATATGCTTGTTGTCGGAAAAGCATTCAGAATTACGATAGAGGCAGTGCATGGGATGGGGAGTGAGCAGCGGGTATGAGCAATATCATTCGCTTTACTTATTATCGGAGAATTCAAATCTCGTTTCTTCTATTGATCCTGCTGCCTACTATCGTGGTTTCTTACATTAACTTTACGGTAACTCAGAGCAATGTTAAGGAAAAAATCAGGCTGAGCAACGAAGCGCTGGTTGGGCTTGTGGCCAAGGATATCACCAAGATGATCGATGGTTTAACGTATGCTTCCAACCATTTTGTACAAGATATAACGGTCCAGGATGAACTGCGCCGGTTCATGAATATGAAACGGATCGAAACTTCAGCTGATTATTTTACTTATCAGAAGATTAAATCCATTCTTAGCGTCTCTGTTGCGAACAGCATGAATACCGATATGTTGATGTATGTAGTTAATAATGAGGGGTTCATCGTCATATCGACGGAGAGCGTTGCTCTCAACTATGCGGATATTCTGCGGCAATGGGAGGACATTAAGCCTAGAATTCACCCGGAGAAGCCGAATATGATCCAATGGCTCGGAACGGTTAAGACGGGGTCCGATCAACAACAGGAATACATGGTGTCCAGGGTGCTTACAGCCGACCATGAGACATTGGGGACGCTCGTTATGGTCATTCCGGATAAATATTTCAACAAATTATTCCAACAAATTCAGTCTGGCATGCTGGCGCTTTACGATATACAGGGAGACAAGATTGCCGGACATGCAGGAGTCTCCTTGGATGCCGAAGACAATCTGAATGGCAATATCCGCAACGAAATCAGGATTGAGAAGTCGGGGTGGAAGCTTGTCTATGAGACGCCTAAGCAGGAGGTTGTCGGGGAGATTTCCCGAAGCTTTTATATTTCGCTCCTGCTCATCATTCCATGCTTCATCATCTTTATTCTCATCTCGATCTTCGTTGCAGGCAGGCTCTATCGACCTATTCGCGAGCTGAAGAAGGGTGTCAAGGAATTCGGCAACGGCAACCGGAGCATTCGATTCCAAACCAAAGGGCAGGATGAAATCAGTCATTTGGCGGAAACGCTCAACACGATGCTCGATCAAATCAATCAATTAATAGCCGATATTGAGCAGGAACAAGAGCAGAACAAAGTGATGGAGCTGCAGGCTTTATTCTCGCAAATACGACCGCATTTTCTATTGAATACATTAAACTCCATCAAGTGCAACCTAGTCTTGGATAACGATATCGTTCATAGCCAAAAGATTGATTCCCTGATGAGCTTATTAAGGGCCTATATGAAATTCAACGAGCCTTCCACCTTGAAGAGCGAATGCAAGCTGCTCGCCCATTATGCGGATATTATGAAAATGAGAAATGATATTCCGTTGGAATTTAGTGTGGATATACCCAAAGAAACAGAAGATTTCCAGATACCGAAGCTGTTGCTTCAGCCGTTGGTGGAGAATGCATTTGTTCATGGCTTCGAAGAGGACATCGAGCAGCCATGGATCAAGGTCTCTGCGGAAAGGAAGGATCAAGAGCTGCTCATAAGCATCTCGGATAATGGAGTGGGGCTTGAGGATGAACGTATGCAAGACATGAACGAGTGGCTGCAGCAGCCGAAGCAAGAACCGTCCAGCTCTTACAAAAGTATCGGCCTGAACAATGTTCTTCAGCGGCTTCGAATGACTTATGGACCCTACGCCTCCATGAGTTTGAACGCCAACGCATACGGAGGGCTTACCGTTTGGTTGAGAATTCCTATACAGACCGAGTCCGGTTCGGAAGCTCCGAAAAATCCGCTAGTCGATGAGGGAAAGCTATGTTAAAAGTGATGCTTGTCGATGATGATGTCCCCATGATGAAGTACCTCAAGAAGCTCGTTTCGTGGGGCGACTTGGATATGGAGATTGTCGCTATGGCCCACTCGGGCAAAAAAGCGCTTCAGCTATTCCGCAAGACGAATCCTGATCTCGTGGTAACGGATATCGGGATGCCGCAAATGGATGGATTGGAGCTTGCCGCCGAGTTGAAACGGATCAAGCCGGAGATCAGGCTCTTATTTCTGACCTGTCACGAGGAATTTCATTATGCACGAAAAGCGGTTCAGCTGGACGCCGATGACTACTTGATTAAGGACGAGCTGACTCGGGAGCAATTAGAGGCGTCTTTAAGTAAAGCCGCATTGGAAATGAAAGAAGTGCTGGGGCATCTCGGGGAGCAGTTCTATAAGCAGGACTTGATCAAAAATCAAGACATACTGAAGGAGCGATTTTTTCAGCAGGTGATGTCGGTATCGTCTGCAGAGGAAACCCTCCAATTCGGCAAGAGGATCGGCCTTGATTGGACGGGATCCCACTTTATGGTGTCTCTGGGACATCTGAATTATGCGTCTTTTCCAGAGAATTACCGGTATACCGATGTGCCTATACTGCTGTACGCCATAAGCAACATCGCACAGGAGCTATCCGTGGACTGGATCGAAGCCACTACGTTTACAGACGCGGAATCGTACTTCGTATGCATCGCCAACTATCAACCGAATCTAAGCTTGAATACCGAAGAGAAGTTTCTTCAGTACCTGGCTTTATTAAACGATAAAATTAAGCAGTTTCTGAATATTGATGCCTGGTTGGGCTATGATCAGCCGGTTAAAGGTGTGGAAAGCATCAAAGGGCAAGTTAAAAAATTAAAGCAGATGGACCATAACGCTTATTATGAAGATCTAAACTTAGGGAGGCTGCCCGCTTCAGGCGATAACATGTGGTCGGTAGATGTAACGAACGCCATCGGAAATGAGTGGAATCAGATCGTTCAGGCTTTCAAGGACAAAGATAAGTCCGTTATCCATCCAAGCTTGAATGCGATCGAGGAGAGGGCGCGTAAGCTGCAATTGGAGCCTGGAGAATTGGCGGCCAAATGCTCTCAGTGGGTCAGGGTGTTGGAGCTTGAGGGCAACCATAAAAGCGACGATAGCTTTCATCACTTTCTCCTGAATGGCAAGCGATTTGATGAGGCTGTGCTTTTATTAAAGCGAAAAATCATTCAGCTATATGAAGCTAGCGAGAACGCAACCCTAGATCGAAAGCCTAAGCTGCAGCAAATCGATCAGTATATAGCCGAGCACATCGCGGATAACATATCGTTGGTTGATATCGCCGATTACCTGTTTTTGAACCCAAGCTATTTATCGCGCTACTTCAAGAACGAAACCGGAATGAATCTAACGGATTATGTACACCGCTACAAAATGAAAATTGCCTGCCACATGCTTAAAAATAATCATGAAAATATCGAAATGGTTGCGTTCAAGCTGGGATATTTGGAGCGAACGTACTTTTCCAAAATATTCAAAAAATATGTAGGCGTAAGTCCCAAGGACTATAGGTAAGAACACCAAGCAGGCTTGGGAAGAAGCCATTCAAGCAGGGGGAATTCAGATGCTTTATCCACAAATAACGCCAACGAGGACGCTTATTTCTTTAGACGGGTTCTGGCAATTTGCCGCCGATCCTGACAATAATGGGGAACAGCAAGGATGGCATTCCGGCTTGCCGAGCGACCGGGAAATAGCGGTCCCAGCGAGCTGGAATGAGCAGTACCAAGACCTGATGTACTTCTTTGGAACGGGCTGGTACGAGAAGGAGATTGAACTTCCCAGAAGTGTCCGCTCCGATAAAATATGGCTGAGGGTTGGCGCCGCTAACTATTTGTCTACGTTATGGGTGAATGGGATTGAGGTAGGTCAGCATGAAGGGGGACATCTTCCCTTTGTGTTTGAAATCACGGATTTTATTACATGGGGCGGTCCCAACCGGATTACGATTCGTGTCGATGCCAGAATTATGCCGGATCGTCTTCCTCCCGGCGCTGTTGCAGAGGATGAGATGATCATAGGCTTTAAAGGACAGTATCCGAGCAATTATTATGATTTTTTCCCCTATGGCGGCATTAATCGGCCGGTTGTTTTGTTTACGACTCCAGATTCCTATATCGAGAATATTCACACGTCTACGAAGGTATCCAGCCGTGATGGAGAGGTCAACGTTCGTATTGCGATGAAGAATAGGATCGGCGGAGCATGCCGGATTAGCATCAAAGGGACGGACTCCAGTTGGAGCCGAAAGCTTGAAGCAAGTGAAGCCGAAGTAGAGATCGAGGGCAGCCTCACCGTCGCAGAAGCTCGATTGTGGTGCCCGGAGGATCCTTTCTTATATGAATTGGAGGTTCAATTGCTGGATGAACAAAGCGTAGTCGTAGACCAGTATGTGCAAGGGTTTGGTATCCGAACTGTTGTGATTGAAGGGACCAAGCTGCTGCTGAACGGGAAGCCTATATTTCTCACCGGGTTCGGAATGCATGAGGATTTTGCGGTACTTGGCAAGGGGATGCATCCTGCCGTTCTCGCTAAGGACTTTAATCTGCTAGATTGGATCGGAGCGAATTCGATCCGTACCTCGCATTATCCTTACAGCGATGAGTTTCTGCATTATGCAGATCGAAAAGGATTGCTTGTCATCGGAGAAACCCCATTCGTAGGCTTCGTACGCAGTCATTATCAAGGGAATACGATACGGGACAAAGCCCAAAGGGTGATTACGGAAATGGTGGACCGTGATATCAACCACCCGTGCATTATCGCTTGGAGCTTGGCCAATGAAGGGGATACGTTCGTTCCGGAGGCGGATGCTTTCTATAAGTCGCTTTATGATCATGCGAAGTCCCTGGATGATTCGCGTCCGATTACGATTGTGAATTGCCTGGATGTGGAGGGCGATGTGGCGCTCAAGCATTACGACTTCGTGAGCCTCAACCGCTATCACGGCTGGTACGAGCAGGCTGGCCGCTTGGACGAGGGCTGCCGCGTATTGGATGAGAAGCTCGATCGCTGCTTTGAAGTGTTGGGCAAGCCCGTCATGATTACGGAATTCGGCGCGGATGCGGTAGCTGGCGTGCATGTGGACCCCCCGGAGCTGTTCTCTGAGGAGTATCAGGCGGAGATGACGACTCGCCAATATGAGATTATTAAAAGCAAGCCTTATACCATCGGAGCTCATGTATGGTCATTCGCCGATTTCAAGACGAGTCAGACGCCATCAAGGGTCGTTGTGAATCGGAAGGGAGTCTTTACCCGTGACCGCCAGCCGAAGCTTGCAGCGCATAAGCTGAAAGAACTATGGAAGCGATGAAAAGGCCGAACATCTTGTTTTTGATGAGCGATGAGCATCGAGCCGATGTAACCGGATATGGAGGCAACGAAGTGATTCGGACCCCCAATCTGGATAGACTAGCGGAGACAGGAACGGTATTTCGTAATGCGTACACCCCTGCCCCCATCTGCATTCCAGCGAGACAAAGCATGATGGCCGGACAATTTCCAAGAACCACAGGCTGTGAGGTATATGGACAAGACTTGGCTCCCGGGCATATGACGTTCTCCCGCCGACTTGCGCAATATGGATACAAGACCGTCGTCAGCGGGAAGCTGCATCATATGGGAACCGATCAAATGCAAGGCTGGACGAATCGGCTTTATGGGGATATGGATATTTCACCGACGTTTATAGAAGACAAAGTATCGTCCGAATATGACCGATATGTGCTGCCGGGCTTCAAGTGGTCGGATGCTAAAGAAATATACCGCTCTGGCATAGGGCGCGGCCCTTGCGTCACTCATGATGAAATGACCGTGCAGTGTGCGGTACAATTCATCGAAAACTACTTCTGCAGCTCCTACTACGACCGTGAGCAAATCATGCCGCTTCTGCTGAAGGTTAGCCTGCTGCAGCCTCATTACCCGTACTTTACGAGCGAGGAGAAGTTTACCTATTATTTAAATAGAGTGAGGCCCTATGCCGATGAAGAGGTATTCCCGCATCCTTTCTTAAGTCAGCGTGCGGTTAAACCTGGGAAGGACGTGTCTGAGCGCGAACTGCGAAGGGCGACGGCTGCGTATTACGGGATGATCGAAACGATCGATGACCAGTATGGTCGGGTACTGCGAGCGCTTGAGCATGCCGGCCAGCAGCTGGATGACTGGATTATCATCTATACCTCAGATCACGGGGAAATGCTCGGCCAACATGGTATATGGGAAAAGCAAAAGTTCTTCGAAGCGAGCGTAAAAGTGCCGCTCATCATTCGCTACCCGAAATCGTTCGGCGGCGGCCGGATTGTAGAGGAAAACGTCAACTTGTGCGATTTATTCGCGACGCTATGCGAGCTTGCCGGTGTTCCTGAGCCCGAAGGGCTGGATAGCCGCAGTCTAGTTCCGCTGATGTCAGGGGACGCGCAGAATTGGGATAATGAAACGATCTCGCAATTTAACGGCACTAACCTGATGATTAAACGCGATCATTTGAAATATCAGTTCTATGGGCCGGATATGCCGGAAGTGTTGTTCGATATGCAGCGTAATCCGGAGGAAACCGTCAATTATTTGGAGGATGCCGAGTACACCGCACAAGTTGAGCAGTTTCGTTTGCGGGCGCAAGAATTGAAGTTCGGTTCGTTTGGTGGAAGGTAGTTACATCTTCGCGCCCACTTGTGGATTTGCCAAGCCAGCTCTTTTTTACAGGGGCTGGCTTGTTTTTGTTATGTTCTACCATTACGATCGCCAGCCTTCTGCTTCAGCATGCAGGTGTAACCCGAAAAATCTTATTTCGTATTATGAAGCATAGCGTTCATACTGCGGAAATTGAGGGATACATCTATGATCGAGCCATACATCGTTAATGAAGACACCTGTTATCGGCAAGCTGAGCAGAAGGCCGCTCGCTACTTTGCATCGTTATATGAGCAGGTCAAGGGAAAAACGTATGTACCTATCCTGACCGAAGACATCGGACTGTGGAAACGAAGCCATGTGCCTCGACGGTCATGGTTATCCTTTTTATCGCGAGGAAAGAGAAAGCCTGACAGTGGGGACTATTATCGATATATCCAATGGCTGAACCGTACAGACAAGCTGGGTGACTACCTGGATCGAAGCGTTACTTATATGTACCTGAGAGATCTGGGCCAAGCTATGGATTCGCCGGATACGCAGGCCAGGATTCAGCGCGCGGCTGCCGACTTCAAGCATCGCCTGGTTCATTCCACAGCAACTGACCGGGAGGAGCAGCCGGAATTTATCAGTGTGGTGGAGCTGTATCGATGGGCACAGAAGGAAGGCGTGGAGTCCGCCGTGATCTGGGTGATCGACAAGCTGAGGGCTGTATCGGCCCACCTTCCCGAGGAAATGAACCGCGAGCATGCTCAGCGCAAGCTTATCAAAATCATAGTAGGCGTGGTCCTGCATGCGATGGAAGAGATGAACGATCAATCGTCTGTAGAACGTGTCCGGACACTGGATAAAGCCATAAGGCTCGGTTATTCCTACGGTCTGACCTACCCGTTCATTGACGATCTTCTGGATGCTCAGATCTTAACGGATCCAGAGAAAGCGCAATACTCCCGTATGATACGGACGGCACTTCTCACGCGAGCCGTGCCGGAGCCGGGTGAGTGGGCAGGAGACAAGCGGGCCATGCTTCAGTACGTACATGCCGAGCTGAAGGAGGCTTTTGAGTACATCGAGCGTCATCAGCAACCGGAGACGCGACATCTGTTTTTTGAGCAGGCTTATGTTTTTTTTCAGTCTCAGGAATTGGATCGTGCTAAGGTTCTGTCCCATGCGGCGTACACGAACGAAGAGCTTTATATCCCGGTCATTCTAAAGTCGGCATCCTCCCGGCTGATCGCCCGTTCCGTCCTTGATGCTGCCTTGGACGAGGATTTTGAGGAGCGAACCTTCTATTTTGGCATCTACAATCAACTGGCTGACGACTTTGCGGATGTGTTCGATGATAGGCAAGCCGGCGCCGTAACCCCGTATACCTATTATTTAACTTACCGAGATCAGCGCTCCGATCTAATGAATCCCTTTGAGTTGTACTGGTCGGTCATTTGTCATCTGATCCATAACGTGTATCATTCCGATGACAAGGCCCGCGAGGTGATTCTGAATCGTGCCATCAATGGTCTGAAACGCTGCAAAGCTCGTATCGGCACGGAAGAATATCACCGTCTGATGGAGATTTTTGCTTTCGGAAGCCCGGAGTTCCAGCGACTTGTCCAGCAAATGGTTCAAAAAGCGGACGACGTGGATTTTTTCGATAAGCTGCTTCGGGACCAACTGGTCACCATGCTGAAAAACGAGCGGATGGTCAAGGGGCAATTTCTCGAGACTATCCAAGCGGCGCGCGAGCAGATCGACAGCAGCTTGCAGATAGCGAAGCCCGAGGGAGCTCCGGCAATGAAGGAGACGCTGATCGATGCGGCCAATTACAGCCTCACAGGAGATGGGAAGCGTCTGCGGCCGATACTGACCAGAGTTATGGGCGTCCAAGCATATGGGCTGCAGCCGTCATCCATTACTCCTCTATTGAGGTCCTTGGAGTATATGCATACCGCCTCTCTGATCTTCGACGATTTACCTTCCCAGGATAATGCGTCTACCCGGAGAGGCCGTTCCACGCTTCACCAGATGCATAATAGCGCGACTGCGGAATTAACCGGTCTTCTGCTGATTCAAAGGGCGACCCAGGAACAAGCGCCCCTGGATCAGTTCGACCCCCAAACCGTGCTTGCTTTAATGAGATATTCGGCCCAAACGGCAGAAGATCTGTGTGTGGGGCAGGCGATGGATTTGAGCTGCAAAGGGGAGACGTTAACCCTGGAGCAGTTGAATACGATCTGCTTTTACAAAACAGGACTGGCGTTTGAGGCCGCTTTGGTTATGCCTGCCATCCTCGCTCGGGTTAGCGAGCAGGAAATCTCGACTTTGAAAGCATTCGCTTATCATGCGGGTATAGCTTTTCAGATCAAGGATGACTTGCTTGATGTGGAGGGGGATGATCGCCTGCTCGGGAAGCCCGCTGGCCAAGATGCCGCCAACGGTACTTCGACATTCGTGACCGTCCTGGGGCCGGAAGGGGCCAAGAAAGAAATGTGGGAGCACTACTGCCGCGCCATGGAAGTATTGAAAGAAATGCCGCGCCGCGCTACTTTTCTGAAGCTTGTCTTGAATTACATGATTACGAGGGAGCGTTAGGGGCAGATTCGTACACGGCACCAACATGGAAACCGGCCAATGTGTCGGTTTTTTTGTGTATTTTAGAAGACATCGTTGCCTATGTCCGGTTAGGCAGAAAACGACGTGGCTGTAGGGTATAAAGTACGCCTGTCATCCGTAAGGATGCTTTCCTTATTTTCTAAATATTTATCTAATTAGGAAGGAGAAGGAAACATCATGGCGAAGTAAGTAACGGAGTTAGTTCTAAAGTCTTAGGAGGAACCAGGAATGGTACAAAATGAACGATCAAATATAGTCCCATTATCAGATGCGTATAAGGACTTGCTCCAAATCGTAAAAGGGGCAGCCAGCAAAGAGATGAAAGAAAAAGTTTTCCATATACAAGCCGAGGTAAGCTACATTCATAATAAGATTTACGGAGGCAACCAGTATATTAAAGCATACGGTGACAATGAAAACCCTCTACAGCTTATTGTACCAGTAGATATTGCGAAGACGTTGCAAACTAAGAACTATTATAAATTCAGCGGATCATTCGAAACGTCCAATTCGCCTGATTATGGACTTTTTCAGTTCAGGGTATCTTCGGCTATATGGCTTGGCAAGGATATGCGCCTGGAGGCTAAAAAGCAAGCGGCTAATGAAATCATTGAATTAGGTTACCTAGATAAGTATAAAGATGATTTCGCTGCTCTCCGTGGTAAAAGTCATTGTCATGTAGCCCTGGTCACTTCTCCACAATCACAAGTTATTAGAGACGTGATTGAGGTTTTCAAAGCGCGCAAGGGCATTAAGCATGAGATTGTGCCTGTCAAACTAAGTGATGCCAATGGTATTGCTCAAGGGATTACGGATGCTTCTGTCGGAAAGTACGATGTAATTATGATCATCCGCGGCGGTGGTAATGAGAGTGACTTTGTTGTGTTTAATGATCCCAGTGTGGTGAAGGCTATCCATGACTCGAGGATTCCAGTAATTGTTGGCATTGGACATACGGATAATAACACATTTGCTGATAAGGCAGCTGATCGTTCGGAAACGACGCCATCTAAAGCAGCACGATTCTTAGTTGACATGTTAGGCCAGTCGGTTCAGAGCACCCAACAAACTGCTTCATTTAATAAGCAGACTTATCGAAGGCCGTACGAGGCGGTAAACAAGCGGACGAGAGAGTTTCGAAAATCTAACTCTGGCTCTATTGCTGTGAAGCTTGGCTTAACCATTCTCTTTATAGCGGTTGCCGGTGCAATTTTCTTTACTGTTCTACCAAAAGTATTTGAAAATATATTGAAGGGCATGTAGGTGTGCGGATGGCTAGAACATATTATGCGGAAGGCAGGCAGCTCGCTTACTTCCTTAGAGGCATTTTCATTATAGGCGGTCTTGCTCTGTACTTTTATATTCCAGGCTTACACTGGGGATTTTTCTTCGGGATATTATTCGGCTCGATTATCGTGGCCGATATCATTGGTGCAATCTGGACGAGAAAAAAGCGTAGCAAGAAGAAGCTGACCAAGCGACAGTCCTCTCAAAATAAACCAGTGCAGACTGGCTCGAGACGTTCTTCGAAAGGCTGCAGAGCAGACGAACTTATTCTAACCAGCAGACTGGATGACTTGTCTGGAGCTGAGTTTGAGCGGTTGCTTGCTCTATACTTCCGAGATCAGGGATACACAGTGAAAGAAGTAGGTGTTGGAGGTAACGATGGAGGGGTTGACCTTGTTATCGTAGATGGCCGAGGTGAGAAGACTGCTGTTCAGGCTAAATGTTACGCGGATCACAACTTGGTTCCAGTTATGACGGTAAGAGAGCTTGTTGGGGCTAAGAGGAACCATGATTGTATCTTGTCGTTGCTAGTTACTACCTCCGATCTCACTCAGCCTGCTAAGAAAGAGGCGGAACAGTTTAAGGTGGACTACTGGCATGGAGCCTTAGTTGAGCAGAAGTTAAGAGCTTGGGGAAAATGGCAGCCGAGTAAAAAGACACGTCCTATTGAGAAGAGTGGGTCTGTTGCGAAGTCCGTGATATCTAAAGCTAAGAAGGAGATGGCAGCGACTAGCAGTGTGTCATGTAAGTGCGGTGCGCCTATGGTGCGGCGCAAGAGTAAGCAAGGTGATGATTTTCTTGGGTGCACTAATTTTCCTAAATGCAGAAACACAAGAGCGATCTAAGAATGTGATGCTGCAGCCCCCAATAATAAAAATGCAAGAGTCCAATTAGAGCAAAAGGGACACGAGCAGGCGAGAAATTCACGAAACGGATCTCAGGGGATATTTGGGGGCTTCGTCCAGGGAGTAACCGAATATTATTCTTCGGTTGGAATGGGGAGTATTTTGTTTTATTACACCATTTTTCGAAAACAACACAAAAGACGTCACCCAGGGAAATTGCGATAGCCAAAAGAAGAATAGACAATTGGCTCTCAAGAAAGAAGAAGGAGTGAAATGGATTATGAGAAGCTGGAGTGAGAAGAAGAAGGAACTCAAGTCCATAGATCCAACGCGTATGAATGAGCTTGAAGCTGTCGCGCAATTAGTGAATGCCATTCATCAAAGGCGGGTTGAACTAGGCGGGACCCAAAAAGAGCTAGCCGACAAGGTGGGGCTCCACCAAGAGTCTATTGCACGTATCGAGAATGGCGGGTCCATACCTTGCTTACATACAGTATTTCGATTAGCGACCGTTCTAGGAATGAATCTAAGTTTGCACGGTATTGAAGCGGCTGCAACGATCCTGATTTAACAAAGCTGGGACTCATAAATTACGAAGTAAAGCATGGGGTATACGCTCTCACTAAGGTTGATTTTTTTCCTTATAGAGAAGAAACATGGAAATGTGCTCTGCAGTCAGAGCCAAGCGGTTAAGTAATGTTCCTTTTTAAAGGACTGGTTGCAAAATCGAGAACGGTTTAGCTCTGTTAAGGAAATGGCCGATGCCTTTCACAGTATGAAGCCTGAGTAACTATCGGAGTGGCAAGAGAAGAGTGTCTTACATCGTTGTTTCAGCAGGGCCATTTCTAATATCTACTTAGATTCTATAATTTCTTGCGTCAGGTTGTAATCAACCACTAGTATATTATTACGGGAAAAAGAGGTGACAGGTATGAGTATTTCATTTTTTACTCAAGATCAAGGTATTAAGTATATTACACAATTATTTCTTGATAAGAATCTAATTCCAATTTTCGGTTCCGGTTTCACTAGATCTTGTAAGTCTTTTAGTTCAATTGTGCCTGATGGGAATGAGGCTACAAGTATAATGAAGCAACTTATACTAGAAAATTGCGATAAAATCACATTGAATGATATAGAGGACTCTGATTTTAATGAAACTTCCAAATATTTCTATAAGCTAGTGCCATCAGAAAAAAGATTGGAGTTTTTTAGAGACCATTTTACACATGTAGAAGTTAATGATTATCGAAAAGACTTTCTAAAATTAGAGTGGCCGTATGCATATACATTAAATATTGATGATGGTATTGAAAGAACAAAACTATTCCAAACTGTATTACCGTACAAAAAACTAAATAGACCAGACACTTCAATAAGGCTATTGTATAAACTACATGGTGATGCATTAACCGAAGTTACGTATAAAGACTATGAAAATATAATATTTAGTGACGAGCAATATCTTCAATCTATCACAAATGAACTAAATAAGGACTTTTCGAATAATTTAATTGGTGATTATTCGCAAAAGAATTTAATATTTATCGGTTGTAGTTTGAAGAATGAACCTGATTTGAAATATATATATAAGAAGATAGAGGATACCAAGAGCACCCTACGTATTTATGTTACGAGCAAAGAACCTACTTTTTTGGAGGCATCAAATTTAGAGGAATACGGAATAAACCAAGTGTTGATTGTTTCAGACTATGAATTGTTTTATCGGGAGTTTATTAAGGAAACAAAGTCGCTACAAATGGAGGCTGAAGCCACTATTTATAGTTATACGAATCCAAAGGTGATTGATAAGAGTGAAAGGGAAGAAGCAATTGAATTAATATCGGGGACGAATATATTTAAAAATAAGATAAATGCCTTTTATAAAGGTGGGCTTCATGTCCATAGATCAATTATTAAAAACCTTGAAAATAAAATTGATCAAAATGAATGTGTGGTAGTGAGGGGGAGAAGGTTTAGCGGGAAAACGTATCTTTTATGCTCATTATTAGAACGCCAGAAGAAATACACTACCTACTTTTTTCCGTCAACATCTCAGGTTGATGAAGAACTAATTTTTAATCTGTTCACAAAGTGTCAAAGGTCGCTATTCGTTTTTGATAGTAACTCTCTTTCTTCGAGTGCATATAAATTTGTGGCTAATAGCCAACACTTGTTGGAAGATAGAGAAAATAAAATTGTTATTTCAGTGAATTCGAATGATAATTATATTTTAGATAGTATGAGCGCTGAGATGGTCGAAATACCCAGTTTTTTTGATGAGGCTGAGTTAAATATAAGTCGGCAGTTATCTAATACATACGGTTTAATAAATCGGAGAAGAAATAATACCAACATTGATTACTTAGTAAGACTATCAGAAGAGCAAAAAGTAAGCATAACATTCTTTGATTTTCATAAGAAACTAACAGATAAAGAAAGAATTTTAATATTATTACTTTGCGTTTTAGATAAAGTTTACCTGACAGATGCGTATGCCCTAGGAGTTTCACCAAGAGAAGTTCAAAGTTTTATAGAAAGGTTACCAACTTTAATAGAGGAAATTCCGGTAGATCGGAATGAAACCAACACTCATTCTTCTTATAAAATTGTGCACAATAGTAAAATTGCGTTGCTTACTATATTAAACAACCTATCTAAAAACGAAATAATTGAAAGTATTAACCAGATTGTTCTAAAACTAAAAAACGACAGACAGAGATATAGAATGTATATCGAAGTAATTTTATTTGATACATTAAATCAATTATTTGGGGGTAAGCACGGAGCCGGGCATTTAATTTTTCAGGTTTACGAATCATTAGAAAGAAAGCTAAGTTTCGATATGCACTATTGGTTGCAGAGAGCTAAAACCATTTATCGTTTATTTCCCACTGACAAACAAAAATTAGATGAGGCATATAACTGGGCCAAGAAGTCTTATGTTGATGGAAGTAAACCAATTAGATATAAAGCCGCTTTAACTACCTCATTGATTTGTTGTTTGTTATATAATTTAGAGAAAGACGGTAAGGCAAGGTTTTTTAATCAACGAGAGGCTATCATGCTTGGGTACGAGGCATTGTTTTTAGACTTGCATTTTAACTATAAATATATTAATAACGAGCTTTTAGAGAGTAAGAAAAGGGACTACAGTGCCTCACTTTTACTGAATACTTGCAAAGATTATATAACTGAATATCCCAGCCATGAATTATGTGATAAAGCTAAGAAGATATGTGAAAAATTGCAGGAAATATCTGAGGGGTATGAATATGCTAAGGTTTAAACTATTTAAGTAATGTCGCTCCACGTTAAATCCACAACCGTTTCCGGTTGTGGATTTTCGCCATGGTTGGGATATTTCCGTACTAGACGTAATCAGGAGCATACTGCCAGGTTTAAGCGGTGCTTACATTCATGCTATAATCTAATGAAGCGCATCGTTTCTTTCAGAAAAATCAAATTTGCTAGTATAAATCAATTAGACAAAGGGGTGCATCGACCAATCATGAACGATCATCAGGCATCCATGCACCACCAGTTGATTATTATCGGTGCAGGCGCATCAGGACTCATGGCCGCCGTTACTGCGCGAGACTTGGGTATCGATACCGCCATATTGGAGAGTAACGGCCGCATTGGGAAGAAGATCGGAATGACAGGCGACGGCCGCTGCAATATTACAAATGATTCCACTGTGACAGGTGCGGACGACGAAGCCGCGGCTCTATTGCGCAAGTATTACGGCAGCCAGGCTGAATTCCCGCTGCCCGTGCTGAAGCAGTTCGGCATCCGTCAAACGATTGATACCTTCAATGTACTCGGACTTCCACTTACAAGATTGAAAGAAGGCTTACTGTATCCGATGTCGCTGCAGGCTGCATCCGTGCTGGATATTTTCGAGCTTGCTCTCGAGGAACGGAACGTTTCGGTATACCTCAACAATAAAGTGCTGGATGTTACCGTATCGACGGAGCATCCGCGATTCAAGATTACATGCCGAACCGAGACGGAGGAGCAGGTTGTCTATACCAGCGAATACTTGTTTCTATGTACGGGCGGTCTTACCGGTCAAAATGCGGGAACGGACGGATCCGGGTACGCGCTTGCCCAACGTATGGGGCACACCTTGGTTAAGCCTGTGCCGGCCATCGTGCAATTGCAGGTGCAATATCCGCATCTGAAGGCGCTGTCCGGCATCAAACTTCAGGGACGAGCCCACATCCTCGTGAACGGCGAAGTCGTCCGCAGCGAAACCGGCGAAATTCATTTCGCCGAATACGGCCTCTCCGGCCCGCCAATTCTCCAGCTCGGCCGGACCGCTGCCGTTCATCTCGCGAGAGGGGATTCCGTGACTGTGTCCGTCGATCTAATGCCGAGCCGCACACAGGAAGAGGTTAAACAATTTCTGGAGATGAACTGGGGGACGTTCGCACACCGGTCGGTCGCGGAATCTTTCACCGGTTTTTTACACAAGAAGCTGATCCCCGTCCTGCTGAAGGAAGCGAAAATTGACCCGAACCTGCTTTGCCAGGATTTCTCGTGGAAAACCAAAGGGATCTTTAATAAAATATTGAAGCGTTGGGACTTTAAAGTGACCGATACCCGTAGCTTCGAGAACGCGCAAGCGACAGCCGGCGGCATCGCTACGAAAGAACTTGTCGCGGACACGTTGGAATCCAAGCTCGTGCCTGGGCTCTACTTGGCCGGCGAGGTGATGGACGTGGACGGAGACTTCGGCGGCTACAATCTGCAATGGGCCTGGAGCTCCGGTTATGTGGCCGCGATGGCGCTTGGGAAGCGCATATTCAGATGAAACCATTGAAAAAAGGAATGCATCCACCACCTATGTCTAAATCCAAATCTAAATCCTCAAAACACCACAAGCTGTTCATTATCGGTGCGGGGGCTTCGGGCCTTATGGCTGCCGTTACTGCACGGGATCTGGGGATCGATACCGCGATTATTGAAAGCAATGACCGGGTCGGAAAGAAGGTACTAACAACCGGCAATGGGCGTTGCAACATTACGAACGAATCAACGGCGACGGGTACGGACGAAGCAGTCTCTTTATCGCGCAAATATCACAGCAATCAAGCGGAATTTCCACTGCCTGTGCTGCAGCAATTCGGCGTCCGGCAAACCGTCGATTTCTTCAACACACTCGGTCTTCCGTTGATCGCCGTGGAGAATGGCCGGATGTATCCGATGTCGCTGCAGGCTGCATCGGTGTTGGATATTTTCCGAATTGCGTTGGAGGATCGGAATGTTCCGATATACTTCAAGACCAAAGTATTAGATGTTACCGTGTCGAAGGAACATCCGCGATTCACGATTTTGTGCCAGACGGAGACAGAGAGTAATGTCGTGTATACCAGCGATTATCTCTTCCTCTGTACGGGCGGTCTTACTGCCCCAAAAACAGGAACGGATGGGTCCGGTTACACGCTTGCCCAGCGGCTAGGACACACCCTGATCAATCCTGTGCCCGGTATCGTTCAATTGAAGCTGGAATATCCATATCTGAAGGAGATGTCCGGCGTCAAATTTGAGGGACTGAGCCATATCATCGTAAACGGCGAGTTCATCCGCAGCGAATATGGAGAAATTCTATTTACGGACTACGGCGTCTCCGGCCCGCCGATTCTCCAGTTAAGCCGGAAGGCTGCGTTTCAACTCGCAAGAGGGGAAAAGGTGATCTTATCGCTTGATTTGATGCCAGATCGCACGGAGGAAGAAGTCGTCGATTTTCTTGATACGCACTGGGGAATGTTCGGACACCGGACGGTTGCGGCTTCCCTGATTGGCATCTTAAACAAGAAACTGATCCCCGTCCTGCTGAAAGAGGCAGGTATCGATCAAGAGCTGAACCTGCTATGTCAAGATTTATCGTGGAAAACCAAGGAAATCTTGTACCGGCTTATGAAGCGTTGGGAGTTTATTGTGACCGATACCAATGGCTTCACGAATGCACAAACGACGGCCGGCGGCATCGATACGTCGGAGCTAAAAGAAGGAACGCTGGAATCGAAGCTAGTGCCGGGGCTTTATTTGGCCGGCGAGGTCATGGATGTGGATGGGGATTGCGGCGGCTATAATCTGCAATGGGCCTGGAGCTCAGGCTATGCCGCCGCGACGGCGCTTGCCGCTTCCTTACCGGCGCGACGTAAGAAGATTGGTGGTATTCACTCCTAGCTAGCCTGTACGTTCTTATTCCCTCCAGAAACAACAGCTATCGTTTATCACAACGACAGCTGTTGTTTTTGTTTTCGCCGGTTCTTGACAAGTGAGGTTTATTACAATAAACTTATCGATATAAGGTTTACTGAAATAAACCCATTAAGGGGCGATCCGAATGGAACCGTACAAATTATTCGATGCCGAGTATAAATTTGCCTGTCTGATCTGGGACAATGAACCCATTAATTCTACAGACCTTGTAAAGCTAAGCCAGACCAAGTTAGGCTGGAAGAAGTCCACGACCTATACGGTTCTTAGAAAGCTCTGCGAGCGGGGAATCCTTAAGAACGAGCAAGCGATGGTCACTGCCATTATTAAGAAAACAGATGCACAGAAATACGAAAGCCAGACGGTGGTTGAAAAAGCCTTCAATGGGTCGCTGCCGCAGTTTTTAACCGCGTTTCTAGGGGAAAAGAAGCTTTCCGAAGAAGAAGCAGAAGAGCTGAAGCGGATTATTGAGGAGGCAACCAGATGACGAACCTGTTTCTTAGTATCCTTAGTATGAGCATTACGGCAAGCTATGTCGCATTTGCGGTTATGATTGCGAGATGCTTGCTGAGGCGCGCTCCTAAACTATTCTCCTATATATTATGGTCGGCCGTTATCATCAGACTGGTTATTCCCACCAGTTTCGCTTCAAGCTTTAGTATCTTACGATTGCTGCAGCCCGAGGCCCAAGCTGGCACAAGTTTCATGGAGTTTATGCCGCAGGGTATGGGGATGCAGAAAAGTCCGGTTGTGGAAGCTGGAATTAGCCGGATCAGCACTTTTGTATATTCATCTCTTCCAGGTGCTGCCTCCATGGCAAGCGTAAATCCCCTGCAGATCCTTATAGAGATCGGAAGTATAATCTGGATAACGGGCGCAGCCCTTCTTTTCCTTTACAGTGTGAGTTCATACTTGAAGATACGGGCCAAAGTCCGAACCGCAACTCTTGTCAAAGATAATATCTATGAGACTGACCAGATTGCTACACCCTTCGTTTGCGGGTTTCTGAAGCCGACTATTTACCTTCCGACCGGCATGGGCGAGCATGAGCTGTCTTATATTTTACTGCACGAGCAAACTCATATCAGGAGACGGGACTATCTGATAAAACCTTTTGCATTTATGCTGCTGATCGTTCATTGGTTTAACCCGCTTATGTGGCTGTCCTATGCGCATATGAGTAAAGATATGGAGATGTCTTGCGATGAGAGTGTCATCAATAAGATGGGGCAGCAGATTAAAGGAAGCTACTCGACCTCCTTGCTTTCTCTTTCTATGGGCAGAAGTGGGCTGCTGACCGGTAGTCCGCTTGCTTTTGGAGAGAGGAATGTGAAGGCAAGAATTCAACATATTCTCGCTTATCGCCAGCCGTCTTCTAGGATGATGGCAGTTTATATGCTTGTTATCGCAGCCTTGGTTGTGGGATGTACAGCCAATCCTAAGCCACCGCTCCCCATATCGCAGCCAACCTACTTCGGCTATCATTTAGACAAGCTTATAAAAAACAAAACCCTTTATGTGGGCAATCATGTCAAGGTAGGTGGTCTCATCGGAGGAATGCCCAAGCCGGCAGGCTTGGAGGTTACCGGATTGGAGCTTCAAACGAAAGCTCAGCCTTATGGAGTGACCATTAATTACGTTAGGAGTGACTCCACTGAAGCGGCAAAGGAAGGAGCAATAAGCGGAGAAGCTTTTTACCGCAATTCCCTTCTGCTCTTAAGCCTGATTGATAACGTCGATAGCATAACCCATTCGATGGTGGACAACACGGACCTGAGTGATGGGGCTGCCTACAGCTATACGTTTACAAGAGAACAGGTCAATCAACGGTTCGGAGAGGATGTCCGCAATCATGCCGCAGACGAAGCAAGCTTGCGGCAACTGATTGATCGCTTAAACGGATTGTCCATAAAGGAGGCTAGTAATCCCGGCTAAGGCTGATTCGCTGTCTCTATCACTGCCGGCGGTTCGAGAATCCAGGTCTAGCCGTTAGGCAAAAAGCATCGGCCTTTTGGGTCGATGCTTTTTGCTGGTCAGCGGAGGCGGCTTGAAGCGGAGCTAGCGGCCGCTTTGGTCAGCCTAGGGACACGGGGCGGTTATACAAATGATCCATAAATTGAGAGAAACTGTGGTCCTCCCCCAAGGCCCCCTCTTCCTAACTCCAATTGATCTATCCAGACGCAGGATATATAATTCAAACTAATACCCGTCAGGTAATTTTTACCTAAGTTTATTGTCTTTATCCAAAAGCGGGTCTAGGAAAGGAGCATAGCCCATGAGGCTGGAAACGGATCGTTTGATCATCAGGGAATACGCACCAAGCGATGCGGCAGACGTCCATCAATACGCGTCGAATGCGGAAGTGGCCGCCTACATGATCTGGGGGCCGAATACAGAGGAAGAGACAGCTGCGTTTATAGACCGGACTATCGAGATGCAGCGGCAGCAGCCGCGCGTAGACTACGAGCTAGCGGTAGTTTTGAAGGCGAGCCATCAGCTCATAGGCGGTTGCGGCATTCACATTTCCGAGCCTGGGCAGGGAGAGATCGGCTATTGCTTCCATCCTCTGTACTGGAGACAGGGATATGCCTCAGAATCGGCCAGGGCGCTGCTGCGATTGGGCTTCCAGGAGCTTGGCCTGCATCGGATCTATGCGACTTGTCGGCCAGACAACCGAGGCTCAGCTAAAGTCATGGAGAGTATCGGTATGAGATACGAGGGACATTTGCGCGAGCATATGCGTCATAAAGGGAAATGGCATGATTCCTTTCAATATTCTATCCTGGAACACGAATTTAAAGGAGATCAATCATGAACATAAGACGGGCGAAGGAAGAAGATATACCGGCACTTATCCTTATGCGCTGGGAATTTACTTTGGAGCATCAGCCGGAAATCCAGGATGAATTCGAGCTGTTTGCCGTGGAATGCCGGGTATTTCTTGAGCAGGCGATACGGGGCGAGCGGTGGCATATCTGGGTGGCGGAGACGGATGGAGTCCTTGTGTCGCATCTGTACATTCAATTGATCGACAAGGTGCCACGGCCGGGGCGAATTACATATCCGTTTGCCTACATGACGAACGTCTACACGGATCCGGACTATCGGTCACGGGGAATAGGAAGTCAGCTGTTCCGAACTGTACAGGAATGGGCAACGGACAATAAAATGGAGTTCATCATCGTATGGCCCAGTGATGAAGCCGTGCCCTTCTATTCGAGACTTGGCTACAAACGATGTACAGAGCCGATGGAGCTGACCCTGGAGTAAAAGCAACAGGTCTACATGTCGAAGAGTCCAGAGGAGGGCTTGCGGTTGAGTTCGAACGATGTTAATTGGGGCAAATATAAAATACCGCCTACCCTGCAAATTCTTATCGACTTGGATCGGGAATTAACGGCGGAAGGAAAGAGCATGATGGATGGGCTTAAATTCAATCTGACTGGGGAGGGTTATCGGTACTTCAGTACGCCCTGCGATGTGGTGGTATTTGGCAGCATCGGTGTCGATGGCATTCATTATGGATTCCTAACGGATTTTGGTTCGGTCAGCGATCTGGAGCAGGCGCCTATTGTTTGTGTCAGCCCCATGGACTTTGATCAGCCTACACAGCTTATAGCTGCAAACCTTCGTGATTTTTTGCGTGTGAATTTGACAGACGATGCGTTGTTTTATAATAGATTTGCCGACGAACAGACGTACTTAGTCCAAAAGAAAGAGTGGGAGAAAGAAGCAAATCATTCTCCCTATGTGCAGGCGGATGAGAACAAACGAATCACGGAAGAGGTGATAAGCCGACTAAGGGAGCGAATCGTTCTCCCCGATATCGAGAATCCGTTCATGTATATGAGGAGCGTCCGTGAAGCTCGACAAGAAAGTATCGCCATACCTACTCAAGACGGACTGGGCGTGGTAACTTCCGAACCACTATCGGAGGCTGTGACATTCATTCGATTTCCCATCCCAAGAGACCGGTTCGTTACTATCTCCGAGCTTGAATCCTTCTTACAAACCGCGAATAACCTCTCCAAGCTCGCCGTGGTCCGCGATATTCAGCTGCAGGCCGAAACGGAATTAAGGGAAAGGATCGCAGTCGAATTGGAAGGAATGGGCCTCAAGGAGGAGGCCACCAGAATCATGTGGGGATAAGCTCCCTTACCGTGCCCTCATTCGGTTATTCCTTGGCTTATGCTCGACTTCGGCAAGGCCTAATGCCTCCATCAGTGGGGGGATGTACATGCCGAATCTTCCGCGGAACCCTTTCTTCAAGCCATACCAACCGCCAATCGGGTTGTCAGGAGAACGACCCCATGCCTCGACGGTACCTTCCTTGGCCGGCTTCTGCTCATCCGCGCTGCCCAGCTCTATCCAATCCCCATGCTGCTTGAGCATAGCGTATAAGTCGTCAATGCAGCGGTAATCGTAATGCAGGATGGTTTTGCCTACCGTGCAGACGAGAATGGCTTTGCCATCTTTTTCATCTTTATACATCTCATATTCGGAAGTAAGAGGAGGCGTTTTTAATTTCCATGGATGCTCTTTGGTGCCTATCGCTGTCGACATATCCTGGCTCCTTTGCTTGTTCTGTTACCATATAAACTAGTTACACCATACCATAATCCGTGTCGGAAATCTCCGGTCGGGGAGGCATTATGAATTCATTGAAAGCGGCTTACCGTTCCATGTCAAACCATATGGTTCTGATTGTTATTGTTGTCATACTGATGATGATTCCCGCTTATGCGACCTGGGGAGAATACATCCATTCCGGCTACTGGAAAGAAACGCTTCCTGTACCTGTGTGGTTTTGGCCTGGAGCGGAGGGGAAATGGTCTGTACAGTCACCCGCCTGGATCGTGCTTGGGCTATTCACGTCGGTCTATTTACTCGGTATAGGGAGAATGGCCAAGGCGCGCACATTGGGGCATATCACACTTGTCTATGCGGCTTCCATCCTGCTGGCCCAGTTATCCGCAGGGCTCATCAACGGATTAGCCGGCTGGCAGGATAGCCAGCAAATGGTGGCAAGCCAGATGCAAGGGAACATGCACCGGATGAACCTCCCGATCTACGCGAAGATGAGCACATAGGCTGGTTCGACAAACCAGTCGTTCTATGATATGGTGGGAGTATCTCATAGGCATTCCACTCTTCGGAGTGGGGTGCCTTCCTGCATATGTGGGGGGATTTTACATTTAATGTCTTGTAACGGTTCATGGAGAATGAAGTGGAGGTGGTGATGCTATGTTTCTCTCTGTAGCCCCGATCAGGGGAGAAGTTATGAGTAAGGAAAGAAAACAAAGATTATTTCATGATGAGGAGCGAGCATAGCATGACAACCTTATTTCAAGCCGAAAATCGTACACGTTTGAATACATCCGGACTTCGTAATCTGCGCAGAACGGGTCGGTTGCCCGGGATTGTTTTTGGAAAAAACACGGAGAATAGAATGATTCATATCTCGGCGACCGACTTTCAGAAATGGTTAAAGCAAGGAGCTTCCGGCTTTATCGAGCTGCAGCTGGGAGAAAAGGACTCCGTGTCCGTTCTGCTGGAGGATCTCCAGCGCGATCCGGTTACACGCGATCTGCTGCATGTGGATTTCCAGCAGGTGCAGGCCAACGAGATCGTGCGCACGAAGATCCCGGTCAAGTTCACCGGCACGCCTATCGGTACGAAGCAAGGCGGAGTCGTACAGGTTCAGTGCGCTTGGATCGAGGTCGAAGCTCTTCCAAAGCATTTGCCTGACGTGATGGAATACGATATCGGCGGCATGAATGTAGGGGAATCGGTTCATGTGCAGGATATAGCGTTTTCGGAAAATGTAACGGTCATTTCGGAGAAGAACGAATTTCTATTGTCGGTCGTTAAGCCTTAACTTGACCGGCTCTATTCCTAAGTTGAAGCCGTGCTGGCAGCTTGTCTGCAGCACGGCTTTTTGATGTAGGCGGACTGCGCTCTCGCCCCTGGAAGACAGGTGCACTTTCTTGACAGGCTAGAAGTATTGGTATAGCCTAAAATAGGAATGAATATTCATTCCCTATTGATTGCTGCGCGAAACGATTGGAATAACCGAGTATATTTAAACCCATACTAGCCTTTATTTGGAGGAGACGGCATATGACAACTATTCCCCAACCCCGAACATTTGGCCCACTCGGCAATCTTCCGTTAATGGATCTGAAAGGCCCCGTCCAATCGCTTGTTAGGCTGGCGGACGAATTCGGCCCTATTTACCGTATGGATTTGCCGGGACGATCAGATTTGATTATTTCCGGCTACGAGCTGGTTGCCGATGCTTGTGATGAATCCCGATTCGATAAAAGGGTGTGGGCACCGCTGCAGAAGGTCCGGGCTTTTGCCGGAGACGGCTTGTTCACAAGCGAGACGACCGAGCCTAACTGGCAAAAAGCGCATCATATTTTGCTGCCGAGCTTCAGTCAGACAGCGATGCGCGGTTACCACGGCATGATGGTCGATATCGCGGTTCAGCTTATCCAGAAATGGGCGAGATTGAACCCGGATGAGAGCGTGGACGTTCCTGAAGACATGACGCGCCTGACTTTGGATACGATCGGGCTATGCGGCTTCAACTATCGCTTTAACAGCTTTTACCGGGAGCAGCCTCATCCTTTCATTACAAGCATGGTTCGGGCGCTAAGCGAAGCGATGAGCCAGCTCCAGCGGCTCGGCATCCAGGACAAGTTGATGGTCATTACCAAGAAACAATTCAGGCATGATATCCAGACGATGTTTGCCTTGGTCGATCAAATTATCGCGGAGCGCAAGGCCCATGGCGAGAACGGGGACGATCTGCTCTCTCACATGCTGAGCGGCAAAGACCCCGATACGGGAGAATCGCTGGATGACGAGAACATCAGGTACCAGATCATTACGTTCCTGATCGCGGGACATGAAACGACAAGCGGCCTGCTATCCTTCGCGGTCTATTATCTCTTGAAAAATCCGGATAAGCTTCAGAAGGCTTATGAAGAGGTGGATCGCGTCTTTACGGACCCCGTCCCGAGCTATGCACAGGTTCGTGAGCTGAAGTACATCCGAATGATACTGAATGAAGCTCTCCGTCTTTGGCCTACAGCGCCGGCCTTCTCCTTGTATGCGAAGGAGGATACGATGCTGGCGGGCAAGTATCCTTTGAAGAAGGGCGATAGCGTGAACGTTCTGATCCCCAAGCTTCATCGGGATATCGGGGTGTGGGGAGACGATGTAGAGGAATTTCGCCCCGAGCGGTTCGAGGATCCGAGCAAGATTCCGCACCATGCTTTCAAACCGTTCGGAAACGGCCAGCGGGCATGTATCGGCCAGCAGTTTGCGCTTCAGGAAGCTACGCTCGTGCTGGGCATGGTGCTTCGGCATTTTGAACTGATAGACCATACCAATTATCAGCTTAAAGTGAAGGAATCCCTAACGCTAAAGCCTGACGAATTCACGATACGGGTTCGCCCCCGGAGGGGCCAGAACGCTGCGTTCGCTTATACCGCCGGGGAACCGGCTGCACCCGCAGCGAGGCCGGCCGAAGAGGCGAAGACGCCGGTCGTCGAAGCCCATAACACCCCGCTGCTCGTTCTCTACGGATCCAACATGGGCACAGCGGAAGGCATCGCCCGCGAACTCGCGGAGACGGCGCGCTATCAGGGCTTCCGAAGCGAGGTCGCGTCATTGAATGACCGTTTGGGCAAGCTGCCCAAAGAAGGGGCCGTCTTCATCGTATCGGCCTCTTATAACGGGAAGCCGCCAAGCAATGCCCGGGAATTTGTCCAATGGCTGGAGGGAGCCGGTCCTGCCGAGCTGGAGGGCGTGCGCTATGCGGTATTCGGCTGCGGCGACCATAACTGGGCCAGCACCTATCAGCATGTTCCGAGGCATATCGACGAACAGTTAGTGGCGAAAGGGGCGACCCGGCTTGTTGTTCGCGGAGAGGCCGATGCAAGCGGAGACTTTGAGAAGCAGGTCGATGAATGGGGCGAGCAGCTGTGGCCGGGTGTGCTCGGTGCGCTCGGGCTGGAGGGCAGCGGCCTGAAGCAGCAGGAGCGCAGCACGCTGAGCGTTCAGTTCGTCAGCGGATTGGCGGCGACACCGCTCGCAGACGCCTACGATGCGCTCCCCGCTTCCGTAGTGGAGAACCGGGAGCTGCAAGGCGAAGGCAGCGAACGGAGCACGCGGCATATCGAGATTGCGCTGCCCGAAGGCGTCAGCTACCGGGAGGGAGACCATCTGGGTGTCCTCCCCCGGAACGATCTGAAGCAGGTGGAGCGAGTCCTTCGCCGATACGGGCTGCAGCGGAGCGAGCATCTGATCATAAGCGCAACTGGCCGCAGTGTCGCCCATCTGCCGCTAGATCGGCCGATCAGCGTGCTGGATTTGCTTAGCGATAGCGTGGAGCTTCAAGAAGCCGCCACCCGCGCCCAGCTTCGCGAGTTGGCCGCCTTTACGATATGCCCGCCGCATAAGAAGGAGCTGGAGGCACTTCTGCAGGAGGATACGTATCGGGAAAAGGTGCTGGGTCAACGACTGACCATGCTGGACCTGCTGGAGCGCTACCCGGCTTGCGAGCTTCCGTTCGAACGGTTCGTCGAGCTGCTTCCGCCGCTTCGGCCCCGGTATTACTCCATTTCCAGCTCTCCGAAGGTGCAGCCGGAACAGGCCAGTATAACGGTCGGCGTCGTCCGAGGACCGGCCTGGAGCGGGCAAGGCGAATACCGCGGCGTTGCTTCGAGTTATTTGGCCGGCCGCAAGCCCGGAGATTCCATCGTCATGTTTATCAGCACGCCGGACTCGGGCTTCCAGCTGCCCGAAAGTCCCGAAACGCCGATGATCATGGTCGGGCCTGGCACAGGAATTGCACCGTTCCGAGGCTTCCTGCAAGCCCGCTCTGCATTGAAGCTCGAAGGCGCAAAGCTGGGCGAGTCCCACTTATATTTCGGCTGCCGCAATGAAGCGGATCAGCTCTATCGGGAGGAACTGGAGCAATTCGAGCAGCAGGGCATCGTCACCGTACACACAGCGTTTTCCCGAAAGGAAGACGTGGCCAAGACTTACGTTCAGCATCTGATGAGGAAAAATGCCGAGGAGATCATCCGTCTCCTGGATCAGGGAGCCAAGCTCTACGTATGCGGGGATGGCAGCCGGATGGCTCCGCAGGTAGAAGCTGCCTTGCAGGAAGCTTATCAGGACGTTCATGGGGCGACCGGGCAAGAGGCTGCCCAATGGTTGAGCAGCCTTCTAGACGAGGGCCGCTATGCCAAGGACGTATGGGCTGGTGTTTGTTAGGTTATCTTGTTAGCATGAACTAGGATTAGTTCACCTAACCATGCTATACTACAAGATAACTATAGAAAACACGAGCTAGGTTGGTGGCGGAATGTCCAAGAAAGTTACGATGCAGCATATTGCCGATCATATGGGAGTTTCGAAGTTTGTCGTGTCCAAGGCGCTTTCGGGTAAAGGAGGCGTGAGCGAGACGACGCGGGAGAAAGTCATTCAGACTGCCGCCCAATTGGGCTATTTCTCTCCGAGCAAGCCTGTTCTCGCAGGCCAGGCACAGGACTCTCCCGCTTGGTTTGGCGATCCGGCCAAGCAGTCCGTGCTTGTGTTGATGCCGAATATCCGTTTTCAGACGAGGGAATCGTTATATTGGGGACGGATCCTGGAGGGGATATCGACTAGGCTTGAGGAATACGGGCTTGGCTATATGCTGATTGCGGAGCAAAGCAACGAGCATTTTCTGCAGATCCTCAATCCCAAAGGAATTCGGGGACTGATCGGCGTAGGGGAGATTTCCAGCCCTATCCTGCTGGACGTGCATCGAGCGGGCCTTCCTTTCGTGCTCGTGGACCATGAGGATTCGCTGATTCCCTCCGATACGGTGTTTGTCAATAATTACGATTGTATACATCGGCTCACCAAGCATTTGATCGCGATCGGACACAAGCGCCTCGTATTTGTCGGCAATATCCGGTATTCGCGCAGCTTTTATGACCGCTGGCTAGGCTTTCGCAGCGCTTTGGAGGAGCAGGGGCTGGATACCGGCGCTGGATCGGAGAAGGCCAACCTGCTTCATCTGGAAGGCTCCGGATCGTTCGTAGGGCAGATGACGACGGCCCTCACCGGCCTAAGGAAGAAGGGAGAGCTGCCCAGCGCATTCGTATGCGCCAACGATATCATAGCGGTACAGCTGCTAGATGCTTTGGCAGGGCTGGACATTCGCGTTCCCGATGACGTCTCCGTAAGCGGCTTCGACAATATCGAGAAGGCCTACGAGGCGCTCCCCCCTCTGACCACGGTTCACGTACCTAAGGAAGCCTTGGGGCGCAGGGCGGTAGAGCGGCTGGAGGCCCGGATCCGGCATAGACAGGAGCCGGCGGAGAAGCTGCTTCTGGGGGGCGAGGTCATCTACAGGGAATCAACGGCACCGCCGCGGGAAGGCGGCAGTAAGAAGGACACTTCACTCTAAGCGTGGCTTAGGGAAGTGTCTTTTTTGCGTGATTATGCGCAGCAGGAATACTCTATTCGGTGGCGTACATCACCATAAGGGGTACCGCCAGCAAAACGCGGATTTACAACGCTAAGGAGCTCAGGACATAAAAACAGCCGGTTTTCACCACGCTTAGGATGTTACCGGCTTTTCTTTCGCCCGTTCCGGCGGATCGTCTCCAGGATATTTCGATCATCTGATTTCAATTCAAAAGATACGTTCACATTGCCCAGATGAATGCCGCCAACGTTGACGCTAGGACGCATATCGGACGGTCTCAGTGTTCTCAAGGATAGGCGATTCCATACGAGTTAACGGGCTTCCTACGATCGTTATCTCCTGTGTGGCGCTCCAACACCCGGAGGGTTCAATTCTTTCACGGTATAATATCGCCTGAATCCATTGATACACAGGCAATTGAACACTTTTTTTAAGATTTATCGTTTTGTTCAATTGCTCTAATAAAAAACTACTCCCTTCCGGTTCATTGTTTAACGTGTGGACTGATAATCGTTAACAGCACAAAACCGCATTGTATCAAGATTTTCAGTATATCAAGGCATACTCGTAACGGTTTTTAACGAGGTGTTATAACGTCTTGTCGAATTACGAAGATAAGAACTGGCTGGCTTACGGAGAATCACATCGAAAACAGCGGCATGGAGGGCTTTTTGAATTGAATCGCCGTTTTCAGAAAATGTTCTAATCCCTTGTGCGACTCAGGTTTTTAAAAAATCTGTCTCGGTCTGTCTCGCCCAACCTCACCTCAACTCGGCATATCCCATATCAACTTTTTATAGCCCACCTTTTTTATTATCCAGTGTAGAGTTTATTACAAAGTAACAAAAGCAGCCGGGCGACCGGCTGCTTTCTTTGCGTAATACTCAATCACTCTTAGTTGGCAGGCATTTCGTTAAAGAAAGTGATGTCCTCAATAGGCAGCCGAGTTGTCGGATGGCCAGGCTTGGCTGCTTTGCCCAGTGCAATCAGCATGATCGGAACGTATCGGTCGCTGACGCCGAAAGCTTGCTTAAACTCGGTCTCGTCGTATCCAGCCATCGGTACGGTATCATAGCCATGAGCGCGCGCGACCAGCATAAGCTGCTGGGAGACAATACCACCGTCAATGTGGAGAACTTTATGCATTCTCTCCTCCGGTAGTGAAGCGTACATATTAACCACTCTTTCCACATATGATTTAGCCGTATCTTCCGCCATATAGCCGCGTTTTACGGATTCGCCGATAATATCACCAAGTTGCTTGTATCCCTCCATATCACCAAGTACCGCGATCACCGCAGCAGCCTCAGTAACCTGGGATTGATTGTAAGCGATCGGCAGCAGCTTCGCTTTCAGTTCTTCCGTCTCGATCACCAGGAAACGCCAAGGCTGAGCGTTAGTGGAGGAAGGGGCAAGCGTCGCTTCCTTCAGCAGCTCCTTAATTTCCTCGTGAGACAGGCGAACAGACTTGTCATAAACACGCACAGAACGGCGTTCACGGATGACATCGGCGAATAAAGCGGAACTTTGACCAATTTGAGTTGAAGTTGACATGATAAATCCTCCCTTGGATTAATACTGGTATAACTGTGTTATTTTCTACACAGTATACCTCAAAAAAATAACACCGTTTGCGGCTTGCCTTAAACTGTTTCATATATTACACAGTATAAAATCTACACAAGCCGCTGTCAACTGTTCTTTTTTCCAGGTTTATCTAAATCTTTGCTTCCAGTTGTTTGGCGATATCTGCAATCGTATATTTGCTTAATACTCCGCGCATGCTGTCTTCCATTTCTTGCGTAATATCCTTAAATGCAGATTTCATGCTTTTACCAAGCGGGTGTGTGCCTGCTGTCTCGATAATACCGCAGGAGATGCTGCTGTCTGCACGAAATACATCATACACATCAATCAGTCGAATGGACTCTGCCGGTTTTCTGAGACAGTACCCGCCGTCACGGCCTTCCCGGGTCCCGATTAACCCTTCCTTGGCGAGAACGGAGAGTATACGGCGCAGCAGAGAAGGCTCTGACTGAAGATATTTAGCAAGTTCAATGCTCGGACAAGTTCCTACGTTCTCCTGCGACAATATAGCCAGCGCTTGAACAGCCAGTCCGAACCATTTTGGATGCTGAGTCGGCGTACAATATTCATGCTTCATTCTTTACTCCCCCCTTCAGCTTACTCCTGGCTAGTATGAGTAAATTGTACCGAATTCCCTTGTACGCCGCAATAGATGAGCTTTTAACCTATTTTAGACAGGTCGCTCAATCGTGAAAATTTCTCCAATTTTCGCATAATCATGTCCGGCTGATGGTATGCGTGTACAAGTCGGTGTTTCCTCTCTTAGTGCAGATCATAATCCGCATTACGGATCAGGCAGAGGCGCTACAATTTATCGATTTGTCAGCGATCAGTTTTCAACATTCTATACGAAAGTTATCAACACGAACGCCCGGGACGCGGTGCATGTCATCGACGGACTCCTGCATCATGAGTCGGATTTATCAATTGAGGAGCATTATACAGATACCACAGGTTATACGGACCGGGTCTTTGGCTTAACTCATTTGCTTGGCTTCCGATTCGCCCCTCGTCTCCGTGATTTGTCTGATGCAAAACTTTATACAATCGGAAAACCCAGTGACTTCCCAAAACTTGAGAATCTTCTCCGCGGTCAAATAGATATGAAGGTCATACGTGAAAATTACGATGATGTTTTACGCCTGGCGCATTCCATCCGGGAGGGTAAAGTATCCGGTGCGCTCATTATGGGTAAGCTCGGCTCCTATGCCCGCCCAAATAAGGCTGCCAAAGCCCTTCGAGAGATGGGACGGATTGAAAAGACAATCTTTATCCTGGACTATATCTCAAGCGAATCGATGCGCCGCCGTATTCAACGAGGCTTAAACAAAGGAGAAGCAATGAACGCTCTAGCACGCGCCATCTTCTTCGGGAAACATGGAGAACTGAGAGAACGCGCTTTGCAGGATCAGTTACAGCGTGCTAGTGCGTTGAACATCCTAATTAATGCGATCAGTGTTTGGAATACGGTTTATCTCAGCAAAGCTACGGATCTACTCCGTAGTAAAGGGGCATTACGAGAGGACTTATTAAAGTATGTCTCCATTGGGATGGGAGCATATCAACTTCCTTGGCGAATATCGTTTTGATCCAAAAGGTGTTACCACTTTAGAAACCTTGCGGCCGTTGAACCAAGAATAGCAAAATAGCGGGTTACACCCTTAACGTGGTGAAAACCGGCTATTTCTTTGGCCAAAACTCCTTAGCGTTGTAAATCCGCGTTTTGCTGGCGGTACCCCCATAATGCAAGAGGAGGAGCGGTTGCAATCAACCTCCAATAAAATATCTCATAACTTGTTATTGATTTTATCGTGTTTAGATGATAATTTTATGCTAACAATATTAATGGCCCTTTTTCTTCGTGCAACCAAGTTTATGATTCGATGACGAAGGCCACATGGAGGCTGGTTAAGGATGAGTCGAACGCTTGTTTTTTATGATCCCGGGTTCCCTTATGCAGGTGAGCGGCCGTCTGCGGGCGCGCTGGAAAGCTTGCGTGCGCGCTATGCCGTGTCGGATGCCGGGGGACTGATCGAAGCGCTGGAAGCTGCGGACACGCTCGTACATTTGCACGGTCCCTATTTTCCGAAGGAGGCTTGGCCGGCTGTGCTGGCCCATCTGCGCCGCGGCAAGGGTCTGCTTGCGGTGGGCGGAGCCCCTTTCCGGATTCCCGTGTATGCGGAAGGCGGGAGCTGGATAAGCGAGCCCCAGCAGACAGCCTACCACCAGCAGCTGCAGATTCATGAGGCTTTGCCGATTGAGCCGTCGCCTATCCAGTCTTTGGTCTGTAATCCGGACATTCCTTTATTCCGCGGCCGGGAGGATCTATTCTCCGTAGAGCTGACCTACGGCCTCGTGCTGCATGTCACCCGCCACGACGATCAGCCGGGCCAGCTCGGCTCCGGCGGTCCGATGGATGCGCACTTCTATCCGCTGCTGAAGGGGCTCGGCCGGGAGCCGCTGCAGCGCGAGATAGCTGCGCCTGCCGTTCTGCTGGAGAATACGAAGGGGGACTTTGCCGGGGGACGCTGGATCTTTATTAATCAGCAGGTCGGGAGCCAGTTCTGGCAGCGCGGCGGCGTGGATGCGTTAGGAGAGTGGGCGGACTACACGAGCCGTGGCGTCACCGAGCTGTGGTTCAAGCCGAATTACGCTTCGTATGACCCCGGGGATAAAGCGACTCTTTCGATTCAAGCACAGCGGCTGGGGCCTCAGCGCCAGGAGAAGGCGGAATGGAGCTTCCGCATTCGCGTACGGAAGGCTGCATCGTCAGCCTGCGTCAAACCGGATCCCACGTTTGCTTATGAGGGAGGCGCTTTCATCCCGGTCTTCGACTCTGAGCTCGCCATGAACGTCGGCCAGGAGCTGCAGTTTGCGAAGGTACAGGTACCGACTGCGCTGGAAGCCGGATTTTACGTCGCCGAGTGTGAAGCCGTTTCTTCGGGGGGCGAGACCCGGGTGCTTCGCCAGGGCTTCTGGGGAATGGACCGCGAGCTGCTGCAGCAGGGCGAGATGATCTCATGCGATCGGGATTATTTCTGGAAGGACGGCAAGCCTCTCCCGATCGTGGGCATGACTTATATGACGAGCGATGTGGCCCGCAAATATTTATTTATGCCGAACACCGCGGTCTGGGACCGGGATATGGCGCAGATGAAGCGGGCCGGTATCAATCTGATCCGTACCGGGATCTGGACAGCCTGGCGGCATGTGATGTTTGTGGACGGCCATGCGTACGAAGAGGTGCTGCGGGCGATCGATGCCTTCCTGCTGACGGCCAAGCGCTACGAGCTTGAGGTCACCTTCAATTTCTTCTCCTTCGCGCCGGAGACGTGGGAGGGCGCCAACCCGTACCTGGACCCTAGAAGCATAGAAGCGCAGAAGCGCTTTATCGCGGCGATCGTATCCCGTCATGCGGAGACGAAGCATGTACATTGGGACTTGATCAACGAGCCTTCGATGTTCGATCCGAAGCGTGTCTTCGGGCAGGGGCCGCGTTCCAGCCATGACCGCTTTGAGCATCAAGCCTTTATCGCTTTCCTGAGGGAGCGCCATGGCTCCATCCGCACGCTTCAAGAACGCTGGAATATGACCCCGGACGAGCTGCCGGGCTTCGAGGCGGCCAAGCTGCCCGAACCGGATGACATCGGCTTCATGACGACGGAATCACAGGCCAAGAAAAGCGGTCCCTGGCTTGACTATACGCTGTTCTCCATGGCCATGCATAATCGCTGGGCTTCGCAGCTGATCGATACGATCCGCGACATCCAGCCCGCTCAGCTCGTGACGGTCGGTCAGGATGAAGGACTCGGCGCGCAGCGGCCTTCCCCGTTCTTCTACGCCGAGGCGGTGGACTATACGACTGTGCATTCCTGGTGGAAGATGGACGACCTCGTATGGGATAGCGTCTTCGCGAAGGACCCGCATAAACCCAATGTCGTCCAGGAAACGGGCATGATGTATGTGGAAACGGCGGACGGAAAGGCGAAGCGAAGCGAGCTTGAGCTGCGCAATATGCTGGAGCGCAAGTATGCGTATGCGTTCTCGACCGGAGGCGCGGGAGCGATCCAGTGGATATGGAATACGAATTTCTATATGAACAACGTCAATGAGTCCAATATCGGGGCGCTGCGGGCGGACGGGACGGAGAAGCCGGAGGCTGAGGTGTCGTACGACTTCGGTTCGTTCATGGCAAGCATCCGGGAGCTGTTCGTAGGCCGAGAGCTGGAGGAGACGGCAGTCGTCTACCCGTACTCCAATGATTTCTCCAGCCGCCCGCTTGCAGGCGAGGCAACCACCCGGGCCATACGGACGCTGGCCCATGAGATGAACGTGCATCCCCGCGGACTGGGGGAGTATCATCTGGACTCGCTGGCAGCCGACAAGCCGCGCCTGATCCTCGTGCCCAGCGCGCACAGCTTTAGCGAGGCGGCGCTGCTGAAGCTGCTGGCCCATATCGAGGCCCACGGAGGTACGCTTCTCTTCACAGGCCCGATCGGGCTGGATGAATATTGGCGTCCGGTCGGGCGGCTGGAAGGGGAGCTGCAGGCGGGGCCGGTTACGAATCTGCTGCGCGAGGAACTCCTGGCCGTGGGAGAGAAGCTGTGGCCGGTGTCCTTCGGCGGACCAAGGATTGCCGATTCGGCCAAGCAGCTGACCAGAGGGGCCGGGAATGAACCATCCGGGACCGGACCCAGCGAGCTTCGGGAAGCCGCCATCGGACAAGGGCGCCTGCTCTGGTGCCCGCTGCCGGTAGAGCTGAACCACAGAACGGATACCCTCCGAGCGGTTTATGAGTACGCCTTGCAGACGGCGGGAGTAAGCCGCGAGCTGGAGTGGCTGAACGGCGGAGAATTGCCTGGCGTCTACGGCAGGAAGCTGACCTTCGCTCAAGGCAGCTTGTTCATCTTCGTATCGGAGTACGGCTGCCCGGCGGAATTGTCTATCCGCGATCCGAAGACCGGCGTATCGTACACGTTCCGGCTGGAGAGCGAGCGTACGGTGATGTTTGCAGCGGATGCGAAGGGGAATCTGCTCGCAGTCTACCGACCGGATGAAGTGGAGATCACGGTTCAAGCGTAGACGACTTAACGCCTCAGGATACCGGCCGATGCCGCGTACCTGAGGCTTCCCGCCGTTCGTCAAGCTATGGCTGCTTGGCAGAGCTTGGATTGTAGCCGAGGCGGGCATAGTTGACGTCGCTGTTCATAAAGCCTCCAACGGTCATTTCATGATATAATAGACCTCTATTTTCCGAAGCGGAGGTACAGGTTATGTCTGTCATGGAGTGGACGATGCAGCTGGCGGAGCGGATCAGATGGACCGATATCGCAATCTCCGCAGGAATTATGCTTCTTTTTCTCGTGTTCCGGAAGCTGTTTACGAAGTACTTGTTTTCCTTCCTGGTGAAGAAGCTTCAGGGCGAGGGAGAGAAGGGAGTGTGGATGGAGGGGCTGGAGAAGCCGATCCGCCTGCTCTTCGTGGTCGTAGGTGCTTACCTTGCGGTGTCCAATCTTGTTCCTCTGCAAGCGGAATATCGGCCAAGTATGGACAAGCTGTTTCGCAGCGCGGGGATTGGCCTGGTCGGCTGGGGAATCTTCAATATTTCGGCCGTCTCGTCTCTTGTGCTGCTTGAGGGCGTCAGCAAAAGGGTCGGTCTGGATGACTCCAGTATGCTGATCCCGTTTTTATCGAGGGTGCTGAGGTTTGTGATTGTCCTGATCAGCGTTACGCTCATCGCCTCGGAGTGGGGCTTTAGCATCAACGGCCTGGTGGCCGGGATGGGACTCGGCAGTCTGGCTATCGCCCTGGCCGCCAAGGACACGCTGGGCAATATATTCGGGGGCATTGTCATTATTCTGGAGAAGCCCTTCGCCAAGAACGACTGGATTTTGACGCCCAGCGTAGAAGGATTTGTCGAGGATATTACCTTTCGCAGCACGCAGATCCGAACCTTTGCCGACTCGGTCGTTACCGTACCGAATGCGACGCTGGCCGCGCAGCCTATCACGAACTGGAGCCGGATGGGAAAGCGGCGCATATCCTTTACGCTGGGCGTCTCGCTGGATACCGACCGGGATCGGCTGGCGATCGCCATAGCACGGATGGAGAACCTGCTCAGGCAGAGCGAGGATGTCGACCCGAAGACCATTATGGTCAAGTTTACCGAATTCAATGAAAGCAGCCTGGGTATTTTCTTTTACTATTTCACCAAAACGACCGTCTGGGCGGAATACTTGACCGTGCGCCAGGAGATGAATCTCGCGATCATGAAAATCTTGGAGGAAGAGGGCGTCAGATTGGCTTATCCATCCCAGCGCGTATTCCTGGAGGAGGCGGCTTATAGCGGGCAGCGGCTTCATGCTTAGCGTTCCGCTATAGGGGAGGGCCGGCACGCTGCATAATAGCTTCGACCCCCGTTCTATGCTACCATTAAGCGTATGGATGACCAACACCATGCGGGACGGAGTCTGCTATCTATGAAAACATTCAAGAAATTTTATATCGAAATTACAAGCGTCTGCAATCTGGCCTGTTCGTTCTGCCCCCAGACCAAGCGGCAGGCGAACTTTATCAAGATCGACGCGTTCACGAAAATATTGGATGAGATCAAGCCTCATACGGATTCGATCTATCTTCATGTCAAAGGCGAGCCGCTGCTTCATCCCAAAATCGACCAATTGCTGGACCTGGCCCACGAACGCGGGTTCAAGGTCAACATCACGAGCAACGGCACCTTGCTGAACAAGGTTAAGCATAAGCTGCTCGGCAAGCCCGCACTGAGGCAGATGAACTTCTCTCTTCACAGCTTCGACGGACACGAAGGCTCTGTCGATAAGGAGGGGTACGTCTCCATGGTGCTGTCGTTTGCCAAGGAAGCGGTGGCTACCTCCAATATGCTGATCTCCTTCCGTCTGTGGAATCTGACCGAGGATAACGTGCTCAATGAGGAGCGCCAGCGCAACCGTGAGATTCTGGAGATGATCGAGCGTGACTTCGAGCTGGACTTTAAGATTGAGGAAAAGTTCAAGCGCGGCGGGGGGATCAAGCTAACCAAGCAGATTTACCTAAATCAGGATCATGAATTCAAATGGCCGGATTTGAAGGAAGAAGAGGATGAGGGCAAAGGCTTCTGCCACGGCCTGCGCAATCAGGCGGGCATTCTGGTGGACGGCACCGTCATCCCCTGCTGTCTGGATGGGGAAGGCGTGATCAACCTGGGCAATATTCATGAGCAGCCGTTCTCGGAAATCATCGAAGGCGAGCGGGCCACGCGTATGTATGACGGCTTCTCCCGTCGGGAGGTTGTCGAAGAGCTGTGCCGGAAGTGCGGTTATCGAAGAAGGTTCGGTACTTAAAGCCGTGCAGCGTGTTAGAGAACAAAGAAGCAGACGCCTTAGGGGCATCTGCTTCTTTGTTTACTTTGGCTCTGGCTCTGGTTGGAACAAAGCCAGGCGTCTTAAAACTGCGTCGTATTAGCCTTTCCTGCCGCAGACTTGCGGCCCCATGGCGTTCCAAGGATCGGCAGCGCCCAGCGGTCCAGTCCGTACCAGCCCGCATTTTTCCATGCCAGCACCAGCCACGTCGCCAGAATGAACAGAATCGGGTTGGTGCTTAAGGTTCCCGCGAACAGGAAGCTGACGTTCATGACGCCCCCGAAGAAGGCAGCTATGCCGGTCAGGAGTCCGAGGATCAAGCCCAGACCTACCAGTACTTCGCCGAAAGCGACGAGGTATCCGAACACCTTCGCATTCGGAAGCACGAAGTTCTCCAGGAAGCCGGCGTACCAGCCGGTGACATCCTTGCCGGCCTCGGCCTTGGCCAAGGCGCCTTTCACGAAGCCTTGCAGGGCAGAGCCTGCTTGATCCCCCGTCCAGGCCGGGCTTGTGACCTTCTTCCAGCCTGCGGTAAGCCAGGCGTAGCCGACATAGAGCCGGATCACGAGCCAGATAAGTCCTGCTTTCGTGCTGCTGAACAGAAAATTCGATACGGGGTTTTCCGGGATAATGATTTCATTTTTTGCCATGCGAGTAACCTCCCTGAAGGAATGTGATAAGCGTTCCTTGCTGTTTTCATTTTATTAAGGTCATTGTAACCTGAGAATCTAATTGTTGTTGTGATACTTATCACAGGGGCCGAGAACTTGCTTCGACTTGTCATGTACGTATCATTACCCCCAATTCGCCGCTCCCGCCGCAGACCGAACGACTGCTTATTTCATAGTATCGGAAAAAGGGGCAGGAAGCTGAATAGGCAGGGGTTTTCAGAAAATTTTCAGAAACTTTCTGAAAATGTATATTGTCACTTTATACGTGGTCGTGATAAAATTCACTTACAAGAATATGAACCTTCGGGGCAGGGTGCAATTCCCTACCGGCGGTGAAGATACGTACGTGTATCGCAGCCCGCGACTCCCGGCCTTTCGGCTGGGACTGACTTGGTGGAACTCCAAGGCCGACGGTATAGTCCGGATGAGAGAAGGTAAAAGAACAGCTGTTAAAAAGTCCTTTTTGACAGGTTTGTTTGACGATGCCCCCGCCTGAGCGATCAGCGGGGGCATTGTCTCTTTCAGGAGGTTCAATTCAAAACATTCCTCAGGAGGTTTTTGAATTGGAGAACGTATTCGATCTTCGCACCAAAACGATGAAGCTTAAGTCGACCATGAGCCGCGAGATTCACGGCATCTGGTATGTCGCCCTCGGCGCGACGCTGTGGGGGCTTGATCCGCTTTTCCGCATTTTGCTGCTGAAAAGCTTCACATCGGCCCAAATCGTGTTTATCGAGCATCTGCTGCTGGCCTGCTATGCGCTGCCTGTATTTCTGATGTACCGGCGCACGCTGCTCGGCAAGCTGACCCTCGGCGTGATCGGGGCACTGCTGTTCATCTCGTGGGGAGGCTCTGCGGTCGCTACGATGCTCTTCACCTCGGCCTTTGCCCATGGCAATGCCAATGCGGTGCTGCTGCTGCAGAAGCTGCAGCCGCTCTTCGCCATTATCCTGGCGCGCGCGCTGCTGAAGGAGGCTCTGCCCTCCCGCTTCTTCACTTATATCGTGCTGGCACTTATGGGGACGTACCTGCTGACCTTCGGCTTCTCCGCTCCGTCGCTCGGCCTTCATGATCTGGCGACGCAAAGCTGCTTGTTCTCGATATTGGCAGCTTTATTGTGGGGCGGCTCAACGGTGATGGGCAAATATTTGCTTCAGAAGGATCTGAGCTTTCATCTGGTCACTTCGCTTCGCTTCCTGTTCGCTATCCCGCTGCTCGCCGTGGTGCTTTTCGCCGGAGGAGATACGTGGCAGGTTCAAGGAAGCGGGGCAGCCTTGACGCTTATGGCGGTCAACCTGCTCTTCCAGGCCTTCTTTCCCGGGCTGCTCAGCATGCTTCTGTACTATAAAGGCTTATCCTCCACCAAGGCGGTATATGCGACGCTGGCGGAGTTATCATTCCCCGCCGTCGGCGTACTGATCAACTGGCTTGCCTTCGATCAGGCGTTGACGCTCGGGCAGCTGGCGGGCTTCCTGCTGATCTGGTCCACGCTGCTCCTTATGAGCCGTCCCGGTCAGGCGAAGACTGCGGCCGCCCAGTAAGCCGCAAAGGCCCTTCGCTTCATCGTCTAGGGCATCGGGTAATGAGGAGGAAGGCAGCTGCTCTCTTAGGAAGCGAAGCAGGCCACCTTTATACCAGGAGGTGTCGGGAGTAAATGAACGATATAAGAGCCACAGCGGCCAAGTCCAATGAGCGGCTTACGGCCGATAAGCAGGGCAACAGCTATGTTTTGCAAGGAATAAACGGCAAGGTCGGGGAAGTGACTTACCGGCTTGTCGATGCAGACACCTGGGTTATCGACCATACGCAAGTCGATCCCGCTTATCAGGGGCGCGGCCTGGGCAGGCAGCTGCTGGATCTGGTCGTCGATGAGGCAAGGGAGAAGGGAAGGAAGATCATCCCTTCCTGCTCGTACGCCCTCTCGGTATTCCAGGAGCATCCGGAGTATGCCGACGTCTGGGAGAAGGAGAGGTCGGGAGCGGAGTACTCCGATCCGTACAGCTCCGGAAGCGCCACCTCCTCCGGCCAGTAGCCGGGGGGAGGCCGTCTATCGGCCTTCCGATGCAAGCGGTCCGGGGCCCGGTCCCGGCGGCGGGTAGCCTGTCTGCCTTGCCTTGCGTTATCCGGTAGGTTATGTTACAGTGAGTCTAACCATTATAGAACACCTAATTCACATACTTGTACGAGGTTATCATTTGTTGGATGGAACCTTGCACGGTATGTGATTTTTTTTCGCCGGAGCTCCGGCCGGGAGCTTGGTTTTAGGAGGCGCATAGTTGAATGCGATCCAGGCCCAAGCCAGCTGCGAGTCTACGAAGGCAAGCTGCCCTGAACCAATGTTTGGGGCAGCTTTCATTTATTTAGAGACGATAAACCTAAGGGGGAATGGATCATGAATTTTAGAAAGCGATCGCTTGAGGATATTCCGGAAGAAACGACGGCAATCTGGGCCTGCAGCCGTGAGGGCTGCAAGGGGTGGATGCGGGATAACTTCGCTTTTGCCGTAGCGCCGACATGTGTGCTTTGCGGAGATTTGCTGGTAGGCCAAATGAAAATGCTGCCCATTATCGTGAACACCAATCGTAATCTCAAGTCACTCAAAAAAGGCGTGCAAATTTCTTAACTACTTGCTTATGTTTGATAAGGGATCGGTAGATCAATCCATAGACATTATTTTGCCGCTCGGCTTGAACGTTAATATCGGGAGTTGATACAGGAAAGAGTACCGGAAGTGATACAAGTAACATTACCAGCGGGTTATACGTTTAAGGAGTAAGGAGTGTGATATAGTGTACAAAAGATTACTTACCCTGCTGTCCGCGGTGCTTCTGCTGCCATCGTTGGCGGTGCAGGCGGAGCCCGCGCCCACATTAAGCGAAGAGGTCAATCAGCCGTTCGTTACCCTGCTCAGTGATTTTACTCTATATCCCAGTGCCGACACCAAACCGACCGAAGCGATCGGCGCTATCAGTTCTATGCAATCGGTGCGACTTGCTTTAAACGAGGAGCAAAGGACATGGCTCGGTATCTCCAGCAGGCAAAAAATTGCCGTAGAAACCTGGCTCGGGCCAGCTTGGATCAACTTAAAGGAGGGCTCCTATAAGTTCGGTAAGCTGACGGTTCTGGAACAACCACTCACCCTGCTTCAGGAACAAACCGAACTATATCAAAGCCCAGGCGCTCTCCCCACCTCTTACACTTTGGCTCCACAGCAAGTTCAAGCGATTGCCTCGATTCCGGTATGTGACCCGTACAACGCCTGTTTCGGTAACGAAAAATGGTATCTCATCAACACCTCCTGGCTTGGAGAGCAGTGGATTTGCCCCTATCATTTTGTTGAGAAATATATCGGTACTCCAGTTGAGGGCATGATTGTGCTGGACGGCTCCATGGAGGTATATGCGTACCCGTATGATAAACCGCTGAGAGACGAACCTAGACCGGAGCCTCAGGTCGTCAAGCCGAAGGTCAAGTACACTCAGCAGGCTAGGATGGCCCCTCCCAGCATCTGGTATCAGGTGGAGACACCGAAGGGTCTCCGGTGGGTTCATCAGCATCAAGCTTATGGACTCGGAATTGAACAGGTAGAACCGGTGAAGCAAAGTATCGTCATGACGACGCCTTTTCATTTTTACCAAGTTCCTTTTACGGACTACAGGGCGGATGAAGAGCAACCCCCGCAAACGCTGCAGGTTCTTGGCAAGCAGGGAAGCTGGTATTTCGTGTCGATAGATGGTGCGGGCAAGTGGGTAAATCCATCGATGGAAGCGGCTCTTCGAATGACGGGTGAGTGGGAAGATGATGCGAAGCTAGGCGTGAAGCAAGAGCTCATAGAGGTTGCTCTGACCGAATCGTCCATCGTACTGAGCAGACCATACTTCGACGGCACGTATGAGATGATGCTGGGCCCGCAATCGGTGACTGCCTCTCGTATATGGGTTTCTCCGAATGGAGAGACATGGTACTATATCCATACGTGGCAGGGTCCCAAATGGGTGCGTCCTTAGCTTGAACCAAACAAGAAGATGACTGTTCAGAGCCGGGACCCCTTGTACATCAAGGAGTCCCGGTCATCTTAGCGTGGAGTGCCGCTTTAGGGATTGCCGGGCAACGAAAGTTATCCATTATTTGATGGATGGGAAGTTGTAGAAGGCTGCCCGCGGGCTGCTTGCGGACGTGCTTCAGCGGAGTGCGGGGCGCTTTGTCCAAGTATTGACGGTATGGAGCCAGGGGGATAAAATGAAAGAGTTGTACATACATACCGGGGCAATCGGCCCCATGCTGAAAGAAGGCTTCTTGTTGATGAATACGAAGACCGTAGCGATAGGCTTGTATATCATGCTGGTCTATTGGCTATCCTTGCATGTACCAAGCTTGCATCTGCTATTCTTTCCTACGCTCGGGGCGTTCAGCCTCCTCTTTATTTCCCGCCCTTTGCATCCGAAGGAAGTAGGCAGAGTGGCATTGGGGGCCATTATTTCCTCCCTGATCGGAGCTATATCGTTTTATATCCATCCGGGTGTGGTTTCTTTATTCATCAATACGCTGATCACGATCTGGCTGATTAAGAGATTCCATTGGAATGCGCCTCCGATCCTGGCGGTGTCCTTCATCCCATTCTTCGCACAATCGCCTGTCTGGTGGGTGGTCCCTGTCTCAGTAGCCGGTTCAATTCTGGGATTGCTGGCCACTCTGTATATCGTCCATGTCGTGGAACGCTTGCTTACTCCGGTCATGCTGCCGTTTGTTTCCGCCAAAAAGCAAAGCATGGATTAACACAAGCGCCCGGATAAGCTACAATAGAAACTAATTCAAGAGCATGAGGGGAGCGCTTATGAAATATATCAGTACACGGGGACAAGTTTCCCCTATAGGATTTGTCGACGCGATTCTGATGGGACTGGCCGACGATGGCGGCCTGCTGGTTCCTGAGCATATTCCGCAAGTACCGGAGGCTGTTTTGAAGCAATGGCAGAAGCTTTCGTACCCTGAGCTTGCCCTGGAGGTCTTCTCCTTGTATGTGAACGAGGAGATTCCACGCGAAGACCTGAAGAAGCTGGTCGATGACAGCTACTCGACGTTCCGGCATGAGGAAGTGACGCCCGTACGCGAGCTGGGAGACGGCCGGTATGTGCTGGAGCTGTTCCATGGTCCGACCTTTGCCTTCAAGGACGTGGCGCTGCAGTTCCTGGGCAATCTGTATTCGTATGTGTCCCGCAAGACGAACTCCATCATTCATATCCTTGGAGCAACGTCGGGCGACACGGGAGCCTCGGCGATCGAGGGTGTGCGCGGCAAGGAAGGAATCCGTATTTGTATCCTGCATCCTCATCAGAAGGTAAGCAAGGTGCAGGAGCTTCAGATGACGACGGTCGATGACGCCAACGTCTTGAATCTGGCGGTGGAAGGCACCTTCGATGATTGCCAGCGCATCATTAAGGAGCTGTTCGCCGATGTCGGATTTAAGCACCAGTATCATCTGCGTGCGATCAACTCCATTAATATAGCGCGGATTCTCGCGCAGACGGTTTATTATTTCTATGCCTACTTCCGCCTGGCGGACAAAGGGCAGACGGACAAGGCCAGCTTCAGCGTACCGACCGGGAACTTCGGCGATATTTTTGCCGGATACCTCGCCCAGAAGATGGGGCTTCCCATCCACAGACTGATCCTGGCCACCAACGAGAACAACATCCTGGCCCGCTTCGTGAACGAGGGCGTCTATCAGCCGGGGGAATTCCGGGGGACATACAGCCCTTCGATGGACATTCAGGTAGCGAGCAATTTCGAGCGGTACTTGTATTATTTGCACGGAGAGAACGCGGAGAAGGTTACTTCGCTTATGGCCCAGTTCAAAGCCGAGGGGCAGCTTGTCATCGAGGGAGACGTCCTGAAGCAAGTGCAAGCCGATTTCGCGGCGTACAGCGTAGAGAACGAGGAATGCCTGAACGCCATCAGCGGTTACTACGAGCGGCATAACTACCTGCTGGACCCTCACACGGCCTGCGGCGCGGCAGCTGCGGACCAGCTGGCGGAAGAAGGAGAAGCTGCGGTGGTGCTGTCCACCGCCCACCCAGCCAAGTTCGATGAGGCGATTCGGCTGCGGCAGATCGCGCAGACTTATCCGGAGCCTATCCAGGCGCTGTTCGACAAGCCGCAGATCCAAACGGTAGTCGGCGGGACCAATGAAGAGATTAAGGCGCAGCTGGAAGCCTTCTTTTAATTAAAGCGAGATGCGGCCCAAGCGGCAGCCTGAATAAGCCATCCGGCGGGATGGCTTATTTTGCATGGTGCGATAGCGGGCAGAGGGGGCCGGGTCCTGAAGGAAGCATCGGCGCGGCTTTGCTTAGGCGGGTTCGGGGGCAAGGTGTGCCGTCGCAAGGGCGCTCTTCGGCTCACTTCCCCAGCAGCAGGTTCGACAGAAGTTGCCAGAATAAGTGAGGAAACGTTGGAGCCTAGCGGAAATTGTTCCACATGGAACTTTTTTGTCGAGTTTAGGAGGCAGGCGTATGTCGATCCACTTCCACTATGCACTGGGATGAGGCATCCCAGCGCCAGCGGGGGCGGACTCCCTGCAGATGAACCCCGCCATACCATTCGTCGATCCCCTGCAGGTCGATCCAATCCATCTCCCCCTCCAAAACCCTTCTGCCAAGGTCGGTTATCTCAATCTCATTGCCGCGCAGGGGTAACGGAGATTCCTTATAGGAAGGAAAGTCCTGCGGGACTTTGAGCTGCAGCAGAGGATAGGGAGCTTGCGACATTTTCTTCAGCACATACCCGTACTGCAGGTCCCCCATGCCAAGCAGATGAAGCTTGCCTCCCACTTGATCGAACAAGTCATGCGAGGAGCGGATACCGGCGTGAAGCATCTCCAGCGTGGTCTGCTCTACGATGCCTAGGCCATTATGCGTTGAGGGGAACCGCGACAGATGAGATTGGAAGGCAGCCCGAGCAAACGGCAGGGAAGACGTATCTGTGCTTGGACTTGGCTGCAGCGATGAGGGATCCGCCGAGGTATAGGCTTGCCACCATGCGCTGCCCGATTCCAGCTCTTGCGCACCGATGGGGACCCATGCGCCGGATAAGGTTTTCATTTGCTCCAGAGACAGCTGTCCGAGTCCCCGAAAAAGCTCGATGCCGGGAAACTCCCCTATGCTCAGCAGACTCAGCTTCGTGTGCTTCAAGGACTGGCCGGAGAACCAGTGAAGCAGGTAGCATAGCATCGTCTGATCGAATAAATCATGCTCGAACCAGCATACGATCTCCTCATGGTGATGGAAGTCCGCCAAGACCTTCTCCTGAGCTTCGCTGATCTGCATATACTCCTGCGGGGGAATGCCCAGCGTTTGCTCTAAATAACTGGCCCGTACGGTACGGTGGTCCCTAGCAGCAGGATCCGCAGCAACGGGTCCGTGGGGATATACCTCTCTCCATACGAGTATATCGCCTTGTACAATGCCTTGCCGCAGCTTCTCCGCCACCGAATCTCCATTGACAATATGGAGCATTTGTCATTCCTCCTTTGGACTGCTTATGGATTAGGGAGCCTTAGCCGCAACATCATTTAGTCTATGATGACATTTTTATTAGGATTTCTTAGATATTCAAACATCAATTTAACTTGTTTCTCCGTATTACGTTCAGCTGATAACTCAGGTAATGAGTTCTCTTCGAAAAATCGCACCTCACTCGTTTCAAGACCACATAGCGCTTGTCCCCCAACGATTTTACAAAGAATAAAAAATTTATAAACATGATAGGGCTCTGGTGGGTGGTCATGGAACTTTTTATCTAAGACAGCCAGTAATCGTTCAGCGACTACATCAAATCCAGACTCCTCCTTAATTTCTTTCACCGCTGTTTCTGATGGAGAATATCCTATATCTGCCCACCCGCCAGGCAGCGCCCATGCACCATCAATCTTTTCTTTTATCAAAAGAATTTTACTATCTTGAAATACGACGCCGCGTACATCGACCTTAGGGGTAGCGTATCCTGTTTCATTTGCAAAGCTTAAGCTAATCTTCTCTTTCCCAACAAACGTATAATTTTCGAGAATATCCATACTAATTTGTCTTAAATGCTCATACCGTTCAAGATCATACACATCTTTGGTATAGGTTAATCCAATCTGCGCAATGGACTGAATTTGCTTTGCCCAATCTAACCATCGATGCTTCGCTTCCAGTTCGTTTTCTAATAAATGAAGAAACTGGTCCACTTTTGTGAAAACCAAATCAGGCTGCACTTCAAAAGATACACTTTGAAAAATAGATAACCATTGCACGGCAAAAGTACGTAAACCAGCAGATTTTCCCGCCATAATATCAGCATTGCTATCTCCAATAAAAACAGCTTCATCGCTGTCCAAACCAAGAATTTTCAAAGCTGTCCTAATACCTTCCGGACGGGGTTTTGGCTTTTGAACATCATCACCTGAAATAACAACATCAAAGAAATGGGACAAATTCAACGATTCCGATGAGATTTGAAAGGCTGTTCTACTTTTTCCTGTAATGACTCCGATTTTCAGGTTGTGTGACTTAATGTACTTTAGCATCATTAAAATGTCCGCAGACTGTTGTATTTGGTTCGTATGACCTTCTTTATAAAGCTGATAGTAGTCCTTAATCGCTTGATCTATTCTCTCTTTATTGACTAAGTTTTGTGTTATGATTTCATCTTCTGTCGGTCCGAACATAGAGACCAATTCGTCTGTTGATAGTTCCCTGTTGTCGTACTTCTTAAAAACAGATTTAAAGGCATAGAAGGAAAGAGATAAAGTATCGGCCAGTGTTCCATCAAAATCAAATAAAACAGCCTTTATAGCCACATATCCAGCTCCTAACGGATAACAATTTATTGGCATTGATTATATCACATAATTTCCATAGTATGGATGAAGGGCTTGTGAATTGGTTTAAGTGGAAAGAGTGTTCAAATTAAAGTCATGTAAAGTTTGGAGGAAGAATTTTGAATAAAAAATTAACGCTATTAGCAGCTGCCATATGCGTCGTCAGCATTTTGGGTACTTCAGCAGCGTTTGCAAAAATAGATCCGACAGGAAAGTTAGCGCAACTTGAATCCCAATTGTCAGCTAGCATAAAAAAGTTTAACGAGATGCCGAATCAGACTAAAGAAGAACAGGATGCTGTCGTTGCTGAAGGAAAAAAGATCAAGCAACTTGATATCGAAAAAGAAAAGCAGAGAAGAGAATTAGATCCGGATGACGAGGCTCATTTCGAAAATCAGCTGGACTCTTACATCCTCGGGTCAAAAGCAGGAATTGTGGAGCTGAAAGAGCGAGCAGAAAGAGAGCAAAATCCGGAGTTTTTGAAACAAGCAGAAAAAATCCAACAAAAAATAGCTAGACTTGAAAAAGAAAAAGAAGCTTATTTGAAAAAAGAAAAGACAGTTGGACAATTGCGCAAAGAACTCAAGCTACCAGCAGCCTGACATTTCACGCGAAGGTTGACTTTCCTGCTCAATCGGTGTAAAACTAACTTATCTAAATCATCTGAACACATTCGATGACGAGAACGAGTACGCTAAACCCCTTGTCCCCCAGAGAGTTGGCCACGTGCTGAAAGCCAACGTTCAAGACTTAGCCGAACATCCTCTCCGAGAAGGAAGGCTGAAGCAATCCAAGTAAGCTGACCCGGGATCCCGCCGTTACAAGGGACGCGTATGATGGTACGCAGTACGAGTGTCGCAGCAGTCACGCAGGTGGTGTCGGCTGGGGAACAAGGGTGGTAGCGCGAGAGTCAATCTCGTCCCTTATGGGGCGGGATTTTTTTGTTTTTCATAGCGAATGAATGGAAAAGGAAGGGTGATCCCTGATGAGAAAAGTGGATGTGAAGGAGAAAGCAAGGGTCCGCGAGCTGCGCGTATTGGGGCAGTGGAGGGAGCAGAATACATTCCGTCAATCGATCGATAACCGGGCGAACAAGCCAAATTTCGTATTCTACGAGGGGCCTCCAACGGCCAATGGCAAGCCTCACATCGGGCATGTGCTGGGACGTGTCATCAAGGACTTTATCGGCCGATACAAGACGATGTCCGGCTACCGGGTCGTTCGCAAGGCGGGCTGGGATACGCACGGGCTTCCGGTCGAGCTCGGGGTCGAGAAGCAGCTCGGGATTTCCGGCAAGCAGGACATTGAGAAGTACGGCGTAGCGGAATTCGTGAACGCATGCCGCGGCAGCGTATTCGAATATGAGAGGCAGTGGCGCGAATTGACGGAAGCGATCGGCTACTGGACCGATATGGAGCATCCGTATGTCACCTTGACCAACGACTATATCGAGAGCGTCTGGCATATTCTGTCGACGATACACGGGAAAGGACTGCTGTACAAGGGCCATCGCGTCAGCCCTTACTGTCCGGACTGCCAGACGACGCTCAGCTCGCATGAGGTGGCGCAGGGCTACGAGGATGTGAAGGACTTGAGCGCCACGGTCAAGTTCAGGAGCAAGGCCGGCCGCGAAGTGTTTCTCGCTTGGACGACTACGCCCTGGACGCTTCCGGCCAATGTGGCGCTTGCTGTCCACCGCGATCTGGAGTATGCCAAGGTCGAGCAGCAGGGCGAGGTATATATTGTAGCGCGTAACCTGGTAGAGCAGGTGATGAAGCAGGACTACACGATCCTGTCCACGCATAAGGGAGCGGAATTTGTCGGTGTTCCTTACGAGCCGCCGTTCGGCTATGTGAGCGTGAAGCTGGGGCATGTCGTCGTGGACGCAGACTACGTGAGCGATACGAGCGGCACGGGGATCGTCCATCTTGCACCGGCGCATGGGGAGGATGACTACCGGACGGTGCGCAGCCATGGGATCGACTTTTTGAATGTCGTGAACACGGCCGGGCGCTATACCGACGAGGTTACCGATTTTGCCGGCCGATTCGTGAAGGATTGCGACGTGGATATCGTGAAGGAGCTATCCGCCCGGGGGCTGCTTTATGCCAAGGAGCGCTACGAGCACAGCTACCCGTTCTGCTGGCGGTGCAAATCCCCGCTGCTCTATTATGCGACGGAGAGCTGGTTTATCCGGACGACGGCCGTGAAGGACCAACTGATCGAGAATAACCGCAAGATCGACTGGTACCCCGCATACCTGCAGGAAGGACGCTTCGGGAAGTTCCTGGAGGAGCTGGTTGACTGGAATATCAGCCGGAACCGATACTGGGGGACCCCGCTGAATGTGTGGCTGTGTCAGGACTGCGGAAGCGAGTATGCGCCCGGCAGCTATCGGGAGCTGAAGGAACGGGCGCTGCAGCCGATCGGCGACGATCTGGAGCTGCATAAGCCTTACGTGGATGAGATTCAGCTGCGCTGCTCCTGCGGCGGGACGATGGAGCGGACGCCGGAGGTGATCGACGTCTGGTTCGACAGCGGCTCTATGCCATTCGCACAGTATCATTATCCATTCGGGGATAAGCAGCTGTTCCGGGAGCAATATCCGGCCGATATGATTTGCGAAGGCATCGATCAGACGCGGGGCTGGTTTTTCAGTTTGCTCGCCGTTTCGACGCTGTACAACGGTCAGGTGCCGTTTAAGGCCGTCATCTCGACTGGGCATATTCTTGATGAGGCCGGACAGAAGATGTCCAAGAGCAAGGGCAATGTGATCGACCCCTGGGAGATCATCGAGGAATTCGGCAGCGATGCCTTCCGCTGGGCGCTGCTTTCCGGAAGCCCGCCCTGGAACAGCAAGCGGTTCGCCAAGACGATGGTGGCGGAAGCAAAGTCCAAGGTCGTCGACACCCTGAATAACACGCATGCCTTCTATGCGCTGTACGCGGCGATCGATGGCTATAGCCCCGCCGAGCATCCCGAGAAGGCTTCGCAAAACGAGCTGGACCGCTGGATCGTATCGAGGCTGAACAATACATTGAGGGTCGTCCGACAAGGACTGGAGGCCAATGATTTCCTAGGTCCTGCCAAGCAGCTGGAGCGGCTGGTCGATGATCTGAGCAACTGGTATATCCGCCGGTCCCGCGACCGGTTCTGGGGCAGCGGGCTGACAGCCGATAAAGTGGCGGCCTACCAGACGCTGCGCGGCGTCCTGCTGACCGTGGCGAGGATCGTCGCTCCATATATGCCATTCATCGCCGAGGACTTGTGGGAGAATCTTGGCGGAGCGGGCAGCGTGCATCTGACGGACTATCCGGACGTGCAGGAAACGGCAGTCGATGAGCGGCTGGAGGCGGACATGGGCACGGCGCGGCAGATTGTCGAGCTGGCCCGCACGATCCGGTCCGAATCCGGCGTAAAGACCCGCCAGCCGCTGTCCGAGCTCATCGTTTCGTTCGATGAGGACTTCGATCTGAACCGGTTCGCGGACATCATCCGCGAGGAAATCAATGTGAAGATGCTGCGAGCAGAGCGCAGCAGCAGCAGCTTTGTGGAGTTCAGCCTCAAGCTGAACCTGAAAGCCGCCGGCAAGAAGTACGGTAAGCTTGTCGCACCGGTGCAAAGCTTCCTGCGCGAGCTCTCTCCCGATGAAGCGAGGCAAGCGGTCGAGCGCGGCGAGCTCAAGCTTGAAGCGGAAGGGCAGACCCTGGTGCTTCCGCTGGAGGAGCTGCTCGTCGAGAAGCAGGCGAAGGCCGGCTTTGCTTCGGCCTCGGGCGGCGGGATCACCGTTACCCTGAATACGGCGATTACGCCGGAGCTGGAGCAGGAGGGCTGGGTGCGGGAGGTTATCCGCATCGTGCAGGACTACCGCAAGCAGCTGGAACTCCCGATCGAGAAGCGCATCCGTCTGGTACTGGATGTCGATGCCGGACTCCGGGAGGCGCTGGTCCGCTTTGACGGCGTCCTGCAGGAGCATGTGCTGCTGGAAAATGTCCGGTACGGGCAGGAGGAAGGGATGGCCTCGTTCCCGCTGGGAGAACGCCAGATTCGGCTGCTGATCGAATAGCATAGGGGTAAGCAGAAATCGTGTGAACGCAGGGCTTGGACCCGTTCACATGCAGAGCCGCGGTGAAAGGAAGCCGCGGCGGCGTTTATCTGCTGCCCTTGGCGTATTCGTCAGGCGTCTTACCGACCATGGACTTGAAGTCCTTGATGAAATGCGCCTGATCGTGATACCCCAGATCCATCGATAACTGGAGCAGATCGTGATGATGCTGTCCCGAATCCATCGCCTCAGCCGCATTCTGAATTCTCGACAGCCGGATCACCCACTTGGGACTGACGCCCACATATTGATCGAAGAGGCGCTGCAAGGTTCGCTTATGCACCTGGAAGTGCTCGCAGAGGGTATCTACCTTGGTGATCTCGCGATCCTTGGCGATAAGGTCCACGACCTGCTGCACGAATAGGGTCTGTGCGTCTCTGTCCGGCAGCTTGGGCAGCAGGTAACGCTCCATCTGCTCGGCCATGCGGGCCTCGTCCTCTTGTTTCAGGATAGCTTTCTCCAGCTCGCTTCCTGAAGCATCCAGCACCTGGTTCACCCCAAGGGGCCTTCCGGTCAGCTCCGAAATCGGCTGCTTGATGAACGGATAGAAGCCCCCGGGTTTGAATTTAACCCCGAATACGCAGCCCTGGCCATGTAGAAGGTAAGCATAAGTCGTCTTGCCAGGCGCGTAAAAGGCTGTTTTGCCGGGCTCCACGACCAGGTTCACGCAGGGATTCGGTACGACGAGCTGGGAATAAGCCTCCTGTCCGGTCAAGTTCCATTTGACGATCCAATAATGCTTTACGAATGAGGCAAGCTCGCGGGAGGGAGCATGTCGAGTGAGATGGAACCTTTTGGCGCTTTCCTGTACATGCAATAGGCCCATATGGGGCTTTGGGATTTGGATAGTCAAGTCGCTTCACTCCCGGCTGATACAGTTTAGAGGGACGCTGCTGTCGCGTTTTTACAAGACTTGTCCCGCTGGATGTCTTACCCTTATAGTATCTCAACGGATGATAGGAGTGAACCCTTTTGAAGCTGAACTACGAGTTTTACATCAATGCTACCCCCGAAGCAATATGGAACATCCTGGTGACCCCCGAGGGCACGCGCCAGATTTTTTATGGCTGCGTGCTTCGGTCTACTTTCGAACCGGGTGCGGACTACGCCTATGTGGGCCCTGGAAGCGAAGGGGATGAAACGGTCCATGTGTATGGAAAATGGCTGGAATTCGAGCCTTGCCGGAAGATGAGCTGTACCGAGCACCCGGGCCCTTCCTATGCGCCGAATCATGCGGAACTGGAATCCCGGATGACGTTCACCCTGGAGCCGGTAGGGACATGCACCAAGCTCACGCTCGTCAATGATGAATTTTCTCCCGGACATCCGTCCGTTCAGAAGGCGGCAGATACCTGGTGGATGCTTCTGAGCAATATTAAGACGTTGGCGGAGACGGGCAAAACGTTGGATTTCGGCTGGTAAGCTGGTAGGACTAGGACATTAGGGAAGTAAAAATTAAGCGTACAACCTGCTGAAGATGTTCGGGCTGCAGCCTCAGGCTAAGATCAAGGCCGACATCATCGCGACTGGTCAGGCCAAGGATATTTCCTTGGAGGTACTGCCGGAGTATGCGGCCGATCACTTGTTTATTACGGTGTACGAGCCTGCCGGAGGCAGCGAGCGGGCGAAGGAAGTGATGGAGGGGCCAGTCTGGAAAAACCTCCCCGCTGTTGCCAAGAAGCATGTTTATGTGCTGAATTACAAGGAATTCTGGATGACGGATGGGTTGAATCTGGAGAAACAGCTGGATATTCTGGTCAAGACCGTCGGGGCAGCGGATAAATAGGCAAAGCCGTAGACACTCTTGCGTGTTAGAAACACATGCGAGGGTGTCTTTTTGTCGGGTATTACTTGGGAATGAGATTTAGTGTTCGCGCTCCCAATTGTTGTCATTTTCCGGTAAAAATAAGTCCCCAAAATCGGACTTTCGTAGTATAGTTAGACCATCAGATAGTCAGGGAAATTTCGACAGAAGAGGAAGGGACTTAGCATGGCAATCATCAAGGTATTGAAGTTTGACGGCCCGCCGGACAGGCTGGTCTGGAAGTATCCGAGCGACGAGCTTGCCACCTGGAGCGAGCTGATCGTCCATGAATCCCAGGAAGCGCTGCTGTTTAAGGGAGGCCAGGCGCTTGACCTGTTTGGGCCCGGCCGGCACACTCTTTCGACACAGAATATACCGGTACTGTCGGCTATGATGAACCTTCCCTATGGGGGCAAGTCACCATTTACGGCAGAGGTATGGTTCGTCAACAAGGTTCGCCGCATGGATATGAAGTGGGGAACGGCGAATCCCATTCAACTGCAGGAGCCTCGTTACCATGTCATTGTCTCGGTGCGTGCATTTGGGCAGTTCGGCGTGCAGATTGAAGACTCCCGCAAGCTTTTGCTGAAATTGGTAGGTACGCTCCCTTCGTTGGATCAGGCTGCGCTTAGCACTTATTTCCGAGGCATTCTGCTGATGAACATGAAGGAGATTATCTCTTCCTATCTCATTCATAAGAAAATAAGCGTACTTGAGCTCCATGCCTACGCATCGGAGATCTCTAGGCATATGGAGGAGCGCGTTGCCCCCGTGTTTGAAGAGTACGGCTTGCGTCTGTTTAATTTTACGATCGACTCGATTAACTTTCCTGACGATCCGGCCATTAACCGGTTGCGGGAGGCGCTTGCCAAGAAGGCGGAGATGGACATTATCGGGTATACCTATCAGCAGGAGAGAACGTTCAATACGCTGGAGAATGCGGCTAAGAACGAGGGTCATCCGCCCACCTTCCGGGATGCGGGCTTCGACTTGGGCTTGGGGCAAGGGCTTGGCGCAAAGGTAGGCCAAACGATCTCCCAGATGGCTGGCCGGCCCGGAGCCTCTCCGTCGGTTACCTGCGATGAGTGCAAGCAGCCGATGCCGGTCGGCTCGAAATTTTGTCCGAGCTGCGGGGATGCCTACCGTCCTTGTCCGTCCTGCCAGGCGGATAATCCGAAGGATGCGACCGAGTGCAGATCATGCCGCGCGCCGCTCGGCCTGGCTTGTCCACAATGCGGAGTCGTCACGGAGAAGGGGAAGTTCTGCCACGAATGCGGAACAAGCCTGATTCTGACCTGCAAGCAGTGCCAGCACACCGTACAGCCGGGACAAAAGTTTTGTCTGGAATGCGGCAACAAGCTGACGTGAGAGGGAGCGAATAGTTAATGAGCAACCATCGTTTTTACGTGAAGCTGGCTTCCGGCTTGTTCGCAGTGCTTCTGATCATGACGCTCGGCATCTTTCTGAGCTATCGGCCGTGGACACAGCCTACAGGTCACTGGTGGGTATCGCTTACGGCGATCGTGCTGGCCGAGGCGGCCGCATTCTATGCCGTGCTTGGGATGACCCGAAGCAGAAAGGGCCATCCGGTCCTCTGGTCGCACCTGACTTGCACGGTATTGTATGGAGCGGCCGTTATCGGATACGTCTTTATAGGCTGGCTGCTGCTCGGTATGTCCTTTTTTAACTATGCCCTCCTTCATTTTGTAACCTTATGCCTATGGGTGATCGGACTGCTGTTGGCTACTTACTACACGCATCAGGTCAAGAGCGAGGAGGAGAACCAGGCGGTTCAGACCGCGCTGATGAAGCAGATGCTCCGGGGCATGCTCGTCATCGAGCAGCTGCTGGAGGGACGGGGGCGGCCCGAGGAGGCGTCGCTGAGGAAGAAGGCACAAGAGTTGGCGGAACGTGTTCGTTATAGCGATCCGATCTCTCATCCTTCGATGACCGTGCTTGAGGAAAGCCTGCTTTGGCAGATTAACGAGCTGGAGCGCTGCGTGAGGCAGCTGGGCAGAGATACGGTTTCGGAAGATGCGCTCGGCCTTTCCCTTCAGCTGATTAACGACATCGCGGCCGATCTGGCAAAAAGGAACAGTGAGCTGCTCGCTCTTAAGTAAAGCGGTCCTGCCCGAAAAACGCCCATTCCATCTGTAAAGAAATAAGAAACAACCTATTGGAGGGATTCTATTTGTACCAAAACGATAACCCCGTCATCAAGAACGGGGTGATTAGCTTGTTTCTGCTGTTGTTTTTTCCGATATCCTTCTTGATGGTTCTGATCCGGATCGTGAGTCATCGGAATCTGAGCTATCATAAGCACCTGGATGCAAAATACTTCGGCAAGGTGCTGCTGGTTCTCTTCCTCATTATGGGCTTTGCTTATACGGTACAACTTGCGGGCGACAACAAGCCGTTATTTTCCGTATTCTTTGTCTGTATTCTTATTCTGCTTGTGCCGGGAATCGCGCTCCGCGTGAGGGCCGCTACTCTGCTGAAGCGGCTTAATGAGATGTATGCCCGCTACCGCAATCTGATCTTCGTAGAAGGGGTTACTGCGATCGACAGCCTAGCTCAAATAACGAGCCAACGGCCGTCCGTCGTCACGAATGACCTTCTTCGGATGATTCAGTTGGGAGTGCTGAAGGATTGCTTCGTCGATCCGCATTCCCGGTCGCTCGTATTCGAGAACACGGTCTGGTCTGCCCCCCAGATGACCGGCTCGACTGCAGAATTCTCAACCCGAGTGGAGTATAACTTTGGTTTCGCGACGGATGGACCGGTGAATGTGACGATCGGCGATCCGGTCAGCGGCAGCTATGCTGAAAAATCGGCGCCCCCTGCGCCCAAGACGGTGGAATGCCACGGCTGCGGGGCCAAGACCGTGCTCCAGCCGGGCGAAGCGGCTTCCTGCGGCTATTGCGGCTCCGACCTCGCCTAGCCGAGCGATTGGCTTTAGTGGAAAATTCAAATAGACCTGGTCCAGGGGACAGGTCTATTTGATTCGATGCGGATGAACCCAAGCGACTGCCCAAACGCCTATTTATGCGCTGAGCGGGTTCATTCACTCATTCCCGGCTTATCGCTACAGCCGGATAAGCGCGTCCTTGTATTTCTCCAGATCGGCAGCCCTGCATTCCAACTCAAGGCGGGTTCCATTCTCCTCGTAGCTGGTAGACTTCACATGGCCGTGTTCGTTGAAGTAGGCGACCAGACGCCCCTGATCGTAGGGGATGATGACCTCGCACTGCACATAATCTTGGAAAATTCTCTCGCGGATCATCGCGGACAGCTCATCGATGCCCTGACCCAGTATGGCTGACAGGTAGACGCGATCCTCCTCGATCTGCGGGAATTCATGATCCGTCAGGTCGGCCTTGTTGTAGGCATAGACGACCGGGATATGATCGGCTCCGAGCTGCCGGAGCGTGTCCTCGGTTACGGCGATCTGCTGCTTCAGCTCGGGGTTAGAGGCATCCACCACATGGACGAGCAGATCGGCTTCGGCGACCTCCTCCAGTGTGGAACGGAACGCCTTCACCAGATGATGGGGAAGCTGGCTGACGAAGCCTACCGTATCGGTCAGGAGGAAGGACTTGTGATCGGGCAGCTCGATGCTGCGGACGGACGTTTCGAGCGTGGCGAACAGCATATCCTTGGCCAGCACCTGCTTGCCCGACCCGGGGTGGAACGCTTCGATCATCGCGTTCATCAGGCTGGATTTGCCTGCATTCGTGTAGCCGACGAGACAGACGACGGGCACTTCGTTCTTGTGCCGCTGCTTTCGCTGCGTCTGGCGGCGGGCAACCAGCTTCTCCAGCTCCGCTTGAAGGATGGTGATCCGCTCTTCTATTTTACGGCGGTCCAGTTCCAGCTTGGTTTCCCCGGAGCCGCGGTTCTTGAAGCCGGCTCCGCCACTGCCGCCCTGGCGTCCTAGAGATGCGCGCAGCCCGACCAGACGAGGCAGCATATACTGCAGCTGAGCGACCTCGACTTGCAGCTGAGCCTCTCTCGTTTGAGCCCGTTCCGCAAATATATCCAGGATCAGGATCGTACGGTCGATGACCTTGCACTCCAGAGCCGCCTCCAGATTGCGGATCTGGGAAGGAGACAGCTCGTCGTTGCAGATCACGACGGATGCGTCGCTGGCCTCCAGCAAGGACTTCAATTCCTCGATCTTGCCGCTTCCGATGTAATGGGAAGGATTGATCCGCTCCAGTTTCTGGATGAGCTCTCCGACAACCTCTACCTGGCAGGCGGCTGCCAGATTACGCAGCTCCTCCATGGAATAGGCGAAGTCGGTCTGATGTTGAAGCTGAATTCCGACGATTACAGCGTTGGACTGCTGTTGTTCCATATATAAATCATCCTCTCGTGTTTGGAGTAAAGCCAAAACAAAAACGCACAGGCGGTCTGCCTGTGCGTTCAGCACTTGAAGAGGAGCTCAGTGAACCCGACCAAGCCTACGGACGGCTTAGCGAGTCAAGCATGGTCTTCATAAGGGTGACGAAAAAAGGGTACCAGAGAGCGAACGTGGATACAGAGCTCCGCGTTCCTCACCGATGCCAGCCGGAAAGCCACCTTATTATGAACAAATAGGTTCCATTCTAAAGGCAAAACACGAAGCAGGTAGAGCAAGGCCGCCTCTTCGTATGAAGTCTGAGTTGGGGTTACCTTTACATGGACAGACCAATCCTGAGTCCTCTGTACACAGACAGAGACTTTGGCGCTATTCAATTAGCCGCGCAAAGAACGAACCCGGATAAAATCTATCACACGTAACCCCTCCGTTTCCTAAAAGTAGGTCCATCATAACATGAAGCCTTTGCTGACTGCAACCCGCATAGGCAAGAAGCCAAGACCTCTTCGCACAAGTGATAAGGCTTGGCTCTTGCGTTCATCCCTAAATTAAAGCAGAGGGTCCTGCTTGATGAAGCTTCTGGCCAGCATCTCGGCATGACGATCCCGGTGCCTCAGCCTCTCGTAATCCTCGAGCACGTCGATCAAGTATTCTCCGCCCGACTGGTCCTTGGCCCGGAAAATGAATTGCTCGTAGTTCTCGACACCCTGTATATCGTGACCGCATTCTTTCAGACAACGTTCAAAGTCATGCAGGGTAGGCTGCTGACCGTCCTCCAGATAAATAAGACCGCGCAGCACCTTGGCTTCCTGCTGACGGATCACCTTGAAATGGATGATATGTTCTCGGCTCATGTCCACACCCCTTTTCCAGACTAGAATAGCAGTTTCCTTCTACATAGTCCAATAAAGAGAGGCGGTTGTCTGTGACATTTGTTACAGCAGGCTGTCAGGCGAAAGACGGAGCGCGAGGGCATGCCAAAAACGATCTGTAACTTGTCCGGCTTGCGGCTCGTCTATTCAAGTAGTTCCAACAGCGGGCCCGCCTCTTCAGGCAGGCTACATCCGAACCGGAGAAGGAGAGACTCTCATGATGGCTAAGCAACGAACCCGCGGAAGCGGCGGATGGAAGAGGAGCATAAATCCTTGGGGGCAAGGGAAAAAGGGTATACTGGCGCTCATGACGGCACTTACGGTAACGGCGGCAGCTCCTATAGCCGTCCTGGTGCCCGCGAATCAGGTCCATGCGGCTGAAGAGGTTCGATTGAGCGTGACCGACTGGCCGATGATGATCGACGGGGTGGCCGCCTTGGTGCCTGCGGCCAATGTGGAGGGGAACACCTACATCGGGCTGCGGGCATTGAATGAGCGCCTGGGCCTCGGTACGGGCTGGGACCCCGAGAAGCGCGCCGTAACGGTTAGCGGAAAGGGACGCACATTGACTTTCAAGCTTGATGATCCGTATACCTACTCGCTGTACGGCCAGGAGATCCACGGATTGCCCGCTATCGTGCAGGACGGTTCCACGTACCTGCCGCTGAGATTTTTGCTGGAGCGTATGGGCTACGATATCTCTTACGACGCTCCGACCCGTACGATTCATATCTCGACGATCGAGGAAAATCGGTTGTCTATACAGACAGAGACGATCTCCGAGGAGGGAGAGAGACAGTCCCTGCTCGTGAACTACCCGCAGATTACCGGCTTTGCCGACAAGGTTATCCAAGATAAGATCAATGCGTTCCTGAAAATGGAGGCTGAGTCCCAAGCAGCGGGAGGCCGGCTTATGCTTGCCTCTGCCGTAGGCTATCTCGATGAGATGGAGGCGGATATCGAGACGCCGCCTGTCAGCTTCGATGGTCGCTATACCATCACGTATAACGAGCAGGGCAGACTAAGTCTGTTTGTCGATTATTACAGTTATACGGGCGGGGCGCACGGTCTGACTTCCCGGGTCCCGTACACCTTCGATCTCACGACGGGACGTGTACTGAGCCTGCAGGAAGCAGCTGAAGGCCATGCTCAGTATGTATCGATCATCAACGAAGCCATTCACAAGCAGATTAAGGAAAGGGAGCTTTTCCTGCTGCAGCCGTTCGAAACGATCGAGCCGGACCGGGCGTTCTTCTTAACGCATAACGGCATCGTCGTGTTCTTCAGCCAGTACGAGTACACGGCCTACGCGGAAGGCATGCCGCAATTCGAAATCCCATTCGGCGCATTCCGTTCTTGACCCCAAAGCGTGGGGCGCTCAGACCGCAATTATCCCTTCGTAAATCCAACCTGATCGAAGCATGGGGCCTCGATGGGCTCCATGTTTTTTTCTAATTTCCCATCCATCAGCAGGATTCAGCGGAACTTGTCGTTTTTTCTTCATGTAAGATTGCTATTCCTATTTTGCTTGCGGTAGACTAAGCTATAGGACAAATTCTAGCGGACTGCCCGAGTGGAGATGATGGGATGGACAATTTGAAACATTTTTTTGCGAATTTAACCGTAAGGCGTTTTTTCATTCTCTTGCTGATCTGCGTGATCCTGTTCAGTATTCGGGATATGATGAACCTGGTGCTGCTTACGTTTCTGATCGCGTATATTATGAACAGTCTTCAGAGGGTGATTACGAGCAGGATCAGCAAGTTTATCACCATCAACAGCAAGATTATTATTGTGCTGCTGTACGCGGCTCTTATTACCGGCTTCGTTCTGGCTATAATCAACTATTTGCCGAAGGTATTTCATCAGGTCAAGCAGCTCACGGATAATTTGATCGGGTTAACCAATATGCCTGCGCCGCAGGATGAGTTCTCCCGCTTCATATACAAGAGCATCAAGGATCTGAACCTCCAATCTTACGTCAAGCAAGGCTTCGAATATATTCTCCGCATCAGCAATTGGGGAACGACCTTTGTACTCGCGGTCATTCTCAGCTTGGTTTTTATACTGGAAAAATCCCGGATCGTAGCCTTCACGTCCCGACTGAAGGAAAGCAAGCTGTCCTGGTTTTATGAAGAGCTCGAATATTTCGGTAAGAAATTCATCTTGTCTTTCGGAAAGGTCATCGAGGCGCAGGTTTTGATCGCGCTGTTCAACACCTTGTTCACCATCATCGGCCTATGGATCCTGGGATTCCCGTACCTGTTCGCCTTGGCCATCATGATTTTCCTGTTAAGCTTGATCCCCGTGGCGGGCTTCGTCATTTCACTTATCCCGCTGTGCTTCATCGCCTACAATATCGGCGGGCATATGCTCGTTATCTATGTAGTGGCCATGATCGCCGTTCTTCACTTTCTGGAAGGCTACTTGCTGAATCCGAAGCTGATGTCCTCCAAAATGAATCTGCCCATGTTCTATACGTTTATCGTGCTGCTTTTCTCAGAGCATTATCTCGGAATATGGGGACTGATTCTGGGTATTCCTATCTTCGTCTTCCTGCTCGATGTTATTGATGTCGATACGTCAAAGTAACGGAATTTGCATCGTGCAGCACTCGTGTTTTAAACTAATGTGGAGGGCTCCCCAGCCCATCTAAGAGCCGGATGGCAAATGGGAACAGGGAAGGAATTATGGGAATGAATCAGCTTGCTATGAATGAATTGAAACGGTTTAGAGACGAAATTACCCGATTCATGATGATGTATAAATTTGCTCTCGATGTGATGGAAACCCGAATCGGGGTGTTGGTGGAGGAATTTCAATTTCTGCATGAGTATAATCCGATCGAACATACCAAGTCGCGTCTGAAATCGCCGGAAAGCATCTTGAATAAGCTGTACCGCAAGGGCGGAGACATCTCTTTCCCCGGTATTCGCGAGCATATCAAGGATATCGCCGGGCTTCGCATCACGTGCTCGTTCCTGTCGGACATCTATGTAATCAGCGACATGCTGAAGAACCAGGTGGACCTCACCGTGCTGGAGGAAAAGGATTATATCCGCAATCCGAAGCCCAATGGCTATCAAAGCCTGCACCTGCTGATCGAGGTGCCGGTGAATATGTCCGACCGTCAGGAGCGCGTATGCGTCGAAGTGCAGATCCGGACGATCGCGATGGACTTCTGGGCCAGCTTGGAGCACAAGATCTACTACAAGTACAAGCAGGGGAACGAGACGGTACCGGCGAGGCTGCTGGAGGAGCTGAAGGAGGCTGCCCAGGCGGCATCGGCTCTGGACCGGCAGATGGAGCGTCTGCACAAGGAAGTGGAAGGTATCGAGGAAGAACGGTCCTTATCGGCAGAGGGCAAGGAAAACCGGATTGTGATCAGCAACCAGCAGTATGCTTTGCCTCAGGCGTTTCTCGATCTGATGAACCCGGGTAAGTAAGTCTACCGGAAGGCAAAACGATCGGAAGGAGGTGCGCGAAGATGGAAAATTCCAAGTATCAGAAGCACTATTCGGCAGACGGGTTCTGGTCCAAGATGGCGCGCCATGCCCGGGATGCCGGACTGAAGGTAGTCTACTGCGGATTGCTGCTGTTCTATGCGCTGGAGAGCCCCAAGACGCCGCTCAAAGCCAAGATTCAGATCTACGGCGCGCTCGGGTACTTGATTCTCCCGCTGGATATCGTACCTGATCTGCTGCCGGCAGTCGGCTATGTCGATGATCTGGGAGCGTTGATGCTCGCGCTTGGCGCCGTATCGAAAAGTATAGACAGCAGCGTGAAGCAGAAGGCCTCTCTGAAGCTTCAGGAATTTTTCGGAGAGTCCGCGGCGGCAAGTCCCGATATCATCGAAGTCGAGGCGCATCTTCAGGCCGAGGATGAGCAGGCGAGGCCGGTTTAGGTCTGGCCAAAGCCATCGCAGGAAATGCGCAGAATGACGAAGAAGCGTGTCTGCAAGCAGACACGCTTCTTCGTCATCCGGGACGGTTCTCACGATCCGAACGCCGGGTCCTCCTTGTAACCCTCGACGAGGAGCTCCAGCGTACCGGTGTCCGGATGCATGATGAAGCCATGGACGGGAACGGTCGGCGGAACCAGCGGGTGGTTGCGGATAATTTCAACGCTGTGCAGCACACCCTCCTCGGGGCTTTCAAACCCCCGCAAAAAACGCTCCATACGGATACCGGAGTGCTCCAGCGTAGACAACACCTGCTCGCTAATCCCCTGTTCCTTGAACTTGGACACCATAGCTTTCGCATCCAGCTTGGTCATCCCGCAGCCATAATGCCCGATGACGAGCACCTCGCGAGCGCCCATCTCGTAGATGGCGATCAGGATGCTCCGCATGGCGCTGCCGAAGGGCTGGGTAAGAATCGCCCCAGCGTTTTTGATGATCTTGGCATCGCCGTTGCGCAGGTTAAGCGCCTTGGGCAGAAGCTCGACCAGCCGGGTATCCATACAGGTGAGAATCGCGATCTTCTTATCCGGATATTTATCGGTCAGATAAGCTTCATATTCCTTCTGATCTACAAATTGCTTATTATATTCCATGAGCTGTGAAACCAATGACATGCGCAGAACTCCCTCTCGAATACCTTTATTTCTATTATTTCATGCCTATTCGTAGGGAGTCAACCCGTTTTATTTAGGTTTCGCTTGTATCGTCGGTCGATTCCGGCTCGGTATATTGGCTCTGATCCCCACCGTAAATATAGTCCTTGGTATAGTCCATGCCCGATCCGTCGCCGACCTCAATAGCATGCTCGGCTTTAAAGCTATCATTCGCTTGCTGCTGATCCATGAGTAACACCTCCTGAGCATAGCTTGCGGAAAGAAAGACGGTATTATGCGCTAGCAGCCCGCTCGCTCTCCGAACCGGGTTCCGTGAAGAACAAAATGACCGTATGAGCTCGTTCATGCTAGAATACATGCAGAAGCCCTTTTCTAAAAGGGATAGAAACGGATGCGAGTGAAAAAATGATGATCTCCGACTTGTTGGACCAAATTACAGAGGATAACGTCAGGAGGCTGCTGGAGCAATACAGGTCGCTCGGGCCGCTGCCTGGACTTGTGCTGCCCTTTCTCAAATCATTTGTGCCTCCTCTTCCTACGCTGGTTATTGTAGGCGTTAATGCGGCCGTATACGGGCTATGGCTCGGCTTCCTTTACTCCTGGCTGGGGATTGTGGCAGGCTGCGTGACGACGTTCTGGATTTTGCGCGGTATAGCCGGACATCGAATCGCCCAGCGCTGGGCGCGCAAGCCCAAGGTAGCGAAAGCGATGGCCTGGATCCGTCGCAATGCGTTCAGCTATGTATTTTTGCTCAGCATATCGCCGGTAGGCCCTTTCGTCGTAATTAATGTGGCGGCGGCTGTCGCCCGGATGCCGCTCCGCTCTTTTATCCTGGCGATAGCGCTTGGCAAAGCGGTCATGGTATTCGCCGTCTCTTATATCGGCCACGATCCCGAGAGATATTTCGAGAACCCGCTCCAGCTGCTGTATATAGCGGGGTTCATCGTAGTCTCGCTGCTGATCAGCCGCAGGATAGAGGCTCGGTTTGCCCGAGCGGAGGAGGCATCGGGCCAAGCCGAAGACAGGGAAGGAGGAATAGGCCGATGACCGAGCTGCAGCATGGACAAACCCGGGAACGGCTCAATGAGGTGGATGTAATCCGGGGCTTTGCGGTCATCGGTATTTTTCTGGTCAATGTGCCGGAGATGATCGGGAACGGTATCTCTTTCCAGCCCGTATACGCAGCGGGGGATTCCTGGCTGAGGCTGCTCTACGACATGTTTGTGCAGACCAAGTTTTATTCGCTGTTTGCCTTCTTGTTCGGACTTGGTTTTTACTTGTTCATGGAAGGTGCCGAGCGGCGCGGCCGAAAGCCCAAGCGGTTGTTTGCCAGGAGGCTGACCGTGCTGCTCGCGCTCGGATTGGCGCATGCGGTGCTGCTTTGGTATGGCGATGTTCTCTATACGTACGCGCTGGTAGGTTTCATGCTCCTGTTGTTCTACCGGCGAAAGCCGCGGACGGTCCTGGTGTGGGGCATCCTCCTATGCAGCTTATTCGCCCTGCTCCTCGCGCTGCTCATGGGGCTCATCCACGTCCTCGGATTAGGAGACGAGCTGAGCAGGCCGGAATTCGCTGCTGTTCCAGATATGGCAGGACGCATCCGTTTTCTGCTCGGCAGCGGCATAGGCAATGTATTCTTGATGGGCATGGATATCCTCGGATTGTTTCTGCTCGGGCTGTATGCGGGCAAGAAGCGCTGGTTCGAAGCAGGCGGACATCAGGAAGGCCGGCGCATTCGGACTGTGCAGGCGGCGGCTCTCGCTCTTTCCCTACTCCTGTTTATCCCGATGATCCGCTATTATATGGGGCATAGCGACGCGTACAACTCGCAGGACATCTATGTGTACATCCATCTGACCGGTAAAACGATGGCGGTGTTCTACGTATGTACTTGGCTGTGTCTTATGCGTTCCGAAACAGGGACGGTTCGCTTCAGCGGCCTGGCGGCGCTCGGACGTATGGCCTTGACGAGTTACCTGGTGCAGTCTGCTCTTACGATGCTTCTTGTATCTTTGCTCGGGTCACGTGCCGCCGGGCTGCCCCTCTGGACTGGGGCGTTGTATGCCGTGCTTGTATCGGTCCTGCAGGTAGGGGCGAGTCTGCTGTGGCTGCGCCGTTACCGGATGGGGCCGGTGGAATGGATATGGCGGGCGGCCGTGTATGGGAGCTGGCCGAGTTTCCGGCTTTCTCCACGGGACGGATATGGGAACGAGAAGGGGAATGCTGTATAATAGACAAAGTGGGAACATCTATTCGTCCGTTTTCGTTCGCTACCCTAATCTAAACTGGTGGAGGAGGGTCATTCATGCCGTTTACGTTTCAGGCTCATGAATATCCGCTTAGCCCTGGTTGTTACTTGATGAAGAACGACTCGGGTCACATTCTCTATGTCGGCAAGTCCAAGTGCCTGCGCAACCGTCTTCGCTCCTACTTCGGACAAACCCATGCCAGCAAACGAATCCGGCAGCTCGTCTCCGAGATCGCCTCGATCGAGGTCGTACTCGTCAATAATGAGTCCGAGAGCTTGCTGCTGGAGAATAATCTGATCAAAATCCACAAGCCCCCTTATAACCGGGCCTTGAAGAGAGATAATAGCGGCTACGCCTATCTTCAGCTGACGGCGGAGCGGCTGCCCCGCCTGGAGGTGTATTACCGCAACCGCGGCCGGCGGCTGCCGCCGGTCACGGGAGCGTCCGCCGGTTCGACGCGCAAGCGGAACGTGGCGGATGACGGGGGGCAGCGCCTAGGCCCCTTCCAAAGCAGCCGGTTCCGCGATGCGCTGCTCGAATTCGTCACCGATCATTACGGGCTTCGCACCTGCTCGGCGCTGCCCAAGAAGGTATGTCTGCTGTATCATATCGGCAAATGCAGCGGCGTATGCGAAGGGATGATCTCCGAGGAGGAGTACCGGGAGAGAGCCCGGCAGGCTGCGGGGCTGCTGGCCCATCAGGGCGAAGCGCTGATCGGAGCGATGAGCGAACGGATGGCCTGGTACGCGGAGCGGCTTGAGTTCGAGAAGGCGCAGAACATGCTGAACCATATCCGCAATCTGCAGAAAGCTCCGGACAAGCAGATCGTCGACCGCGAAGGCGTTCTCGATCAGGACGTGCTGTATTTCGGAGAGAACGGCGTGATGGTCGCCAAGGTGCAGCAAGGCATGCTGCGGGATTTCCAGCTGCACGAACTGGAGGCAGGAGGGAAAGAGACGGCCTGCGATCGTTTCCTGGTGGACCGCTATGCGGATAATCCGCCTCATGAGCTGATCGTGAACCGGATCGTCGATCCAGCCTTCGTACGCTCTTGTCTGCGCCGGCGCGGGAGAAAGGCTCCGGTCATTACCCGGCCCAAGCGAGGTTTGAAGTATGACCTGCTGCAGCTGTGCAAGCATAACTACGAGTACCGGATGGGCAGGACGTTTCCTCCCGAAGAGGAGCAGGCCTAGCCGGGCGACGGTCACATCAAAAAGGATTTGCCCACAGGGCAAATCCTTTTTGAACGTTACAAAGTGTTTAAGCCGGCTAGAGTGCTCTAGCGCTGGAAACCCTCTGTACCCCAGAGAACCGTTTAGTGCCGGCGGGTTACCCCGTCCTCTTCCAAGGTCCGATCGCGATTACGATCGATCTTACCGTCGAGACGGTCAATCGCGTCGCGGGTGGAGTCAACGGCATGATGAGCCGTGTCTTTTGTCCGTTCCCAAGCGCGCTCGATGGGGCCATCCGTATGGTGGGCTGCGCCCACATCAGCCTCCGGGTATCGGGAATACCACTTTTCATTCAGTGTACGGTTATTGCGGAAGGTGTCGATCGCTTTGCGATCTCTCGTGGCATCGGATTCGACCAATACCAGAATTTTACCTTCCTTCACATATTCTTCATAAGCGCGGGCCTCATCCTCGGGGATACCCAGGCCGATCAGACCGCCGACGATTCCCCCGGCTCCGGCTCCGACTGCGGCTCCGGCGAGCGTTGCTGCGATAGGACCCGCGGCCAGTATCGGTCCGATAGCCGGAATGGCGAGCGCGCCGATCCCCGCGAGAAGTCCGGTAACGCCTCCGACTACACCGCCGGTGGCGGCCCCGGTAACGGCGCCTGTTTCTACGTTAGTCCCGGTATCCTTGGAGATGGAGTCGAGATCGCCGCGATTTTTCCCGATGAGGGAAATATCCTCGGAGCGATAGCCATCTCTTTTCAATTGCTCGATAACCCGGATCGCTTCTTCCTCGTTATTGAATACACCGACAATTTGTTTGCTCATTCGAATAACCTCCCATTTGGTAGTGGGTGCTTTATCCTCAGCAGCCCTGTCGTGCTCACGATTATTTAACCTTGTCACTCCTCGTTTAAACAAGCAGAGTTGAGCTTATCCGATCAAAGTTGTACACAATCGCATGCAGGCTGTCGAACGTTATACAGGTGTGCTCCGAAAGTATCCGGCCTTTCTGGCGAGGTAAAAAGGTGTATACTGGACCAAAGGCGGGTCAGGATTCCGTTCCGAAGTCCAACGCTGGAAGCTGCGGGGCTTGTTATACTGGGAATACAAAGATGGAATGGAGAGATAGCATGAAAAAAAGCTTTGGCTATATTTTAATTGCGGTCGGTGTGCTAATAGCCATAAATGCCGCCAACCCCATGCGTTTTATTTCAGGAGAAGGATGGATATTTCGCTCGCAGAAAGTCCATGAGGAGCAATCGCTGGAGATCGGAGGAATCCGCAGCATACAGATCGAGTCGGGGAGTACCGATGTGGAGATCGCGCCCGGCAGCTCGGATCGGATACAGGTATGGCTGAGCGGCAAGGCAAGCGGGAAATATGCCGATAAGCTGCAGCTTAGCGTGGAGCCGCAGGGAGATATGGCCAGGATCGTAGTCGATATTCCCAATCAAACCGGCTTTGGCTTTCAGAAGCGCAGCCTGAATCTGCATGTCGAGGTACCGGAGGCCCAGTGGAAATCCCTGGCGGTGGAAAGCTCCAGCGGCGATATCCGGCTTGAGCAAGTGAAGGCGGATCAGCTGCGAGTGAAAGCGAGCAGCGGGGACCTTCATCTGGAGCAGCTGAAGGGAGAGAGGATTACGGCCATTGCTTCGAGCGGCGATATACGAGCGGTTGAGCTCGAGGCGACGACGGTCGATCTGCATACGAGCTCGGGCAATATTACAGCGGACCGTTATACGGCCGGCGAATTGAAGTTCGAGGCAACCAGCGGCGATGTGACGCTGATGGATGGGCAGGGGATCGTTTCGGGGCATACCACATCCGGAGGGATTCGGCTGGAGGCCGATGAATTGACCCGCCACACGGAGCTGAAGGGAACAAGCGGGGACGTCGTCGTGGCGCTTTCCAACAAACCGAAGTCCTTGAAGCTGGAGTACGGCAGCGGCTCCGGCGAAGGAAAGGTAGAATGGGAAGGCTTGTCTTACACCGTCAGACAGGAGGAAGGCAGGCGTATCGAGGGGACCTACGGTACAGGCGAGGTCAAGCTAAGTGTCCGTACCAGCTCGGGAGATTTCAAGCTGGAGAAGCGCTGACCGGACGGTCAACGCTTTTCTTCGGATTAGGCCCCCGAACGAGCGGCAGGACATATCCCGGAATAGAAAGCGGCATGAAAAAAGCACAAACCGGATCGGTTTGTGCCCGCGTCTTTTTGGCCGTGGCAAGGCGCAGCATTCAGCTAAGCTAGTGCTTCTTCAAAACCGGAAGCAGCTTCGAGCCTTGAACCATGGCCGAGCTGCATAACGGACAAAGCGGATCCTGCTCAAACGAAAAGCTGTCTCTCATCCAGCAGGAACAGCCCGCTTGACTGCATGTCCAAATGGCGGTCTCTTCCTGTGGAGTCGGTTCTGCGGATTTTTTGGAAAAATACATCGCACATTCCTCCTTGTCTTCTCATCCGGCTAAAAGTGAGCTTAAAAAGCGAAAAAGAACCGTCCCGTCTGGCACGGTTCTTCCTACGTTGGCGACAATTACAGCTTGATGACGTTCTCGGCTTGCGGGCCGCGGTTACCTTGTACAATGTTGAATTGTACGCGTTGGCCTTCATCAAGAGACTTGAAGCCGTCGCCTTGGATGGCGCTGAAATGTACGAATACATCCTTGCCGCCTTCTACTTCGATAAAGCCAAAGCCTTTCTCTGCGTTAAACCATTTCACTGTTCCTGTTTCCACTAGTAATTCCTCCTAAAGGTTAATGCCGTATGTAGAAAAAAAGTCACATCCGGTTCAGGTATTCCTTCTTGAAGTGAACACCCTATTTAAGATGTGAACTTATGGCTTCATCTATACGAATTAATTTATTATACCATGTAAGATGGTTCATAGCAATGCCAAGCTGTTCCAGCTTAGGGATAATCCGACTGGAGGAGCCAAGGGATCTCGATAGGGAGGGTCTCCTTTGCAACAAGATGTAGCAGCCCCAGGAGGAACGGTGTATACTTGAAGGGACAGCAGGAACTTGACATCTGCGAGCGGTAACCTGATGAAGCGGAATATGCAGAGGCGCGGATGACGGAGCATGAGAACCGTTCCCGCGTTTTTTGAGCCGTATCCGTTACCGGAGATGGCGGACGCCAAGGGCGAGCAAGTGATGCGTCGCGTGCCGCGTATGGAGATGAGCTTCGGAGGGTTAAACGCTATAGTAAAGCTGATGCTGAAGAGAGGTTGGAGAAGATATGAAGGCATGGGGAACAGCTCTGGTCTGCGCGCTGTTGTTCACGGGCATCGCATGGTGGATGCGGATGGAGAAGACGACGGCGCTGGATCAGGCGGTGAAGGAAGCGCTCGGCGGACAGGCTGGAGAGGAGCCAGGGGCCTTCCTGCTGGCGTTGAACGGCCTCGGCTCGACAGCCGTGTTCGGCGGAGTGACGCTTGTCGTTACGCTCCTTGCATGGCTGCTGCGGCTTCGGAAGGAAGCGGTGGCGATTATCGGCAGCGTACTGGCAGCCTGGCTGCTTAATACCGGCTTGAAGGTGTTGTTTGAGCGGGAGAGGCCCGTGCACGAGAGCTGGATAGCCGTGGACGGGTACAGCTTCCCTAGCGGTAATGCGATGATCGGTATGGCGCTTTATGGGATGTTAATTGTTGTGGTCTGGAACGTCGCCTACTCGGGCTGGGTCCGCTGGACAGCTGCCGGGGTCGGAACGCTGTTAATCGCTCTGATCGGGTATAGCCGGATCTACTTTGGCGTGCATTATGCCACCGATATCGCGGCGGGCTATGCAGCCGGATTATGCTGCGTGGCGGTCTTCACCGGCGCGCTGAATCTCTCAAGAGGCGTGAGCAGCCGTCGCCGACGCTCCTATCCGTCCTTTCCTTGAAAGCTGCCGATTCATAAAAGCGCGAAAGGACCGGGCGAGCAAGCGTACGCCGGGTCCTTTTCGTCATGGCTACTGGGGCTTATAGTGACCGAAGTCGACGGGGTTTCCGTTAATTTTGCGCAGCAGAGCGCCCGCGGGATCGATATGCAGGGAAAGCTCGCGGCCGGTCAGCCCGGCGTACTCGACACCGAGCGTATCTCCGGCGGCAAAGGCAGGCCGCTTGGCACTCCGCTCAGCGATAAACGCTTCGAAGCTGTCCAAGCCTAGGCCGCTCGCCTCGGCGGCATCGACCGCCTCGACGACGACGCCATTCGGCCTTCCCTCGCTGACGACGTTTACGCGGTCATCTGCTTCGCAGAGCCTGTACGGCTGAAGGAGATGGATCGCAAAGTAGACATTTGCGCAACGGCCGAATAAGGACTTCCCGTCCTGGCGCCATTCTCCCTTGGGCAGCACGCCGAGGATCCGGTTCGGCTCGCTGGCCGGGATAGGATACAGCGCGCATACGACGCTGCGGTCGAACAGCACTTCGGCATAGCCGGTTTGATGGCGCGGGTCGGTTGCCTGACCATCGTCCCCGTCCCGGGCCGAGTCATCGGCGGGGTGGTAGAAGTAGGCCTGGTTCACGCTATGCGCCGGTTCAGCCGAATCGAGCGGCAGCGTCACATCCCAGCGATGCTGCTCGTTATCGAACTCCTGCACGCGCTCCCAGATGCCTCCCACCGCATAGTGCTCAGTCAAGTAGGCATAGCTGTGCAGCTTACGGTCCGGGTCTGCGGCTGACCGCGGCACGGACTTGGCTACCTCAGCCGGCCGGGAGCGATCCAGCGCCAAGGCGAGAGCCGTCTCGGGAGCCGGGTAGAACAGAAAGCCCGCGTATTCGGTACGCGGCATCGCTTCAGGCAGCTTGAAGTCGCCGAATTGGACATAATCGAACAGGACGTTGCTGTCCTTGGGAATATCATGCGGCCAGCCGCGGGATTGGGCCCCGACCCACGTCCCCTTCAAATAAAAAAGAGCACGTTCGCACCAGAGATGATCCAGCATCTCGGCGAGCGTCTTTTTAATGGAAGGCTCCGCGATCAGCTCCCATGCGCAGGTGAACGCTTGGATCCAGTGCCAGAACCAGGGCAGAGCGCCGTACTCCACCATGCCATACCGGCGTACGAAGGAAAGGGTGGCTTCCAGGGAACGGATGCCGTCTTCCAGCAGCTCTTGGTCCTGATACCTGCTGCCCATAATCAGCTTGGTTGCCGTATACTTGGCTTCATGATGATTGAAGTTCTGCATCGGCACCCGGTAAAACCCGCTGCGGTACACATGCTCGAGCGCGTTCTCGAAGGCTGTGCGAAGCTCCGGCTCGAGCTCGGAGCTATAGCGTTCGAGGAAATATACCATAAGACTGCCCATCAGCTCGACGGGGAGCACATGGGGTCTCGCCTCCTGCGGAGAGGGGCGCAATCCCAGTGGCCAATGCCCGTACATGCCGCTGGCCGGGTCCTGATCCTGGAGGCGCAGCACAGCGAGCAGCACGGAGGAAGCTCTGGCCTTGGCTTCCTGGCGGCCTAGAGGGAGCTCCAGGCCGGGGTCGGCAGCGGCGGCGAACAGATAGGAGGCATAGTAGAAGTTATTGCGGATATCATCGTGAAACCATAGGCCCTCCCCTGCGTCGGGCAGCTTGGCTGCCTTCATGGCGACTTGGCGAATAATAGCAAGCTGCCGGCTTTTATAGGAAGCTGTCGTCATATGATCCTCCTTTAAACGTTTCAACTGTCGTGATCATTATACCTGATTTTGCCGGGCTTGGTCACGAACAAGAAGCGCCGAAGGCCGTCAGGAGGAAGAGGAGGAACACAAAATGCAGGATAAAATTGACAATGAAAATCGCTGTACTTTACAATCAAATTACAGATACCGGTACCACAGACTGATGTCTTTGGTCCCAGATGGTGGTGGAGGAACTGAACGCGAAACCGCTCTTCTCGGAGCATGAGCTGCACGAGCCGTTTATGAAGGCGATTGTCAACCATATGGATGAAGGTATTGTTGTGTACAACACAGCGGGCAAGCCGCTTTTTTATAACTATGCGGTACAGAGGCTGGGACTTGTAGAGGGGGAGCATGACGCCTGCGTCTATTACCATTCGGATGGCCAGACGCTGCTGGGCGAGGAAGAAAAACCGTTCCGGCGGGTGTTGGCAGGGCAGAGGGTTCAGGGGGAGGAGATTTGGGCTGTGCGCAAGGGCCGGCCTGTTGTCATTTTGCAGATTCGAGGATTTCCCGTGTATGGGGAAAGGGGGGAGTTACTGGGAGCGCTAATGCTCTTCGAGGATATTTCCAACCGGAAATGGGCGGAACAGCGCATGGAGGTTAGCGAGCAGCGGTACAAATCGCTGTTCGAGCATCATCCCGATATTGTGTGCTGGGTCGATTTGCAGGGCGTGCTCATCCAGACCAATGATGCGGCCCGGCACATATCGGGGTACGACCCCGAGCAGCTGCAGCGGAGAAGATTGTCTTCCTTGATTGCGGTGGAGGACCGGACAAGGGCCAGGGACCATTTCCATGCGGCCAGACAGGGGAAATCGCAAAGCTACGAGATTCGGGCGCTGCATCGGGACGGCAGGCGTCTGGATCTGCACGTGACCAATATCCCGATGTATGTGGGCGGGCAGATCGTCGGCATCTACATGGTGGCGAAGGACGTTAGCCAGGAGAAAAGAACGGAGTCGACGGCGCATTTTCTCGCCTTTCATGATCCGCTGACGGCGCTTCCTAACCGGCGCTCGTTCCACGAGCATCTGACCGAGCTGCTGGACAAGGCCAGAGTATGCGGTGACGAGGTGGCCGTCATGTTCCTGGATCTGGACCGGTTCAAGCTGATTAACGATACGCTCGGGCATGCGGCCGGAGACAGGCTGCTGCAGCTGATCTCTATGCGTCTTAAGCAGGGTCTGCACCGGAAGTATGAGCTGTTCCGTCTGGGAGGGGATGAGTTCACGGTGGTGCTTCCGTCCACCACCTGCGAGCAGGCGGCCGAGGTGGCCGGCCAGATCGTGCGGCTGCTGTCGGCGTCCTTCCCGATGGAGGACCATGAGCTCCATATTACGGCAAGTATAGGCATCAGTATGTTCCCTTGCGATGGGGACGATGTGGATGCGATGATCCGGCATGCCGATATGGCGATGTACCGGGCCAAGGAATATGGCAAGAACACCTACCAGTTCTACACATCCGATCTGAACGAGATTTCGCAGAAAAAGATGAGGCTGGAGAAGGAGCTGTTCCGTGCGCTGGAGCATGACGAGCTGACCTTGCATTACCAGCCTCAGTGTCAAGCGGGCGAGCTTGCGCTGACGGGCGTGGAGGCGCTTGTGCGCTGGCAGCATCCGGTAGAGGGCTTTATCCCGCCGTCGGAGTTCATTCCCTTCGCGGAAGAGACGGGATTGATCGTGCCTCTGGGCCGATGGGTGCTGCGTACGGTATGCGCCCGGCACATGCAGTGGCGGCAAGAAGGCTGCATCCCTGTAAAGATAGCCGTCAATCTATCGGTCCGGCAATTTCAGGACGAGGGACTGGTGGAGCTGGTGAAGGAGGCTCTGCATGAATCCGGGATGGAACCCGCTTATCTGGAGCTGGAGATCACGGAAAGCATCGCGATGATCAACTTCGATTATGTGAATACGAAGCTGACCCAGCTCAAGGAGCTCGGGGTGAGTATCGCCATCGATGATTTTGGGACAGGTTACAGCTCGCTAAGCTATTTGAAAAAATTCAGTATCGACAAGCTGAAGATCGATCAGTCATTCGTACGCGACCTGACCACCAATGAAGTGAATTACTCGATCGTCAAAGCGATCATTGCGATGGGCAAGAGCTTGAATGTCAGCCTGATCGCCGAAGGGGTCGAGACGGAAGTACAGATGCATAGGCTCAGAGAGTTGGGCTGCGAGCATATTCAGGGCTATTGGTACAGCAGGCCGCTGACGGCGGAGCAATTGCAGGAGCGTTTCCTGCAGAGGCGTGCTTCCTCGGGACAGCGCGAGCGAGAGCGATTGGACTGACGCCCCAGATGAGGGATCAGGCTGGTGGGAGGGGATGGCCGGGGGACACCCAGAGCCGTTGCTCACCTCAATTACGATAAACACAGGCGCGATGCGTCTGTGTTTATTTAACGTTAATTGGCTGGACTCAATATTTACATCCGGTTTACGGTCCGCTAATACAGGCATAAAACTTTTCCTTCATAGTAGAGAGTAAACAAACGAATGGAGAGTTTCCATGACCAAGGATCAGGTCTCGCAATTCGAAAAGAAAATGGTTATCCGTCCCATCGAAGCCAGGGATATTGATCCGATTATTGAGCTTCAGCATCTTTGTTTTCCTAATATGCATCCGTGGACCCGAGAGCAGATGGAGAGTCATATCCGGATTTTCCCCGAGGGACAAATCTGTGTGGAGCTGGATGGGGAGATTATCGGCTCGTGCTCGAGCCTGATCGTTCATTTCGAGGATTATCTGGAGCAGCATACGTATTCGGAGATTACCGATAAGGGCTACATCCGCAACCATAATCCGCGTGGCGAAAGCTTGTACGGCATGGAGGTGATGGTTCATCCGGCATACCGGCGCATGAAAATCGGAAGAAGGCTGTACGAGGCGCGCAAGCGGCTCGCGGAACGGCTCAATCTGAAGAGCATTCTCGTCGGCGGGCGCATTCCCGGCTACCATGCTTACAGCGGCAAGCTAACGCCCCGGGAGTATGCCGAGGAAGTGCTGCAGCAAAATATATACGATCCGGTGCTTACCTTTCAGATGATGAACGGGTTCACCCTGAAGCGGATCATTACCAATTACTTGTCCGACGACCAGGATTCGATGAACTATGCGGCGCTGCTGGAGTGGAACAATATCGATTACAAGCCCAGCAGCAGCAAGGTTCACTACAAGCTGTCCTTTCCGGTGCGGATCTGCGTGATTCAATACATGATGAAGAAGATCGATTCCTTCGAGGAGTTCGCGACCCAGTGCGAGCACTATGTCGATGTGGCGGCGGATTACAAATCGGACTTCGCCGTATTTCCCGAAAATGTGACGATGCAGCTGCTGTCGTTTCTGGAGGAGCGTTCCCCGAGCTCGGCCGTCCGCAAGCTTAGCACGTTCACTTCTCAATATGTCGAGTTGTTTACGGAGCTGGCGGTCAAGTACAACGTTAATATTATCGGGGGCTCGCACTTCGTCGAGCAGAACAACCGAATTTACAATGTGGGGCATTTATTCCGGAGGGACGGCACGATCGCACGGCAGTACAAGCTGCATATCTCGCCCAACGAGCGCAGATGGTGGGGCATCAACGGAGGCTCCAGGCTGGAGGTGTTCGATACCGATTGCGGCAAAATATCGATTCAGCTCAGCAGCGATATCGAATATCCGGAGATTTCGCGGATCGTGGCCGAGGAAGGGGCACAGCTGATCTTTGTACCTTTCTGCGCGGAGGACCGTCAAACCTTCCTTCGTGTCAAATACTGCGCGCAGGCGCGGGCGATCGAGAACCAGGTGTTTACGGTAACGTCGGGTACCGTGGGCAATCTGACGCATGTCGATAATGTGGATGTCCAATATGCGCAATCCGGCATCTATACGCCGGCGGATTTTTCCTTCCCGCGGGACGGGATAGCCGGCGAGTGCAGCGAGAACACGGAGACGGTCATCATGGCCGAGGTGGACATGGAAATTTTGCAGCGTCACCGCAAGTCCAAGGATGTCCTGACGTTCCGGGACCGGCGGACGGATATTTATTCCCTGCATATTCATTCCTAGACGAGGAGGCGGCCCGGATGACTCAACTAAGGGTAGCGGCGATGCAATACAGCCTGGAAGACCTCGGATCGGAGGGGCAGTTCTGGAACAGGCTGTCCCTCAGCATCCGGGAGGAGGCCGGGAAAGGGGCGGACCTGGTCGTATTTCCTGAGTATATGACCGCGCATTTGCTAAGCCTGCACCCGGCCATGACGCATGAAGAGGCGTGCTTGTATCTGGACGGCCGTACGGCTGAATATGTCCGTTTTTTCCGACAATGCAGCCGGGAGTATCAAGTGGGGATTCTCGGTGGGACGCATATCTGCAAGGATGCCGCAGGTTATGTCAACCGGGCATTCCTGTTCTTCCCGGACGGCCGGGTAGAGACGCAGGATAAGCTGCATGTGACGCCGGAGGAACGGAGCCTATGGTCCCTGGTTGAGGGAGACCGACTGAATATTATCGAGACGGAGTGGGGGAAGCTGGCGATTCTGACCTGCTACGACATCGAATTCCCCGAGCTGGGAAGGATGGCGGCTGACTCCGGAGCGGAACTGATCCTGTGTCCCTCTTATACGGATACCGCGTTCGGTTATCATCGCGTACGGCATTGCGCGCAGGCGAGGGCTGTGGAGAATCAGTTGTTCGTTGTGCTGAGCGGGATCGTAGGGGAACTGGAGGACCCGCGGCCCCAGATCGATCAGGGCTATGGTCTGGCAGGGGTCTTCACCCCTTGCGACTTTCCGTTCTATGAGCATGGGGTGCAGCAGGCCGGAGAGCTGAATCGGGGGATGGCGGTGCTGGCCGACATGGACTTCTCCGCGCTCTCGCGCAACCGCAAGCAGGGAGCCGTAGCGCCCTTCTTCGACCGCAGGCCGGGACTGTACGCCAGACATGGTCAAGCTATGGTGAGGGAGTGGTAACGATGGAATACGACACCTATGGGCGTCATGTGGCGGTCGATGCCTGGGGCATCGACTATGATAAGCTCAATGAGACCAACAGGCTTTCCCATCATATGGTGCAGGCAGCCGAGGCAGGCGGGGCTACGGTGCTTTCCTTTCAGGCCAAACAGTTCAAGCCGCAGGGAGCTACCGTGCTCGTGCTGCTGTCGGAAAGCCATATGTCCATCCATACGTATCCGGAGAAAGGATTCGCGGCGCTTGACTGCTACACCTGCGGTCAGGAGGTGGATCCGCAGGCCGCGATCGAGGCGATGCTGAGGTATCTGGAGCCGCAGGTGACCTCGCAGGTCAAGGTCGTCCGAGGCACAGGTCCGCTGGATGTGACGGTATCGCAGACGGCCAGCCTGGAAGGGCTCCCGACTTAGAGCCGAATCGCGAAGACAGAGGAATCAGGCAGGGCCCCAGCGCGAGCGGAATGCGCGGGGGCCCTTTCTGGGACTTCAGGCGTAATAGTGACGCATTTCCTCGGGAATACCGTTGCGGGCACACAGCTGCTCAATCGTCTCGCCGGGCTCCGGACGATCTCCGGCCGTAAGCAGTCTGACTGCGAAAACATTGGCTTGGCGCTCGAATTTGCCGGGATGGAAGAAGGTGTGCTCCTCCAAGAAGAAGCGGCTGATTCCCTTATGCAGCCGGTCATGTCCAAGCTCATGGGCACAGACGAACCGCTTCCACTCGTCGGTCAGCTTGTCGTGAATGACGATAAACCGGCGGCGCAGCTTCCGGTAGTAGATGCCCCGCGTCTGATCGCCCAGATCGTGAAACCTGATATGAATGCCAAGCTCCTGCGCGAGCCGGAACGGACAGTTGGTATGGTGCCGCTTGATCAGCCGCTGAATGATATCCTCCATGAACCCACGCTCCAATGCGTTGATAAGTCGCCCCCATTTAACGGGTTGAGTCGTTTTTGGGGTCGGCAACCTTCTTGCGCTTATTCATTTGCTTCGCTTCCCAGAACAGGCCGGTCAGCACGTCGAGCACGCGCTGGCGATCCCTCTCATTCATCGGAATCCCATCGAACATGACCTCGCCATCCTCTTCCAGCATCCGTTTAAAGTCACGCTTGTCCTTGGAAGTCGCCCACGCTGGCGCGGAATAGCCCGGCATCGGCTCGGTCAGGCCTCGTCCGAGCAAATAGTCGGTAGTCGTATGCAAAATATCAGCAATGCGCTGAAGGTCTTCGCTGGAAGGAATGACGCGGTCGTTCTCGATATGGCCAAAGTTGGAACGTCCCATGCCGATTTGCTCGGCTATGTCATGCTGTGTAAGGTCGTACTGCTTCCGCAGGTCGCGGATCCGGCTGCCCAGTGACATGGCTTGCCCTCCTGTACTAGAAGAATGGTATTTAAAATACTTGACGTTATTATAGATACCCCCTATAATGGGGAAACAAATACTGGAAAAGGGAAAACCTTCGCTGAAATGAGGGAAACGAGGGTAGAATGAATCTCCTTTGAGTATAGTGGGTAGCGATATTACTGTCAATGTGCAGATGAAAAAGGAATTATTCCGTTTATAATGGTATTTAAAATACCCATCAAGAGGAGGTAACAGAAATGAGTCCAGTCCTGGATAAGGAAAGCAAGACGACAGGGAAAGCTGCTTCTTCCCATTGGGTAGTCTTGAAGCTGAAGGATTATAAGCGTCTGGTCGGTCGCATGAGGTTTTTGGAGAAGCATCCGGTCGGCAACGGCTACTCCCTCCGCTCTATCCAGCAGGATGATAAGCTTCAAGACCTGCACCGCCAGCTGCGGGGGATGCCGTCCTCCCTGTACTTGACGGAGCGGGAGCAGAGGCTCGAAGCAACTGCTCATGCGTACCTGGAGCGATATCCCCTGGGAACCAAGAGCCAGCTACGCGAGGTTCAAGGACTTCAAGGCTCATCTGCAGGGGATGAGAGGCTGCTCCGGGAGCTGGAGGGTAAGATCCACAAGGTGCTGGAGGCCCGGATCGGCTATACGGCGGATGCGGGCGGTATTCAAGGCGTAATTGACCGCGTGAGCGAGCTGCAGGATCTGCAGAGGGAGGTCGAACTGATCGACCGCTCGCTCGACACGTTAGCCGAGTACAGGCCGGAATACAGCCGGCTGCTGCGTCTGCGTTACATCGAAGGACGTTCGGTCGATGAAGTGGCGGGCGAATTCTGTATCGCGCGCAAGACCTTCGACCGGTGGAGAGCGAAGGCGGTGGAGGAATATGCCAGGCTGGCTGGGGAATGAGCGGGCAGTTGTAGCCCTCTTCTCAAGTAAAGGACAGGCGGGGAAGAAAGGTGAAGGCCAGGCAAGCCTGGCCTTCACTGAGGGTACTGGAGGGTGACGGCGACGCCCCGGCCCGGCTTGTTTAACAGGCGGATGCGGGCGGCACTGCCGTATTGCAGCAGCAGCCGTTTGTTCGTATTTGTAAGCCCGACATGTCCGGGAAGCTCGGTCTCCTCCTGCAGAGCGGAGCGAAGCTGAAACAATCGCTGGGGTTCGATCCCCGGGCCGTCGTCGATGATCGTTACCTTCAGCAGCTGGCCTTCAAGTCGAGCCTTCACCTTGAGACGGAGGAACGGTCTGCTTTCCATTCCATATTGGATGCTGTTCTCGATGGACGGCTGAATGCTTAGCTTCAGCACCTGGCAAGCGTAAGCTTCCTCGGGAATATCCCAGATCACCTCAAACCGATCCTTGTACCGGAGCTGCTGGATGTCGAGATAGCTGCGGATATGGGCGATTTCTTCCTTCAGAGGGACCGACTTGACCGAGCTGTCGAGCGCGTATTGTAGAATGTCCGAGAGCAGAGCGATCATCTGGCAGCCCACATTATCCGACTTGGTCAGCTGAAATGTTTTCCAGTAGATGGAGTTCAGCGTGTTATAGAGAAAGTGCGGGTTAATCTGCGATTGCAGCGCTTTGAATTCGAAGGCCTGCATTTTGTAAAGGCGTTCCGACAGCTGAACCTGCAAATAATTTTGCTCCACGAACGTTTCGACGATGTTCATCATGATGAATTCATAAATATCCCGGACGCCTCCGGGCATTTGATGCGCCGGAGCCATCGAATCGGCCGACTCCAGAATCTGGATGATGCTGCCGAGCTGTCGGTAATTTTTGCGTGTGAGCAGCCAAGCGAGTGCCGCGCAGAGCAGGAGGCTTGCGACAGCCAGGATGCAGGTCGCCACGATCAGCGTCACGGGCAGCTTGTACATCGCCGAGCGCGGGACGATCGAGATGAGGTTCCAACCGAGCCGCGGCGTTTTTTTGACGGTCAAGTGGAAGCTGTCCTTATCCAGCTGGAGTATGCGTTCATCCTCGGGAAGCGGGATAGCGGCGAGCAGCTCCTCAGAGACGGCTCTGCCCGATTGCATGATCAGTTGGTCGCGGGCATCGGTAATGACGAATGAGCTTTGGGGCATTTCATTAAGTGCCTCATAGGTTTTCTCGAAGTAGCTCGGGATCATATTGACGACAATAACGCCGCCTTGACGAACCGCGCTTCGTGGCGATAGCCGCTTGTACAGGCTCACGACGCGGGTCGGTTGCTTCTCGAAGGCATACTGGCGAATATCCCGCACCTCGGTGGCAATCTCGACCGAGCCGGTTAACGCTTTATAACCCGCAAACCAGGCCTGGTCATAGAAATTATCCAGCCTGACGAGTCCTTCTCTGGAGCTGAGGAAGCGCTGCTTGTCGTTCTCGGAATAAATATAAATCGAGTGGATGTACGGTTTGGAGTATGCCGGAACATCGATAATATTTTTTAAATAAAACAGGGCTTCCAGGTTCTCATAAGATTGAGTGTCCGTGGAGAGCAGGCTGTCCAGCCGCATGGATATTTTCGCATCCCTGTCGAAGGACAAGCTGAGCGAGTCGACCTCGGCGGCCATAATCTGGATCAGCTCGTTGTACTGGTTCAGCATCGTTTCGTGCCTGCGCTCGGCGTCCAGTCGGATGTACCAGACCGAAATGAAAATCGCCATGGAGCCGAGCAGCAGCAGCGGGATGAGACAGGGAAGCAGCATGCTGAACAGATTGCGGATAAAGAACTTGCGCTTTAACGACGGGATGCGGATGTGCTTTTTATAATCGCTATTCATGTTTGAATTGGCCCGGCGTTTTTCCGTAATATTGCTTGAAGGAACGGATAAAGTTTTTCGGATTGACATAGCCGACCCGCTCGCTGATCTCGTACGCCTTCAGCTGGGTTTGCTTCAAGAGGCGGGCCGCGTTCTGCATGCGGGCTTCGAGCACCAGCTCGGAGAAGTTGCGACCGGTCTTCTTCTTATAGTAGGAGCTGATATAGCTGGCATTCATATGGACGAGCTCGGCGGCTTCCTGCAGCGTGGCCGTCCGGTAGTGCTCGCTTACATATTCGCTGATGCGGGCAATAACAGGATCCTCCGCTTCCGCCGTAATCTCGTGCGGTTGCGGCGGGGGGGGAGAGGATTCGGAGGCCGCCTCCAGCTCCTGACGAAGCTCTGTGAAGACGTCGACGATATCTTTATAGGTGGCGGGCTTGACCATATATTGGCGCACGCCGTACTGCATGGCCTGCCGGGCATATTCGAATTCGCGGTAGGCGCTGAGCAGAATAACGCGTGCCGGTAGTTGGCGTTCCACAAGGGTTTGGCAAAGCTCCAGCCCCGTCATTCCGGGCATTCGGATATCGCAGAGCACGGCATCGACCGGATGCTCCAGCATATATTGAAGCGCTTCCAGGCCGTCCCCCGCTTGATGAACGATGGTGAACCCGACCGATTCCCAAGGGAAGCAGTGGCATAAGGTATCCCGTGTATCATGCTCGTCATCGACAACAAGAAGCTTAAACATAGGCACCCTCCTTTCCCCGTCAGTATAGCAAATAATAGGGGGGAAGCCTACAGGATACCGCGCCCAAACGGACATAAATCCAAAATAATGATACCTTTTCGGGGAAATGCCAATATAATGAAACCGCTTTCTAAAATGGCGGTTCTTTTTAGCGTCGTCGATCTAGTGCTATGATTGAAAGCGTAGCCGGCAATAAGGCCGAATAGAAAAAGGGGGACAGATCCATGAACCACATGAAGAAAAAAGCTAAGCTCCTGGCCGCTGTACTGGCCGCCACAACTGCGCTCACCGCTTGCGGCGGGAATGGGAATAACGAAAGCCAGCCGTCGGGATCGACTGGAACGGGCAACAATGAATCCGCCTCCAAAGAGGTTACGCTCCGTTTCAGCTGGTGGGGCAACGATGCCCGGCACCAAGCGACGCTGAAGGCGATAGACGCTTATACCAAGCTCAATCCTAACGTCAAGATTGAAGCGGAGTATATGGGCTTTGACGGCTTCTACAAAAAGCTGCTGACCCAGTTTGCCGGAGGGACGGCACCGGACATTCTCCAGTATTCGTACGAATGGCATAACGATATGAACGATTTCCTGATGAATCTCAAGTCGGCTAAAGGACTGGATACGTCGGGGCTTGCACCGGATGTCATCCAAAACTTCGCCACCTATAAGGACAAGATGGTCATGATGCCGTCGGGCGCTTTCGCCGCCACGACCTTCTATAATCCAGCCTTCCTGGAGAAATTCGGCATACCGGCGGATACGGTATGGACCTGGGATAAGCTGCTGGAGGAGGGCAAGAAGGTTCACGCTCAGGACCCGAAGGCGTACTTGCTGACGGCGGATATCGACGTGTTGAATAAATTGATCCTGCAGCCGTATGTGGCCCAGCTTACCGGCAAGCGGTGGATTGAGGACAGCTTTGAGCCCGGGTTCGACGCAGCTCAGCTGCAGAAGGGTCTGGCTTACGTCGCAGAGCTGTACAAATCCGGGGTCATCGAGCCGTTCGGAGACAGCTCCGCATTCGTTGGAAAAATGGAGCAGAACCCCAAGTGGATCAAAGGCGAGATCGGCCTGCTGATCGATTATGTGCAAAGCTACGATAAATATAGACAGGCGGTGCCAGGCGGCAAGCTGGGCGTGAGCGCCTTCCCGATGACGCCTGGTGCGCCGATCTCGGGGAATCCCGTGGTAGCGGGTACCGGCTTCGCCGTCAATAAGAAGTCCGCTCAGGCTGACGAAGCGGTCAAGTTCATCAACTGGCTGACGAATGACAAAGAGGCTGCCCTGCTGCTCGAAACCCAGCGCGGTATACCGGCCGTCGCCACGGCTCGCAAGGCGCTCGAGGATGGGGGCAAGCTTGACCCGAACATTACGAAGGGTCTGGATTATGCGAACAAGGTCAAGGCGATCGCCCCGAATATCATCAGTACCAATACGGAGCTGGCCCAAGCCGTCAAGGATACGCTGCAGAAGCTGATCTACCAGAAGGTAACTCCGGAGCAAGGCGCCGAGGAGATCATGAAGGAGCTCGGCGGCAAGCTTAAGGAATTGAAAGCGAAATAATGTCCCCGTCTGTCTGAGGAGCGCGGTCCTGCCGGCCGCGCTCTTATCGGCTAATGGTCCCTTGTCAGGATGCGGGAGAAAGGAAGGATCCTCTTGAAGCGCATAACGATTCGCCCCGCCGTGTGGGGGCTGCTGTTTATTTCTCCCTGGTTGATCGGCTTTGCCTGGTTCCAGCTGTATCCGCTGATTTTATCCTTATACTATTCGTTTACCGATTATTCGATCGTGAAGGAACCCAAGTTTGTCGGGCTGAAAAACTATGTGACGATGTTCACCAACGATAAAGACTTTTTCCCATCGTTACGCGCAACCTTCGTCTATGCGGTGATCGCCGTTCCAGCCAAGCTGGCTTTTGCTCTGCTGGTGGCGCTCATTTTGAATATGAAAGGGAAGTTTATCAATCTGTACCGGACAGTCTACTATCTGCCCTCGATCCTGGGCGGTAGTGTAGCGATCTCGATTCTGTGGCGCTTCCTGTTCATGAGGGAGGGCATCGTCAATCAGGCGCTGTCGTACCTGCATATTCCTGCTGTCGATTGGCTGGGCAGCCCTTCCGTCGCCCTGTGGACGATCAGCTTTCTCGTCGTCTGGCAATTTGGCTCCTCGATGGTGCTCTTTCTGGCGGGGCTAAAGCAGATTCCGATGGATCTGTACGAAGCCGCCATGGTCGACGGAGGCGGGAAGCTTCGGATGTTCATCTCGATTACGATTCCGATGCTGACTCCTATTATCTTGTTCAATCTGGTCATGCAGACGATCGGGGCGCTGCAGGAATTTACGGCCGCCTTCGTCGTGACCAATGGCGGGCCGATGAAGTCCACGTATCTGATCGGCTTGAAAATTTACGACGATGCGTTCCAATCGCTCAAGATGGGCTATGCGTCGGCGCTGTCCTGGGTGCTGTTCGCCATCATCCTGGTGCTGACCTTGATCATCTTCCGCTCGTCCAAGTCGTGGGTCCATTATGAAGACGGGGGGAGAAGCTAATGCCGGCATATGGAAAAGAACCGACCCTGGCCTGGCGGCTGGTCAAAAACGGCCTGCTTGCTCTCTTCGGCCTGCTGATGATTTACCCGCTGATCTGGCTGTTCTTCAGCTCGTTCAAGACGAACGCTGACTTATTCGGCTCGCTGGGGCTGCTGCCCAAGACCTTCGTCTGGGATGCTTACGGCAAAGGCTGGGCGGGCACCGGCCAGTATTCCTACGCGGTATTCTTCACGAATACGCTGTTGATGGTCGTGCCGACCGTCGTGTTTACCGTCATCTCCAGCGCCGTCGTGGCCTACGGCTTCGCCCGGTTCCGTTTCCCGCTGCAGGGGCCGCTGTTCGCGCTGATGATCTCGACGCTGATGCTGCCGCATGCCGTCATTATTATCCCGCGGTACCTAATCTTCCGGGACATGGGCTGGCTGGACAGCTACTTGCCGTTCATCGTGCCTGCCGTGTTCGCCTGCTATCCGTTTTTCATCTTCATGATGGTGCAATTTTTCCGGGGCCTGCCGCGTGAGCTGGACGAATCGGCCGTGGTGGACGGGTGCAACCCGCTGACGATCCTGACGCGAATCTTGCTGCCTCTGTGCAAGCCTGCACTTTTCTCTGCAGCTATCTTCCAGTTCATCTGGACCTGGAATGATTTCTTCAACTCTTTAATCTTCATTAATAGCGTGAAGAAGTACACCGTGTCGCTGGCTCTTCGGATGACTATCGATTCCACGGGAGGCACGGTGGAGTGGAATCAGATTATGGCGATGTCGGTGCTGGCCGTCCTGCCGCCGGTGCTTATCTTTTTCTTCTTCCAGCGATACTTTGTCGAGGGGATTGCAACGACCGGGATCAAGGGATAAGGTCAATTGAAAGAGGGAGCCGGGGACGCTATGGGCCCGCGGCTCCTTCGCGCATGCCGGGGCATCCGGCGACGTGCTGCATCTAGGGATCATGGGGCGAACAGTATGGCCGGAAAGCGGATGGAGCTCGGACTACTGGAATCGAGGATCAGGCACCTAGTTTGTGAAAGGAGAGAGGGAAGTATGAAACAACCGCAAACACGCAGGCCCAATGTGATCGTATTCTTCACCGACCAGCAGCGCTGGGATACGACCGGCCTGCATGGCAATCCGCTCGGGCTTACACCGAATTTCGACAGATGGGCGCTGGAGGGCACCCACCTGTACAACACGTTCACCTGCCAGCCGGTCTGCGGACCGGCAAGGGCCAGCCTGCAGACCGGACGCTATGCCACGGACATCGGCTGCTACCGCAACGGCATCCCGCTGCCACAGGGGAGCCGCACGCTGGCGCATGAGTTTAACGACATGGACTACGCGACCGCCTACATCGGCAAGTGGCATCTTGCGGCGACCCGAACAGAGCCGGTGCCGGAGTCTCTGCGCGGAGGCTACAAGTACTGGCTGGCCGCCGACTCGCTGGAGCATACGTCGGATGCGTACGATACCGTACTGTTCGACGGAGCGAATCGCCGGGTCAAGCTGCCCGGCTACCGGGTCGATGCGCTGACCGATGCAGCCATCCGGTATATCGATGAGCAGCGGGAGCAGGAGGAGCCGTTCTTCCTGTTCTTGTCCTATCTGGAGCCGCATCATCAGAACCGGAGGGACGATTACCCGGCGCCGCTAGGCCAGGAGGATCGTTACGTCTCAAGATGGACGCCCCCGGATCTGGCGGAGCTGGGAGGAACGTCCCAGCGGCATCTGCCCGGCTACTATGCGATGGTCAAGCGGCTGGACGAAGCGCTGGGCCGGGTGATGGACGCGCTAGTCAGCCTGGACCTGGCCGAGGATACGATCGTGCTGTTCACCACGGATCACGGCTGCCACTTCAAGACGCGCAACGGCGAATACAAGCGCTCCTGCCACGAGAGCTCCATCCGCATCCCGGCCGCCGTCTGGGGTCCGGGGTTTAACGGGGGCGGCCGGATCACGGAGCTGGTCAGCCTGCTCGATCTGCCGCCGACGCTGATCGAGGCAGCGGGTGGCACCGCGCCTGCCGCGATGCAGGGCCGCTCGCTGCTGCCGCTTGTCCGGCGGGAGCCGGTGGACTGGCCGCAGGAGCGGCTGGTGCAGATCAGCGAAGCCCAGGTCGGCCGCGCGATCCGCACGAAGCGCTGGAAGTACAGCGTCTCCGCGCCGCATCGGGATGCGATCGCCGACAGCGGAAGCGACCGGTACTTAGAGGAGTTCCTGTACGATCTGCAAGCCGACCCGTGGGAGCTGAACAATCTCATCGGCAGCGCAGCGCACCGCGAGGTGAAGCAGTCGCTGCGCGAGCGGTTGATTCGCAGGATGACGGAGGCGGGGGAGCCGGCGCCGGTCATCGAGCCTGCGGCTGAGCAGCCGATGGGGCAGCTTGAGCTGACGCCACGTGATAGGGTGAAAGGGTAAGTGGGGGTACAGCTTAACAAGATAACTTTCTATATCCTTCGGGTTATTGAAGTATAGAACCAATTGAAAGCAGCTGTATGGAACGCTCTCCTGATTCTGAGGGGACGTTTTTTTTGATTGCAGATTCAGAAGGCCATAACTAAACCGGAGAGAAGGACTGAGCAGTAGACCGCTCTACCGAGCATCGTAAATCGGAAGGAGCGAGAATTCACGGTCTTGCCCTTCTTGAACTTTGTCAATGGATTATACAGGCGATGTACCGTCAAGCATTGGCGCCATTTCAAAGGAAACTGGCTGGAGGCGTTCAAGAGCGTTTTTTGGCGTGGGGTGGGTAAGGCATTTTTTGATCCGTGCGGCCAAGCAAATAATCGATGCTCGTTTGATGGAAATCGGCCAATGCAATTAAAAGCGCTGTCGGAATATCCAACTTCCCTCGCTCGTAATCGCTGTAGGTTCGCTGCTTGCAATTCAGATACTCGCACAGTTTCTCTTGTGATAAATCCTTATCTTCACGCATGTTTCGTATTCGTTCATAGACCACAGGAACTCACCTCAAGATGAGTATAATTCAGTGGATAATCCACTATTTACTTTCAGTGTGTTATACACTAGAATTTCTTGTATGCGCCCTGTTTATTACAGGAAAATCCTTTTGGAGTAGGTGTGAATTGGGGCGAAACGCCCGCTTGCGAGAATCTGAAGACATCTGCTGTCCCAATCGGTAGGATTAAAGACTCTTCCAAAGCGACGGTTTTTTGGAATCGGACAAAGGAGATGGTTGCAACGCATTCTATCAAAATGGCAGCTCTGATTGTCCTTTATCTGAAACGAGAACGGTTGGGGCTGACCTATGAAGATATCCCTACCTTGGCGGATGAATTTGCGCGATACATTTCGAATTTCCAGCGAATCGAAGCGGAGGTCATTCTGGAAGCCAACACAACGCTGTGGAACAAGGGTGGACACAGAGCGCTCGGACAGTTATCGGTGCAGCAATTGCTGGACATTATGGAGGCCGCACAGCATGCGAGCGTAGACCAGCCTTTTGTGGATGAGCTATACAAGGAGCTGAGGCGCAAGCTAAGGCCAGAACAGGGTTGAATAGCAGGGGAGTCGGTAAATAACCCTGTACGGCTGCTTGTTCGGCCGGCCATCAACCGTCTGCAAAAGGGGCTACTAACAAGGCGGTATGACCCGTAATCCGAAGGAGGACACCTATAGCATCATGAAAGGAGCAAATGAACTTCTAAAACATATTGAATGCGTCCGCAGAGAACTGAATGAGCAAGCGCTACGCTATGGCCTTCAAAGCCATATGGTGCTTGAAAAATCAAGGGAATTGGATCAACTGCTAAATGCCTATCAATCCGCAGAATCCGGGGCACACATGGATTCAAGCCGGAGATCACTATAATTTTTAGGGGGATTGCCGCAGAGATGCCCGATTTTGAGAGAAGAGCGAGAACATGAGGCCACTCATTTTCCACAACTCCGAGTGTGAAGCTTTCTATTACCAAATGTTAGCGGAGTGTCGCTGTACCAACAGCTATCACCGAGCATTGTTTTACACACTGGGCCTATCGAAGGATACCAGCACCCATATTTAAGAATTGTTCGACTTTTCCGATGGTTGAATCAAGTCGTAAGGGCTGTCTGCTTCCTGGAAAACTGGAGGTTCCATCCGCATCTGTCGAACTCCAGTCACTAATTCTCATGCCGAGCGGACCCGGTGATTCAAGTCAGTGGGATACATGAAAGAAACGGATCGCCATGATCGGGGGAGGAGCAGATATGAAGGAGAAGCAGCCGCAGCCGGGTTACTCCGGCGGTGGGAAACCAACAGGACTGGATGGCGGCAATAACTCAACAGAAAACCACCCCACACGCGAGATGTAGATGGAAAGAAGCCTGTATATCGTGCAATGTCGCTATATCGGCACTGAAACGCTCGACGATAAGATCGAACTTCTTGTTTTACGAAGGTGGGAGGTCGAAGCTTTCAGGAGCCGATGAAACAGGAAGGGAATCTGCGTAGGTTCCCTTTTCTCATGGACGTGTGACACCATGCTTGCTGCTTCAGAAATTCGGTATAGAATGGAGTAAGTTCTTGAAGGGTCAACCGACAATAGGCTGACTGAAGAAGACATAATCTCTGACTGGATACCGAATCCTTTATTGGGGAATTGGAAAAAATAACCAGTATGATGTCTGGTTTAGTGTTGACAATCCACGCTTGTTTTAATTATAAATGCCCGAATCTGGAATACCGGTACCCGGCTGATGGAGCGTAAGGCTGCTGCTGAGGATGATGAGCATAAGGCTGGTACGCATTGGTTTGAGGCTGCACGCAGTTCTGCCGGTGATAAGCAGAAGGGTGGTGCGTCTGGCCAGCCGAGGGGTTGGCGTGATGGGGCATATTCGTCTTGCTGCCCTGGACCTGGCTGGATGGGCAGCCGCTGGGCGGTCCGATGACGATCGTTTCCCGGATCGGGGCGAGTGCCTCGGCCACCTTGGTCTCATCCAGGCAGTACGAGCGGGCAAGTACCGACGGTGGCGTCAGCCTCAGAATATCCGAGCCGAAGATGGCCTCCGGCGTAGGGGCATCAAAGACCGCAAGCAGGTGCGTATGGTCCACCGACGCGATTTCATAGTGCCACCAGCCCTGCGGAACATTGGCCACCTGGCCCGGCTTGATCGGAATGTTCAGCAGCTCGTTCGTAAACGGATTGATCAGCGACACGACAGCAGCGCCTGCGATGCAGTACACCAGCTCGGAGGCGTTCTGATGGATATGCGGCTCTACAATATTACCGGCGCTGAGGTAAATATCCAGCAGCGAGTTGTTGCCCAAGGTGTTCAGCTGCTGGATGCCGAGCTGATGAATATAGTTTCGGTCGTCCTTTTTGTAAAACACTTTGTTGCTCAGATCGAAAAAGAACTGTGTGGCTGGCGACGTGTAATCCATGTAGGAAATCATGCTTCATCTTCCTGCCCTTCTGTACGGCTTGCCGGATGTCCTTGCTCACAGGACTATACTATGCGGATGCCCAGAAGTGGGTGAATCGCGTCTATGCTGCGCTTGGCCGCAAGCGATGGCAAGAGGGTGACGCGCGCATGACGCATCTCTGTCCCAGGGATGGCCCTGGGAAGTCGCAAAACGCCGGAAAAGCCGTGTTATTATGATAACGTGGGAAAGATGGATAAGAGATGAATGAAGACGACGGTTCCGGATCGGGGGCCGTCGTTTTCGTTTGTCCGGGCGATGACGGCGTGCTGATGACCGGAGGGAAACGAGAGGAAGCCGCCGGACATCGCCCTAGCCGATAGACCGGCTTTCCCTCACACCGAGATGAAGGGAGCAGGGGATACGATGACCAAACGCAAAAATTCCGATGCGGAAACGACCGCAGCGGGGGAAGCAGAGAGGGCGGCGGCTCATAGAGTGCCGGTCTCTGCGGCTGTACGCTACTCCAAGGGGCAGCTGCTGGACTCGCGGCAATACTCGCGGCTGGATAAGGATGTGCTGACGGCGCTGCTGGAGGAAGAGGGTTTGTACACGCAAGAAGACGCGCGGGCGTTGATCGAACAATTTATGAAGAGGGCGGTGCTGTAAATGGCAGGTGGAACATGGACAACGCAAAACAAGGTGCGACCGGGTGTATACATTAATTTCGCGGGGGAAGGCAAGGCGGCAGGGGCCGTGAGCGAGCGGGGAATTGTGACGCTGGCGCTCCCCCTTAGCTGGGGCCCGTCCCGCAAGGTGACGGCTATCGCAGCCGGGGACAACGTGCGTGAGCTGCTCGGCTATGACCTCACGGCTCCCCAGCTGGTGCTGGTGAAGGAGGCGCTCAAGCGTGCGAAGACGCTGCTGCTGTACCGGCTGAACGATGGCGTGAAGGCATCCGCCACTGTCGCGGCACTGACCGTTACGGCTGCATACAGCGGACTGCGCGGCAACGATCTGTCCGTCGTCATCCAGCCGAATGTAGACGATACAGCTCAATTTGACGTCCGCACCTTGGTGGCGGGACAGGTAGTGGATAGCCAGACGGTGGCGGATATCGCCGGTCTTCAGCCTAACGGCTGGGTAGCCTTCAGCGGTACGGGCGCCCTGACGGCGACAGCCGGTACGCCGCTCGCCGGCGGCACTGACGGAGTGGTCACGAACCAGGATCACGCGGATTACCTCGGCGCCGTGGAGGTGCATGACTTCCATACGCTGGCTCTCGTATCAAGCGATGCGTCGCTCAAATCCGTATACGCCGCTTTCATCAAGCGGCTGCGCGATGCGGAGGGACGCAAGGTCAAGGGCGTACTGGAGAATTATCCGGCGGCCGATCATGAAGGCATCATCAGCGTGAAGAACGGGGTCGTCCTTGCCGATGGAACTGTGCTGAATGCCCAGAAGGCGACCGTGTGGGTAGCTGCGGCGACGGCGGGCGCTCTGATGAACCAATCGCTGACGTACCAGGCGTACGAGGATGCGGCCGATGTGGACACTCGTTATACGAATGCGCAGATCGAAGCGGCGCTGCAAAACGGTGAATTCGTCTTCGTACCGGGCAGCGGCACCGCGATCGTCGAGCAGGATATCAATACGTTCAAGAGCTTCACGCCGACGAAGGGCCGCGCCTTTGCCAAAAACCGCGTCATGCGGGTGCTGGATGGCATCGCGGACGATTTCAAGCGGATCTTCGAGTCCTATTATATCGGCAAGGTGGACAATCATGCGGATGGCCGCAATTTGTTCCGCAAGGAGTGCATCGCCTACCTCGACACGCTGCAGAGCATCGGGGCGATCCAGCAGTTTGACGCGCAGACGGATATTGTGGTGCTGCAGGGCGAGGAATCGGACGGCGTCTATGTCGAGCTGAACGTGCAGCCGGTTGATTCCATCGAAAAAATCTACATGAAAGTGACGGTGAAGTAACATGGCATTTTTGGAGGCGAGAAATACGATCAGCGGGCAAGAAGGCCGCGCTTATGCGACGATCGGCGGGCAAGTATTCGAGATGTTCTATGTGAAGAAGCTCGAAGCCAAGGTGGAGAAGGAGAAGGCGGAGATCAAGACGCTAGGCCGCCGGGGCACGCAGCATAAGGCCAAGGGCTGGAAAGGCTCAGGCAGCATGACCATCTACTACGTGACCTCCAAATTCCGGGAGCTGATGCTCGGCTACATCAAGACCGGCGTGGACACGTACTTCGACATTATGGTCGTCAACGAATCCCCTGCCTCGACGATCGGCAATCAGACGGTTGTCGTGAAGGGCGTCAATCTGGACAGCGTCATTATGGCATCCCTGGATACGGAGGCGGAGGTGCTCGAAGAGGAAATCGCATTCACCTTCGAGGATGTCGAGGTGCTGAATGCGTTCACGGCTCCGCAGCTGCAGAGCTAATCGGACGGCTCGCTTGATGAGAGAGTTCATGAGGTCAGGAAGAAGAAGGGGAGGCGGCAAGAATGAGTGATTTAACCGTGTTTTTTGCGCAAAATGTAATCGGCGAGGTGACGGAGGACTACGTCGTTTCCGAGCGCTTCAAGGACAAGGACGGCCAGCCTATCGCTTGGAGGCTGCGCAGCATGACCGAGGCGGAGAATGAGGATTGCCGCAAGGCGGCCACCCGCCGCATCAAGGGCAAGAACGGCTCGTACTCGACAGAAACGAGTCCCGAGGAATATATGGCCCGGCTGGCGGTAGCAAGCGTCGTCTTCCCCAGTCTCCGCGATGCGGAGCTGCAGAAGTCATACGGCGTTATGGGCGCCGAAACGCTGCTGCGCAAAATGCTGCTGCCGGGCGAGTACACCTCGTTGATCCAGCGGGTGCAGGAGCTAAACGGCTTCGATCAGGATATGAGCGAGCTGGTGGACGAAGTAAAAAACTAATCAACGAGGGCGACGGTATGGCGAACTATGCGTACTACGCCCTCCATGAGCTTCATATCCTGCCTCATGTGCTGGTCGCCATGTCCAGACGCGAGCAAGCGGCCATCTATGCGATGATCGATATCCGCGTAGAGACCGAAAAGCGGGAGCGCACGAGGAGAAAGTAACGCCATTCGGCCGTCTGAGGCTGCGGAGCGGTCCTTCAGGCGGCTGTGGATGGCGGGGAAGGGAGGAAAGAAGAAGTCATGGCTACCATATCCGCAAGTATGCGCATGTTTCAATATACGAGAACGGCTGTCAGTTTGTCGGGGAAAGCGGGCAGCGGCCTTGTGGCAATGGCTGCACAGTTTCAGTTGGTGCTTCAAGCCCATGTCAACGTTCAAGTTTATATGCCGGAATCCACTCAGAAAATAATCATGATCATGGGACAGTTCGATCCCTTTGAGCAGCGTTCCCGGAAGCCAATAGATATAACTCCGGAGCCGATCGCGCTTCCGGCCGGTCCTGAGCAGTCGGCGCTTCCGGCTGGCCCTAAGCAGTTGGCGCTCACGGCTGGTCCGCCGGGGGTGGCCCTTCCATCAGCATTCATTAAGCGGGAGAATTTGTTGAGACAGCAAATGGCCGTATGGGGCCGGCACTTACTCACTCAGCTGGGCAGCACGATGAAAAAAGTAACGGAAACCGTCAAAGCATCACTGGCAAAAATGAAACAGGATGCACGCCAAGCGTTCGCATTTATTTCCTCTCAGCTTTCAGCGCTGGGCTCAAAATTCGCGGCAAAGGCATCTACGATGAATTTTCAGCCTTTTTTAGAGCTTGGTCAAAGGGCGTTGACTGGCGCAATGGAGCAAGATCAGCTCAAGCAACAATTTATCGCGCGTACGGGGGATCAGCAGACAGGTACGGATCTGTTTCACAAATTTAAGGCTGATGCAGCCAGTAGCGGGCAGGACGTAGCGGACTATCTGAAGGGCACCCTGTCCAATTTCGATAGAACCCGGAATACGGCCGAGATGAAGCAATTGAATGATTTCGCTTCCCAGCTGAGCCTCTTCGATGGAAGTGGGAAGGGCTACGCCCAAGCTATTGCCGCTGTAGGCGCCGCTTATCGGGGGGACGTTTCGTCCTTGGCCAAGGAGTACGGCTTGTCCCAATCGGAGATGCAATCGATGAAGCTGGGGGAGCTGGGTAAGGCCGGGGACATGGAGGGTTTTTCTTCGGCATTGGCTCGATTGCTCCAGGAACGGGGGATTACGGGTGATTCAGCAGAAGCTATGCGCAACACCCCGCTTCATCAGTTTAATGCTTTGAAAACGAAGGGAGAACAATCGCTAGCCAATGCGGGAACGATGGCGCTGGATGCTCTCCAGCCGCTGCTGACTCAGCTAAACAGCCTGTTTGATAGCGGCCATATTCAAGTCTGGTTCGCAAGCCTCGGAGCGGCGTTGTCTTATTTTGCGCAGCTGGCCGGGACTGCTATGGAGTGGATTAACAATCATTGGTCCACCTTTCAAAATATGCTGGTAGCTGTAGGGTTGACCATCGCAGCGCTGGCTGTGATTTGGCTCGTATCCTGGTTAGCCGGGATGTGGCCGATATTCGCTATCGCGGCTGGCATAGCCTTGCTGCTGCAGGTGCTGGGCTTCTTTGGAGTGACGACGGAGCAAGTGCTTGGAGTCGTGACGGGCGTCTTTTATGGATTATTTGCTTTTCTTCATAATAACTTTGCTTATTTGTGGAATGTGGTGGTGGCCGTTGCCGAGTTTTTCGCCAATGTGTTTAGCGAGCCTGCTTATGCTATTGAGAAGCTGTTTTATGATTTGTTTTCCAATGTAGATGAATTCGCGCTCAACATGCTGCTTGGTGTAGTGAAGGGCATTGACTGGCTGCTTGAAAAAATAAATACGGTTTTTGGGACGGATCTCAAGCTGATTGGCGATATAAGCTCCTCGTTTCCCCCTGTCCGAAAAGCGCCGCAAAAGCCAAGTTCCGACATAAAGGATTTTTCCAGCCACAAAATGAAGCAAATGAACCTGGCGGACGCCTTTACGAAAGGAACCAATACCATGTCGGACCTTGTAGGCAAAGTGAACAAGTTTGGAGGTCAATTGATCCCGGACACATCCGGCTGGAGCAAGAGCGCCAAGATCGACCGCGTCGACGAAGTCGGCAAAATCAAAGACAACGTGAAGGTTGGGGGAGAAGTCGATATCGCGAGCGAAGACCTCAAGCTGCTGAGGGAGCTGGCGGATATCCGCTCCATCCAAAACTTCGTGACGCTCACGCCGACGGTGCAGGTGGAGACCGGGGATATCAAGAGCGCTTCCGACGTGGACGAGCTGGTTCGCAAAATTACCGACTCTCTCCAGGATGAATTCGCACGGACGGCGGGAGGGGTGTATGCGTGAGGGTACCTTACGGCATTTTTCTGGGTTGGAATAATGCGGAGTCTTGGTTCCGTCTGCCGGTCAATCCCGAGGCGCTGGAGATCAAGCAGAGCGGGGAGGGACGGACCTACGATATCGTCGGACTCGGGGAGATCAATGCGATCCAAGCTCCCCGGCTAAGGGAGATCAGCTTCTCGGGGATATTTCCGTCTGCGCCTTACCCTTATGTACAAGTGGGGACGGAGGAGCTGCGGCCCCCGCTCTGGTATGTGGAACGCCTGACTGAGTGGATGCAGAGCAAGCGGCCGATCCGCCTCGTAGTTGCCGGTTCTCAGACGGAGCTCGTCGACGGACAACTGACGGGCGTTCAGCTGAATTCGCCTGTCAGCATCGAGCGCTTCGATTGGAAGGAATCGGCTCTGGGCGGCGGCGATGTGGAGTATGAGCTGGCACTCAAAGCTTATGTATTCTATGCGGCCAAAAAGGTCCATGTCATAACGGACCCTCAGCAGGGGGGAGCGGTGGTTGAAGAGGCAGGCCCGCTTCGTGCGAATGATCGTGTCGTACCGACTGTCTATACGATGGGGCAGGGCGAGAGTCTGTGGTCTATTGCCGCCAAGCTGCTGGGCAACGGGGCGAGGTATGGCGAGATTCAGGCGCTGAACGGAATCAGCGACGCCGAGCTGAGGAGTCTTCCGGCGGGTCGGGAGCTGAAGCTGCCGGGGGAGGACTCGTATGTTTGAGATTCTGATCGATAACCGCGACGGCAACGTATGGGATGTGTCTGACTTGACCGAGGAGCTGACCTGGAAAACAAGCCGGATCGCCAAGCCGTCAAGTGTGGATCTGACCCTGATCCAGGGAGCCTTGTACCAAAGTTCCGCCTTCAAGCTGGAGCCTGGCGCCATCGTGCGCATCAGGCGGGGAGAGACGCCGGTTTTCTATGGCTATGTGTTCGCAATCGAGCAAAGCACGACGGAGCAAGTGAAGCTGACGGCCTACGATCAGCTGCGGTATTGGCTGGGAAGCGATACGTATGTGTTTGCCAACGTAACGGCGACGGAGGTGATCAAGCGGATTGCCGGAGATTTGGGCATGAGGACGGGCGAGCTTCAGGATACGAAGTACGTGATTCCCTCGATGGTCGAGGACGGTCAGAAGCTGCTGGACATCGCGCTCAAGGCGCTGGACCTCACGCTGATCGCGGGGCAGGGCAACTATATGCTATATGACGATTTCGGAGCGCTGACGCTGCGGGATATGAACGTGCTGAAGCTGTTCTTCTCGATCGGCGACGGGAGCCTGCTCTACGACTACAGCTACAAGCGTTCCATCGACGAGGAGACGTATAACCGGGTCAAGCTGGTGCGGGACAATAAGGAAACGCAATCCCGCGATGTGTACATCGAGCAGGACAGCGCCAATATGGCGAAGTGGGGCAGGCTTCAGTTGTACCACAAGGCGGACGACAACATGAACGAGGCTCAGCTCGTGGAGCTGCTCGGCAATCTGATGGCCCGGCACAACCGGGAGCAGCGGACGCTTAGTCTGGATGCGCTGGGAGATATCCGGGTGCGTGCCGGTTATTATGTGTTCATTTTCCTCGCGGAGCTTGGTTTGGAAAAGCCGTTCCTGGTGGAAGAATGTACGCATAAATTCGCAGGCGGCGAGCACACGATGAATCTGGAATTGAAGGTGATAGCATGAGCGTAAGCCGAATGCTGGATGTAATCAAGAAAGCAAGCCTGGGCGCCGTCGATGCGGGTCAGCCGGTCGCGGTGCTGTTCGGCACGGTGGTCAGCGTCGATCCGCTCGAGGTGAGCGTGGACGAACGATTTCGCCTCCCGGAGGAGCTGCTGCTGGTGCCCGAGGGCATGCGCAGACAGGAGCTGTCGCTGGCCGGGCAAACCTTGGTGATCCGCGAGGGATTGTATGCGGGGGATCGGCTGCTGCTGCTGAGGCTGCAAGGCGGGGGGCAGTTCGTCGTGCTGGATCGGATGGTGTCGCCATGATCCCGCAGGGCGGTGTGTTACACGGAGACGTGACGCTGCGCCGGGTGAAGCATCCGAGTCGTACGTACGCGCTTGACTTGCCGGGACTCGGGGCGGAGACCGGCCTGATTGACGGTCGCGAAGCTGTGCGGCAGATGGTATTTAAAATACTCAATACCGAAAGATTTGACCATGCGATCTACAGCTTCGACTACGGGAGCGAGTTCAGGTCTCTGCTCGGCGGGGACCCGCTGCTCGTCCGTTCCGAGCTGACCAGGCGGATCAAGGAAGCTTTGCTGCAGGATGACCGGGTGCGCGCTATTGAGGATATGCGTATCGTGCTGAGGGACAATCAGGCGGAGGTGTCTTTCACGGTAGTGTCGGATTACGGCAGCCTGGGAATAACGAAAGAGGTGACGAGACTTGTATGAACAGCAAACCTATGAAGCGATTCTGCGGCGAATGCTGGACCGGGTGCCTGCCGACGTAGATAAGCGTCAGGGGAGTATGATCTTCGATGCGCTGGCTCCCGCCGCCGCCGAGCTGGCCCAGGCATATATCGACCTAGAGGGTAATCTGAAGCTCGGCTTCGCCGGAACCTCGAGCGGGGAGTGGCTGGAGCGGCGTACGGAAGAGCGCGGCGTCGTACGCCGGGCCGCGACTAAGGCGGTCAGAAGCGGAACGTTCAATGTAGCGGTCGGCGCGGGAGCCAGGTTTTATGCAGGCGGTATGTTTTTCAAGGCGCTGGAGGCAGGCACGCATGTACGGCTGGAGGCGGAGCTTCCGGGTACGGCGGGCAATATGCCTCTCGGCGCGATGCAGCCGGTGGAGCTTGTGCCCGGACTTAGAACGGCGATGCTGGGGGCGGTGCTGATCCCAGGCGAAGAGGCGGAGAGCGACGGCGCGCTGCTGCAGCGCTACAAGCAGCAGACGATGCGGCCGGCAACGAGCGGGAACAAGTCCCATTACCTGGAATGGGCGGGTGAAGTTCCCGGGGTGGGTGCGGCTAAAGTATTTCCGCTATGGGACGGACCGGGGACGGTGAAGGTTGTCGTCGTCGATGCGACGTATGCCCCGGCCTCACCCGTACTGGTACAAGAGGTGCAGCAATATATCGATCCGGGGCAAACTGGGGCGGGCGAGGGGAAAGCGCCGATCGGCGCGGCGGTCACTGTGGTCAGCGCTGCAGCCAAGCCGGTTGGGGTGGCAGCGACGGTCGTACTGGCCCAAGGCTATACGCTTCAGCAGGTGACGGCGGCCTTTTCGACATCAATGGCAGCTTTTCTGAAGGAGATTGCTTTCGCGGACTCCTATGTTTCCATCGCCCGGGTAGGCACACTGCTGCTGGAGACGCCGGGTGTTGTCGATTATAGCGCACTCAAGCTGAACGGCGGGTCCGGGAACGTAGCGCTGTCCGTGGAAGAAATTCCGGTACCCGGCACTATGAGTCTGGGGGTGTAAGGCATGGCTTATCCAAATGGAATTGACCGGTTCAGCGACAAGCTGAATAAGCGCGGCGACGGCGGGATTTATGTGATCGAGGAGGAGCTCAGGACTGTTAATGGTAGGTATGAGGGCCCGCTCGCTCACGACAACATCGTTAACAGCAGCATTCAGGTGTATACCGGGCCGCGGTTTACAGGGGAACAGGTGTTGAACGTTGTCATCTCCGTACCTGCGGAAATGCCTTGGCGGCGTGAACTGCGGGCGTTCAGTACGGCCCCGGCGATCTATGTCACGTACGAGACGCCGGGGGACACCGTGGAGGCTGACGATGTTAATGTACTTCAGTCGGGGCTAACTGCGACTCAGACCGAGTTGGAACGTTACAAGGAAGCTAACGACTCCAGGGTTCTGTCTGCGGAAGACCGGCTGACGGCTGTCGAGAGCACCAAGGCCAATAAGACGTATGTCGATACCCAATTGACGACCAAAGCCGACAAAACGACGACTTACACCAAAGCCGAAACCGATCAGCGTATTCAAGCGGTTGTCGGTGCAGCCCCAGCTGCTTTGGATACGCTGCAGGAGCTTGGCGCCGCCTTGAATAACGACCCTAACTTTGCGGCTACGATCACCACGCAGTTGGCGGCCAAGGTAGACAAGGTGACGGGCAAGCAGCTGAGCACGGAGGATTACACGACAGCGGAGAAGTCGAAGCTGGCCGGAGTGGCGGCCGGAGCGAATGCATATGTGCATCCGTCGAGTCACCCGCCGTCGATCATCGCGCAGGATGCGAGCAATCGGTTCGTCACCGACGCGGAGAAGGCGTCGTGGAGCGCTAAGGCGTCGACGGCTGGGGCGACGGCTAGCGTGAGCGGGCTGATGAGCGCAGCGGACAAGGCGAAGCTGGACGGCGTTGCGGTGGGAGCGAATGCGTATGTGCATCCGTCGAGCCATCCGCCGTCGATCATCGAACAGGATGCGAGCAACCGGTTCGTCACGGACGCGGAGAAGGCGGCGTGGAACGCTAAGGCGTCGACGGCTGCGGCGACGGCTAGTGTGAGCGGGCTGATGAGCGCAGCGGATAAGGCGAAGCTGGATGGCGTTGCGGCGGGAGCGAATGCGTATGTTCATCCTGGCGGCGACGGTAATCTGCACGTGCCGGTGACGGGCACGACGAGCGGCGGCAAGGTGCTGAAGGCGGGCGCAGCGGCGGGCAGCGTGGCGTGGGGCGTGGTGGACTGGACGGAGCTGACGGGTAAGCCGTCTTCGTATGCATCAGCGGCTCACACGCATGCGGCGGATGAAGTGACGGAAAGCGCTACGAAGCGGTTCGTCACGGACGCGGAGAAGGCGGCGTGGACGGCGAAGGCATCGACGGCCGCGGCGACGGCTAGCGTGAGCGGGCTGATGAGCGCAGCGGATAAGGCGAAGCTGGATGGCATTGCGGCGGGAGCGAATGCGTATGTGCATCCCGGCGGTGACGGTAATCTGCACGTGCCGGTGACGGGCACGACGAACGGCGGTAAGGTGCTGAAGGCAGGCGCAACGGCGGGCAGCGCCGCGTGGGGTGTGGTGGATTGGACGGAGCTAACGGGTAAACCTGCGTCTTTTGCTCCGGCCGCTCACGAGCATGCTCGATTACAGCGCACGGATGATCGGACTATCAAGCCTGCTGGCACAGCGAAAGGATTTCTTGGCCTGTACTTTACATCGCTAGGCGGATTGAATGGCGCTTCCGGCGATTCCCAATATCAGGACATGGTCGTGCTGAATACACACACCGATCCAAGCGGAGGTAAGGTAAACGCGCTCGTTTTCGATAAAAACACCATGAAAATAGGACACTACCAGGCTGCACAGGGTGACGGGACGTGGGGTACGCCGAGAGAACTCGCTTACGCGGCCAATGTGATGCCCAAAGGGCCGCTCACCTGGAATCAGCTGAAGGGGGTGTAGCCGGTGGCCTATGGACAAATGCTGTACCGTACGTTGCAGTTCGGTGAAGAAGCAACTGATCGAGATGAAGCTCTCGAATTCAAACGAGATTTAATGGCCTACCTGCCGGACTACTACAAGGACAGCCACCAGATGAATGCGCTGCAAGCTACTGCGGGAGAGGAAGTAAGTGAATTCCGCTATCGCGTCGACGAGCAGTTGGACCAGCTGTTTTTGGATACGGCCACGTGGGGACTCGTCCTTTGGGAATCGGAGCTCGGCTTAGATACTGAGCGTACTCAATCTTACGAGTGGCGTAGGGAAATGCTTCGCGCCAAGCTGCGCGGGACGGGCACGACCACGAGACAGATGATCATCGAGGCGGCTGCGGCCTTCTCAGGCGGAGAGGTTGATGTCGCAGACCACCCGGAGGAGGCGCGATTCGAGATTCATTTTATAGGCGTGAAGGGAATTCCGGCGAATATGGCAGGGTTCATTCGACTGCTCGAAGAGATCAAGCCGGCGCACCTGAGCTATTCGTTCGAATACACGTATTCCGTCTGGAATGCGTTGAAACAGCTGACTTGGCAGCAGGCCCAGTCCAAGACATGGGCTCAATTACGAACATTTACAGGAGTGTGAGGGCATGCAAACAACACCCAACTTAGGCTTGAAAAAACCGGAGGGCACCGATGTCGTCGATATTGCAGATCTTAATGGCAATATGAACGTGCTGGACGCCGAGGTTGTGAAGAAAGCCTCTACGACAACGGACGGACGCATGAGCAAGGAGGATTTCACGAAGCTGGCCGGCATCGCGGCGGGGGCGAATAATTATGTGCATCCGGCTACGCATCCGGCGTCTGTCATTGTACAGGATGCGAGCAACCGGTTTGTGACCGATGCGGAGAAGGCGGGGTGGAATGCTAAAGCGTCGACTGCTGTTGCGACTACGAGTGCGAATGGGCTTATGTCGGCAGGGGATAAGGGTAAGCTGGATAGTGCGGTGCCTACCAAGACGACGGCGGAAATTACGTACTATGTAAGGACGGACGGCAACGACAACAATGCGGGGACAGCCAATACAGCAGCTGGCGCATTTAGGACGATCCAGAAGGCAGTAAACTCCGTCCCACAAATCGTAAATCATACTGTCACAATTAATGTTGCGGCGGGGACATATTCAGAAGATGTTATCCTACGAAATTTTATTACTGGTGATGTATTTAATGGTTTTATTTTAAAGGCAGCAAATAATAATCAAAATGCTACTAATGTAAACTCAATAACGTTTAAATATTGCACTGGGCGTGTTGAAGCATCAGGATTTACGGCAACAACAAATAGCCAAGAGGGATTTATTGCACTTTATACGCGAATGTCTGTTTTCACTAATTGCTTTGTTGCTGCACCGTCAGCTTCTGCAGGTATTGCCCTTGTATCATCCGTTGGGAGGGTGCAAGGAGGAGCAGTCTCCAACCGACAAGTTGGCATTATTTCGAACTATTACAGCCATCTATATGTGCAAGATGTAGAAGGATCAGGAAACGAAATAGGAATTTATGCGGCTACTGGCGCTATTTTATGCCCGGGTGGGATAATGCCGAGTGCTACAACACAAGAATTTGTTATGCAAGGTGGTGCGATATTCCCTCTAAATGGCGTCATTAATCCTTGGGGAGATAATACGCATTCTCAACGTTCACATGCTAGAGCAGGCCGCAACGCATCATTGTCATTAGCAAACAACAGTTGGACTAAAGTGGTGTTTGATACAGAGTGGGATGATCAACTAAACGAATATGACCCAACAACCGGACGATTTACTGCGGCTGTAGCAGGAATATATGCTATCGACGCTCGCATTTTGATTACAGCCATGCCTTCCACGTCGGTAATGTATGCGGCAATATATCGCAACAACATTCAAGAACAAGCAAACATCGTGCATACATCTATCGGCAATGCTGATGCAAGTGTATTTGTTAGCGGGCAAGTTGAGTTGGCTGCGGGCGACTATATCGAAGTTTTTGTACTGCAGTTTTCAGGCGGCACTAGGTCAGTTCCTCCAAGCTTGCCTACTTACACGAATTTACAAGTAACACGGATTGCGTAGTAGTCGGGAGCAATTCCAAGAAATATTGCACAAAACTATTGTTATAGGCTTTGATGATGGGAAAACTCCCTACGCCCGGCCGGGCCGAGCAGAAAGGACAAAACGATGTTAATAGACGAGACGAAACAACTCTCTGAGCAACTCACCGGAGTCCGGCTCGACCTGGCCCGGCTGGAGACGAAGCTCGATGCTATCAAGGACTTGACCAAGAAGGTCGAGGAAGTGGACGACCGGGCCAAGGAGGCGCTGCAAAGCACCCGCTCAGCCCACAAGCGGCTGGACAGCCTCAAGGCGGATGAGATCAAGGAGCTCGCCGAGAATCAGACGTGGCTGTGGCGGACCGTCATGGCTGCGCTGATCGCCGGGCTGATCAATTTGCTGTGGAAGGGAGTCGGGTCGTAGCATGGAACAAGCATTTTTTACCTGGGAGGCGCTGTCCGCGATGGGCGGCGCCTCTTTGCTTACTTTCTTCATCGTGCAGTATACGAAGGGGCTGATCGAACGCTTCTTCCCGTGGCCGACCGATTATTATGCGGTGATGGTCGCCTTCGGCGTACTGCTGATAGCGCAGCTGGCTGTAGGAGCAGATGGAACGGACTGGCGGCTGTATGCGCTGACGTTTGCCAACGCCTTCCTGGTCTCCGCTGCTGCGGCCCAGATGCAAAGCAAGTCGCTGCACCCACCGGGAGCTTCGGAGTCTATACTCGCGACGGCTTCACCGGTGCCAAAGCGCGGAGGGCCACAGCCCTCCTCATCGCCCTCGCTTGATGCTCGCAGTGAATGAAGCGCAGCCGATCCAAACAGTACGCTCTACCTAACCCTACTCCATCAGAAAGGAGCCACACTCATGAACCTCACACCCCAAGCTTTTATCGCGATCATTGCACCGTTCGCCGTCAAGCTCCGCGCCGAAGGCTCGCCGATCTTCCCCTCCGTCCGTATCGCGCAGGCGATGCTGGAAACCGGCTGCAGGCTGCACAGTTGGAATAATCTTGTCGGGCTGAAGGCGGGCAGCGGCCTGCCCAATGCGTACTGGAACGGCCGCACCGTCTCCACAAAGACGTGGGAGGTGTATGACGGGGTCCGTCACGACGGCGTGACGGCCAACTGGCGCGCCTACGCTACCATCGAAGATGGCTTCCGCGATCAGGACCTGCTGTTTCTGGCACAGCGGTATACGCGCGTCAGGCAAGCGGCTTCGCCCCAGGCGCAGACGGCTATGCTGCTCGCCTGCGGCTACGCCACCGACCCGCGCTACGCGGACAAGCTGAACGGCCTCATAGCCGCTCATCGGCTAGAGGAGTACGACCGGCAGCCCCTCGCAACGAACAGACCCGATCATTCCAACGACCCCGACTCAGAAAAGGAGGATGTAGTGATGTCCCAACCGATGAAGCTCGAGCCCTGGCAGTGGGAGATGCTGTATGAGGTGCTGGGGAAGGCGTACAATGAGAACCGGCTCGACTGGAGCTGGCTTCAGAAGATCAAGGACCGGACGATGACCGTAACGGAGCTTATCTTTATCAACACCGTGCTGGACGGACGGCTGGATCGCAAGATAGAAGTGTAGTTCGGAAAAAGGGAATCCGGCGAACATGTAGAATACTATGTTCAACCCCATGAAGGTATGGCGAACAGGAAGGAGAGCAGCAAGCCATGAAATCGGTGACGGTTCATGATCTGGTCCAGCGCTTCTCGCTGGAGGTGCTCGCCGGAAGCGAGCATTTACAAGTTGTTATTCCCAAGCAGAGGGCGAACCGCCCGGGATTGGAGTTTGTCGGCTACTTCGATTTTTTCCCGCATGCGCATGTTCAGGTGCTGGGCAGCAAGGAGATCAATTACTTGCACAAGCTCAGTGAGGCAGAGCGCAACCTGCACATCGGCAATATTGTAAAATACCACCCGCCTTGCTTTGTTGTGACCCGCAATCTGGACGGATTGACCTATCTCAAGAAGCATTGCGACGAACAAGGGATTCCGCTGCTCCGTACACCGATGCCGACGGCTCGCTTCGTCGAGCTGATGGACAGCTACCTGGCCAAGGCGCTCGCGCCGGAGATGGCGGTGCATGGCGTCTGCGTCAACGTGTCGGGCATCGGCATTCTGCTGCGCGGCAAGTCCGGCGTCGGCAAGAGCGAGACGGCGCATACGCTGATCCGCCGCGGCCATCGCCTCGTAGCCGACGATATCGTCGTGCTGAAGAAGATCGGGCCGGAGACGATTCTCGGCACGCACAGCGGCAAGACGAAGGAATTTCTTGCTCTGCGAAGCATCGGCTTGGTGAACGTCTCCCGGCTGTATGGCCGGAGCGCCTTCCAGGATGAGACGCGGATTGTGCTCGATATCGAGCTGTCCAAGTGGCAGGACAATGCGCTGAACAATGAGCTGGAGCTTGAGCCAAAGTTCAGCGAATATATGGATATTAAGATTCCGCATATTGAAATTCAACTGCAGCCGGGGCGCGATGTCGCCGGACTCGTGGAGGCAGCGGCCAATAACTGGTATTTGCGTCAGCAGGGCTATAGCGCAGCTGAGGATTTCATGAAGCGTCTGCAAAGCGACGATTAGGCACGGAGCCGATAAGGCCCGTGCCTTTTCTTTTTTGATTTGGCTATCGCCCGCTCTGCTTGTTTTTCACGAAGGAAATCCTTAAGATAAGCAGAATAGACTTCATCTTTAGGGGATATCTACATAGGTTGAACTTAAGATGGTAACAGTCGGCGGGATCTTCATAGGCAACATCCATCAGGTGCATAAAAACCTGCAGCTGTACATCTTCTTTGGTCTTATAGTTTGACCGCCAAATAAAACTCCCGCAAACGTGCATCTATTTTCCGCTTAACCGGTTATTCAGGGAAAAATCGCGTGAAATTCCTGCATGCTCGCAGACTTTTCCCTTTCGAAAAGCCATTTATGTAAAAAACCTGCACTTTGGCATGTTTCCGGCCTGGAATGGGGACTGAGACTGCCTAATCTACTACCATGAATACGAATCTTAAGTTCAACTTAACTAGATCGGGAAAGGAAGGAATCTGTCTATGAAAGGGTATGAACTTGCGGTGGAAGCCGTTTACATCGCGGACGAGCCTTCCTCTTTTGTCACTCGCCGGGTCGGGGAAATCGACATCAGGCTCGGGGGCATTCCGGGCGATAGGCATTACGGTCTGCTTCGCAAGGCGGACAGCCGCCAGAAATTGTACCCCAAAGGGACGATGATTGCGAACCGCAGGCAGATCAGCATCATATCCGCCGAGGAGTGCAGGCTGATCGCGGACAAGCTCGGCATCTCCGAAGTCCGGCCGGAGTGGCTGGGAGCCAATGTGCTGGTGGCAGGTATGGCGGAATTTACCTTGCTTCCGCCCGGGGCGCGGCTCCTCGTACCCGGTCACGTAGGCCTGATCTGCGAGGGTGAGAACATGCCCTGCAAGGCTCCGGGGGATATCATCGAGCGCGAAAGCGGGGCTGTCGGGGCCGCTGCCCGCTTCGTGCGTGAGGCCAAGCAGCGGCGTGGCATCGTGTGCTCGGTGGAGCGCGAGGGCGTGCTTCGGGCAGGCGACACACTGACGGTGGTACTCCCGTAACCTGTCGCAGGGGCCGCGTCTGGCTGCGGGATGAGGAAGCAAGAGGAAGGATGCGGTAAATTTCCAAATACAGAATACCGCGTATTTGTCTAATTTGTGATTTATTTCACTTGCCTATTGATTAAGTCGTCCAGGTATCTTATAGTGAACTCATCGGCGACATTGTGATTTATTTCACTGGTCGCCTGCCCTTTACGAAAGTAAGTGAATTAATTCACAACATTGTCACTCGGACTAACCTTCAAGCACCTTCAATTCAGCATCAAAATCCCCTGAGGAGGTCATCGTTATGAAAATTATCGTCATCGGCTGCACCCATGCAGGAACCGCCGCTACCCTTCAGATTGCCAAGCGCTATCCAGAGGCGGTCATCACCGTCTATGAACGCAACGATAACATATCCTTTCTGTCGTGCGGGATCGCTCTGCATGTGGGTGGCGTCGTTCGGAATGCGGAGGAGCTCTTCTATGCGCATCCTGACAACTTGGCTGAGCTCGGTGTCCGTACCCGGATGAGGCATGACGTGCTGGCCGTCGATACGGAGCATAAGACGGTAACCGTAAGGAATCTGGAGACGGGCGAAACGCTGCAGGACACCTATGACAAGCTGGTGATGACGACGGGCTCGTGGCCGATCCTTCCGACACTGCCGGGGATGGAGCTGGACAATGTGATGCTGTGCAAAAACTATGCGCACGCTCAGGCCATTATCGAGAAGGCGGCACACGCGAAGCGGATTGCTGTCGTCGGTGCGGGCTACATCGGAGTGGAGCTCGCAGAGGCTTTCCGTCAGCTTGACAAGCAAGTAACGCTCTTCGATAACACGCCCCGCGTCATGTTTAAATACTTGGATCAAGCCTTCACGGATATCGTAGAGGCGGATATGGCGAAGCATGGCATCGAGCTGGCGCTGGGGCAAAGCGTTCAGGCGCTTCAAGGACGGGAGGGTAAAGTCAGCAAGGTCGTCACCACGGGCGGCGAATACGAAGCCGATCTGGTCATAATGTGCATCGGCTTTCGTCCGAATACCGACCTGCTGAAGGATCAAGTCCAGATGCTCCCGAATGGGGCGATCATCGTGGATGCGTATATGCGCACAAGCTGCCCGGACGTGTATGCGGCAGGCGACAGCTGCGCTATCCGATATAACCCGACAGGCAAGCCCGCTTATATTCCGCTGGCAACCAACGCTGTCCGCATGGGCACGCTCGTGGCGATGAATCTGAAGGAGCCCCGGGTGAAGTACATGGGCACGCAGGGCACCTCGGGCATCAAAATGTTCGAGCTGAACATTGCTTCGACGGGATTGACGGAGCAGGCGGCAAGGGAAGCGGGCTTGTCTGTGAAGTCGACGGTTATCACGGACAACGATCGTCCTGAATTTATGCCGACCTATGAACAGGCGCTGCTTAAGCTTGTATACGAAGCGGAGACCGGCAGGCTGGTCGGAGCCCAGGTGCTGTCGAGGGCGGACCTCACCCAATCGGTCAATACGCTGTCGGTCTGCATCCAGAACCAGATGACGGTAGAGGAACTGGCCTTCGTCGACTTTTTCTTCCAGCCGCATTACAATAAGCCGTGGAATCTATTGAACCAGGCCGGCCTGCAAGCGATGGCAGACCTGGGGACCGCAGAAGCGCAGCAGTCGGCAATAAACCCGCATTAAAGAAGAACCGCGTTTATCCGGGCGCGAAAGGGAAAGGGAGCGGGAACGGAAGACTGTCTACATCGACCGTTCCCGGTATTGGCCCGGCGTCATATCCTCGAACTTTTTGAATAGCCGGATAAAGTAGGAGGGCTGGTAGCCGACCTGCTCAGCGACCTCATTGATCTTCAGATCGGTGCCGGCCAGCAGCTCCTTCGCTTTGTCTATCCTCAACTGAATCAGATAATCGATATAGTTCATACCATGCACCTGCTTGAAGGCTTTGCTCAGCGCAAAGGGAGTGACGCCGAATGCATCGGCACATTCCTCAAGCGAAATATCGCTGGCGAAACGCAGGCGGATCCGGTCCGTGACCTGCTCCACCAGCTGCTTCATATGCAGGTCCTGATGCTCATTGAGCTTTTGCATGTAAGGCTCGATTACTTTGTGCTGGAAGAAGCGAACCATCTGCTCCGGCTCTCGCAGTTGATTGAGCTGCTCGTACAGATTCTGTCCCCCGTATACAAGATGCGGGTGAAAGCCCGTTTCAAGCAGGGTATGCAGCATGCTGCCCAGTACCTGCAGCCCGCCCTCCTGAAGCAGCTTCTCGCTGACCGCTTGTCCCACCAGTTCATCGATAAATAGCTGGATCAGCTGCATCGCTCGCTCGCTTTGCCCCATGCGGATAACCTGCATCAGTTCCTTTTCTACCTCGAACGGATATCTCATCCCTGGATTATGAACGGCCGGCAGCATCTCCTCCAGATCAAGCACCTGACAGTCTCCCTTCAAATCCCGGTAGCGGATCGCATTGCGCAGATAAGGCAGCTGCCCGGGGAGTTCCCGGACCTGCGGCGTAATATGCCCGATACAAACGGTTGTCTGCATTTTGAGCAGCTTGCTGACGGTGCGGACCAGATCGTCGGCCAGCCAATAGAGATCCTCCTTGACCTGCTGCTTCGTCCGTTCCGCCGAATAGGAGAGCAGGATGCCGATCGTCAGATCTTGGAAGTTGATGATTTCCGATTGGACGCTGCGGGTGTGGACGATTTCCTGGGCGATGTTGGCTGTTGCAAACGTCACCAGCTGCTCCTCGCTCTCGTAGAAGCGTCCGTCCTCCTTGGCAAATCCGCTTGTTTGCACCAGCAGCAGGACGTGCCACTGCGCTTCGGATGGCCACCCGAAGCCGGCCATCCGGCTTCGAAGCTGCGCTTCGCTTAACGAATAGAAATGCCCATGGACCAGCTGCATCAGAAAGGCGGCCCGAAGCGACGGATAGGCCTGCTCCAGCCTGGACTTCAGCTGTCTGCTCTCCTGGCTCAGATGCTTCCACTGGCTTGCAATGAAGGCGAGCTCATCCCGGTCCCGGTTGGCGTCGGCCGGCTGCAGTCGGTGATCCTTCACCAGATTCACCAGATGCCGGATCGGCTGATAGATCCGCTTGGATGCCATCCAGGACAGGAGGAAGGCGAGCAGCAGGCCGAACAGCCCGACCGCAAGCATAATTCTGGACATCAGAATGACCGGAGCGGTCATCTGGGTTAGCGAGGTAGCCGTCGAATATTTCCAATGCGCGCCCAGCCGGGTAAATTCACCGAACGAGACGGTATAGGATTGGCCCCTCCAGTTCAGCAGGGACGAGCCGTTCTCTTGGCCGCTTTGCAGCACATGAGCCCGGATCGCGGTTTCCAGCGCCATATACTTGGCGTCTGCGGCCGGCTTGGAGACGATCAGATGGCCATCTCTGCCCATAAGGAAGGATGCCCCGTCATTATCTGTTGTCATCTCTTCCACCATCTGCACCAGCCGGGCCTTATCGAGGTAGAAGATCAGCGCGCCATAGGGCTGTCCGATCGTCGGCAGCTTATGCACAAGGGTCAGATAAGGCTCGTCGCTGCGGGCATTGACCTTGGTCAGCGCATCATTCCAGAATACCCCGCGCTCATGCTCCAGCAGGCCTTGGAACTGCATGAGATCCTGCTGACGGGTAATCGGCACGACCCCTTCGATATCCGAGACGATAACGGGCCGCTCCTTGTCCAGGTACAGGTCGACCCGGTCGATCAGCGGGTAAGCGCCCTTCATGACCCCGAGAAACCGGTATAAGGTTTGGGTCGTGTTGTATTCCTCGTTCAGCTTGATATCGCGGAGCCGGGCTTCCAATCTGCTGTCGAGCGACCATTGGGTAGCGGCCAGTTCAAGCTGGGCGAAGTTATCGTGCATCCGGTCAATCGTTTTCTTGAGCAATGCCTCGTGATTACGGGCGATTTCGCCTTCGATATGCGCGCGGCCTGCGATGTAAGAAGCGACCCCGATCACGGCCGTAGGCAGGCTGGTGATGCACAGCACCAAAATCAGGCTCTTGCGGTAAAAGTTGCCCCGGACCGACCCAAGGGTCCACCACTGCCAAAACTGCCTCCATGCCAACAGCATATGAAGTCCCCCTCTTCCCGTCAGATAGCATTTATTTATCATACATGCAGTTTTTCGAACAAAAGCAGTAGCTCCAGTCCTTTAACGCAGCACCGCTCTTAAAGTTTCAGCAAGAGGTGAGAAGGCACAGGGAGCCCGGGCGCCCAAGGACAGGAAAATCCCCCCCGGTACCTGGAGCTGTACAAGGGAGGATTGGACTTATTTAGCAGCCGCGCTCCGTTTCTGATAAGCTTCGTTCAGCTCCGCTGTAATTTGCGCTAGCTCCGGATCGGCCTTCAGCTTCGTGACATAATCATCCCAGGCGCTGATCGGCTCTTTGCCCATGATGACCTTCGTCTTCATATCCTGGATTTTCTTGCGGAGCTCCGTTCCGACCTTGATGTTCGTCTCGGAGTTCAGGCCGACGGAAGGATCGCCTATGCTGATCTTGGCCTTCTCATCGATGATCTTTTTATTGCGTTCGAGCACATCCGCCGGCATCCCGGTACGGTAGGCGCGCAGGTACGGATCGTATTTCAGGAAAATTTGGCCGAATGCCTGCTGGGCGACAATATCCTTCTTGGCCTGCTCCGTAGGAATGATCATACCGTCCTTCTCCGTGTAATGCACATCCTTCAAGCCGAAGCTAGCCAGCGTGTAGCCTTCCTGGGTAGCGCCATAATCCATGAAGGCGAGCAGCTTCTTCACCTTCGCTTCGTTGACGGATTTGGGAATCGCGTACATCCCGAAAAATCCGCTATCTTTATTGGAATAGCCGTTAAGCGAAACGAGCGGAAGGAAATCCGCCTTCGGATCGGTCTTGCGCAGCTCCTCCGTAGGCTCCCAGGCGGCCTCCGCCGTATCCTGGAACAAGCCGCCGCGGTTGGCCTTCAGCAAGTCCTTGGCTTGCGTGTTTTTCATAACGGCGACATCCTCGGGGAGCAGCTTCTCCTTGAACGCTTTATTCATCCACTCCAGGCTTTCCCTTAACTCCGGCAGCAAGTGGACATTGACCAGCTTGCCGTCCACCAGCTTCCAGTCGCCGTTCGTCTTGGTGAAGCTGTTCTGCAGCTGATTCAGGTAGGCCATGCCGTTCTGATCGACGAACCCGACATAGGGGACCGTGTCCGCCTTGCCGTTACCGTCGGGATCCTTCTCCGCGAACGCTTTCAAGACCGTATACAGCTCATCGGTCGTTGTCGGAACCTCCAGCTTCAGCGCATCAAGCCAGTCCTTGCGGATATAAGGAAATCCGCCGCCGTCCGTAGGACGCGCACGGGGGATGCCGTACGTTTTGCCGTCCGCCTGCTTCGTATTCTCCCAGGAAACCTTCGGATATTGCAACAGATTCGGATAATCCTTCAGCAGCGTAGTCAGCTCCCAGAAGGCGCCCTGCGCGACCATGCTCCGTACTTGGGAGCTGAACGGATCGTCGAGCAGGATAAGGTCGGGAATATCGCCCGAGGCCAGCGTTACATTAATTTTATCTGCATAATTATTAGGTGAAACCCAGGTGATCTTGAGCTTCGTATTTGTCCGCTTTTCGATTTCCTTCACGACCACATTATCCGGGCCCGGGGGCTCAGGGGTATAATACATCGTCATGATGCTGATATCCGTCGGCTTGGTGTCCTGGACTTTCCCGGGGCTGTCGCCCGCTGGCGCAGGCGCGGCCGTGTCTCCGCAGGCGGCGAGCAGCGAAGAGACCAGAAGGACGGATGCGAGTAGTGCCGAAGCTTTTTTATTCTCTTTCATGAAGATACGAACCTCCCCAATGCGAAATGGTATGTGAATTTGGATGAAACCAGAAAATGCAGGCTGGTCCTGTTCAACAGCTTTGGATCCGGGCTGCTCATTCTTTGACCGAGCCTACCATGGCCCCCTTGGCAAAATGCTTCTGCAGAAACGGGTAGACGAGCAGGATCGGCACCGTGGCGATGACAACGGCGGCCATCTTCAGCGTCTCGGGCGGGATGCGCTGCTCGGACATCATCTCGGCGGCAACCGAGCCGCCGGCGGCGGTAGAGGCATCAATCAGCATATTTTGAAGCAGCACCTGCAGCGGATGCTTGGTGAAATCATTGATATACAGCAGCGCGGTGAAAAACGTATTCCAGTAGGCGACGGCGTAAAATAGGCCGAAAGCGGCGAGCGAAGGCAGCGACAGCGGCAGGATGATGCGGTACCATACGCTTACGTCGTTGCAGCCGTCGATCCGGGCCGCTTCCTCGAGGCTTGCCGGAATGCTGTCGAAGAAGCCCTTCATCAGGAGCACGTACCAGCCGCTCGTCAGCACCGGCAGGATCAGCGACCAGGTGCTGTTGATCAGATGCAGATCGCGGACCAGCAGATACGGCGGGATAATGCCCGGGTTAAATAACGTGGTCAGCAGAATAAGCAGCAGCATCACCCGACGCCCCTGCAGCCTCCGGCGCGAGAGCGCGTAGGAGAGGCAGGAGGTGACCAGCAGGCTGAGCGCGGTACCGACAACGGCGAGAAAAACGCTGTTGCGGATAGCCCGCAGGAAGGCGTCGGTGGACATCAGGTACTTATAGGAAGCTAGGCTCCAGCGGGTGGGAAGCAAAGTAAGCTGGTGGGAGAAATAGGCCGACGGGTCCGTGAAGGACACCACGAATACGTAGTACAAGGGAAAAAATGTTACGGCGCTGATGATGGCCAGAAACAAGACATTGAACACGTCGACCGCACGGTCGCTTCGGGATCGAATCAAGAGTACGCAGCCTCCTTTCTTTGCGGCATTGGGATGAGCGGATTGCGTGGCCGGTTAATAGACGCCTTCTTCGCCGAGCTTCTTGGCAAGCTTGTTGGCTCCGATCACGAGCAGCAGACCCACAACCGACTTGAACAGGCCGACAGCCGTACTGTAGCTGAACTGCCCCTGCTTGACGCCGAGCCGATACACATACGTATCGAATACGTCTGCGACCTCGGAGACCGCGCCGTTCATCATGAGAAATACCTGCTCGAAGCCGACATCCATCATATGGCCGATGCGCAGGATCAGCAGAATCACGATAACCGGCCGGATACCGGGCAGCGTGACATGCCAGATTTGGCGGAAACGGCTTGCGCCGTCAATTTTGGCCGCTTCATAGAGCTGCGGGTCGATGCTCGCCATCGCGGCCAGGAAGAGGATGGTTCCCCAGCCCGCATCCTTCCAGATCGATTGGGCGGTCAGCATGGCCCAGAAGTAGCTTTTGTTCGTCAGGAAATCGACCTTCTCGAAGCCGAGCGCCACCAGCATCTGGTTCACGACCCCGTCCCCGGTGGAGAAGAGCAGGAAGGTGATGCCGACGATAATGACCCAGGATAAAAAATGCGGCAGGTATACGATCGATTGGACGATTTTCTTATAAGCGGCGTTTCGGACCTCGTTCAGCATCAACGCAAGCACAATAGGCAGCGGAAAGAAGAACACCAGCGACAGCGTATTAATAGCGAGCGTGTTGCGAAACAGCAGCAGGAAGTCGGGATTGGAGAAGAAGCGCTGGAAATGCTCCAAGCCGACCCACGGACTGCCAAGCATACCCTGAAAGGGAGAATAATTCTGAAACGAAATCAGAATGCCCCACATCGGGATATAGCGGAAAATAAAAAAATACAGCAGTCCGGGAAATGCCAATAAGTACAAGAATTTGTCCCGAGCGATACCGGCGATGATGAGCTTCATCCGGCCGGACGCCGCTGTCTGCTCCGGCCCTGAGGCCTGGGAAGCGGCTGATTTAACCGTGGAGTGGATGGTCCTCTCCTCCTTTCATGCGATGAGGGATGGGCATATAAGCGGGATGTGACGGTAGGACCGGTGCCCTGATTACAATCTACCTGGACGCCTCATTTCCGGCAATCATCCATTATTGTGGCTTCTCCGGACGCTTGAATCCGTGATGCTGCACGGCATTTCCGGCCATTGACTTTTTTTCCCGTAACGGGAAATGCCGAGAAACAAGAGAAATGACCCTCGAAAATACACAAGCCCAACTAAAAATAACCAAAATCCTCCTCCTGGACTTCTTGTATGATGAAGAAAGCGCTTACCAAAAAAGGAGGAGATATCGTGTACTTCATCACTCGCCGCGACCGCAACCGACGGCTCGGCCTTGTACTCAGCTTTACCCTGCTCTTCGGCTTGCTAGGAGGCAGCGTCCCCGGAGGCCTGTCCGAAGCGGCCGCCTCAACGAGCCAGGAGGTCGCCGTTATCCCGACGCATGATGCCGCGATTGACTCCGCACAGCCGGCTGCGAACTTCGATAAGCAAACAAGCGGTACAAGCACAGTAGGCAATATGAATATACGCCGCTCCTCGGCCACCTCAACCCGGCTGGCTTACTTCAAGTTTGAGGGGATTAGCCAAGCTGCCAATACGACGGCCGCTTCCTTCTCGATTAAGGGAAAGCTGAATGCTTCGGGTGCGACGGCGACATTCAGCGTGTACGGCCTCGCCACTGACGGCACTTGGACAGGGGCTACGCTGACGGGAGACCACGCTCCGGGCATCAACGCCGCCTATGAAATAACGGGTGTGGGGACGGACGCCTTCGCCCTCGGCGAGATCGTGCTCGATAGCGTTTCCTACGTCGAGCATGCGGTCGATGTCCGGGACTTCGTACGGCAGCATGGGCAGGACGGGGCCGTGACCTTCGTGCTTGTCCCTCACGGCAACACGGCCGTGACGATCTATAACATGGACACGGCCAACGAAGCGAATAAGCCGCGCCTGCGGATGACGCAGACGATCGTCGCTCCGGCCTCGTCCCTTGCGGGACTGCCGGGTGACGGACAGGCTGAGCTGTCCTGGGGAGCCTCGGCAGACGCAGCGTCTTACCGGATAGGCCGAAGCGGGAGCGCCGAAGGGTCATTCTCCGCCATCGGTACGGCTCCCGGGACAGATACGAGCTATACGGATACCGGCCTGACGAACGGTCAGCCTTACTATTATACCGTGACGGCTGTCGATGCGGAAGGCTATGAAAGCCTGCCAAGCGCTTCTGTCGCCGTGACGCCGCAGTCCGCTTCGCTGCCGCCAGGCATTCCGGCCGGATTGACCGCGCAGACGGGCAACGCCGAGATCATGCTCAGCTGGCAGCCGGCTCCCGGAGCCATCAGCTACAAGGTCAAGCTGTGGAACGGCGCCTCCTACGACGAACTGGCCACTGGCGTGTCCGGCACCTCGTACACGCACTATGGGGTGACGGCCGGAACCAGCTATACGTTTGCCGTTACGGCGGTAGGCGGCGGCGGGCTCGAAAGCGGGCCGTCGCAGCAGGCGACTGCCATAGCGGTTACGGAGCGCACCCGTTACCCGATCCCGGCCGCTGCTGTGACCGCCAGCTCCAACGACGGCAACGTCGAAGCCAATACGGTCGACGGCAAGCCGAGCACGCGCTGGTCGGCGCAGGGCGACGGCCAGTGGATTCGTTACGATCTGGGCCAAGCAAGGCGTATCGGCTACATCGGGATTGCGTTCTATAGCGGCAGTGCAAGGAAGGCTTCCTTCGACTTGCAGGTATCGACAGACGGCGAGCAGTGGACCACCGTATACAGCGGACAGAGCGGAGGGCTGACGTCGGACATGGAAGCGTTCGATTTCCCCGATGTGACGGCCCGGTATGTTCGTTACGTGGGATACGGCAACTCCGTCAACGACTGGAACAGCTTCACGGAGCTTCATGTCTACGGCCCGTATACGAGTCCGGAGCTGGAGCCAATCCCGGATGAAGTGATTGAGGTGCCAAGCGTTCCGCTGTATACGAAGCCGGGGCTGCATCATCCCGACGGGACGCCTGCCGGCATTCCAGCCGCCAATCCGGTCACAGGAAGGACGCTGAATGTGATAGATTTCGGAGCCGACCCGGCCGACAACGCAACGGATGATTTGCCTGCGATCCAGGCGGCGCTGGACGCGGCCCGGGAGGGGGACGAGGTGTATTTCCCGAACGGTACGTATAACCTGATCAGCAAGCTGGCGGGAGATTCGACGGATACGCATTTCTCTGTGAAAAACAAGGTCAATCTGCGCGGAGAAAGCCAGGAGGGCGCTGTCCTGCTGTCGTACCTGGGGGCGTCCTCCTCGTCAAGCAGCCGGGTGATCAAGGCTTTTAACAAAAGCGATGTGACGATCTCGCATCTGACGATCACTTCGACGTACGACGGTCCGATGCCAACCGACCCGACGATCCGGGTGTCCGATACGGGCGGGCCGAAATACGGGATCGTCATCGACGATTCGGCGCTGAAGGGCAGCTCCCATATCGTGATCGACCATGTGACGATCGAGAAGTTCGAGAAGTACGCGGTGCGCATCAGTGAGAGTCATCATAATGTCGTGCAGAACTCCATCATCCGCAACGCGACGAACATCGGAGCAGGCGGCGCGGGCTACGGGGTATCCGTGCAGGGTACGCCGAAGCAGCACCGGCTCGGGTATGACAACGATACGTATTTCAACGTCGTGCGCAACAACGTCTTCGAAGGGCCTTACTTGCGCCATGGCGCACTGGTGCAATATTATGCGCATAACAATCTGGTAGCTGACAACGTGTTCCGGGGAACGGTGTACGATGCCATCGACCTCCACGGGGAGGATGAATACCTCAACGAAATCAGCGGCAACCTGATTGAAAACGTGTCGCGCGGGGGAGCCATCGGCGTAGGGAATACCGGCGGAACGCCGCCGAATTCCAATCATGACGAAGCCGGTCCTTTTAACTATATTCACGACAATACGATCCGTAATTCGCAGACCGGCATTCAGGTGTACATGGGATCGCCTGACACGACGATCGAGCGCAATGTGATCGAGAACACGACGACGGTCTTCGAAGGAAAGACGCCAGTCGGGCTGTATCTGCTGAATGCGCCCCGTACGGTTGTCAGGGACAACGTGATTCGCAACAATACTTCCCCGGACTTTCGGGCCGTTCTGATCGCTTATGATCACGGCGACCGGAATGCCGACAACGTGGGAGCGGGAGCGCCGAAGGATATGACGCTTACGGGGAACACGGTCACCGGCAACACGTACGGCATCTGGATCGAAGCCGGTACCGGATTGACGGTGCGGGACAATACGGTTCAGGGGAACGGCTTGGATTATTATTTGAAGCCGGGCGTTGAGGTGCCGGCCGGTTGGCCGGTCGGGCAGGATTCTGGCGGCCCGAACGAGCCTCAGGAGCCCGGCGAACCGCAGGTGCCGGGGAACCCACAGGAGCCTGGAGAGTCTGAAGAGTCTGGAGCTTCCGATGATTCGGGCGGAGATACTTCGCCGGGTCAGACGGGTTCCGGCGCGGCAGCGGGCACCGGAACGGGGGCGCAGCCACAGCCTGGTAGCGGGACAGCCCTGACGGTGAAGCCGGAGCTGACAGGCGAGGGATCGAAGACGGCGGTAGGCATCATAGAGGCGTCTGCTCTAACCAGAGCGTTCCAAGCGGCTAAAGCCGACGCTTCCGGTAGGAAGACGGTTACGTTGGAGCTGAGTGCCGTACCGGGAGCCGACGTCTACGAGTTGGCGCTTCCCGCCGAGATCAGGGATCTATCGGCTTCCATCCAGTTAATCGTCCGCACACCGGTTGCCACGGTGGCGCTGCCGGGCTCGGTGCTCTCCGGGCAGCGCGGGGCCGCCGGGGCGGAAGGAAGCGGCGGAGCCGGAACGTTGAGCCTGTTTGTCGGGCAGGCCGTTCGCGCTAAGCTTGGGGAAGGGGCTAGGGCGGGCATCGGCTCCGGGCCGCTGCTTGAGATGGCGCTCAAGCAGGGAGGCAGGACGATAGACTGGAGCAGCCCGTCCGCGGCGGTCCAGGTATTCGTTCCCTACCGGGCATCTGGCTGGGAACAGCGGAATGAGGGGCGTATCCCGGTATGGTATATCGATGAGAACGGAGATGTTCGGGACGTCCTGCCAGGTCATTATGACCGCGATTCCGGGGAGGTTGCTTTTGAGACAACGCATTTCAGCGTATACGGCATAGCTGCGGCTGCCCGCGAATTCGGAGATATCGCTTCGTACGGCTGGGCGTCCAGGGCGATCGAGACGCTGGCTGCACAGGGAATTGTCAAAGGGACCTCTGAGACGGACTTTTCGCCTGGGCTGGAGATCAGCCGAGCCGATTACGTGCTGCTGCTGATGCGGACGCTCAAGCTGAAGAGTACGGACGGCGGAGGGTTCGATGCGAAGGAGTCCCGGGCCGCAGACGGCGAAGCTTCGGGAGAAAAGGTAGCGGGCTCGACAGCCGCCGCCGCGGGCTTTCGGGATATAAGCGCGACAGATTACTTCGCCGATGCGGTTATCGCCGCGCAGCGCCTCGGGATCGCGGAGGGGGCGGCCGACGGCCGGTTCCGCCCGCGCGATCCGGTCACGCGCCAGGAGCTGTTTGCGCTAACGGCAAGAGCGCTTCAGTCCGCCGGCTTGTCGCAGACGGAAGAAGGGCTTCAAGACGGGGCGGCCTCCGACTCGCCGGAATCGCTGGCAAGGTTTGCCGACCATGCGGAGGTAGCGCCTTATGCCAGGGAGGCTGCGTCGCTGCTGATCCGCGCAGGGATGATCGAGGGTGCGGAGGGAAAGCTACATCCGGGCGAGCATGCTACCCGGGCTGAAACAGCGGCGCTAATGCATAGGATCTACCAGCGCCGCTAAGCAGACCTAAAGCGAAGCGATGGTAATCTATAATAATGGATGTAAACGGCTAAAAAACGTCAGGGCCTCTTCCCTGACGTTTTTTAGCTTGAAGAAGATGCGCCGGAGCGAGAGGAGCTTACTTGCCGAACACCATCCGGTATTCGGTGGGCGTCATGCCCTCCTTTTCCAAAAATCGCTTGTTGAAGTAGCTGGTGTTCGGGTAACCGGCATCCATGGCGATGTCGCGGATGGTAGACTCGGTGCGCTCGATCAGCCACTGCTTCGCTTTCTGCATCCGGCATAGCGTGATGAAATCCATGGGGGTCATATGCATGATTTTACGGAAGAGCCGGCAGAAGTAATACGGACTTACGCCGGCGCGCTCGGCCCACTCCTCCAATACGAACGGCTCGCAAGCCTCGTTCTGCAGATGGGGCAGCAGCTCGGCGATCCGTTCAGTGGCATGATGGCGCTTGGTGGAGGATAGCGGCTCGGCCTGCTGGATGAATTCCATGATCACGGCATAGGTCAGCATGGAGAGCGCTGTGGGATGCAGAAGCCGGTGCTTCTCGGCTTCCTCCAGCAGCGTCATATGAGCCTTCTCCCAGGCGGACGGCTGACGGAGCGTCCACAGCTTCGAGCGGTGCAGCTGATGCTCGGTCAGGAACTCCTGCAGCTTGTGGCCGTAGAAGTGCACCCAGCGCACATCCCAAGGCTCCTCCTCGCTGGAGTAGTAGATTTGCTGCTGCAGCGGGAAGTACAGCACGGCATCGCCTCGCTGCAGAGCATAGGTTTGACCGTCTATCTCGACGAAGCCTTTGCCGGCAGCTACGTAGTGAATATTGAAGTTGTTCAGTGTCCCGGCGGCCCGGTTCACACGGTGGCCTCCGTCTTCCTTGTAGTTGCCCACCGACTCGGGAAAGCAGAAGAACGGCTGATGATCCATGATAGGAAACAAAAATTGTCTTTGCATCGCGAACTCCCTCCCGATGACAATATAGTGTTATGATCCCGCAACATGATCATATTTTAATTTTAGTTGAACACTTTTATAATGGCAATATGATACTAGAAATGTGAGGAGGATCATCATGGCAAAGGTAGAAGGCAAGCTTCGTTGGGGAGTACTGGGTTGTGCGGCCATTGCTTTCCGCGCCGTTATTCCGGGAATTAAACAGTCCGAGCTGGGGGAACTGGCGGCAATCGCCAGCCGTTCGCTGGAGAAGGCGCAGGAGGCTGCGGCTCGGGAGGGTATTCCGCAGGCCTACGGCAGCTACGAGGAGCTGCTCGCAGATGAGTCGATTGATGCGGTCTACATCCCGCTGCCGAATCATCTGCACCGGGAATGGACGATCAAGGCCGCTCAGGCGGGCAAGCACGTACTGTGCGAGAAGCCGGCGGCTCTGACGGCGGAAGAGACGGAGGAGATGGTAGCGGCATGCGCCGAGGCCGGCGTCGTCTTCGCTGAAGCATTCATGTACCGTCACCATCCGCGTTACCGGATGATCCGGGATGTGATCGCCTCCGGGGAAATCGGCGAGCTCCGGGCTATCCGCGGCTCCTTCACGTTCAACAGCTCGGCGAATTCCGGCAATGTCAGATTTAACCGCGATATGGGCGGCGGCTCTCTGTACGATGTGGGCTGTTACCCGATCAGCGCGGCCCGATACGTGCTTGGCCAGGAGCCGGAGGCCGTAACGGTACAGGCCTTCTTCTCTCCCCAGCATGACGAGGTGGATATGATGGCCTCGGGTCTGTTGGAATTCCCCGGATCCGTTGCGCTGACCTTCGACTGCGGCATGTGGGCGGCTGGCCGCAATACGCTGGAGATTCTGGGTACGGACGGCCGCATCGAGCTGCAGTCGGCTTATGTGGGCCCGACGGATGCAGGCGCGAACTTTTTCGTCACGGCGAAGGGCGAAAGGCGCGAGGTTGAGGTGCCGGTCGTCAATCATTATGCCCTGCAGGCCGATTCGTTCGCACGCAGCGTGCTGGCTGGCGAGCCTGTAGCCTTCGACCCATCGGATGCCGTGCTGAACATGAAGGTGCTGGACGCCTGCCTAGAGTCGGCCCGGCAGCGCAAACGCGTCGAATTGTAGAGAGGAGCGAAAATTGATGGAATATATTCAGATTGCAGGCGTTTCGAAGCCGGTATCCCGGCTGATCAAGGGCTCGGATTATTTCCGCCCGGACGTGTACGGCAAGGTTTGCGACAACCTCGATGCCTACCTGGAAATCGGGGGCAACACGATCGATACCGCGTATATTTATTGCGGCGGCGAGAGCGAGAAGGTCATCGGCAGATATATGCGCGAGCGGAACAACCGGGATCAGCTCGTCATTCTGACCAAGGGAGCGCATCATAACCAGGATGGCCCGCGGGTGAACAAGGCGGCGATCGACGCCGACCTGAAGGAAAGCCTGGAGCGGTTGCAGACAGATTCGGTCGAGCTGTACGCGCTGCACCGCGACGATGAGAATGTGCCGGTCGGCGAGATCCTCGAGGCGCTGAACGCTCATCTGGAAGCGGGCAGGGTGCAATCCATCGGCGCTTCGAACTGGACGTGGCGGCGGATCGCGGAGGCGAACGAATACGCGGCATCCCACGGTCTGACGGGCTTCTCGTTCAGCAGCCCCAACCTGAGCCTGGCTAAGGTCAACGAGCCTTTCTGGCCGGGCTGCGTATCGGCCGATGAAGCGACATGCGACTGGCATGAGCGCACCGGGATGCCGCTGCTGTCCTGGTCGTCGCAGGCAAGGGGCTTCTTCACGGGCCGCTTTACGCCGGAGGTGCGCGATAATGCCGAGCTCGTCCGCGTTTTCTACAACGATGCCAACTGGGAGAGGCTGGCGAGGGCTGAACAGCTTGCTGCGACGAAGGGGGCAAGCGTCATTCAGATCGCCCTCGCTTATGTGCTCCAGCAGCCGTTCCCGACCTGCGCGCTGATCGGCGCTCAGAATCTGGCGGAGCTGAAATCCTGCGAGGAAGGGGCCGGCATCAAGCTCACGGCGGCTGAGCGGGAATGGCTCGATCTGCGGCGCGATGCGCTGACCCTGCAAGCGTAAGTGAATTGACTAAATGGCAGGGTCCGTCATGGTCTTAGGATGACGGACCCTGCCTATTATCTTAGATGAGGAGAGATAGACATGGTGCGTGTCACCCCCTACTGGGAAAACCTTAACGTGCTCCAGGAAAACCGGGAAGCCTCCCGTGCTTCCTATATTCCTTATGCCAGCCAGGCAGCGGCCGCGACGGGAAAGAGGGGCCGTTCCCCCTACTACCGGACGCTGAACGGCAGCTGGAAATTCCAGTACCATGCCAGCGTCAAGGACGCGACCGACGGCTTCTATGCCGTAGACTCCGATGTAAGCGGCTGGGACGATCTGATCGTGCCCTCCTGCTGGCAGGTCAACGGCTATGATCAGCTTCATTATACGAATCTCAACTATCCGATTCCCTGCGATCCGCCGTTTGTTCCTAACGCCAATCCCGCGGGGCTGTATGTCCGCGACTTTCAGCTCCCTGCAAGCGGGGACGGCAAGGAGCAGTATCTCGTATTCGAGGGCGTGAACTCCTGCTTCTACCTCTGGGTCAACGGCGCCTATGTCGGTTACAGCCAGGGCAGCCGCATCCCCGCCGAATTTAAAGTGACGGAGCATCTACGCCCCGGCGCTAACCGGGTAGCCTTGATGGTGCTGAAGTGGTGCGATGGCACATATCTGGAGGATCAGGATCTGTGGCGGTATTCCGGCATCTATAGGGATGTTTATCTGCTAGCGCGGGAGAAGGCGCATATCCGCGACATCTTCAACCGTCAAGAGCTCGCTGCAGACTTCAGCCAGGCCATCCTGCGCAGCGAGATCGACACGGTCGGCAAGCTGGACGTGAAGGCGGACCTGCGCGACAAGAACGGCCATATCGTCGCATCGGGCAGCGCGCAGATCGACGGCCAGGGCGTGATCGAGCTGACGGTCACGGAGCCGGAGCTGTGGAATGCGGAGAACCCGTATCTGTACCATCTGGAGGTACAAGCCGGCGAGGAGGCGCTTCGTTTTGCCGTAGGCTTCCGCGATATTCGGATTCAGAACGGTATTTTTCTGGTTAACGGGAAGCCGATCAAGCTGAAGGGCGTCAACCGGCATGACTCCCATCCGACGCTGGGACAGACGATTCCGCTGAATCATATGATCAAGGACTTGAATCTGATGAAGGCGCATAATGTCAACACGGTCCGCACCTCTCACTACCCGAACGATCCGCGGTTTCTTGACTTGTGCGATCAGTATGGCTTCTATGTCATTGACGAGGCCGACTTGGAATGTCACGGTATCGGAGTCGCCGAAAGCTGGGCCGAAGGCGCCTTCCATAAGCTGTCCGTGAATCCCGAGTGGCGAGCGGCCTTCGTAGACCGGGCGGAAAGGATGGTGGAGCGGGACAAGAACCATGCCTGCATCGTGATGTGGTCCCTGGGCAATGAGTCGGGCTACGGCGCGAATCATCAGGCGATGGCAGAGTGGACGCGCGGGCGGGACGCATCCCGGCTGGTTCATTATGAAGGCGCAGCCTCCATCTATAATGGCGATCCCGATACCGCTTGTCTGGATGTCGAGAGCCGCATGTACGCTTCGGTTGCTTATATGGAAGAGTATGGGCAAGATGAGACGAAGACGAAGCCTCTGTTTCAATGCGAGTACAGCCATGCGATGGGGAATGGTCCCGGCGATCTGATGGATTATTGGAACGTCATCTACAGGTACCCGAACCTGATGGGCGGCTGCGTCTGGGAATGGTGCGATCACGGGATTAAGACGGAGGGGCCGGACGGCAGCACGTACTTTGCTTATGGCGGAGACTTCGGCGATCAGCCGAATGACGGCAATTTCTGCATTGACGGTCTTGTGTCTCCGGACCGCAAGCCGCATAAGGGACTGCTGGAGCTGAAAAAGGTGATCGCCCCGGTTAAGATCGAAGCGGAAGACGCGGCCGCGGGCAAGCTGCTGGTGACTAACCGCTATGACTTTATCGATCTGTCCGGCTTGACCTTCTCCTGGAGGCTGGAGCAGGACGGGGAGACGGCTGCACAGGGAGTCATCGAGGGGCTGGACGCGCTCGGACCTCAGCAGGCGCAAGCAGTATCCGTCCCTCTCCAGGAACTGGCAACCAGTCCTTCGGCTCGCCGCTATCTCACGATTACCGTCCGCACGAAGCGCGACACGGTATGGGCCGAGGCCGGACATGAGGTGACCTTCGAGCAGTTCGCGCTGCCGGCAAGCGAAGCCGCTGCCTCTGGCGTATCCGCAGCATCGGGTACCGCCGCCGTCTCGGAAGACTTCCCGCTGCAAGCGGTAGAGAATGGACATCTGCTGGAGCTGACCGGACTGGACTTCCGCTACGTCTTCGACCTGTACGACGGGACGTTCGCGAAGCTGTCGAAGCATGGCGTGAACCTGCTTCATGCCCCGGTTTCGTTCAATATTTGGCGGGCGCCGACGGACAATGACCGGAACATCCGCAACGAGTGGCAGAATCAAGGCTTCCATCGCGCCGGTATGAAGGTGTACCAGGTCAAATGGACAGGCAACGAGGCAGGCGGCGTCGATATAGCCGTCAGCTACTCGCTCGGCGGCTATATCCGCTATCCGATCCTGCATGGCGAAGCGGTGTGGCAGGTGGACGGGAGCGGGGCCATCGTACTCCGGACACAGGTCAAGGTAAGGGAGAATGCGCCCTTCCTGCCGCGGTTCGGTCTGCAGCTCGTCATGCCTGCGGGCAACGAGGAAGTGGAGTACTTCGGTTATGGCCCCCATGAGAGTTATATCGATAAGCGTCAGAGCGTGAAGCGGGGGAAATACCTGCTGACGGTAGATGAGATGTCCGAGAACTATATCATGCCGCAGGAGACAGGCTCCCGCTACGATACGGAATGGGCCATCGTCTCAACCGAGCTTGGGATGGGGCTGCATTTCGAGGCGCCGGGGGGCTTCTCGTTCAATGCGTCGCATTACACCCCGCAGGATCTGACGGAAGCCCGCCATACCTATGAGCTGGTCAAGCGCAAGGAGACAATCGTCCAGCTGGATTACAAGATGAGCGGGATCGGCTCCAACTCGTGCGGACCGGAGCTGCTCGAGCCGTACCGGCTCAGCGAGAAGGAATTCGCCTTCGAGCTGCGGATCAAGCCTGTATTCAAGGAAGACGAATAGTGTGACCCGGCGGGGAAGCCCCTTTTGTTCAGCGGAACAAAAGGGGCTTCTTCTTGTGCGCCCGGCATGGGCGATAACTAGGCGGTGCAAGTCCGCTACAGGCTTGGCAGTAGGAACTGTTAGCTGAAGGCAAGGGTGTCGGTCGTGAGGTCGAATCTGAAGGAAGCCGGAAGCAAACC
>NZ_WUWM01000019.1 GCF_009846885.1 Paenibacillus puerhi
AAGATTGGCCACCAAAAGAATATCTACGGCTCGTATCCGATGGGATGATAACACCAAAACAAATTGCGCTTTAGTGCGATAGCACAAGATTGAAGGCGGTAGTGTCCAAATTTAGGGGGTTAATCCGTGAGGTCCGTTAGCGAAAGCAGAACGCTTCAACTCAGTTACTCACAATGAATCGTCGACAACCTCATGTTGAACCGTTAGCGGTTGGGAATGACACGGATACGAATGTAAGGGACATATGGGACCTTAAGAGTGACAATTTCTTGGTTTTCCGGGCGTTTGAGGCCGCTAAGAGTACGCCATGTCCGTTAGCCGATCTCAATACCCATGCAGGTATGGGGGACAAGTAACGCTGCTTCGGGAACGTTCTGCTAGATAGGTTGAACTTAAGATGGCAACATTCGGCTAGCTCTTCCACGGCAACATCCATCATGTGCTTGAAAGCCTACAGGTGTACATCTTTTTTGTCTTATAGTTGACCACCATGTCAAAATTCCCGCAAACGTGCATCTATTTTTCTGCTTAACCCGTTGTTCAGGGAAAACTCGCATGAAATTCCTGCATGATTGGCGGAATTTCCCCCTTAGGAACGCCATCTATGTAAAAAACTGCGCTTTGGCAGGTTTCCGACCTGGCACGGGACTGAGACTGTCTACTACCATGAATACGATTCTTAAGAACAACTTATATAGATTCAAAGGAAGAGATTCATTAAGCTCTGGAAGGAGGGGGCAGGATTGTCCTTGCTCGAGGTAAACGGCTTGTCGGTAGCCTTTGTCCAATACGTGCGCGGCTTTCGCCAAAAACAGGTGCAGGCGCTTCACGGCCTGAGCCTGTCGATCGATGCCGGCGAAATTGTCGCCGTCGTAGGCTCCAGCGGCTCCGGCAAAAGCTTGCTTGCCCATGCCATACTGGGCATTCTGCCGGCCAACGCCCGCGTGTCGGGCACCCTCCGCTTGGACAGGGAGGAGCTGACGGCAGAGAGGCAGCAGGCTCTGCGCGGGCGAGAGATTGCGCTCGTTCCGCAATCGGTGCAGTATCTGGACCCGCTGATGCGCGTCGGCCGTCAGGTCCGGGATGCGGTGCGGACCGGCGGCGATCCGGCCGCCGTCCAGCGGGACGTGTTCGAGCGCTACCGGCTGAAGCCGGAGACGTCGTCGAAGTTTCCGTTCCAGCTATCGGGCGGCATGGCCCGCCGGGTGCTCGTCTCGACCGCTACGGTCAGCGGAGCGCGGCTCGTAATCGCCGATGAGCCGACGCCCGGGCTCGATGCCGCGGTCGTCCGCGAAGCGCTCGGCCGCTTCCGCGAGCTGGCGGACGAGGGCTGCGGAGTCATGCTGATCTCGCATGACATCGAATCGGCACTCACCGTCGCGGACCGGGTCGCGGTGCTGTATGCCGGCTCCGTAGTGGAGATCGCCCGGGCGGGCGACTTCACGGGAGCGGGCGAACAACTGCGGCACCCTTATACGCAGGCCTTGTGGCGCGCGCTGCCACAGAACGGCTTCGTGCCGATAGCGGGCTCTCAGCCCCCTGCGGATGCATTGCCCGCGGGCTGCGCCTTCGCTCCGCGCTGCGGGCTGGCCGATGCAGCCTGCACGGGGGGGCAGCCGGGAGAACGCGAGCTTCACGGCGGGATCGTGAGGTGCTTCCATGCTTCTTGAAGCGCATGATCTCGGTTACCGGTACAGCGGCAAGCATCCGTGGCTGCTGCGGCACGTAAGCTTCAGCATCGAGCCGGGCGAGACAGTCGGCTTGGTCGGGCCGAGCGGCTGCGGCAAATCCACGCTCGCGCGTCTTCTAGCCGGCTATGAGCGCCCCCAGGAGGGCCGGGTCACGCTGGGCGGACAGCCGCTGCCCAAGTCGGGGTACCGTCCGGTGCAGCTCGTCTTCCAGCATCCGGAGAAGGCGGTGAATCCGCGCTGGACGATGAAGCGTACGCTTGGCGAGGGCGGCGAGCCTGATCCTTCTCTGCTGGCGGACCTGGGCATTGAAGCCGCCTGGCTGGAGAGATGGCCCAACGAGCTGTCGGGCGGCGAGCTGCAGCGCTTCTGCGTGGCGCGGGCCCTTGGCCCGCAGACCCGGATGCTGATCGCAGATGAAATGACGACCATGCTGGACGCGATTACACAGGCGCAGATCTGGCAGGCCGTAATGGAAAGAGCCCGGCGGCAGCGGATGGGCGTACTGGTGATCAGCCATGAGCATCGCCTGGTCGAGCGATTGTGCAGCCGGATTATCGAGCTGGGCGGAGATAGAGCTTGACGCGGCATGTCCTCCGTCGTAGTCTGGTGGCATGACCCACGTAACAGAACAGACGCTAAGGAGGATTTTACTTTGACAATGCTGCGGTTATCGGATATTAATTTCCGCGATCCTTTCATCCTGCCGGTGCCTGACGAGCGGGCTTACTATTTATATGGCACGGAGGGAGCGGTAGCTTGGTCGGGGAAACCGTCAGGCTTCGATTGCTATCGTAGTACGGATCTGGAGCAGTGGGAAGGTCCGCTGCCAGCCTTCCGCGTGCCGGAGGGGTTCTGGGCGGATCATCACTTCTGGGCCCCGGAGGTCCATCTGTACGAGGGAAGGTACTACATGTTCGCCTCGTTCAAGGCGGAGGAGCGCAGGCGCGCTACCCAGATTCTGGTGGCGGATCGGCCGGGCGGGCCATTCGTGCCCCATGGCGAGGGGCCGGTGACGCCTTCCGACTGGGAATGCCTGGACGGAACGCTTTACGTGGATGAGTCGGGCAAGCCATGGATGGTATTTTGCCGGGAATGGCTGCAGGTGACCGACGGGGAAATGTATGCGGTGGAACTGAAGCCCGCCCTTGACGGTACGGTCGGGGAGCCGGTCCTTCTGTTCCGGGCCTCCGAGTCCGGCTGGTCTCTGCCCGGCAAGGAAGGGCAATACGTGACCGATGGACCGTTCATGCACCGGATGGCGGACGGCGAGCTCGTCATGCTCTGGTCCAGCCTCGGCACCCGGGGCTATGCGATGGGCATTGCCAGATCGGCAAGCGGCTTGGTAACCGGTCCTTGGACGCATGAGGCCGAGCCGTTCTACAAGGAGGATGGCGGTCACGGCATGCTGTTCCGCGACTTCGGCGGCAGACTGCTGCTGACGATTCACACGCCGAATCGCAATCCCCAGGAGCGGCCGGTGCTGTTGGAGCTGCGGGAAAGCGGAGGGCGGTTCGAGCTGGCTGAGGCGGGAGCGGAAGCTTGACATAGCCAAGCTCAAGATCGGGCGGGTTCAGCGCGCGGTATTTCGCTGCATGACGGCGGTTGGTCAATTGCAATGGATCGGCGAAGGCTGGCCAGGCGGGCAGCTGGATACATAGGAGGACCGGGACGGGCTTGATCCGCTCCGGTCCTTCCTCTTTTAGAAGGGCATCGGGAGCTGAGTCAGCCCTTCAGCGGCCAATTGACGAGGCCGTGCATGGCAATCGCGTTTCCTCGCCTTGCTGTGTTTTCGGCAGCGGGAAGAGGTCCGGACGACCTGAAGGCGTCCGACTCGGCTTTGTTAGCCTCGGCTCATAGCCGATTGGATGGTACTGGCGAGACTGCTTTCATCCTGCAAGACCTGGCCATGCCAAACATTTTAAAAATATTCGCATTAAAGGAATTGGAATATACAAGATTTCACGATATAATCGGGAATGGGAATAGTTATCAACGGCGGTTACCAGCGCCAAATTCACGAACAAGGAGCTTGATCATGGCAAAGGCACTTATTTTCGGTCATAAAAATCCGGACACGGATACGATTTGTTCCGCACTTGCTTACGCAGACCTGAAGACGAAGCTGGGGCAAGAAGTCGAAGCGGTACGCCTGGGAGCCGTAAGCGGTGAGACCCAATTCGCACTGGACAAGTTCGGGGTTGAAGCGCCTCGTCTCGTCGAGACGGTTGCAGGCGAAGTGAAGGATGTTATCCTCGTCGATCATAACGAGCGTCAGCAAAGCGTTTCGGATATCGATCAGGTTCGCGTCATCGAAGTTATCGACCACCACCGTATCGCCAACTTCGAAACGAGCGGCCCGCTGTACTACCGCGCGGAGCCTGTCGGCTGCACAGCGACGATCCTGAACAAGATGTACAAGGAGAACGGCGTAGAGATCAGCCCTGCGATTGCCGGTCTGATGCTGTCGGCGATCATCTCCGACTCCCTGCTGTTCAAGTCCCCGACTTGCACGGAGCAAGACGTGGCGGCAGCTCGCGAGCTCGCGGCGATCGCAGGCGTAGATGCAGACAGCTACGGGCTGGACATGCTGAAAGCCGGAGCCGATCTGAGCGACAAGACGATCGCTCAGCTGATTACGCTGGACGCTAAAGAATTCCAAATGGGCGCTTACAAGGTCGAAATCGCTCAAGTGAACGCGGTGGATACGAACGATGTGCTTTCCCGCCAAGCTGAAGTGGAAGCAGCGCTTAATCAAATCATCGCCGACAAAAACCTCGACCTTTTCCTGTTTGTCGTAACGGACATCCTGAACAATGATTCGATCGGTCTGGCCCTGGGCCGCAAAGCCGAAGCCGTCGAGCAAGCGTACAACGTGAAGCTGGACAGCAACAAAGCCGTTCTGAAGGGTGTCGTGTCCCGTAAATCGCAGATCGTGCCTGTGCTGACGGACGTATTCAATAAACTGTAGGATGCTAACAAGCAGCCGGTTGACTTCGGAGTCGGCCGGCTGCTTTGTTTGAGCTTCTTCTTCGGGATGAATAGCCGGATAGGGATGCTCCCTCTTGACTTCTTCTTGGATTCCGTTCTATAGTAAAGCTATCTTCACAACAAGGAGAGATTTTGATGTCGGTGGTCGTTCTTAACTCATAATTCCATATGAAGGGTTCCGGTTCGCTTGTAGCGGCTTGCTGATTTCGGCAGGTTAAGTTTGCTATGCGTGCGGAAAGCCTTGGAATTGGTTAAGAACAGCGGATATCATACAATGCCTCAGGAATCTTCCTGCCCATTGCGACCCATCCGTGCTGAGTTCTCAGCGCGGTTTTTTTGTTCATGGGCGCATGTTTACGGGGGGAGTCTGACAAAGGGCGGAGAATGACATTTGGTCATTCTTCGTCCTTTTTTTGTATTCCATTTTAAAGGAGAGATCTACCATGAATGAAAAAGCATTGAAGCGACTGGAGTACGATAAGGTGAAAGAAACCTTGCGGTCTTATGCAGTTTCCTATTTGGGCAAGCGTTATATCGATGAGCTCGTCCCCCTGACGCAGGAGAGGACGATCCGGCAGCTGCTGAATGAAGCGGACGAAGCGAAGGGCCTGCTCCTGACTGGCGCAAGCGTGCCGATCCCGTCACTGGAAGGGATGGAGACGATCGTTTCACTGTTGGGGACCGGTTATGTGCTCAGCGAGAAGGAGTTTTCGCATCTTCATCAATTTCTGACCAGCTGCGGACAGTTGACCCGCTATATGGCTGCCAAGACGGCTGTTGCCCCTCGCGTGGCTTCCTACGCGGCTTCGATGTACGCGGCTGATCCGTTGAAGTCGGCCATCGAACGGTGCATTCGCAGCGGACAGGTGCTGGACTCGGCCAGCAAGGAGCTGGCCAAGACACGCAAACGGATGCGCACAGTGGAGGATCGGCTCAAAACGAGGCTGAACGCGCTGATGAGCAGGTACAGCGGAATTTTACAGGAGCATCTATTCAGTACGCGCAACGGGCGGTATGTGCTCCCGGTCAAGAAGGAGCACCGCCGCCAAATCCAGGGGGCGGTGCTGGACGAATCGGGCAGCGGTCAGACGGTCTATATCGAGCCCGCGGACATAGCCAATCTGCACAGCGAGCTTTCCGCATTGAAGGCGGAGGAGGCGCGCGAGGAGCTGAAGGTGCTGAGCGAGTTGACGGAATTGGCCGAGAGCTACGGCGATGACCTTCGCTTGAATATCGAGACGGTCGGTGCCTATGACTTCCTGTTCGCCAAGGCCAAGTACGCCGTGGCCTTAGGAGGAAGCAACGTGCGGCTGAACACGGATGGCCGCATGGAGCTTCGCGAAGCGAGGCATCCGCTGATGGGCAGCTCGATGGTGCCGCTCCATTTCTCTATCGGCAGCGGATACCGGTCCCTGATCATCACTGGGCCGAATACGGGAGGCAAGACGCTGGCGATCAAGACAGTCGGCCTGCTGACGATGATGGTGCAGTCCGGTCTGCTCGTACCGGTGCAGGCAAACAGTCTGTTTGCCGTATTCGAGCATGCGGCTGTAGATATCGGGGATGGGCAAAGCATCGAGCATGCGCTCAGCACGTTCTCCGCGCACGTCCGCAACGTGATCGAAATTTTGCAGATTGCGGATCGCTCAACCTTGGTGCTGATCGACGAGATGGCGACCGGCACCGATCCGGGGGAAGGCGTCGGCCTGTCCATCGCTATTTTGGAGGAGCTGGGAAGAAGGCAATCCACGGTGGTGGCGACCACTCATTTTACAGAGATTAAAAATTTTGCATCGGCCACTCCCGGGTTTCAGAATGCCAGGATGGAATTCGACGCGGAGACGCTGCAGCCGCTCTATCGGCTGAGGATCGGCGAAGCCGGTCAAAGCTATGCGTTTCTGATCGCGCAGAAGCTGGGGATACCGGAGGAACTGGTGAGGCGCTCCAGGGAAATCGCGGAGAAAGGATTCGGCGAAGGCATCCTTTATGAGCAAGGGGAGGTGCAGCAGGAGCCTGGCCAATCAACGCGGGAGCCTGGTCAATCGCCGCAGGAGCCAGGCCAATCGCCGCAGGAGTCCAGTCAATCGGCGCCGGAACCTGGCCAATTACCGACGGATCCTCGCCAATCGCCACCGGAGTCTAACCCGCCTCAGCCTAGAAAGCCCGACTCCGACTCTTCGGCTGAAGTTCCTGCCGCTCCACGCAAGCTTCAGCGAGGAGACAGCGTGTATATCGCTTATCTGGAGAGAACGGGGATTGTGTATGCGGAGGAGGACGACCGGGGGAACGTGGGGATTATGATTCAAGGCCAGAAATTCAGCATCAACAAGAAGAGGCTAACCTTGCATATCGAGAACAAGGATCTATATCCCGATGACTATGATATGGATATTGTGTTTGAATCCAAGCTGACGCGCAAGAAAAGTAAATTAATGGGGCGCAAGCATGTTCCGGGTCTTGTCATTGAGAAGAAGATGGACGAATAGAGAGCAGGGCTGCAACAAACCAGTTCCCACCTCGTCTAATACATGGAAGATGTGGTGGGAAATGGAGGGTAATCTGTAAAATGATGAATCTAAAACGTTTTGTCTCATTCGGTGCAGGGGCGATGGCGGCTATTCTGCTGCTCCTGGTCGGTGCATGCGAGCAAAGGGGAGCGCCTCAAGCCGACCAGGGCGGCGACAACCCGGATGTGGTAGTGATCGGATCGGAGATCGAGGGCGTGTATTTGGCCCGCGCGGCGCGGGACGAAGGATTGTCCGTCACCATCCTTGACCCGAGGGAGAAGCCTGGCGGCCAACTGATTCAAGGGGAAATGCTGTATCTGGATGAGCCCTTCGGCGACAACAACGAGTCGCTGCTACAGGGCAAGGTCAAGCTGTTGTTCGACCGCTATAAGAAAGGCGAGATCCGCAAGCGGGAGGAATTCGAGACGTATTATGCCTCCCTGCTGAACGGAATCCGGCTTGAATCGGGGATTACACTTGCGGGTGTGGAGATCGAGCCGGAGAAGGGAGCGGTCGGTCGGGCGATCCGTTCGCTGACTTATACGACGAAGAGCGGCGAAACGAAGACGCTGTCGGCGAAATATTGGGTAGAAAATTCCGACATGGCGGCCCTCAGCTCACGGTTGGGATTGTCCCGAATTCCCGGTATTGAAACCGTATTTGGCGGAGAACGGGACCATATGGCGGCCTCGCTGATGATGAAGTTCCGGCAGGTGGACTGGGCCCGTTTTCAGCAGGAGATTGGGCGGCTGACCCGTCAGGAACGGGAGGAGAAATACGGCAAGAACACGACGGTCACGGATAAATTCACCTGGGGCTTCAGCGGGGTCGGAGGTCGCTACAAACCCAGCTCCAAGGAGATGTTCTTACGCGGGCTCAATACGATCCATCAGCGGGATGGCGAGGTGCTGGTCAATGCGCTGCTGCTCTATGGGGTAGACCCCGCAGACCCGGATAGCGTGACTCGAGCCAGAGAGCTCGGGATGCGGGAGACGGAGCGTATACTTCCGCATCTCCGGCAGGAGCTGCCGGGCTGGGAGAATGCCGAGATCAACGGCTACCCCGACTATCTGTATATTCGGGATTACGACCGGTATGAGACGGAATACGTGCTGCAAGCCGCCGATCTGATGAGCGGCAGGATGTTTGAGGATAATGTAAGCATTGCGGGATACCCGATCGATCTTCAGGGAACGAGGAACAATAATTGGGGGACGAGTAAAGGCGACCCCGACAAATACGGTATGCCCCTGCGAGCTTTTCTGGCCAAGGGGTATACGAATGTCATTATGGCAGGCAAAAATGTCGGCGCCTCCGCGATCGCCTACGGCAGTGCCCGTATTCAGCCCAATACGTCCCTTGCGGGAGAAGTGATCGGCGTCCTGCTGGCCCGTTGGGATGGGAAGGGAAGCTTGGCGGAGCTGTCGCCGAAGGATATGAAGGATCTGCAAGCCTATGTCAAGAAAAAATATAACATCACGTTAACGGGAGTAAAGTCTGCCAATAAGATCGCGGGGCTTACGGAAGAAGAAATCCGGCGGTTAAATGCGGGAAAGTGACTGACAAGCCTCTCCGGTGTTCCCCGGACTAAAGTGTGCTACTATTAAAGGTAGAATACGAGCCGGGAGGAGGAAGCAGCATGAGATTTTATGTCACAGCCGCTATGGTTCTTATCCTCGATCAGGCGTCCAAGCTGTGGGTCCGGATGCATATGGAGCTCAGGGAATCTTTCCCGGTATGGGGCGACTTTCTGTCCATGACTTATTACCGGAACAGCGGGGCGGCTGGCAGCACCTTTCAGGGATACGGCCGCTACTTTATTATTCCTGCGATTCTATTTGTCCTTTATGTATGGCTAGCTCGAAGAAAGGGAGAATTGCGCGGCACGGCTGACGAATACGGTTCGGCCTTGCTGGTCGGAGGAGCCGTCGGCAATGCGGTGGATCGCGCCTTATTCGGATGGGTGACCGACTTTATCGATTATGGCCGGGGGATTCTTAATGTGGCTGATCATGCGATCAATGCGGGTGTGCTGCTGATGATCTTCAGTGCCTTGATGGAGTACATCAGGTCCAGAAGGGGTAGGGAGAAGGAGAGAGAGCGGGCCTTGCCGGAGAACGCCTCTTGATGGCGCATAGAGGTCAAGCTTGGTAGGAGCAGGCATAAGGCGGAGGGAGAAGGGGACTCTAAGGGAAACGAGGAAAAGGTAGGTAAACATCCGTGCCGACTTCTAAGAGACCTGCGGGGTCAATGGTTTTGTATGCGGCGATTCTGTTCCTGGTCGAATTTGTCCGGGGTGCGTTTCTCGTCTCCTTCCTGCCAACCTACGGCGTACAGCAGCTCGGTCTGGCCGTAGCCGGCATTGGGCTCGCTGTGTCGCTTCATTATGCAACGGATACGCTCGTCAAGGGTGCGGCGGGCTACCTGCTGGACCGGTTCTCGCTGCGATTCGTGGCCCCGATCGGCCTGACGGCATCGCTGGCAGGCCTGCTGCTCGTGCAGAAGGCGCAGTCGCTGTGGGTGCTGGCGCTTGCGGCCGGGTTATTCGGCATCGGCATGTCGCCGATTTGGCTGGGCGGCCTGAGCCGCGCGGATGACAAGCGCCGGGCATCCCACATGGGGATCGTCTACACTTGCTGGCTCGCCGGCTTAGGAGCGGGTCCGATCGTGCTTAATTTGCTGCTGGACCGGAGCTACTTCGCCTCGTACTGGTTGATGATCGGTCTGTGGGGAGCGGCCTTGGTGTTGTCCTTGTTCATCGGAGGTCAGAAGGAGACGGGGACCGCGGCTGTCATCCCTCTCGGCAAGCAGATTACGCTGCTGTGGGAACGTATCCGGGCGATGAGAGTGCTGCTGCCGGCGATGATTCTGCAAACGACGGCGGCCGGCATGCTCGTGCCGGTACTGCCGTCCTTTGCCCAATCCAGCCTGGGGCTCGCCTATGCCCAATATTCGCTCGTACTTATAGCGGCCGGCGGGTTGACCGTAGCCGGCTTGATCCCGATGGGACGGCTCTCCGACCGGCATGACAGGCGTTGGTTTGTGATCATCGGGTTTGCCTCATTCGCCGCCTGCTTGTTCGCGTTGACACAGATTAGCGGACTGGGACCGGCGGTAGTCATTGCGGGGGTGCTTGGCATTTCCTACGCCGCGGTATTGCCGTCCTGGAATGCGGTGCTGGCCCAATATGTCCCTCCGGAGCAAAAGGGACTGGGTTGGGGACTCTTCTCGAGCGTAGAAGGGATAGGCGTCATGATCGGGCCCGTGCTTGGCGGCTGGCTCGCGGACCATTATCAGGCCCGTACGGCGGTATGGAGCAGTGCGGCTCTGCTTGGGGCCGTGGCCGTCTATTATGCGATCGTCTCGACCGGAGGATTGATGCGGAGGACAGAGGCGTAGTTTACTTGGGCTACCGGATTACCGGGATAGCGGCTGGGCTGGTCTTCCGACCGTGGCGCAGGCACTCTTGCGGACAGTTATGTGGACGGAATGATGTTTTTCTTTAAGCCCTCCGGCGAAACGGAGGGCTTATTTTTGTCGAAAAAGGAAAGATCTTTATTTCTTTTTGGAATTAAATCAACCAGTCCTATCGGAAAAGACGCCAAGGAAACCTAAGAATGACGGCTATATAAACGAAATTTATAGGTTGTTTGCTGAAATATAATCGATAATTGAGCTATAGTTTATTCCAAAAAAGAATAAAGTATTGTATAATACAAGTAACAAGCTACGAAGACAAGTCATACGAGAGGGGGACGAAGCGATGAAGAAACGAACTTGGCCGCTTTTGGGAGAGCTGTTCGTCACGTTTCTAAAGGTGGGTCCCGTTACTTTTGGCGGCGGCTACGCGATGATTCCGGCTATCGAGCGCGAGGTGGTCGATAAGCGGGCCTGGATTCCCGAGCATGAGATGTCCGATGTGCTGTCCGTCGCGGGTTCTGCCCCCGGAGGCATCGGGGTGAACGCTGCGGCTTTCGTCGGGTACCGGATGGCGGGGCTCGCAGGCGCGGCGGCCGCTGTGCTGGGTATCACGCTGCCGACCTTTCTGCTCGCTTTGGCCCTGAGCCTGATCTACGCCAATGTGGGGCATTACCCCAAGATCGAAGCGGCGCTGCAAGGGATTCATGCGGCGATATTCGGCCTGATCATCGTAGCGGCTTACCGAATGGGCCGACAAGCGGTGTACGACAAGACAACCTTCGCCTCGGCCGTGTGCACGCTCGTGCTGCTTCTAAGCGCGCCTGTGCATCCGTTGTTCGTTATTGCCGCCGGACTATGGCTCGGCATCGTCGTCGTCATGATCAAGCAAAAATTAGGCATTGTGGTTCAATTTTCCGGAAAGACAGCAGAGGAAGCGAATTCAACGGGTACAGGGCATAAATACGCCGACTATTTCATTGCAGACGGCATCTAGAACCGGGGTGAAACGGTATGCTGTGGAACTTATTTCTTACTTTTTTCAAGATCGGGTTGATGTCCTTCGGGGGCGGATACGCGATGCTGCCTGTGATCCAGCATGAGGTAAACCGGCATAGCTGGCTCAGCGACAAGGCGTTTGCCGATACCGTAGCCTTGGCTGGTATGGCTCCGGGGCCCATCGCAACGAACAGCGCCACCTTGATCGGCTTCAAGACGGCGGGTGCGGCAGGCGCCTTCGCCGCGACGGCAGGGATGGTGCTCCCTTCGCTACTGATCGTCGTTGTCATTGCGTCCTTTTTTCTGAAATTCCATCGTCATGATCGGGTCAAGGCTGCGTTCTACGGATTACGTCCCGTTGTGACGGGCCTGATCGCGTACGCAGCGCTGCGTTACGGTCTTGCCTCTTCCGAAGAAAGCAGCTTCTGGAGCTGGCAAGTGCTCGGCGGAGCGATCATTGCCGCCGGGGTGGTCATCGGTATGATCCGCTATAAGATGCATCCGGCTGCCGCGCTGGTATGGTCGGGACTTCTGGGCATCGCCTTTTTCAGCTGAACGGCGCTCGTCTTTTTCCGAGCACAAGCCTCCGGGATATAATGTCCGGGGGCTTTTGGCGTATCTGTTTTCTGCTTAGGTTTTTTCGTTTTCGCACTTAAGCAGGAAGGAACTGGCGTGGCGGCGTCGAACATGAACACAGAAGTCCCGGCAGACAGGCCGGCCCACTTAGTAGGGGAATTTATGGAAACGCAAGGAAAGGGGAATATTCTGATGTCTGTGATGAACATTTGGCCGGGGGAGCTGCCTTATCACCAGGAGCACGTGCAGGAGGAAACTCCGACCCTGACCTCCTATCTGCTGCCGGCAGAGGAGGGAGAACGTCGCCCGGCTGTTCTTGTCTGCCCTGGAGGCGGATACGCCAGACGGGCCGATCATGAAGGCCGTCCCGTAGCGGAGTGGCTGAACCGGATCGGCATCTCGGCATTCGTCCTGGATTACCGCGTAGCGCCGTCGAAGCATCCTGCACCGCTGGCCGATGCCCGGCAAGCCATTCGGATCGTTCGGGCGAATGCCGAAGCGTGGGGGATCGATCCCGGCCGGATCGGCATACTGGGCTTCTCTGCAGGGGGACATGTGGCGGCTTCGGCCAGCGTACTGTTCGAGCAAGGGGATGAGCATGCGGCTGATCCGCTTCAGAAGCTATCCTCCCGTCCCGATCTCGCTATTCTCTGCTATCCGGTCATCAGTCTGCTGCCGGAGTTCGGGCATCAGGGCTCGAAGAACAATCTGATCGGAGAAGAAGCGGACGAGGAGCTGGTGCAGGCGCTAAGTCTGGAGCTGCAGGTAAACCCGGACACGCCGCCGGCGTTCATCTGGCATACGTCGGACGATGCGTCCGTTCCTGTAGAGAATGCGCTGTATTACGCAGCGGCGCTTCGTCGCAACGGCGTGCCGTTCGAGCTGCACAGCTACGAAAGCGGCCGACATGGCATCGGCCTTGCCCAGGAGCATCCGTACGCGGAGCCATGGACGGCAGCCTGCGAACGGTGGCTGCGCAACCGGGGCTTCTAGCGTGCCGCATCCTGACGCTGCGTCCGAATCCAGCGTCAGTCTGATGGAGCAGGCGGGTTATGCGAGATTGAGCATAACCCGCCTTATCTTTTGCGTTCAGCGACGACACGTCGACGGATATTCTTGATCTGCCTTTCGATGCAGGGGCCGATCGGTCCGCTTCGCGGCGAGCATGAAGAGGGTAAATACCGATTAGCGGGCGGACGCTCGCTGATACTCCTATTGAAAAAGTGGCATCCTACCCGTATGATGATTTCAGACAACATAGGAGAGATGCAGGCAGGAGGGGAACGGCATTGAGGAGCAATACTAAAGGAAAAGCGGGCTACACAGCGGTCATTTCCTTGATCGTGATGGCTGCGGGGTTTATACTGACGATCCCTTGGGCAGCGACCGTTCCGTGGGTGAGATTTTTACAAAGCGGCTTTGAAGCCGGATTAGTCGGCGGTTTGGCGGACTGGTTCGCCGTGACGGCTTTGTTCCGGCATCCACTTGGCATCCCGATTCCGCATACGGCGCTGCTTCCGAAAAATCGGGCGAGGGTCACCCAGGCGCTAGTGTCTACGGTGCAAAATGAGCTGCTGAGCAAGGAGAGCATGACCGATAAGCTGGAGACGCTTCAGATCGGTGAGCGCCTGCTGGAGCTGATCGAACGCCAGATGGGCACGGAGCAGGCGAAGGCGGCCATGCTGAAGCTGATCGAGACGGTGCTGGAGCAGATCCCATGGGAGGAAGCGGCGAGCTTGGCGGACAAGGAGCTTAAGCGGTTCGCGGCTGAGCTCGATGTGTCGAAGCTGCTGCAGGCAGGGATTGGTCATGCGATCGACCGCCAATACGACGAGAAAGCGCTGAATGGGCTGCTGGATCTGGTATACGATCTGGTGAGCCGAACCGATACGCGCAACCGGCTGGGCGCTCTGGCTGTCAATGCCGTATCGCAAATGAATACCGGAGGCTTCATGTCCTTTGCGATGAATGCCTTTGCCGGCTTCGTCAATGAAGAGAAGCTTGGCGGCATGATCCAGGAGCAGCTGCTCCGTGAGATCCTCAGACTGAAGAACGCTCAGGACGGCAATCGCCGGTGGGTGCTGGGCGAGCTGCGCAAGTCGCTTCAGTCCTTTGGCCAGACCGGGGAGCAGCGCGAGGCGCTGGAGGCGTGGAAGCATGAGCTGCTGGCAGGGCTTGACCTGACCGATAAGGCCGCCCAGGTGCTGGAGGGCATCCGTATAAGGCTTACCGCCTTCATCCGGGAAGAGCGATTTGCCGATGCGTATATGCTTCCTTATCTCGCCCGCATGCTTCATAAGCTGAAGTCCGACCCGGCAGCGATGAACAGCCTGGAGACGTTTATCCGTACCGGCCTGACCCAATGGATCGGGGAAAACCATCATCTGATCGGCAAGCTGATCCATGAGAATGTGGACAAATTCGACAACGCTACGCTGATCTCGCTGATGGAAGATAAGATCGGGCGCGATCTGCAATGGATCCGGGTAAATGGGGCAATTTGCGGTTTTCTGATCGGTCTGGTTTTATTCGGGGTACGTGCTCTGGTATAGTTAATTTTACGAACCGGATGTTGAGGAAGGGCGGTGCTACGGTGAACAACATCGTACAAGAGCAATGCGACGATGCCTGTGAAGGCACGCTTCCCTTGGAAGTGCTGAAGCAGAATCTGATCGGCGAATCGACGGCCGCAGGACTTGCGGACATCTTCAAGGCGCTTGGCGACCCGACGCGGGTGAAGATCATCCATACCCTGCTGCAGCAGGAGCTGTGCGTACATGATATCACCCAGGTGCTTGACATGGGCCAATCGGCCGTTTCTCATCAGCTTCGCTATCTGCGCAACCTGAGAATCGTGAAGAGGCGCAAGGTGGGCAAAACGGTGTACTATTCGCTGGATGACGAGCACATCGAGCAGATCTTTGTTCAGATGCTTCAGCATATGAAGCATGCATGACGGAGCACCCGCCTCTAGGCTAGAGGCGGGTGTTCTTCTTTTTTCAGGCGCGTCCGCATATGCTGATAAAGCATAGCCTACAGGCCGGGGCGTCTACGGCCGGAGGGGAGGCCGTTATGCTGTCCAGGCGCAGGTGGAGAAGCCGTCCCGCCGGCAAGAGCAAGCTGCGGCGGAATGTCGCCCTGGCGTTGATTGTGCTCATCATCCTTGGGATCCAAGGTTATATGTACGTCGAGCGGAGGCTGCTGCCGCCGCTCATTCATTTGGCTGCGGTCCGGATGAAGCAGCTCGCCACAGAAACGATCAATTCGGCCATATCCGATCGGGTCTCGGGGCAAACCGATCTGGAGGAGCTGATCGACTGGCGAACGGACGCGCAAGGCCGAACGACCGGACTTACCTTGAATCCGGCCCGCCATATGAAGATCACCGCCGATACGATTCGGATCGTGCAGCAGAGGCTGGACGAGCTGGAGAAGTTTCCGGAGCATATCCCGCTTGGCCAAGCGTTGAATAGCCCGATTCTCGCTTCCTTCGGGCCGGATATCCCCATCAAGCTGGTGCCGGCGGGTTCAGCCAAGGTTGACCTGAGCACCCGGTACCGGAATGCAGGGATCAATATGATCCTGGTCGAGGTGTTTATCAAAATTCGTGTCGAGATTACGGTCATCATCCCGTTCGACTCGGCTCCCGAGGTCGTCGAAACGGAGCTTCCCGTCTCCTATTCGCTCGTCGTTGGAGATGTACCGACCTATTATTTCGATGGAAAAGGCAACCCTGTCGGCGGTTCAGGCGCAGCTCCTCCCGGCATCACAGTTCCTGGCTTGAACCTGCAGACAGTGAAGTAGAAGGGGCGCTGGGGTGCCGTCACTTGCGCCGGCGCATGCCTTCCTCGCGCTCCCATTTGCGAAGGTGAGGATAGGGGTCGAACGACCAGTCCGTCAGACCGTTGTCCCTGTACAGCCCGTAATGAAGATGAGGGGGGAATTTGCCGCTCGTTCCAGGCTTTCCGTAGCCGGAGCTCCCTACCCAACCGACGATCTGACCTGGCCTGACGACCGTCCCGGGAGAGACTTCTTTTTTATTAAAGCCGGATAGATGGGCGTAATAATGGTACACATTATTCAGATCGCGGATCCCGATGCGCCAGCCGCCGTACGGATTCCAGCCCATCAATTCCACGATTCCGTGGGTGGCGCTTCGGACCGGGACTCCGTAACCGGCGAACAGATCGGTTCCTTCGTGAATCCGGTATCCGCCCCAGCCGCGGCTTGCTCCCCAGGTGCTGCGGTACGAATAATCGGAGCGCAGCGGCAGCACAAAGCAATGCTCATGAAGATCAAGCGTGTCCGAAGCTGCATAAATTTTAGAAAACTGCTGGATTCGCTCGACGCTGCGGGCATTTTGGTAGAAATCCCACAAGGCAATCCTCAGGTCCTCCTGGGCGCTGCCCCGCTGCAGCAAAAAATGGGCCATCGCATACAGCCTGTCCAAATCGCTCGCACGGTCCGCCAGCCCGTCTCCCGACCCATCCTGTCCGAGTCCGCCGAAAAAGGCTATGCTCGATAAGCTCCGGTCCTCATGATCGGGATTCAATATGCCCCCCCACTGCAGATCCGAGAAAAAAATAGCAATCAACCCATCGGGCAGCTTTCTTTTTTTTGCCAGATTGATGGTTCGTTCGTATTGATCGATAGCGGCAAGCGTGTACCAGGGAATGCCGGTAAGCGCGCTAACCTTATCGAACAAATCCTTGCGTTCGGCGAAGATCTCCTTCATGCCTGCTCGCGTATTAGGCTTGGCCGGTGCAGATTGCGCTGCCCCGGCAGGCGCTGCAGCCGCACTTGCATGTCGGGGAGCTCCCAGGACCGTACCGGCCAGCAGAACGCTACAAAGCCAGAAAGCGGCATTTTTCGTAATAGGGACTACCATGAACAGCCTCCTCCTGCTGTTATGCGAGTTCTTATCTAGTAGAACGCTCTTGAAGTAAGGCTGCTTGTCCCGGGGATCGGCTAACGGACAGGGCGGTCTTTTAGAAGCAGATTTGGGCTTGATGAAATAGGTAACGGACTGGGGTACTCTTAGCGGTTTCAAACCCCCGGAAAACCAAGAAATTGTCGCTCTTACGGTCCCATATGAGGTTGTCGATTCATTGTGAGTAACTGAGTTGAAACGTTCTGGTTTCGTCAACGGACCTCAGAGTCTCTATTTGCAGCATTTTCGCGATATTGAAAATCTAACGGACTCAGATGACGCTATTTGGTGCATTTCCGCCCATTCTATGCGGTTTTGACGTAAGTAAGGTAGTCTGTGTCCGTTACAATTTGAACAGGCCCCATTTTTGTGAAATAGCGACTGTGGTGTCCGTTACGATCAGCCTTTACTTAACTGCGCTGCCGTCCACAATGAATCGACTGCCTCCCATAAGTCCCTTACAATCGTTTCCGTGTCTAGCCCAACCGCTAACGGTTCAAATTGTCCGTTAACTGTAACCCCGCCGCCGCACCTATGTTGCTCCATGATGCATGACTTTCAGATCGCTCTACTAGTGAGTAAGCTTAGCTTGCGCCTGTCACTGGCTTTTTATCCCGGTACAAGTTTGGTATGATGCTGGGAGGGGGGATATATGATGGCTTTTGACCACCGCGACGAGCATGTAGATACGGGAATGCTGATTATTCAGGCCAATCTGGACGACATGAATCCGGAGTTTACTTCTTACATAACCGATAAGCTTCTGGAAGCCGGAGCTAATGATGTCTACTGGATTCCTATTATTATGAAAAAAGGCCGGCCGGGCATCATGCTCAATGTGCTGGCGGCTGAAGGGAAAGCCGGGGAACTGGAAGCCGTCATTTTCTCGGAAACGACGACTATCGGGCTGCGCTACTTGCGGGCGGATTGCCACAGGCTGGGGCGGGAATTTATACCGGTTGAGACCCGGTGGGGAGCGATTCATGTGAAGGCTGCCTTTCATGAAGGCAGGATGGTGCAGTTTGCGCCTGAGTTCAAGGAATGCGAGCTGGCTGCGAAAACGCATCAGGTGCCGCTTAAGCAGGTGTACGATGAAGTGCGCCGGCTGTTTTTGGACAAGCGGGGCGACTAGTGCCAGTCTTAAAAATAGAGGAACCCGAGTTCGTTAAGTTCTGATTCCGCCCTCGATAGGGGGGATTAGAAGATAACGTCCCGGGTTCCTCTGGCTTTTCCTGACCTGCCTGCTGCAGCTTAGTATTCGACTTTTTGCTCGGATGCGCTCCATGCCCGGAAAGGAAGGGGGCTGTCCGGCGGGTATACCTGCTTCATCACAATAGAGCGGCGATCCATGGGCAGGGCGATCTGGTCGTATATAAATTGATCGTCAAAGCCTATATCGGCCGCTTCTTGTTTGGTGCAGGCATAATAAACGGCATCCGGTCTAGCCCAAAAAATAGCTCCGATGCACATCGGACACGGCTCGCAGCTCGTGTAGACGACGCAGCCCTCTAGCTGAAAACTGTTCAGATGCTTGCATGCCGCGCGAATGGCTTGAACCTCCGCGTGAGCGGTTGGATCAAGAGATGAGGTTACTTCGTTGCAGCCTCTGCCGATAATTTGCCCATCTTTTACCACGATGGCCCCGAACGGGCCTCCATGGCCGGAGTTAACATTGTCATAAGCCATCTGAATAGCCACATCCATGAACTGTTCATGATTCATTGAGACTCCTCCGTTCGCTTCCTGCATGCCGATCCTTTGAGGCTGACGATTAATGCTTCTCTTGCTGCTCGCATTCGTTATGCAGCGCAGAGCTATGCTTGTGGCTGTGCGTGAGAGTCGTATCGCCGTGCTCGCGAGGAAGAAGGTCGCGGTCGGGCGCCTGGCGGCTATGACTGTGACCCGAATGTTCCCCATGTTCATGGCGTTGCCCGGAATCGCTGCTTGCAGGTTGCCCATGTTCTTCGTGATGGTGATGATGATGCCCGTCATGATGGTGATGGTCATCGTGGTGGTGGTGATGATGCCCGTCATGATGGTGATGGTCATCGTGGTGATGATGATGATGATGCTCGTCATGATGGTGATGATCTTCGCCGTGATGATGGTGATGGCCGTGCTCATGCTTCAATTCCTCGTGATGGTGTACCTGCCACTTGTTCATGAACGGATCGGCTTTACCGACTACGACCCTCAAAACGTTCGGCTGGTTAGGTAAATCCCGCGTGCCTGCTCCATAGCCGATCGACTCTACAATCATTGGAGGCAGCCCTTTCGCGAATTCATCGACGAGCCCGGAGATAATGCCGGCTCCGGTCGGAGTCGTCATCTCCAGCGAATAGCTGGTTGTCGCGATCGGCAGCCCGCGCATCATTTCCAGCGTAGCCGGGGCGGGCACGGGATAAATACCGTGATCGCAATGCACCGTGCCTGAACCAAGCGGGACGGCCGAGGATAGAATCTTCTCGATGCCCAGGGAATCGATAGCGAGGGCTACGCCGATCACGTCAACGATGGAGTCTATGGCTCCTACTTCGTGAAAATGCACGCGTTCCACGGGAATATCGTGGATTTTGGCTTCGGCCAAGGCGATCTTCTCAAACATGCATAAGCTCAGCTTGACGACACGCTCGTTAAACCCGGAGCCTTCGATAATGCTTACGATTTCTGAATAATGCCGGTGATATTGGGGCGGATTATGCGGGTCGGGCAGCACATCCGCTTTTAAGGAAGAAATGCCTTTCTTATTCACGCGCTTCCAATCGATAGTAAAAGGCTCGATCTGAATTTTACGCAGCTCTTCCTCGATATATTCGCGGTCTGCGCCCGCGTCTACTAGAGCGGCCAGCGTCATATCGCCGCTGATGCCGGAGAAGCAGTCCAAGTATAAAATTTTCATCGCTCATCCCTCTTTGTTCGATTCTTGACGATCAATGATGCATTGTAGCCTGCCCCAAAGCCATTGTCGATATTGACGACGGAGATGCCGGGTGCGCAAGCATTCAGCATGGCGAGCAAAGCGGCTACGCCCTGGAAGCTGGCCCCATAGCCGACGCTTGTCGGGACGGCGATGATCGGCACGGAGACAAGCCCGCCGATCACGCTGACCAGGGCGCCCTCCATACCCGCTGCGACGACGATGGCATCGGCTTCCCGGATGAGGGGCAGGCGGCGGAACAGACGGTGTATGCCCGCTACGCCGACATCATACACCCGCTCGACGCGACTGCCCAGGTACTCGGCCGTGACGGCAGCCTCCTCGGCGACCGGAACATCCGATGTTCCTGCACACACGACGGCGATGAAGCCTCCGGCCGGTTCAATGGGGACACTGGCCTTAGCATCGCCCGTCTGCCAAGTTAGGGCCCGGGCGTCCCGGTGGTAGACGGCATCCGGGAGCAGCTCCTGTACGATAGCCGCCTTGTCCGCGCTTACCCGGGTAGCCAGCACGCGGCCGGCATGTCCGGCAAGCCGTTCCATGATGGCGGCGATTTGCTCGGCTGATTTGCCTTCGCCGAAGACGACCTCCGGGAAGCCTGTACGGTCTGCTCTCCGTACGTCAAGCTGAGCATAGCTTAATGAATCATCGATGGCCTCATCGAATCCGGAAGCGGGTAGTTCCCGCTGAACTGTCGTGCACGTCTGTAAGGGCTCCACGGCTTGTTTTACAAGGGGGGGCTGATCTGGGGAAGGCGGGGGTGCCGCCGCGCCGGAGGAAATCCGCTCTTCCTCGAGCAGCCTCTTGGCTTCCGCCACGTCCAGATCGCCGGACTGAACCAGCTTGAGAATATGATCTACGTTCATCATCCGAAACAAGTCCTCCTCAATCAATGAAACGATTCTTTCGTTAGTGTAGCATATTTCCATATCGAGTGAAATTCGCGGTTGTGGATTGTTGTCGCATTCGTGATATAATAACGGGTAACGCAAGCAGCAGTATACTAAGCTCCGATCTTAGCAGGAAAGCAGGGAGACCATGGCGACACAATCGATGGAACGCAAGCCGGACTGGTTAAAAACGAAGCTCACCAGCGGCGAGTCGTATAAAGATTTGAAAAATATGATGCGCAACAAGACGCTGCATACGGTCTGCGAAGAGGCGAAATGCCCCAACATACACGAATGCTGGGCAAACCGTACGGCAACCTTTATGATTCTAGGGGATATCTGCACGCGGGCCTGCCGATTTTGCGCAGTCAAGTCGGGCCTGCCGACCGAGTTGGATCTTCAAGAGCCCGAGCGGGTTGCCGAAGCGGCCGAGCAAATGGGATTGCGCCACGTGGTGGTCACTTCCGTGGCAAGAGATGACTTGAAGGATGGCGGGGCTTCGATCTTCGCAGCGACCATAACCGCTATCCGCGAGCGGATGCCGCTGTCGGGAGTCGAGGTATTGATTCCTGATTTTCAGGGGGATGAGGAATCGCTGCGGATCGTCCTGGAGGCGAAGCCGCATATTTTGAATCACAATGTGGAGACGGTGGAGCGCTTGTCAGACAGGGTCAGAGCCCGGGCCAAATACCGCCGCTCGATCGAATTGCTGGACAGATCCAAGCGGATCGCTCCCTCGATTCCGACCAAGTCCAGCATCATGCTGGGCGTTGGTGAGGAATGGAACGAAATTCTGCAGACGATGGACGATTTGCGTGCCGTCGATTGCAGTATCATGACGATCGGGCAATACTTGCAGCCGAGTCCTCAGCATCTGCCGGTCAGCCAGTACTATACCCCGGACCAATTCGCCGAATTGAAGGCGGAAGGCATGAAGCGCGGGTTCAAGCACGTGGAATCCGGACCGCTCGTTCGAAGCTCTTATCACGCCCATGATCAGGTGAAGTCGGCCCAGCAGTCGTAACCAGAGGAGGCACGAATCGTGATCCATATTGCCAATAAAACGTATGAGGTTCTTGTCGACCATAAAAACGGCTGGCGTCCGGAAGCGTTTCGCGACCGCTATAGCGAGGTGCTGGACCGCTACGACTATGTCGTGGGCGATTGGGGCTACAGTCAGCTTCGGCTGAGAGGTTTTTTTAAGGATACGCATCCTAAGGGAACGAAGGATACGATTATTTCCACGATACAGGATTATCTGAATGAATATTGCAACTTCGGCTGCGCCTATTTCATTATCGAGAAGGTAGCTACCAGGGAGCCGTCGCCTTCGGACCCTGCCGGCGAGCCCGCGCTGGCCGAGGAGGAGTACGAGCAGGCGCAAGGCGCCAGACAGCATAGGGCCCAAGAGCGCAAGGATCAGATCGCCGCGCGTCAGGCCGCCGCTGTTCATACATCGTCGGTAAGCGATGAGACGAAGCAACCGGATCGTCAGGGCGGCAAAGGGAATCACCACCACGGCGAGAGACGATACGGTCAGCAGCAGGGCGGACGCGGGCACCAGGACAAACACCAGCAAGATAGCGCCGGCAAACAAGGCGGAGGCAGCAAGCAGGGAGGCTTTCGTCAGAAGGACGGAAAGCCCGGCGGTCAGCATCGCCAAGGGGGACAGCCTCAGGGCTCGCATCGTCAAGATCGGGGAGAACGCTCCGGACCGGGCGAACGCACGGACCGTGGGGAGCGTCAGGATCGGGGCGAACGTCAGGAACGCACCGATCGCCAGGAGCAAGGCAGCCGCGCTGCCGGACATTCCGGCGCTGCCCATAACCGTCCTCCCAAGCCGCACAAGGGCCATTCCAATCCGAACAACGGACCTAAGCCGAGGCAGGAGTCCTCGCGCGTTTGATCCGATCTGTGCTCATGTAAACGAGAAGACCTTTCCCGTCCCGATCAAGCGGACTAGAGAAAGGTCTTTTTTACCCTTTGGGACAAGCAACCGGTTCAAGCTACAGCATATCGTAGCCGATGAAGGCCTCGCGCACTCTGCTCCAGAAAGGAAAAGGGCGGAAGCGGGCAAACTTCACCTTTTTGCCTGCGGCTACCATGCTGCGAATGGACAGAACATCGTTGCGCTGCATATAGACATGGTCTAGAGACAGGATAATATTTTGGCTGGCACGCGGATAAATATCGCAATGATGATGCTTCGGCAGCAGGATGGGCGATCCTAGCGTACGATAGACCCGATTATTAATCGAGGCGATTTCGGCAATTTGGATCGCATCCAGGGAAGGATGCACGATGGCTCCGCCCAGACTTTTATTGTACGCGGTACTGCCGGAAGGAGTGGATATACAGATGCCGTCGCCCCGGAACGTTTCCAAGAGCTCATCGTTAATGTGCAGCTCGGCCACTAGCGTAGCATCTACGCCCTTCAACGTGAATTCGTTCAAGGCAAGCTCCGTCTCGATGCCGTTCTGTGTCGTAATTTGAATTTCGACCAGCGGATATTTGACGACGCGGAGATCATCCTGCTGTGCGCTTTCCCCCATCAACTGGGCCAGCAGCTCCACCTCATCCGGCTTCCAATCGGCGAAAAAGCCGAGGCGGCCTGTATGTATGCCCACAAAAGCGATATGGTCGAGCTGTTCTTTATACCGGTGAAAAGCATGCAGCAGTGTGCCGTCTCCACCGATGGACAGCACGATATCGGGGTTTTCCTCATCTTGCGTGAGCCCGAACCTCTGGATCAAGCTATGGAACGTATGCATTAATTGAATCGAAATTTCGTCACCGCGGTTAACGACATTGTACTTCAACGGGTAGTCCTCCTCCAGGTTTTCATAAGAAAACCACTTCGTAAGGTATAGCTCCAGGTTTTCGTAAGAAAACCACTTCGTAAGGTATAGCTCCAGGTTTTCGTAAGAAACCGCCACTTCCCATCCATCATAAACAATCTTGTCCCATAACACAATGTAGCGCTGTCCATTCGGAATTTTATCGATCCGATCGGTCACTCAAGCTTTTTGCCGCAGCTCGGACAATACACGTACTCCGCTTCCAGCCGCTGGCCGCAGTACGGACAAAATTGTTTAATCCCCGGCTTGACGTCCCCGTGCGGCTGCTCCCGGACAGCTTCGTTGAAGCGCGATCGTGTGGAGGCAGGGACGTAACGTTCCAGCGGGTCGGGCTCGTCCCGGGCATCGACGATATCGAAGGTGGACATCCGGTTACGGCCGATCGCATTTTTGAAATGATAGATCGTTTGGACAATGCCGATCCCGATGAACAGAATGCCGAATAACGGAAACACGATGCCTACAATCGGAAACGGGGAGTTCCGCGTCATACTGAAGGCTATGATGGTCCAGAATAGGCCGAAAATGACACTGAATAAACTGCCGGCCGCTCCCATAGCGGAAGGGCCGCGCCCAGGCTTTATACTTTTCATGAGGTATCCCCTTTCTGTTGAAGCGTAAGCTAGGATTAATCCTTCATACGAAGAACGGGCCGTCTTAGTTTCGTTAAGTTCGTTGAAGTATAGTCGCCCGAACGGCCAAAATGCCGCTTCGTTGGCACGAAGCGGCATCCCGCGTGTTCTTTAGTAAGTTTTGACAAGCGGAAGCTCGAAGCTGGTGGCGAAGCTGGGACTCACCGGATGAACTCGTATGCTGAAGTGGGCGCCATGCCGCAGATGCGAAGGGATGCTCGCCCGGTACATAAACAGCCCTTCGCCAAGCTGCCTCGCAGGCTCCATCGGAACGACAACCTGCTGCCAGCCTCCGGCAGACTCCTCGTAGTACACCAGTTCAACCGCCGTATCCTGATACCAGATCGGACCGAACTGAACGGTCGCCGTGGCTTCCTTAAGCTCTGCAGGGCTTTGTGCCTGCTTGCTGCCCGAGAGGGCATCATTTACTTCAATAACGCGGAGGTGATGCCAGTTGTCGAGCATAAACTTTTTATAATCCGCTACCTTTCTTGCCTCTTCATACGAATTGGAAACAAAGCGCTGCGTCCTGATCAGGGAGGGCACATAAGCATGGGCGGTATAATCCGTTACCATCCTGTCCGTATTGTACACCGGGGCCAGGGTCCGGATCGAACGCTTCATTCTCTCTACCCATTGAGTGGGCAGCGTACCCTGATTGTAATACAAAGGAATGATCTCGTTCTCCAGCAGCCGGTAGATGGATTCGATATTTTGACGCTCTTGAGTTTCCCAGTCGGCATCCGTGTCCGAATCGATGCTCCATCCATTGCTGCCGTCATAGCCCTCCTCCCACCAGCCGTCCAGCACGCTAAAATTAATGACGCCGTTCATGGCGGCCTTCTGTCCGCTCGTTCCGCTGGCTTCGTAGGGACGCCGCGGGTTATTGAGCCATATATCCACACCCTGCAAGAGCGCACGCGCCAAATTCATATCGTAATTTTCAAGTAGTATCACTTTTCCCTTGAACCGATCCAGCTGGGAAATTTTATGAATTTCGCGTATCATCGCCTGCCCGGGACGGTCGGCCGGATGAGCTTTGCCTGCGAATACAAACTGAACGGGCCGTTCGGGATCGTTGACCAGTCTGTCGAGCCGCGACAGATCGCTGAAGATGAGATTTGCCCGTTTGTAGGTAGCAAAGCGTCTGGCAAAACCGATCGTCAAGGTATGCTTCGATAAGCAGCTGCGGGCGCTCTCTATCTGCTCTTCAGGAAGCCCGTTACGGCGACGCTGCTCGGCCAGGTTGGTCCGTGCCAGACGAATCATCGTTTCCTTGAGCTCCTCATGCACCTTCCATAACGATTCGTTCGGAATCAGCTCAACCGCCTTCCATACATCCCGATTGGTTTGACGCTGATTCCATTTGCCCGGAAGAAACCGGTCGAAGAGCTCTTTGAGCTGCGGGGCGAGCCAGGTGTTGAGATGGACGCCATTGGTGATGTGTCCGATCGGGACCTCCCGTGCATCGATATTGCCGTGAAAGCGGCGGAACATCTCACGGGACACGGAGCCATGGAGCTTGCTGACCCCATTGCGGAGGGAGGAAGTATTCAAGGCCAGATAAGTCATATTGAACAGCCGCTTCTGCTCGTCGAATCCAAGGCTGGTCAACGCGTGACGCAAGGCAGGATAGTCGGCGAACAGCTTGGCAAAGTAATAGTCGAACATGTCGAGAGGGAAGGCGTCATGACCTGCCGCTACTGGCGTATGCGTCGTAAAAATCGTACTGGCGCGGACAACCTCGAGCGCGACATGGAAAGGGAGTCCTCTGTCGATCTGCTCCCTCAATCGTTCGAATGACAGGAAGGCTGCATGTCCTTCATTGATATGATAGGCGCCGGTGGGGATATTCAGCGCCCGCAGCGCCCGCACGCCCCCTACCCCGAGCAAAATCTCCTGTGCGATGCGGACGTCCTGCGTGCCCCCGTACAGCTGCGCGGTCAGCTCGCGGTCCCAAGGACTGTTTGCCTCCAGATCCGCATCGAGCAGCAGGACCCGGATACGTCCGATCTGGGCCTGCCAAACCTTCAGATGGACGGTTCGTTCTCCCACCGCTACCGTGACATGCAGCTCTTCGGCTGCAGGGACGGCAGGGGTGTCTGGCGCGGGTGCGTCTGCATCAGTGGACTGTACGCTTGCTTGCGCAGCTGTAGCCGTAGCCGTTACAGGTCGAATCGGCAGCTTTCCGAAGTCATAGACGACATGTTCGGCCAGTTGATGGCCCTGAGCATCCAGCTTCTGATTGAAGTAGCCCTTCTTGTATAACAAGCCGACTCCAATCAAGGGAACGCCGAGGTCGCTGGCGGATTTGCAGTGATCGCCGGCAAGGACGCCTAGTCCGCCCGAATAGATGGGCAAGGATTCATGGAAGCCAAATTCCGCGGAAAAGTAAGCAATGGCCTGCCCGGTATGCTGGGGGTAATGCTGGACAAACCAGGCCGGGGCATTCATATAGTCGTCAAACTGCTTGAACAAGGCGTCATATCGCTTCAGGAACGACTCGTCGGCTGCAAGTCTTTCCCATGTATCCGCGGACACCTCGGTTAACAGCTGAACGGGATTGTGGCGAGACAAGTGCCACAGCTCGGCATCGATATCGGCGAACAGCGCTTTGGCGCCATCATTCCAACTGAACCATAGATTGTAGGCAAGCTCAGGAAGTCTTGCAAGAGCGGCAGGCAGTTGAACGGATGATGCCGGGAACAACGTGGACATGGAGTCACCTCAAGTTAAAGATTTGGTAAAGACGATTTCTCCGGGGCCGTTTTCTGTTAGTATTTTATGAACGAAGGCGGTTCATGCACAGGCGAAGAAAGTAACAGCAAGCGGATAGCAGAAGAAGCACGGCAAGCATGCCGGCCAGAAGCCGGAATGATTGCGGCATCGTGTGCTGAACCCAGGCAGCGACTGGCCGCGTCATGTCGATCGCCTGCCAGGAGGCTGGGGAGTTTACCCCGAAGCGGGTGGCCAGAGGTTCCCACAGCAGGAATACAAGTACAGAGGCGAGCAGCCCGTGGATAAACCGTGCGACGGCAAAAGGAGCGTATCGAAGCGTGGTATGATGCAGCACGCTGACGATCTGGGCATGCACGGACATACCGCCCCAGGATAGTACCCATGCCGCAGCCGCTACCTGATACACGAGCGGAATGCCTGTAGTGCCGCCGGCTGCCTTCGCGCCGAGGGTTACCTCGAAGAAGCCGTTTACGACGGCGGGAGCGAGGACGACGGGCATGTTTACGCTATGCAGAAGCGTCTGTACGCCCGCATAAATATAGGCTAGCGTCCCTGCTGATGACATCACCTCCATAAGGACTGAGAAAAATACGACGAGTCCGCCGATAACAAATGACATCTGAAGCCCCGAGGAGAGTGCTTGGGTTGTTATAACGCCAAGCGGTCTTCCGTCCTGCAGGCGGGCTTGATGCATGGCCTCGAACGCTTGTTTCCATAGTCCGGCACGGCGAAGAGGACTGCCGTTTTCCCGGAGCTGCTGCCAGTCATTACCCGCGGAACGCTTGCCGTGAAACCGCATCAGCAAGCCGACGGCCAGGGCTGCTCCATAATGAGCGGCAGCAAGAATGCCGGCTAACGCTGCGTTGTGGAAAAAGCCTACGGCGACAGCGCCGATCAGGAAGATAGGATCGGAGGAAGTGGTGAAGGCGACCAGGCGCTCGCCCTCTTCACGGGTCACGAGCCGCTGCTCGTACAGCTGGGCGGTCATTCTGGCCCCCACCGGATAACCCGAAGCGAACCCCAAGGCCATGACAAAGCCGCCGATTCCCGGTACACGGAACACCGGGCGCATCATCGGATCAAGCAGCATGCCGAAAAAATGAACGATTCCGATCCCCAGCATCAGCTCCGATATAACGAAGAACGGGAACAAGGCGGGAAACAGCACATCCCACCAGATCGCTATACCCTTTACTGAGGCATGGAGCGACGCTTCGGGATATACCAGAATCAGGCAGGCCAGCACAGCCGCTGCCAGTGCGGCCGCCAGCAGCGAGGGGTTTGCGGTTCGCACCCGGATCACTTCCTTTCCATAAAAAAAGCCTGTCTCTCTGGTATATGACGGCCCGCTCGGAGACATGCTTGTACAAGGAGCCGCAGGGGCAGCCAAAAATATTGGGAAGGCTTACAAAAGTGCTGAAAGTTTGGTCGTTTTATGGTACAATGGCACTAATATGAGAATGGGAGTGATCCTTATGATGGGTGTTGTTGCTGGAATTCTCGTATGCGCATTCGTTTATGTCATAAGGGAAAATCTGATGACCTCAGGTGAAGAAGACGTATAGCTGAAGCGGAGCGAGAAGGCAATCATACTCCGCGGAGATTGGGGATCGGTCACGATGCTAAGGCTTATGCGTTAGCATCTTTTTTGTTAAGGAGCTGAGTGGCGATGTCAGAGGAAGCGAAGGACCACCAGAAGACTTTCTATGAAGCTCTAGGCGGAGCGGAAGGCATCCGCCGCCTTGTAGAAAGCTTCTATCCCAAGGTGCAGGCACATCCGCTCTTGGGACCGCTGTTTCCAGCGGATATTACGCCTGTCATGGATAAGCAGTACATGTTTTTAAGCCAGTTCTTCGGTGGCCCGGCCTTGTTCTCGGAGCACCATGGCCATCCGATGATGCGGGCCAGGCATCTGCCGTTCCCGATCACGGAGGAGCGGGCCAAGGCGTGGCTTGGATGCATGGCTCAGGCTCTGGAAGAGGTCGGTTTGGAGCGCAGTTTGCAGCTGGCCGCATTGGAACGTCTGAAGGGTCCGGCATATCATTTTATCAACAGCTAGGGATTCATTAGCAGAAGGAAGGTACGCGTGGTAGAACCGTTATTTCAGGCCAAGGTGAAGTGTCCGCAGTGCGAAGGCGAATTTAAATCCTCCCGGGTCCGGCCGAGCTTCAAAAAACCGGTGAAATCGGACACGGATTTTTGTCTGCATTACAAGGATGTAAACCCGGATTATTACGTGGTCCGGATTTGCCCGTCCTGCGGCTTCGCTGGCACGGAGAACTCGAAGGATAAACTGACTCCTCCCCAGATGAAGATATTTCAGGAGAAGATCGGAGCCCAGTGGACGTATAAGGATTTCGGTGGAGAGCGTCGCTGGGAGGACGCGTTGTACGCCTACAAGCTGGCGCTTGTTTGTGCGCAGACGGTCAATGAAAAGGCAAGGCTGACAGCCGGCCTGCTGCATCAGATCGCCTGGCTGTACAGAAGCAAAGGGGACGCGGAACAGGAAATGCGGTTCCTTCAGTATGCGCTGGAGGAATACATACGCGCCTTTGAGACGGAAGCCGGCGAGATGAACAATGCCAGGCTGATGTACCTGATCGGGGAGCTTCATCGGCGGCTGAGCCAGTTCAACGAAGCGGTCAAATGGTTTTCCCGCGTGGTCAATGACAAAAGCATTATGGATGCGGGGATGATCCGGGCATGCCGCGAGCAGTGGCAGGCCGTTCGAGAAGAAATGGAGGAGCGGAAGCTCCAGTTAAGCGAGGACGCTTCGAATATCTAGGGCGGACTTGCTTGACGACAAAAAAATGCTTAAAGCGGCTCGCCTGACGAGCAGCGCTTTAAGCATTTTTTGTTGCAGTCCGTGCCCGTCTACCTGGCGCTGCGGCGCAGCGGCCGGTTCGCAAGCAGATAATCCGCATCTGCCTCTACGAGCGTCAATCTGTTGCGGCAGCAAGGAAGAACGAGCAGCTTCTTGACGCCGTCCTTAAGCTCGTCCAGCTCCCGTTGACCCAGCGGCAGCAGGATATGCTCCTGCGAACAGAAGGGGCAGCCTGGAATGTAGAGATCTTGGCCGACGCGGTCATAAGGCCAGGTATGCTCGAAAGGAATCATGGCTCGTTACTCCGATCCCGGCTTGCCGGGCGCAGGGTCCGCTTCTGAAGGCTCGCCTTCCGGCTTGGCCTGTGCAAGCTCTGCCAGCTTCTGCAGCAGGATATGCTGGGGCATGTGCATCAGATGCTCCAGGGGCACATTTAATTGCTTGGCCAGCTTCTGTGCGGTTTCCGGTGAAATTTGCAAGGGTCTCATCGTTTTCACTCCCCATCCGGTATGATTTCATTTAACCACAACCCGTACCCGGCTTTCAACCGATTAGCGTACAATCGTATTTGGGGATAAGCTCCGACTATGGTTTAATGGAAGGAGAGTTCAGCTAGGGTTCCATCTTACAACGGGTTCTTCATGACTAAGGATAGAAGGGTGCGATGTTTCCAATGCAAAGTCCATTGCCTCAAACATGGGATCTGGACAAGTTTTTCCCGGGCGGAAGCCGGTCGGAATCGTTCGGGAAGTATCTGGTCCAGCTGGAAGAAGATTTGAAGGAGCTGCACGCCCGGCTCAGAGAGCTCAAGGCTCCACAGACGGCAGGCGAGGCGGATACGCTGCTGCCTGTGATCGATTTGCTGCAGAGGGTCGTGCTTTCTTTGCGGGAGGCAGCCTCCTTCACCGGATGCTTGGCGGCGGAGAATCAACATGATAAGGCGGCCGTTATGCTGGGAGGCAGGGTGAAGGCGATCGAAGCGGACTATGCGACAGCTCTGACGCTGTTCGACGATTTGCTGACACGCGTCGGTAAGGAAGCTTGGGCGGCACTGCTGGCGAATCCCGAGGTAGCGGACATTACTTATCCTCTGGAGGAACGGCGGGCTTTGGCTGCCGATAAGCTGCCGCCTGAGCAGGAAGCGCTGATTAATGATCTGGCCATCGACGGGTATCATGGCTGGGGAGAGCTATACAATACGACGGTGAGCAAGCTCCGGATCTCCTATGAGGAGAAGGACGGCACTGTCAAAGAGCTGTCGGCGGGCCAGGCGGCGAACCGGATGCACAGTCCGGATCGGGAGGTGCGGCAGAAGCTGTTCCGTCTGTGGGAAGAGAAGTGGGCGGAGCATGCCGACTATTGCGCGGATGCGCTCAATCACCTCGCCGGTTTTCGGCTGAAGCTGTATGAGCGCCGGGGCTGGCAGGAGCTGCATAAGGAGCCGCTTGCGATCAACCGGATGTCCCAAGAGACGCTGGACGCGATGTGGAGTGTGATTGAAGGCGGCAAGGATAGCTTCTTGCGCTATCTGGAACGTAAGGCCAAGCTGCTCGGTGTTCCGAAGCTGAACTGGTACGATGTAGAGGCTCCTGTCGGTGAAGGAAGTCTGACATTCAGCTATGACCAGGGGGCGGCGCTCATCGTCGAGCAGTTCCGCCGATTCAGTCCGAAGATGGCGGACTTTGCCGTCATGGCGTTTGAGAACCGATGGATCGAGGCGGAGGATCGCGACGGCAAGCGACCCGGAGGCTTCTGCACGTCGTTTCCGGCCAGCGAGGAAACGCGAATTTTTATGACCTATGCCGGCACGGCCTCCAATGTGGCCACGCTGGCGCATGAGCTGGGTCATGGCTATCATCAGCATGTGATGAACGATCTCCCCGCTCTCGCTCAGGACTATGCGATGAACGTGGCGGAGACGGCTTCCACCTTCGCCGAGATGGTAATGGCCGATGCAGCAGTGAAGGCAGCTGCAAGTGAAGCGGAGCGGCTGACCCTGCTGGAGGATAAAATCCAGCGCTCGGTGGCCTTCTACATGAATATCCATGCTCGTTTCCTGTTCGAAACCGAGTTTTACGAGGAACGCCGACAGGGCCTCGTCGGCACCGAACGGCTCAATGAACTTATGCTAAGCGCGCAGAAGCGGGCATTCCGCGATGCGCTGGGCGAATACCATCCGCATTTTTGGGCGTCCAAGCTGCATTTTTACATTACGGAGGTTCCGTTCTACAATTTCCCTTACACGTTCGGCTATATGTTCAGTACAGGGTTATACGCGGAGGCGCTGCAGAGGGGCGAGGCGTTCGAGGAGCAGTATATTGCCCTGCTTCGGGATACGGGACGCATGACCGTTGAGGAACTGGCCGAGAAGCATCTGGGCGTAGACCTGCGCAAGCCGGATTTCTGGCAGCGGGCGCTTGATCTGTCCGTCGCCGATGTGGAGGAGTTTTTGCGCTTAACCTAGGCGGACGGTCTGAGCTATCACATACTAACCCCCAAGAGCTAGCTTGCATAGTCTTGGGGGTGTTTCCTTTGGGTTCGGGGCAGCCTTTTTACAGCTTGAAAATACTCATGGTCTGTTGAAGCTGAGTAACCAGCCGCGTCATATTCTCCGATTGGGACACGATCGCCTGTACAGCGGCAATCTGCTCACCCATGGAAGCGGACACTTCCTGAGTACCGGCTGCGGACTGCTCGGTGATAGCGGAGATGTTTTCCATGGTTGCGGATATGTGCTGCGCGCTGGAGAGCATCTGCTCGCTTTCCCGGGCGAAGGTAGAGATCTGCTCGGTGATGAAGGATACGCTGCTGACGATCTCGGCGAATACAGCTTCCGTCTCCGCGATCAACCTGGTTTGTTCCTGTACAACCTCCTCGTTCTGGGTCATAGAAGCGAGCGCCTGCTTGATGCCCTCCTCTATACTGAGGACCAGATTGAATACTTCTCGGGTCGAAGTCGTCGATTCCTCCGCCAGCTTCCGGACTTCCTGAGCTACGACGGCGAAGCCCTTGCCATGCTCTCCTGCGCGCGCCGCTTCAATGGAGGCGTTCAGAGAAAGCAGATTCGTCTGCTCGGCAATATCCGAGATGGAGCGGGTGATCGTGGAGATGCCATTGGTAAGCTCAGCAAGAGAGTGGATCGTTTGTGACACATTGGCGGTCGCTTCGACGTTTTTGCGGACGCCGTCGCTTTGCGTTTCCACGGATCGCAGCCCTTTGTTCACAAGTGACAACATCTGGCCCGAACGGGAGTTCATCTCTCGGGTGGAATCCGTATAGTTGGCCACCATCTGCTCGATATCCTTGGTTGCGGCGGAGACTCCGCTGATTTCCTCGGAGATCTGGTTAGCGCCTGCGGCCAATTCATTGGCGGCGGTAGCGGCATCCTCAAGCACGGCCTTCATGGTCTCGTTTTTGTTATAGATGTCCCGGCTGGAGTCCGATACTTGGCGGGAAGCCTTCCCGGTCTCGGTCAAAATTTCGCGAAGCTTCTCGGTCATCCGGTTGAAGGAATTGGCCAGCTCGCCTAGAGCGTCATTGGACTGGATCGCAATCTTTGCAGTGAAATCTCCTTTGGATATGCTAAGTGCCGCTCGCGACATATCGCTGATCGGTTCTGTAAGCGCTCTCTCAAGGAAGCTTACAAAGGGGAAGCTCAAGCCGATCATCGCTGCCAGGAAGACGAGGCCCAGTACCATGCCCGATTCGGCTCGCAAAATAAAGATCAGCAGGGCAATGGAATAAAGGGCAACAATCGAGTAGCAGCCGATCTGCAGCTTGGATTTGAACGATAATCCGGAAAACCAGTTCATACCTAACGACCCCTTCAAAGATGATATAGGATTAACGACTCATTGTTCGGTCTTGGTCCTGTGGGTAATTATACCACTGAATGGAAGTTTTGGTCTATATGCTTAGGAAAATAGATGTAATTTTGAAAATAGAAAAAAGTGCCGAAAAAAGTTAATTCTTGTTGAATTATTGTAATCGTTGTCTTATAATGGGTCTGCAGACCTGTAATACATAATATTCCATATTATTAAAATGAAAGGAGCTATGCTATGATTCTGGAGCAACTTCCGTTGGCCAGACAATTGGATCTCGTATTTCGCGAATTGAAGGAGGAGCTTACTTCTTTGACTTCGGGAACGGTTTTCGTGCAGATCCGCAACAACATGGTGGGGAAATTTGGTATTCGCGCTTTTCCGCTGGAAAGTAAGGGGACGGAGGTCAAGAAAGCGGAGAGCGGCTTGTCGGAGAGCCATCAATTATCCTTCCGGCAAACGGCATTGGAGTCGTTAAAGCTGAAGAAATGGTCGCATGGAGAGATTCAGTTCGAATTTGCCATGCGAAAGGATTTACTTTGCACGTCGGTAACCTTCGAATCCAATTATAACATGGCAAATTTGCTTAGTTCCCCTAGAAATAAACCTCGGGACTGGTAGAAGATTCAGCTCTCATCATTTATTTATTTTATTCGATAACGCACGAGGGCCACTGCTTCTTAGGCGGAGGCGCTGAAGAGAAGTTCTTTTGATACAGGAAAGGTACAGCTGCTCAAAACAATGAGGAGGCCGTGCCTTTTTCTTATTCACAATGGAACTCTGATCCTGAAGGAAAGCCGCGGATAGGAAGTTAGGGCCGGCATGTATATGAACGTCAATGAAGAGGGAGACTGTCGAAGCGGCAGCCTTCCCTTCTTTCGCTTCTTGGAATTTTACGAATTGACCTCAGCAAGCTGCAAGCATATAATGGAGATAACATATGAACGTATACTCATGTATTGCTTTCTTGGGGGAGGAATTGCCTTGGAATCAGCTGAACATACGGTGAAGCGTGAACTGCTGCTAGAGGGTTTGGATTGTACCAATTGTGCGGCCAAAATTGAAAAGGGAGTCGCCCAAGTGGAAGGCGTGGTCTCTTGCTCGGTTAATTTTGTAACTCAAATCTTAACGTTCCAGGCTCGAAAAGGACAGGAGGATACGATCACTACCGAGGTGACGAACACAGTGAATCGCCTGGAGCCTCATATCCGCGTCCAAGCGAGGAATCAGCGGCTGCCGTCCGGTATAAGCGCATCTTCAGGCGCCCGCCTGCGGAAGCGGGCGAGCGGTGCTCAGGCGGGACATTCGCAGGAAAGCGAGAAGCTCGCCCAACGGCACGCTCATGACGATGAGACGGATCGTACCCGGGGGAACGCGGAGCATGCGCAGGAACGCGAAGCGCATTCCCAAGAGGATCTTAACGGGCACGCGCATGAGCATGAGGATGAGAACCAGGGACATTCCCACTCGCATGGCACGGGCCAGGTAGGAAGAATGGCGGTTCGCCTGGCAGCCGGGGCTGTGCTTTGCGGAACGGCTGTGCTGGCTTCGTTGCCGGGATGGCTGGAGCTGGCCCTGTTCCTGGCCGCCTATGTGGTGATCGGCGGGGATATTGTGCTGCAGGCGCTCAAAAACATAGGCCGCGGTCAACTATTTGATGAGTATTTTCTAATGACGGTCGCGACGCTTGGCGCTTTTGCCATCCAGGAATACCCGGAGGGCGTTGCGGTGATGTTCTTCTATCAGGTGGGGGAGATGTTCCAGAGCATGGCCGTCAACCGTTCCCGCAAGTCGATCAGCTCGCTGATGGATATCAGGCCCGACTATGCCAATCTCCAGGATGGAGCCGGCACCCGCCGGGTGGCGCCGGAGGATGTGCGCATCGGGGATCTGATCGTGGTCAAGCCGGGTGAGAAGATTCCCTTGGACGGCAAGGTCATCAGCGGCCGGTCAACGGTCGATACTTCGGCTCTGACAGGGGAGTCGGCCCCAAGAGAAGTCGAAGCCGACAGTGTCGTGCTGAGCGGCTTTATGAATAAAAACGGTGTGCTTACTGTGGAGGTAGCCAAGGAATTCGGAGAGTCGACGGTCTCGAAAATTTTGGAGCTTGTCGAGCATGCGAGCAATAAGAAGGCGCCGACGGAGCATTTTGTGACGAAATTTGCACGTTACTATACGCCTGTCGTTGTCGGTATTGCGCTTCTGCTTGCCCTGGTGCCTCCGCTTGTGATCAGCGGCGCTGCTTTTTCGGAGTGGGTTTACCGGGCGCTTATCTTTCTGGTGATTTCTTGTCCATGCGCGCTGGTGATTTCGATTCCTCTTGGTTTCTTCGGAGGGATTGGCGCCGCTTCGAAAGCCGGCGTCCTCGTGAAGGGCGGCAATTATCTGGAAGCTTTGAACGACGTGAAATACGTAGTGTTCGACAAGACCGGAACATTGACGAAAGGCGCTTTTGCCGTCACCGCGATAATTCCTGCGGGAGAACGGACCCAGGATGAGCTTCTCGAGGTTGCTGCTTACGCGGAGCTGTATTCTACCCATCCTATCGCAGAATCGATCCGTTCAGCTTATGGAAAGACCATCGAGGAGGAGCGGCTGCAGGGGTATGATGAAATCCCGGGTCATGGTATTCAGGTCAAGATTCAAGGAAGGGATGTCCTGGCCGGGAATGCGAAGCTGATGAGTAGAGCCGGTATCCGCTTCGCCCCGCCTGAGGACGCAGGCACCCTTGTTCATCTGGCTGTCGATGGAGCATATGCGGGATATCTCGTTATTTCTGATGAGGTCAAGGACGATTCGGAAGAGGCCATTCGTTTATTGAAGCAGTTAGGTATCAAGAAAACGGTCATGCTGACCGGCGATTCCCATGCCGTCGCGGAGGCCGTGCGCAAGCAGCTAGACATGGATGAGGCTTACGCGGAGCTGCTGCCTCAGGACAAAGTGGCACAGCTTGAACAATTGGAGCTTCATAAGCGGGCTAAAGAAAAAATATTGTTTGTTGGTGACGGCATCAATGATACGCCGGTACTGGCGAGAGCCGATGTCGGCGTTGCCATGGGAGGACTTGGCTCGGATGCAGCTATCGAAGCGGCGGATATCGTCATTATGACTGACGAACCGTCCAAGCTGCCCACAGCGATCTATATAGCTAAGCGGACTCGCCGCATTGTTTGGCAAAATATCGGCTTTGCGCTGGGGGTCAAAGCTATATTCCTGCTGCTTGGCGCTATGGGGTTGGCTACGATGTGGGAGGCTGTTTTTTCGGATGTGGGCGTTACCCTGCTTGCCGTGTTGAATGCTATGCGTGTTCTGCGGCTCCGCGCTTTTGCGTGAGGAGGCAGACAGGGACAAATAGCGCGCCTATCGTTTATACTAAAAATAGATGGCTCAGGAAAAGGCGGCTCCGTGGTGGAGCCGCCCCTAAGTATTCGTGGTGAAGCATTATCGGGAGAATTTGCCGGCCAGTTGCTGCTCGGCGATTTGAACGAGGCGGCGAGTGATATGACCACCGATCGCTCCCGTATCACGGGTAGCCATGAAGCCATAGTAACCGTCTTGCGGAATTTGAATGCCCAGTTCTTGAGCAACTTCGTACTTCAGCTGGTCCAAAGCCTGGGAAGCTTGCGGCACGACCAGGGCGTTGCTGCTGCGGGATTGTCCTGCACCCATTGATATCACCTCCGTTCTGATAGGTAGTATGCAACATTCGCAGACTTCTAAACGGTCATAAAATTGGTAAATCTGTCCACCCGGAGTAATGAAGGGATGAAACGGAAATGTCTTTTACTTTAAGTTATCGCAACTGGTCGTTTGACGCCGATCTGCAAATCGTGCATGCCGATGTCCGACTCGATATCGACGGTGAGACCGTCATTGATGAGCCGCTTTGCATCGATGTCGGTCTCCCGGCTCTGCTGCAAAGTGCGCTGGGGGATGTATGCCCCGACCGGTGGGCCGGCGTTCAGGCTTGGGACAAGGTCCCCTTCTTTATATGCGGCTGCGGAGATCCGGAATGCCGAGGCTTCTCGTTCATCGTCGGCCATCTCACCGACAGGCCGCTGCTGGAGCTGGTGGAGGTAGAGGAGCGGCAAGGAGCAGAGCCTCGCACGCTGGCGCGGTATGTAGTAGACCGCGCCGCGTATGCGCGTCAGATCATGACTATCGGCGAAGCCTTTCTCGCCTTCGTGAAGCCGTTGAACTATAAGCCTCTTTATGAGGATACCTTAGCTACCGTACGCAGGCTGATGAACGAGCTGTCCGAGAAATACCCGGCTTGAGCGGGGCTATCTCGGATGACCTTCCAACCTGCCTTAGTTCCCTCGGACTCGGTGGGCAGCCCATGAAACTATTTCCCTGTCCGTTACGTACATCCTAGAAAGTGAAGTCGGGAAAGGGAGGGAGAAAGATGGAAGCACGTACTGTCTATTTTCGCGATAACTTCTTGTCAAGCGGTGAAACCGAGATTTGGGATGAAGAGGAACGGCAGATCGGCAGCTTGGACCTACACACCATGTTTCAGGCCGGGGTGACGGTCCGGAGTTTGACGGAGCTAGCTTCGTACAGTGGCAAATTTCGCTTCTTCTCGAATAAGTGGATGGTTTATAGCGGGGGCGATCAAGAAATCGGTATGCTTAGGCCGAGGCTCTCCTTCTTGTCGAAGCGGTACGAGTACGATAGCTCGAGATATGGCCTCTTTACTATCGAAGCCGGAGCTTTTTCCCGGGAATATACGGTAACTTCCAGTGACGGACAAACAGCGGCCGAATTCCGCCGGGTGAGTGGGATGTTCGCTTCGGCTGCGTTCGAGCTGAGCAATTATTCGGCTCTATCGATGCAGGAGCTGATTGTCGTGGTGATGGGGGTTCATGCTATCCAGAAGCGGCAGCAGTCGGCAGCTTCGAATTAGTCAGCTGTGCTCCCCCGCAAAACCTAAAGCATCCTCTCCGCTCAGGCGCCAGGGAGGATGCTTTAGGTTTGTTAAGACGATATGTGCCTGCCTGCACGGTCGGCTTACGAGCCGAAGTTCATGTTCGGATACACATAAGGCGTTTTGGCAGGCTCGGCTCTGACGACTTTTTCGACCTTAAGCACCATAATTTCCGCCTCGTTGAATGTTGTCTTTTCGATTTTACCCGTAACGGTGACCCACCCGTCGGTTTCGAGCGTTTTGGCTCTGTCGTATTCGGCCAGCACGCCGAATGGAGCGGCATCCGCCGAGCAGCACTGGATCGAGAAGCGGCCGATGACGAATTGCCGGTCATTCATCTCCTCCTGCCGATAGACGAAGCCGGTCAGCTCCAGCTTCCTGCCGACGAAGCGGTCGAGATAAAGGTCGATGGACGTAAGAGTCTCCATGAAAAATTGTTCCGATACCTGGATCGTATCGTTTTGGTAAAGGACCTTCGCATAATCGGCGTACTGCTTGGTGAATTTGTCTGAAGGGAACAGATCGTCGAGCGGGTCGGGCCTTCCGGCCTTCTTCGCTCCTATGCTGCCATCCGTTCCATCCGCACCGGAGGAGCCGGTTTCGCCGGGGGTATGGCCGGGCTCGCTCTCCGAGGACGTGATCGGGACCTCTTTCTTAACCGAGCTGGCGCTGCTTAGATTCATTCCCTTCTTGGCTGCCAGACTGCTGCCAAGCGTTGAGTCCGGCAGCATGAAGCCGAGCAGCAGGGGAAGAATAAACAAGCCGTAGACCACGGTATTCTTCAGAACGGACCTGGAAGGGGCATGATCATGCCCGCAGCCGCAGTCGGGCTCGTGCTTGGCCCGCAGCATTTTGACAGCCAGATACGCCTGATAGGCGGCCACCGCATAGAGACCGAGCGCCGACCATTTGACATAATCGATCATACGGGGGGCTATGTACAGAAGGATCCGATCGGTTTGCACCAGATAAGCGATGTACCCGGCAAAGCCGAACAGAATGAGTGCCTTGATGGCATGATGAAAGCTTAGAACGCGTGGATTCATGGGATTCACCTCATAGAAAGACGATTCGTTCGAACAGTAAAGAGCCGAGCAGCGTGACAATAAGGACAAGAACAGCCAGCAGGACAACGAATTTGACCCGGAAAGCGGACAGGAGCATCAGGGTGCTTTTCATATCCAGCATTGGGCCGAATACAAGAAAGGTAAGCAGCGATCCGGCTGAAAAGGTAGTGGCGAAGGATGAGGCGACAAAGGCATCCGACGTGGAGCAGAGCGACAGAACGTAAGCAAAGCCCATCATGAACAGATGAGAGCTGACGGTACCTTCCCCGATGGCGACCAGGCTGTCCCTAGACATGAAGGTCTGGATCAAGGCTGTCAGCAGCGCGCCGAAAATTAAATATTTGCCCATGTCAAAAAATTCATCGGATGCATGGCTCAATACGCTCAGCGACTTCCCTCCCCATCCGCCACTATCCTTGTCACTTTGGCTGTGGGAGTGACTGTGATGAGCATGCCCGGCTTCGGGATGGTGATGGTGGTGATGGCTCTCGTGGGAGTGACTATGAGCATGATGGTCGTCCTTTCGAGGACGCAGCGGGTTCGACCTGACGAAACGATAGACGAGTAAGCCGACTGCGGCAGCCACGAAGAAGGCAAGCGCCATACGGGAATAGGCAATCTCCGGTCGGGTGCGGAAGGCCATGAAAGTCGAAGCGTAGACGACGGGATTGATGATCGGGCCCGCCAGAATGAATACGACGGCGACATAGATGGGCATACCCTTAAGTATAAGACGCCGGATAACCGGAATCATGCCGCATTCGCACAAAGGAAAAATAATGCCGAGCAGGCAGGCGAAGAGCACGCCAAGCACCGGGTTCTTGGGAATCCAGCGCCGCACGGCCTGCTCCGATACGAACATCTGCAGCAGGGCCGAGACGATGACGCCAAGCAGAACGAAGGGCAGCGCCTCCAGCACGATACTGATGAACATCGTCTTGAAGTTTTGTACGGTGTCCGCGCTGGCCCATGACAGGTCGGGCTGCTGTTTTTGCGTGAAGATAAGAAAAAGCATCAGAACGCACAGGACGGCTAGAATATTGGTCAACCAGCGTTGGACAGTTGTGGACACGATTCCATTTCTCCTTCTATAAACGTAATTATTATTATAACTTATGCATAGAAGGTTGACTATAGGACAAGTTTTTTGGGCCGGCTAGGATATTGACATTCCGATATCTGTTCGGTACAATGTCTTAACTAAGCAATGACGGGAATAAGTAGGCGAGCAGCGTGTCTGGGCAGAGAGCCGGTGGGTGGTGCGAACCGGCAGACCGCTATCGACTGAATGGATCCCTGAGCTGAAGGTTGAACGGCCGCCTCCCGGGCCCGGGGATGGATGAATATCCGTCGATCACGCGCGCCAGTATGCCTCTCCGGCTGACTCCCCGTTACAGGAGCATGAAGGCTTGCAGGTTCGGTCTGGCTTCGTTAACAATTGAAGCAAGAGTCGGCATGCAGGCGAATTAGGGTGGTACCACGGTCTCTCGTCCCTTGCGGGGAGAGGCCTTTTTTGTTTTTGTCTGGCGAATAGGTCCTATTGAGGAATAGGCAGGCAAGTCTGAGAGAGTCATCCGTCCAAATCATTACAGGAGGTAGTTACGATATGACGAAGCTAAGAGTATTATCGGGCATGCAGCCTAGCGGGCAGCCGACCCTGGGCAACTACATCGGAGCTATGCGCAATTACGTCAAGCTTCAGCACACGCATGATTGTTACTTCATGGTCGTGGATCTCCATGCGATTACCGTGCCGCAAGATCCCGGCGCCCTCAAGGAACAGACGGAGTCGGTAGCGGCGCTGTATCTCGCAGCGGGCATCGATCCAAGCCAAGCTACGATCTTCCTGCAGTCGTCGGTAAGCGGGCATGCCGAGCTTGGATGGCTGTTAACTACGCTCACCTATATGGGCGAGCTGGAGCGCATGACTCAGTTTAAGGATAAGTCGGAGGGCAAAGAGTCGGTAGGAGTCGGTTTATTCACCTATCCTTCGCTGATGGCCGCCGATATATTGCTATACAATGCCGACCTCGTTCCGGTTGGCGATGACCAGAAGCAGCATCTGGAGCTGACGCGGGATTTGGCTCACCGCTTCAATGGCCGCTTCGGCGATACGTTCAAAATCCCTCAGGGGTACATCCCGGAAGTGGGAGCTCGCATTATGTCGCTGGACGATGCGTCCAAAAAGATGAGCAAAAGCAATCCGAATGCAGGCAGCTATATCGCCATGCTGGATGCTCCCGACGTTATCCGCAAGAAAATTAGCCGGGCTGTGACCGATTCGGGACGCGAAGTGAAATTCGATCCGGTGAATAAGCCGGAGGTCAGCAACCTGCTCAGCATCTATTCGGCGGTTACGGATCAATCGGTCGAAGAGATCGAGGCCATGTATGCCGGGCAAGGCTACGGCCCGTTCAAAAAAGGACTCGCCGAAGCGGTGGTCGCTCTGCTGGAGCCGCTGCAGCAGAAGTACAAGGATATTCGCGAGTCGGGCGACCTTCAGCGGATTCTCCGCGAAGGCAGGGAGAAGGCAAGCGAACAGGCCGAGCGTACGCTCGGAGAAGTTAAGTCGAAGATGGGCTATGTTATTCTCTGAACGGCCCTTCATCTCCATGACAAAGAGCTCATTCCGGGCGTATCCTGCTTCGGAATGAGCTCTTTGTCTTGCAGCTTGGGTGTCAGTTTTCGCCCGGCTTGGCTTCCTGCTCCCGTTTTCTTCGTTGTCTGGCCTTGACAATGAAGCCCGAACCGATGAAGAAAAGGGAGACGATGGCGGCAAGCACGGCCATCCAGGGCCTGCCGGCCGCCATGAAGAAGCTGATAGCGGCAAGTAAAGCCGTGCCGAGCACGGCATATAGGAGTGCGAGCGGTTTGTTCATAGCGGTTAGGTAGCTCCTTATTTTTATAAAGGATGTTCAAAAAATCGTCATTTGATGAAGCCATCCATACGTATTTTGAACTCGCTTATAACATTTGAAACTGAAAACTTTTTTTCAAAAGTGCGTATAGTTTGGCGCCCCCGGCACATAATAAGCTTGCAAGCTTGCAAATACATCAAAGACATTATCCAATCGAAAGGAGTGCTGAACATGGGTGCAGGTCAATCCCGCAGCAGCAACGCTCTGGTAGTCCCACAAGCTTCTCAGGCATTGGATCAATTGAAGTATGAGGTTGCTCAAGAGCTGGGCATTCAAATTCCTCAAGACGGTTACTACGGTTATATGGCGACTCGTGACACTGGAGCAATCGGTGGTCACATTACTCGTCGCCTGGTGCAAATCGCCGAGCAAGCGATCGCTGGACAACAGTCCCGCTAATCGTTTGACCGGTCTTGCGGCAAAGCTCAGGGAGTTCGCTCCCTGGGCTTTTTCCTGTGAATTCGGCAGGGACCGCAGCAAAAGGCGGGCGCGAACGTCTCGCGCCGCACCTGTCCGCCTTTGCCGGCATAGCCCCGGGCTGCCGATTGCGATCCTATCGATCCAAGCCTCAGTTCAAGTCCACGCGAAGCTTTTTTTCCAGCTTCGAATCATTCATCCATCCGACATAAGAGTCGAGGGTCTCATACGATTTGTCCATCCTCAGTACGGCCACGAACGGATATTGCTTACGGTGACGGTAGCGCACATCGGCCCAACGAACCTCATAGCCCCACGGGTGTTCCTTCATCTCCGCACAAGCGAAAGAGGTAAAATACAGGAAGGAAGCAACGTTAGGATGCGATTTGGAGGCTTCGACCGCCGGGTGCTCATCACAGCGCACGTGATCGATCCATTGAATCCGGCCGCTCTTAAGCTCGCCCAGGCGGTAGGAACCGTCCTGCTTGAGCTTCACAATCTGCCAATTGTACAGATGAACCGTCGGTATAAGCGTGTATCGCTCTCCCGGGACGTGCTCGGGGTCCTGCAGATACAGCCTGGACTCCAGCCGGTAGTGGACCCAGGTGCGCCATACGTAATAGACCGCGATCACGCTGTACAGAACCGGGAAGATGAGCTGCGGAGGCAACGCGTGTACCGCCCAGAGAAAGACGGCGAGTACATGAGACAGAAAGATGAAAGGGTCGAAAATGTGAATGATGTTCCACGACACCCAGCGTTCCGAGAATGGGCGGACCGCTTGTGTCCCGTACGTGTTGAACAAATCGGTGAAAACGTGAAAGGCTACGGCGATAAACACCCACATCGTAACGTGCAGCATCGGCAAGCCGTCGAATATGAGGCCGAGCATGCCGGAAATGAGCGCGGTCCAAAGGAGCAGCGCAGGCAAAGAATGGGACTTTCCGCGATGGTTCTTGATATAGACGGCGTTGTTCTTTAGTCGGAGCAGCGTATCTGCATCGGGCGCCTGAGAACCGGCGACGGTCCCGATCAGGACAGCCGTGGCTACGGCGGGGTCTGAAGCAACGACAGGATCGATATAAGCGAGTCCCGCCAAGCCCAGCCCGATGACGAGATGGGTTCCGGTATCCATGGACTTACCTCCTGGTCAAGCATATTTCTGCCAATCGTTATTTGCAGTCCATTACTAGTAGTGTATCATTTTCTTGAACAAAATAAAGCTTCATTAGAAACAAAATGCGCTAAAGGAGTGAAAAGAATGTGTATCGTGTTCGCTGAGTATCGGATAGACGCTAACAGTCGTACTGATTATTTGACATGGGCGGCCCTTTTGAAACAGGAATATGAAAATCTGGAGATTTACGAGGGAACGGAGCAGCCGAATTTGTTCGTGGAGATTTGGAGCGGTTTGAGCGATGAAGCGTACGGAGAACTGAAAGCGGCCAGGATCGGCGAGTACGAAGCAGCGGGGAGCGAACAGTCTCCGGGAGGGTGGCGGACGATGGAGCGCTGGGTAGTCGGAGGCCGGGCTAAGATCCATATGTGGCAATTCAAAACAATATGACTGTCCACGTGTGGGGTTACCCTTCACCTGCCATTGACGACATCGTATTCGGAATGAAACGGGTTGGTGCCGAAGGCGATCCCTTCGCCAGCGTCTTTCGGGCTTGTCCAACCCGGCCTTCTGTCTTCCTCTGGGGGGCTTGTCAGCTTATGTACGTAGGTGTAGGCCCCTAACCTTCTTGTAGACGGTCAGGGGCCTTGGCGGCAGACGGCTCAAGCACCCGTCTGCTGGCAGGATTCGGCTCGGAGGACGACCCTACTAGGGAAGGGACGGTTTTGGAGTTCGCCGGCATGCAGGGAAGCCGGTACTTTCAGTATGTGAGGGGCTTACCGGCCGGTTATTGCTGCCGCTCCGTATGGATACGCGTACTGAAGTTCCTCATCGAACGTGATGTAGTCCAGGTTGACCATCAGGAGCAAGATCCTCATGCCTGTCTGGGGATCGCTGATGATGATGTGGTCGCGACCCGCTGCTTCCAGGCGGCCCTTGAAAATTTTGGCATTCCATTGCGAATTGTTTTCGTACGTCATGTAAAGGGTTGCCACTTTGCCCAGATTCAACCGCAGAATGTTCTCGATGAACGATTGTTCGATCGGGAGCATGCCTGGAGTCGTCGTACCGGCCGGACCGGAAGGGCCCGCAGGCGGATTCATGACGGCGCCGAAGGGCGTCATGGGGGAGCCGCCGGGAAATGGCGGGGGGGTCGGACCGGCTAAACCCATACCGGCTTGGCCCTGCGAATAAACGGGGTGCCCGAACGGGGCGGCATTCGATTTGAAATGCTGATTGTACATGGCTCTTTAAAACCTCCTTCTCAAGATGAAACTTAAAGCTCGTCGTGGGATGGGCGTTTGCACACCATTTATTGTATGACGCCTATGGGCGATTATTGACGGGTGCAGGTTGATTTTTTTGATAAGCGTCAAAGCGAAGCAAAAACACGCAGGCCAGGCGGCCTGCGTGTTTTTGGCAATTATGGTATAGGTTAAAAGTTGAAGTTGTCCGGGTTGGAGCCGAAGCGTTTATTCGCATTCAGCTGGTCCAATCGCGCCAGATCCTCGTCCGACAGGGAGAAGTCGAAGATGTCGGCGTTCTCCTGAATGCGTGAAGCTGTGACGGACTTCGGAATGACGACGACTCCTTGCTGCAGGTCCCACCGGAGAATGATCTGCGCCGGGGATTTACCATACTTGGCCGCCAGTTCCGTAAGCAGCGGGAGATCGAGATTACCTTGCATCAGAGGGCTCCAGGCTTCCAGCTGAATCTGGTGGGAGCGGCAATATTCGCGCAGTTCGCGCTGCTGAAGCAGCGGGTGAAGCTCGACTTGATCGACGGTGGGAACAACGCCGCTGTCCTCGATGATATCTTGCAGATGGTGGGCATGGAAGTTACTCACGCCAATGGCGCGCACATAGCCTTCCTTCTGCAGCTTGATCAAGGCTTTCCACGTTTCTTTATACTTATCTTTAACAGGCCAATGGATCAGGTAGAGATCGATGGTATCGACCAGCAGCTTCTTGCGGCTTTCCTCAAAAGCGAGGAGAGTCTGCTCAAAGCCTTGATCTCCATTCCAGACCTTCGTTGTAAGGAAGATTTCGTCCCGCGGGATGCCGCTTTGCCGAATGGCCTCGCCTACGCCCGCTTCGTTGCCATAGATGGCGGCCGTATCGATCGAACGGTAACCGGCCTTTAAAGCCTCCGTTACCGCATGAATAACCTCATCTCCGTCCTTGGTCTTCCAGACGCCGAGTCCAAGCCATGGCATGTTAACGCCATTGTGAAGCTTTACCGTATCCCGGATGTGTGCAATGGATGTCATGGATAGCTTGCTCCCTTCTCAATATCGGTAATTGCTAAGTTTAGACTGCCTTATTTATGATAACACAACAGAGGAATTCTTCCAAAAGGAGGGCAAAGCCTGAGGAGAGGACAGACTTTGTGCTGGCTGCGGCTAGTTGGATGAGAGCAGATCCCGCTTAGCTCCCTGAGCTTTTCGTCCTCCCGCAGGAAGCTCGAGGGGTTTCGACAATATTTTGAACTCTGGCGCCTGTTTGTTGTCAAACGATCTTGGGGTTGATATGATAAAGAAGCATGGAATGCAAGTGAAGAACATCACAAGCTTGGCGCAGATGATTTTCACACAAGGAGGTTCTCGAGGTGAAGGAACAGGCTGGCCTGGAGCTGCACACGGAAGCGGCCGCTGCGGCGGAAACGACGGTAAGCTCGACGGCAAGTTTTAAAGACTTTTATCAGTTGACCAAGCCCGGTATTATTTTTTCTAACTCTCTTACCGCCCTCGGCGGATTCTGGGTGGCGTCCGGATGGGAGATTAGCTGGCTGAAGCTGATCTTTACCCTGCTCGGTACGGCGCTCGTTATGGCTTCGGGAACGGTATTGAATAATTATTTGGACCGCGACATGGATGCGAAGATGGAGCGTACGAAGGATCGGGCGCTTGTCAGCGGTATCATCTCTCCCCAGACGGTGCTGTGGTACGGGATCGCTCTTGGAATAGCCGGTCTTTCGGTGCTGTGGTTTTTGGTGCAAAGTCCGCTGGCTACCTTGCTGGGACTGATCGGGCTTTTTGCGTATGTATGGATCTATACCGCATGGTTCAAGCGCACCTCGGTTTGGAGTACGTTCGTGGGCAGCTTCTCGGGAGCGATGCCGCCCGTCATCGGTTATTGTGCCGTGACCCAGAATTTTGATATGGGCGCTGTTATTTTATTTCTTATTTTATTCTTATGGCAGCCGCCTCACTTCTGGGCATTGGGCATCCGCCGGATGGAGGAATACCGGGCTGCCGGCTTCCCGCTGCTGCCGGTCGTACGGGGCACTTACGTCACGAAGATGGCGATGGTCCGCTATGTCGTCCTGATCGTTCCGGTTTCCCTGCTGCTTTACGTCTATGATTATGTAGGCGAGCTTTATTTCTTCGCTGCGGTGGCGATGGGCCTGTACTGGGCATTTGTCTGTCTCAAGGGCTTTAAAGCCGAGGATGAGATGAAGTGGGCTAAGCGCATGTTCATTATTTCGGTGAATTACTTGACCCTGCTCTTTATTATCATGATGATCAGTACGACCTGATCCAAGCCGAGCGTAGGCTAAAGAAGATAGGGAAGATAAGGTCATCATCTTATAAACCCCGGTGCGCCCAGGCGCCCCGGGATTTATTTATGAATGAAAACGATGAAGGGGGATCGTGATGCCTAACAAAGCGTTCAAAACCATAGTTACGGTACTGCTTGTCGGTTTGATTGGCGCATTTGGCTACATGCTGTGGCAGGGCCAGTCGCAAGGCGAGAAGATGGGTGTTCTTCAAAAAGCGCCGGACTTCAAATTGCAAAATCTCGATGGCAAGGAGGTCACGCTGGCAGATACGGCAGGCAAGGCAAAGCTTGTTTATTTCTTTTTCTCCACTTGTCCCGATGTTTGTCCGCCGTCGACCTACACCTTGTCCAAAATTCAAAACGAATTGATCAAAGAGGGCGTATTCGGCACCAAGACAGCGCTGATGTCCATAACGTTCGATCCGACCAAGGATACGACAGAAAGACTGAAGGAGTTCTCAAGCCGCTATAATCCGGATTATAAGAACTGGTATTTCCTGAGGGGCGACGAGAAGGAAACCGTCGAGCTTGCGCGCAAATTCGGGGTGCTGGTCGAGAAGGATACGAAGAATGATTCGTGGACGCATTCCAACCTGTTCCTGCTCGTAGACGGCAAGGGTGATTTGCGAACTTATTACAGTGCGCACGACGAAAATCTGGATGTGCAGAAGGTTGCAGCCGATCTTATCAAAATCAGCAAGGAAAAATAATGCGGGCGCGGCTGCCGACTCCAAGGATGGCCGCGCTTACAGAAGACGGAGGCTTAACCCGTCATGGGCGTGTTCTCTCATATCCTGCTAAATAATGTGATTCCCTTAACCGTTATGATTGCGCTCGGCGTTATCCTGTACCGTGCGTTTCAGCTCGATATCCGAACGTTGTCGAAGCTGAATTTTTATTTGTTTTCCCCGGCAGTCGTGTTCAAGATGCTCTATGAGTCAACGCTTTCACTAGCCGTATTGGGCCAGACGCTATTGTTCTTCGTGGTGTTCTTTATAGCCATGTTTATCCTGATGGAAATCGTTATCCGCCTGCGCAGATACAAGGACGGCATGATACCGGCGATGCGCAATAGCGTGATCTTCTACAACAGCGCGAATTATGCGATTCCGCTGAACCAGCTCGTTTTTGTAGGGGATGCCTTTACGTTGTCGATTCAGATTATCATCATGATGATGCAGAGCCTGCTGCCTAATACATACGGCATCTACTCGGTAAATGCGAAGAAGAATGAGTTCAAAAAAACGATGCGCACGATTTTGTCGATGCCGGTCATTTATGTTATCCCTATCGCATTTCTGCTTAGGTGGCTGGCGGTACCGATCCCCGGCCCGATCTACACGCCTATCAATTATATATCCAATGCCTTTATCGCGACCGCGCTGCTGACCCTTGGCGTCCAGCTGGGCAGTATGAAATGGAGATTAATGTTCTCCGATGTGATGCTGTCGAACGTGCTGCGGCTTTGCGTCGGTCCGGCCGTAGGGTTTGCTATTGTGCTGCTCCTTGGAATCGAAGGAGTGATGGCCCAGGCACTGGTATTGTCTTGTGCAGTGCCAACATCGCTGAGCAGCGTTTTACTTGCGGTCGAATATGACAATGAGCCTGAATTTTCGTCTCAAGTGGTGTTCTCATCTACGATTTTTAGCATATTTACAGTTACGATGGTTATCTATCTCATTCAATTTATCGGCTAACGCCAGTCGTATGTTTCTAAGGATAGCTTCGGAATTATAAGGTCGGGAGGACGGGAGGATAAACGATGTAGTCCTCCAACCCGGCCTTTTCGAGCTGTTGAATCAGATACTCGTCGGGTGTTCCCTCGACGCCCGCATAGCCGCGGCGTGTATAGATTTGCTCAGCGTCAGGAAAAGTATCGCGCAGAATAGCGCGAATTTTTTTGCCGGAAGAATCATTATCGGTGAATAGATAGGTTTCGCGGTCATGGACTGCTTTCTTGATGGACTCCAGTCTGGCCGTATTCAAAGAGCCATAGGTGCAAACAAGCAGAACATCCTCCGTAAGCAGCCGCTTCAACCGGCTTTTGTCGTTTTTTCCTTCGACAATGATGGCTATCTCCATGCAAGATCCCTCGCATTCCGTACGATTATTAGTTGTATCTAGTTGTAGTATATCCCCTTCTGATGTCTAAACCAATCCGGAAGTGCTTGTATTTCCCAGGAAATTGTCGAAGCTGTCTCATTCGCAGGGGCTACCCATGTCGATATTCGAGCCCTGAGTAGAAATAACCCCGCGCATCCTTAGGATGCACGGGGTTAGGGGAGCCATTATGACTGGCTCACTTGTTATTAGTTGATGAAGTTGGCTCTTTGAAGCAGTCGTTTCAGCATGGTAGCAGACTGTGCGCGTGTCGCCTCATTGCGGGCGCCAAGCGTATCGTCCGTCATGCCGTCGATGATGCCGGCCTCGATAGCCACGGCAAGTTCGTTCTGTGCCCAGACAATGGAACCGGAATCCTTGAATGGAGCAAGCAGCTCTTGCTGGCGGCTCGCATTAACGCTAGGCTTCGCCTTCGCGTAATCCAGCGCACGTACGACCATAGCTGCCAGCTCTTCGCGGTTGATGGTGGCATTCGGACGGAATGTGCCGTCTTCGTAACCGTCAACCAGCTTGGCTTTTGCAGCGGCGCCGACAACGCCTGCATACCATTCGCCAGCCGCTACATCCGTGAAGGAGCCGCTGCCGGAGGTGTCAAGGCCCAGAGCCCGTACGACCAGAGCTGCAAATTCAGCCCGGGTAATGCTGCGCTCCGGTTGGAACGTCGTATCCGTGACACCGTCTACGACAAGCTTGTTAGCTAGTAACTCAATGTTGGTTTGCGCCCAGTGGCCGCTAATGTCGGAGAAGCTTTTGTTCATCTTCACGACAGCATAGAAGCTGTTGCCATTGCGCTTCAGGAGGGCTTCCTTACCGGAGAACACCGTTGGTACGAAGCTCAGCTTCTTTGTAGCCGGGTCAAACATGACGCCCGTCGTTTCGAAAGATTTGACCTCTTCCGTCAGCGGGAGAATCCGGCTCACATAAGTGCTGCCGAAATCATGAGCAGCAGTCTTGCCGTCCTTGCTTACGCCCACAAGGTCAAAATCGACCGGCTGTGCGACGATAGAACCGCCAAGTGCAGTGGCTGCGGCGCTAGCGGCCGTCGCCGTGTCGGTGTCCGCAGGCGCGATCGTTACCTTCAGGTTCAGATCGGTCACGGTTGTCGACAGTTTGGAAGCCAGATCGCTCAGGCGAAGCGCCGTCAACGGAAGCACATAGGTTCCGCTGCTATTGGTAACGCGCAGCACCTTCTTGTCATTCGACAGGAACGTTTCCAGGCCCTTGGCAGGAATCGTAACGCTCGTGCCGCTGAACTTCAGCGTTACTGTGTCATACTTATCGAACGAATTTTTCAATTGATCGGCATTGACGGTGCCGTCGCTGCTAACGTCAATGGTTTCGGAGCCGTCAGTGGACGACCAACCACCGCCGCCGCCACCACCGCCACCTTGGTTACCATTGTCGTACGTTTGGTAAACCGTTTGGTACACGGCTTCGTTGACGCCGGAAAAGTCGGTGCCGACAGGACCTTTCAATCGGATCTGATCGTACACGCCCAATCCGGTAACCGTAAAGTTATACTTGTACACGCCTTCGTAGACACTGTACGTTGCCGTTGTTACACCGATCTGGTTACCGTTTTTATCGTAAAGGTAAACAGAGGGGGCAACGTTACTGTACACATCGGAATATACATTTCCGGTAACCGTTCCGTTTTTGAAGGTGACATTGAAGCCGTTCGCGGCAAAGGCGATAATCGGCAACAAAATGGACACCAGCATCATGAGAACGGTGGTTTGAGCCGTCTTCTGCAGAACAGAAAACTTCATCTGTGGTTCACTCCTATCTACTAGTGCGGATAATGAAGGTTATCTTGCCTGGAGACTATGTTGAAGTTTGACATGTCACCTCCCGATATAAGCCGATATGGGGCCACCGGACTAGCGGCAGTCTGTTGAAGAATTACCCAAGCTTGTCCCATTCGAAACACAGTGGCTGCAAACTTAAACGACAGGGGGTTGCACAAAGTTGCAGTGAATTTACAAATAATAGACAAAAGACCCAGTAAAATGGGGCCTTTGTCGTAGAAAATCGAGCCGTGTCTTTTATGTGCGACACTCAAATAACCCGAAGTTAGGACCGGCAAGCCGTCCATCCCATACAGGCTAGGAGGCCCTCACCGGTGCCAGAATAGCGCGGAAGGGGAGCATGGCTAACGCGGCCATGAGGAAGATAAAGGCGATAAAATAAGGGGACAGCTGGTCACGAACATGTCCGGCTACGATCGGCCCGATAAAGGCGCCGATGGAGTATGCGATGGAGAGGATCGAGAACGTCCGGCCGTACCGGTTCGAGCTGGTGCCCGCCGCCAGATACGAGGCGATGGCCGGGAAAATGACTCCCTTAGTCATGCCGATTAACAGCAGAGACGCATACAGCGGCAGCGCCCATTGAACGGACATCCCGAAGAAAATAAAGGCCAGAGCCAGGCTGCCGAGAGACACTCGCCAGGCAGGCGACGTACGGTTCAGAAATAGCATGCTGAGCGTGACCAGGGAGCCGAGGCTGACCAGCGAGAAGAAAATCCCGGAAGTCATAATCGAGGTATGCGCTTCCTGCATCAGAGGCAGCTCGAAAAATAGGATCCCCTGAGAGCATGAGATGGCGAGCGGCAAGCAGAAAAATAGCCAGGGAATAGGCGGGAGAACAGCGTCCGTAGATTGGGAGCCAAAGCTTTCCTGCTCCGGCCCTGCACCCGCGAGCTGACTAGATGCCCTCCCATTCGGCTCCTTGACGAAGAGCCAGGCGAGCACGCCCGTGATGATCAGTCCCCAGCCCAGATAGATGAACGATTGCGCGAAGCCGAATTTCGCGACCAGATAAGCGCCGGCAGCCGGGCTCAAGACGGAGGCCAAGGTGTGCACCATGCCGTTGCCGGACATCAGCTTGCCCTGGTGCACGCGATCCTTGGCGATCTTGGCGAGCATGGACAGGCAGGCCGGCGAGAGGAAGGCCAGCACGAATCCGCTGACCGCGCGGATCATAAGGAGCTGCCAAGGATCCGTGACCAGGGACTGGAGGAGCAGCAGCACCCCTGCTACAATCAAGCTGAAGAGGATAAACCGCTTGCTGCCGTAACGATCGACCCCAAAGCCTGCAATCAGATTTCCCGGCAGATGGGTAATGGAGTAGACGCCTAGAATGAGGCCAATGAAAGAGGGGGCTGCGCCCAGCGAAACGGCGAATGGTGTCAATATCGGATATTGCGCATGCAGGTCGAAAATAGCTACGAACATAAACAGGTACAGCCATACAGCGGTTTTCAAAATCATCACCCCAGTTTTTCTGATGCGAGCGGTTGTCCGCACTTTCGTTCTCTATACGTTACGTGGCTTCCGCCCAAGTTAGTACTAGGAGTCGGCATTCCACATAGTCAAGGCGGCTAATGGTCAATGCCCCTAACCTTTGGAGAACGAAAGCTTGTGCGCAACCCCGATGGAGTTTGGACGTACAACCACATACATACGTACAGGGGGATGATGGTCTTGGACCCTTATTTGGGAGCTGCGCTGGCAGCTGTGCTGGGCCTATCTGTGTTCCGCTTGCTGCGGATCAGGAAAAGGCTGCGGCGGCGGGAGCGTTCCGCAGAGATTCAGGACAGGCTTGCCGAGCTGCGTAAAAAAAGAGATGAAGAGTAATCGCCGCGTGTTGTATGATGGACAAAAGAGACAGCTTCGCCGGACAAGGCGGTTGACTAAGGGGGATTCGAAATGGATTTTTTGATGGATTTTATTCAGGAGCGCTGGTACGTCATAGCGGGAGCGCTTATAGCTTTGTTCATTGTGGTGAAGGTAGTCAAGACCGTCATCAAGTGGGTGTTGATCGCGGCTTTGCTGGCAGGGCTATATTTCTACGGAGCGAGCTATAAAGACCAGCTTATCGAGCTGGGGTCCACGGTCGGGGCTCAGGCCGCAGCCGAGCTTAAGACTCAGGTGGTTAAGGTTTTCGGCGACGAAATCAAGGAAGCGGCATACAAGCAGCAGGCCGACGGCTCCTATACCGTTACAACCAAGAGCGTCAGATTGGACGGAAAGCCCGGAGAGAGCGACATCAAGGTGACGTTTATGAACCGCAGCTTTACGGTCAAGATGGATGATGTGATGAAGGCGCTGGTCGATCAGGCGAAAAAGAATGCAGGCGTCCAGTAAGCGACGACGGACCTTTTCGTTAGGTTGATGCGGGCCGGGGCAAGGGAGGGGAGAAGGAATGAACATGGGGGAACTCTGGAGCCAGGCAGGAGAATGGAATGTGGTGACGATCGTGATCGCGGGGGCGTTCGCCTTTTCCGTCCTGCAGGGTCTGCGTCGCGGGGCCACCTCTTCAGCCAAGCATCTGGCTTTTATGATCATGGAGGGAGCCGTTACGCTGGGAAGCCTGCTTCTGGCCTGGCAGCTCTCCAACTGGCTGTCGCCCCAGGTGCAGTCCTGGCTGGTCAGTTTGAATCTGAAAATTCCACCGGAGGAGCTCGGGACCTGGGAGCAATTTTATTACACCGGCGTTACAGCAATAAGGGACTTCTCGCTGCTTCGTTACAGCATACTGTTCGTGCTAGGCTTTGGACTTATCAAGCAGCTGGTATACCGTATTCTGGACCCGCTTATGGACGGATGGCTCGTCCGCCGGACCGAGACCCAGGCAGGAGGAAGCTCAGAGAATCGAGGACGGTCAGGCCCTTCGATCTTAAGCAGTCTGCTAGGAGGGGCGATTGGCGCAGTAACGGGACTTGGGCGGGGGCTGGTCATGATCGCGCTGCTTTTCATCTTCACGACCTTGTTTCCTCAGATGCCCATATCCGGCTATATCCAAGCTTCATCGTTATATCAGACGGGGGCCAAAGGAGTTATCCAACCGGTAACGGGAGGCTTTCTCGAAGCTCAGCTTCCGGTATTTACAAGGGCTGTCGAGCAAGAATTCAGCAACATTTTGCAGCGTAAATACGAGGTGCTGGACTCCAAGATTCCAGACGATATTGCCCAGGCTGCCAAGCAGGTAACGGCCAAGGCTAAGAACGATGAGGAGAAGGCACGGCTGCTATACCGCTGGGTCGGTACCCGTATCCAGTACGATTGGGATAAAGTCGAGCAGTATGAGACGCGTCGCATCTGGAAGGAGCAGACCCCGGAGGACACCTTCGCAACCAAGCAGGGCGTCTGCATAGATTTTTCTCGCCTTTATGCGGTCATGGCAAGATCGGTAGGACTGGATGTGAAGGTCGTGACGGGCCTTGGCTATGATGGCAAAGGCAGCTACGGTCCGCATGCCTGGAACGAAGTCTATTTGTCTGATCAGTCCATCTGGGTACCTCTCGACTCGACCTGGGTGGCCAGCGGAGGCAATTGGTTTAACCCCCCAGGCTTCAATGAAACGCATATTAAAGATGCCTAAGCGAAAAAGCTGGAAATCTGCTCAAACAGATTTTTGGCTTTTTTCTTGATTCGTCTATTTGTGGTACACTAATAGGAGATTACGAGCATTCGCGGGTGGTGCGTTTCGCAAGACTGCGGCGAGTGCGGACGAAGGCAGGTTATGATCGTTGAAAAAGTCTTTATCGGCATATAAGGCCGTATATTTTGATGTGGGCGATACCTTGCTGACCATTCCGGCGGCACGTGTCATTTTGCAGCAGCACCTGGCGGCCCGTTCGTTTCATCGCGGGGAGGAGCAGGTCGGTGAACTTTTTACCGAGGCCTTTCGTCTACTGTATTACGGGAAGCAGCTTGAGAATTTTGAGGCCTGTTCGCCGGAATCCGACCGGATATTCTGGATGAAGGTGTATCACTATATTTTGCAAAAGCTGGGTGTCGAGAGCGAGAACTGGACGGAGGAGCAGATTCATGCCTGCTGTCACGAGCTCTATGATCTCTTTACCTCACCCGAGCACTATACGCTGTTCGAGGATGTGGAGGAGACGCTTGCCGAGCTGCAAAATCGAGGGTATCGGCTGGGCATTATTTCAAACTTTGCCCCTACGTTGAAAGCGATCTTGGAGCATAAGGGAATTTTGCACTACTTTGAGCCGGTGCTTGTATCGACGGAGGTTGGGCTGGAGAAGCCGGACCCCGCTATTTTCCGCTTGGCGCTGGAGCTGGGAGGGCTGGCTGCAGAGGATGTGCTCTACGTCGGCGATCATGACCGCAACGACATCTGGGCTCCGGCCCAGGCCGGTATCGATGCCGTGAAGATCAAGCGCTATGACTATCATGACGGAGATGGGATCCATTCCCTCAGAGAGCTGCTTTAGTCCGGGACTGCTCTATCCCTATAGAGAAAGGAGCGCTTAGGCGCACATGAAGAAGTCGATCGTGATGGAGGATCATTCCAAGCAAGAGGCAGGCAAACGGCGTAATTTCACCTTTCGCATTAATATATTCTTTTTCTTCACGTTTTTCCTGTTCTCCGTACTGATCGTGCGCTTGGCCACGCTCCAATTCGTAGAAGGCCAGGAGCTGCTGGAGGAGAAAACCAGGATAGTCAGCGCCGATACCCCCATTCCGCCTATCCGCGGCAATATCTTCGATCGGGAAAGCGCGCCCCTGGCCTATACCGTGCCGGTACAGTCGCTATACTTCCGCATCGAGCAGCCGCAGCCGAAGGAAGAAGTCATTGCGCTTGCCAAGCGGCTGGCTCAGATATTCGCGGACAATGTGCGGGAGGGCGATACCTCGCTCACAGCCGAGGAGATTATCAAGGAGATGGACGTCGGCTATGATTTGAATGGAGATGAAACGGAGAAGAAACCAAGCTATAACTCCGTTCCCCGGCGGATCAAGACCGATTTGAACAACAGTGAGATGGCCATCATTCTGGAGCATCGCGATGAATTGAAGTGGATCGAGATCACGGAGGAAAGCATCCGGACCTATGATCCTGTCAAGCCGGTGGCGGTTCAGCTCGTAGGCTACATGCGCCCGTATTCGCAGGCCAGAGAGCCGAGGAACGGCCTGTCCTTCTATCAGGATAAGACGAATACGGATGGCTATATGGACACTGAATATGTAGGCTACGACGGGATCGAGTTCATGTACCAGAAGGAGCTGCGGGGCACGAACGGTAAGAAGACTTACCCGGTCAACACGCTCCGCAAAATTATCGGGCAAGCGGAGGTAACTCCTCCGACCAAGGGCAATAATCTGTACCTGACGATTAACAAGGATATTCAGAGCATTACCGAGAAAGCGATTATCGATCATCTCGCTTATCTGAAAAGTCCTGCGGTCCGCAACGATCCTTACATCGGCAAAGGCAAAAATGCCGTTGCCGGCTATGCGGTTGCTATGGAAGTGGAAACAGGCAAGGTGGTCACGATGGCCAGCATGCCGGATTATAATCCGGGAGTATGGGCGGGAGGCATCAAAACCAACGCTGACTATTTGAAGATTCAGCCGTTTATCAATAACGGCACGATCACGACGGCATACCCCGATTATCCGACGGCCGAGGAGCGCAACAAGCATCCGACATCCATCGTATATGTCGGTTCGGTCATCAAGCCGCTGTCCGTGCTGATTGGGCTGAAGGAAGGCTTGTTCGGGGTCGGCACCCGATACAACGACACGGGGACCTTCTACTACGGTAAGGATAACAACGCCAAGCTGTCCAACTCCGACGGAAAAGTGAACGGCTATATTGACGCAGCAGAGGCTATTAGAGTTTCCTCCAATACGTTCATGTCGGCGATGATCGGCTATGAGCTTCACCGTCAAAAGGGAGAAAAGGCGGCTGAAATCTGGGATTCCTACATGGCGAAGTTCGGTATGGGCGTCTTGACGGGAACCGGCCTGCGCAATGAATCTCCCGGGATCAGTGAGTATCTGACCAATAAGAAAGAGTCCCTGCAGCAGCGGATGGTGTTCGCTTCCTGGGGACAGAACGAGAAGTACACCACGATGCAGCTTGCCCAGTACGCCACTACGCTAGCCACGCGGGGCGAACGGTTGAAGCCCCTGCTGGTAGACAAGATTCAGACTTATAATGGCGATCCTGTCCAAAAGTTCGATCAGAAGGTTGTGCTGGATAAGACGGAATTCCCCAAGGAATACTGGGATGCGATCTTCAAGGGAATGGCCCAGGTTAGAACGAGCGGCTTCGAGGATTTCAAATATCCGTTTGCCCGGAAGACGGGAACCTCGACGCAGCGGGTGGCCGGCAACAAGGAGGTCGACAACGCGGTGTTCATCGCTTTTGCGCCGATCGATAAGCCGAAGCTTGCTGTTGCCGTGGTTGTGCCCGAGGGAGGCTTTGGCTCTTATGGAGCCTCGCCGATCGCCCGCAAAATATTCGACGCTTACGATTATTATTACGGGCTGGACGGCGTACCCAAGAAGGACGCGGCAGATGCCGCGGCAGCCGGCCAGGCTGCGAACAAACCGCGCTAAGCGGGGTTGGGATCGTAAGGCAAGCCTAAATTTAGAGAAGGAACCTCTTATATGCGGGGGTTCCTTTTTTTTTTGCTCGAATGAAGGCATACGCATGGATCTATCCGACATCCTAAAATAAATGTTGCATTGGGTAAACTTTATTGTATATAATAAAAATAAAGTCATCAGGGAAAGAAAAGTTGTCTGAGCCAACAATTGAGGTCTAAGACAACTTTTAGGTACCATATGCTTAGTCGTACATATTTTGGGAAAGAAGAGGAGAGAGGGTTTTGAAACCGAACAAGAGGAAAGCTATACCTTCGTCATGGTCGAGATTCATGATGGTCATCGTGTTGATGGGGATAACGGCAGGGCTGACAGCCTGCAATAGCGGAGCAGCCCCGACAAGCGCGGGGACAGACGGGAAGATCAAGATTACAACCACCATCGGCATGATCGCCGATATCGTGGAGCAGGTAGGCGGCGAGCATGTGAGCGTGACGGCGCTGATGAAGCCGGGCGTGGATCCTCATCTGTATAAGGCGTCTCAGGGAGATGTCCGCAAGCTCGAGCAGGCAGATGTTATCTTTTACGGCGGTCTTCATCTGGAAGGCAAGATGATCCAACTGTTCGAAAATATGGCGAAGCAGAAGACGACGGTTGCCGTCACCGGCAGCATCCCGGAGAACAAGCTGCTGCTGGTCGATGACGGCTCAGGTACGCATGATCCGCACGTATGGTTCGATGTGAAGCTGTGGATCCTGGCGACGGAAGCTGTGAAGGAGACACTGGCGAGCCATGATGCCTCTCATGCCACGGAGTACAAGAAAAATGCGGATGCCTACATCGCCAAGCTGCAGGAGCTCGACCGGTATGCAGCCGAGCAGATCGCTTCGATTCCGGAAGGGCAAAGGGTGCTCGTTACGGCGCATGACGCTTTCGGTTATTTCGGAAAAGCCTATGGCATTAAGGTGATGGGGCTGCAGGGGATCAGCACGGCCTCCGAATATGGCTCCAAGGATGTAAGCACGCTGCGTGATTATCTGGTTACCCAAAAAATCAAGGCCGTGTTCGTGGAGTCCAGCGTACCGAAAAAATCCATCGAAGCGGTTATCCAGGGAGCTGCGAAGCAGGGGCATGAGTTGAAAATCGGCGGAGAGCTGTTCTCCGACGCCATGGGGGAAGCGGGAACGCCGGAAGGCACATATATCGGGATGGTCAGACATAACGTCGATACGATAGTGAAGGCATTGAAATAAAATCGATGACAGGGGTGAGGACGATGACGGAACAGCATGCGCCTTTAAGTATACAGGGCTTGACTGTCGCCTATCAGAAGAAGCCGGTACTGCGGGATATCTCGCTGACCATTCCCGAAGGAAAGCTGATCGGGATTATCGGTCCCAACGGGGCGGGCAAGTCGACGCTGATCAAGGCTACGCTCGGGCTGATTCCCAAGGTGACCGGCAGTGTGACGATATTCGGAAGGCCGTATCAGGAGCAGCGCAAGCTCATCGGATACGTGCCGCAGCGGGAGTCGGTGGATTGGGATTTCCCGACAAGTGCGCTGGATGTTGTCATGATGGGACGCTACGGGCATCTTGGCTGGTTCAAGCGGCCGGGCGCCCGGGAGAAGGAGTATGCGATGGATTGTCTGGAGAAGGTCGGGATGGCCGACTTCGCCGGGCGTCAAATCAGCCAACTGTCCGGCGGACAGCAGCAGCGGATTTTCCTGGCCCGTGCGCTTGCTCAGGATGCGAGGCTGTATTTCATGGATGAGCCATTCGTCGGGGTGGATGCGGCCACGGAGAAGGCGATCGTGACACTTCTGAACGAGCTCAAGAAGCAGGGCAAAACGGTGCTCGTCGTTCACCATGATCTGGCGACCGTCAAGGAATACTTCGATTGGATCATCCTGCTCAACGTAGAGCTTATGGGCATCGGGCCGACGCCCGAGTGGTTCACGAAGGATCATTTACAAAAAACGTATGGCGGACGGCTTACGCTGCTACAGCAGGATGACGATGCCGTTATCGTCAGTTCGAGGTGATCGGGATGTTCGACTATGTGATCGGCTTGCTGCTCGATCCGAATGCGCAATGGATCCTGCTCGGCAGCATGCTGCTTGGTCTGAGCAGCGGCGTGCTCGGCAGCTTCGCCTATTTGCGCAAGCAGAGCCTGATGGGGGATGCGCTGGCGCACGCCGCCTTGCCCGGGGTCTGCATCGCCTTCATGCTGACCGGCTCGAAGTCGATCTTCTTCTTCCTGATCGGCGCTGCGGTGGCGGGCTTGATCGCGACATTCGGCATCGGCTACGTGACCCGGCATTCCCGGATCAAGCAGGACTCGGCGCTTGGGATTGTGCTCTCCGTTTTTTTCGGGCTCGGGATCGTGCTGCTGACCAAGATTCAGCATGGGGGCAGCGGGAATCAGAGCGGGCTCGACAAGTTCCTGTTCGGGCAAGCTGCCTCTATGGTGCTGACGGACGTCATCACGATGGCTGTCGTAGCTCTGGTGCTTGTGATGATCTGCGGGCTGCTGTTTAAAGAGTTCAAGCTGCTCAGCTTTGATGCAGGCTTCGCCAAAGGCATCGGCCTGCCTGTCGCGGCGCTTGACCAATTCATGATGTTTCTCATCGTGGTTGCGGTGGTCGTGGGCATTCAGGCAGTCGGGGTCGTTCTGATGTCCGCCCTATTGATTACTCCGGCCGTCTCGGCCCGTTATTGGACGGAGAAGCTCGGCGTAATGGTTGTACTGTCCGGTATCTTCGGGGCGCTCAGCGGCTTGGCGGGCACCTTGATCAGCGGCTTGGGCAGCAATCTGCCAACGGGTCCTCTCAGTGTATTGGCCGCTACGACGCTGTTCGTGCTGTCGGTCTTGTTCGCCCCCCGGCGCGGACTCGCAGCCAAGCTGCTCGAGCGTTTGGAGGTCAAGCGGAGTGTGCTGGATGAGCTGAAGGGCCGGCAAGAGAGAGTGGCGATTCATTCTAACCGGGGAGCGCAGGAGGAGGGACGGCTATGAATGATTTCTGGATTATTTTGACCGCATCGCTCGTAGCCTGCTCATGCGCGCTGCTTGGCTGCTTCCTGGTTCTGAGGAAAATGGCTATGATCGGAGACGCTATCAGTCATTCCGTGCTTCCGGGCATCGTGATCGCCTTCCTGCTCAGCGGATCGCGCGACTCTCTGTTCATGATGCTTGGGGCCTCCGTCGTCGGCTTGATTACCGTGTTCCTGATCCAATGGTTTCACCAAAGCGGCGTGCAATCCGACGCTTCTATCGGGGTGGTATTCACGGCCTTGTTCGCGCTGGGGGTAGTCCTCGTTAGCTTCTATACCAGGCAGGTGGATCTGGACCTGGATTGCGTGCTGTACGGCGAGATTATTCAAGTGCCGTGGGATACGCTGCAGGCGTTCGGGATCGATATCGGACCTAAGGCCGTATGGGGGTTGGGGATCGTGTTTACCGTCAGCTTGATCGTAATCGGCCTGTTCTACAAGCAGTTCAAGCTATGCGCGTTCGACCCGGCGATGGCGGCGGCTATTGGAATTCCGGTGGCATTGTTCCACTATGTGCTGATGGGCCTCGTGTCGGTCACGACGGTCGCATCCTTTGAGAGCGTTGGCGCCATATTGGTCGTGGGCATGCTCGTGGTGCCTGCGGCAACCGCTTATCTACTGACGGAAAGACTCGGTCTGATGATCGTATACAGCATGGCGATAGGTGTCCTGAGCGCTGTGCTCGGATATTGGATGGCTGTCGTCCTTGACGCCTCCATCGCTGGCTGCATGATTACCGTGACCGGTATTCTATTCGTCGCAGCCTTCCTCTTCTCGCCTTCGCACGGTATCGTCTGGCGCAAGCTCAAGCTGCACAAGCAGGCAAGAAATATCGCAGCCTGAGAAGTTTTCCCTGAAAGCCCCTGCTGCTCCGACCAAGGAGAGAGAGGGGCTTTCGCGCTTTTTTTGACGATTCCCTGTCATGCGTGAATTACAGAAATCGCTGAAATTATGATATACTGATTTATCAACGAATTTCGCAGGCAGCTACACGCTATGAGGGGGACATACTGGAATGTGCGGGATTACCGGAGTCATGTATTTTGAAGATCGAGAACCATCGCGGGAACTGCTGACGAGCATGATCGACTGCATCGTGCATCGCGGGCCGGACGATAGCGGATTTTGGAGCGATAACCGGATAGGGCTTGGTTTTCGTCGTCTTTCCATCATCGATATCAAGGAAGGACATCAACCGCTCGCCAACGAGGACGACAGCGTATGGATCGTGTTCAATGGCGAGATTTATAATTATAAGTATTTGCGCGATATGCTGCAGAACAAGGGGCATGTGTTCAAAACGCATACCGATACCGAGGTTATCGTTCACCTGTACGAAGAATACGGAGAAGCTTGTGTGGAGAAGCTGCGCGGGATGTTCGGCTTTGTCATCTGGGACAAGCGGCAGCGCAAGCTGTTCGGCGCCCGAGATCAGTTCGGCATCAAGCCGTTCTATTATTACAAGGACAACACGCGCTTCCTGTTCGGCTCCGAGATCAAAAGCCTGCTCGCGGCGGGACTGCCGAAAAGTGTGAAAAGCGAGAGCTTGTTCAACTACTTGACCTTTCAGTACGTTCCCGAACCGGATACGATGTTCCGCGATGTACATAAGCTGCCCCCGGGTCATACGATATCCTTGAGCTATGACGGAAGCTTGTCGATTAAGCGTTACTGGGATCCGATGCTGCAGCCGGACGAAAGCCTTACGTTCGACGATGCGGTGGAACAGATCCGTTCCACGCTGCGCGATTCGGTTATTCATCATATGCAGAGCGATGTGGAGCGGGGCTGTTTTCTATCCAGCGGCATCGATTCTACGGCCATCGCGACCATGATGCGCTCGATCGAGCCGATCCGGACCTTCTCCGTAGGCTTCGAGGGAGCGAATAACGAGACGCTGATCGCCCGCCAAACGGCTCAAGCGCTCGATACGGAGCATTACGACAAGGTCATTACCGAGCAGGACTATTTCGCCACCCTGCCCCGGGCCGTCTGGCATCAGGACGAACCGGTCGCCGATCCGTCGGCGATTGCGCTGTATCATGTAGCTCAGCTCGCCCGCGAGCATGTGACGGTCGTGCTGTCGGGCGAAGGAGCCGATGAGCTGTTCGGCGGCTACCGCATTTATTGCGAGCCCCAATCGCTTGCGCCGATCGAGCGGCTGCCGCATGGGGTGAAGCGGATGATGCATGCGCTCGCTCGTCTGCTGCCGGCTGGCTTCAAGGGCCGTGGGTATGTGCTGCGGGGTACGACTCCGCTGGAAGAGCGGTTTTTAGGGAATGCCAAAATTTTCACCGAGGACATGAAGGCGGATATTGTGAACGCGGACCGCGAGCTGCTGCGCTCATACCGCAATCCGATCCAGGTGGCCAAGACGTTCTATGATCGCAGCAAGCATCTGGATCCGGTCTCGCGCATGCAGTATATCGATATGAACCTGTGGATGCCCGGAGATATTCTGATGAAGGCGGATAAAATGACGATGGCTCATTCCTTGGAGCTGCGCGTACCGTTTCTCGACGTGGAGCTGTACGAGGTGTCGAGGCGCATTCCGGCCAAATTCCGGATCGCGGAGGGAACGACAAAATATGTGTTCCGCAAGGCGATGGAGGGGATCATCCCCGAGTTTATCCTGAATCGCCCTAAGCTGGGCTTCCCGGTACCGATGCGCGACTGGATGAAGGGACAGCGGGGCTCCACGATATTGGAGCAGATCGAGGCCAGCGGCATCGACGACTATATCCGGATGGATTCGATTCGCTCGATGCTGGATGGCCATCGCAGCGGCAAGGGCGACTACGCCCGCCGCATCTGGACGATCTACATGTTTGCCCTCTGGCACTCTACGTATATGAAAGAGGAAAACCGTCCCGCTCTGGCGCATGCTCTCTAGGAGCGGAGGGCGGGCGCGCAAGCCTGCTCGTTGGCACCGAGGCCCAGTGACATACTGACAAAGGGTCGCCGGTGCGTGGCAAGCCTTGATTCACCTGACTCAAAGCGGTTGAACTATAGGATAGAAAGAGGCTGAGAAGCACGATGGGACGTTACCGGTTGATTGCGCTCGATATGGATGGGACGCTGCTGACAGAGGAGAAGACGATTTCTGAAGAGAACCGTGCGGCTATTCTGGCTGCCGAGGACGCGGGGATTAAGGTCGTCTTCGCGACGGGCCGCGGCCTTCAGAGCGCATTGCCTTATGCCGTGGAACTGGGCCTTGAGTCTCCCCTTGTCACGGTGAACGGAGGCGAGGTCTGGAAGACGCCGGACGAGCTGCTGGAGCGGCACACGCTGAAGGCCGAGCAGGTGAGCCGGATGCATGAGCTTGCCGTTCAGTACGACCCTTGGTTTTGGGCCTACTCGGTCAGCGGGATATTTAATAAGGAGAACTGGCAAGACGTCGGCAAGGTGGAGGAAAGAGAGTGGCTGAAGTTCGGATATTACACCGAAAATCTCGAGTCGCTGCTCACGATCCGGGACCAATTGGAGAAGACGGACCTGTTCGAAATTACCAATTCCCATCCTTGCAATATCGAATTGAACCCCAAGGGCGTCAGCAAGGCCAGCGGCCTGCACCGGTTATGCGAGCTGTACGGAATCGGGATGTCGCAGGTTATCGCGATGGGCGACAGCCAGAACGATATCGCCATGATCCGCGAAGCCGGGCTCGGCGTAGCGATGGGCAATGCTCAGGAGGAAGTCAAAGGGCTGGCAGACATGGTGACGCTGTCCAATGAGGAGCACGGCGTGGCGAAAATCATCCGGGAGCATGCGCTCGCCTGATGCGCAGACTTTAGAGAGGAGCGGTCGGCATGGTGATAACGGCTTGGATCATCGTCATCCTCTTGTTCGCGGTCGGTATGGCTGGGGCGGTATACCCGGTTCTGCCCGGAGCGTTGGCGATTTACGGAGCCTACTTTGTCTATGGGTGGATGATCGGCTTCAAGCCGTTCGGCGTATGGTTTTGGCTTCTTCAAACGACGATCGTGGCGGTGCTTATGGTCGCCGATTATTTGGTGAATGCGATAGGAGTCAAAAAATTCGGAGGCAACCGGGCCTCCGTCGTCGGCAGCACCATCGGGCTGATCGCCGGGCCATTCGTGATTCCGGTGGTGGGCTTGATAGCGGGCCCCTTTCTAGGCGCCGTTGTCGGCGAACTGATCGTGGGCACGCCGGTCAAGCAGGCGCTGCGGGCTGGTCTGGGCGCATTGGTCGGGTTTTTCTCCGGTTTGTTCGTCAAGGTTACGCTGCAGCTGCTGATGATTATTTTGTTCATCGTCTGGGTCGTGCGCTTTGCGTAGCCATAACCCGTTAGACGAAGGCATGATTGGAAGCATGACAAGAGGACCGGCCGGCGAATTGCCGGGCGGTCTTTCGCACGAAGGATCGGTAGGGAAGAAGGGGAAAAGTTGGCAAAGGATACGAAGGATTCGTTAGTCAAAGGGACGCTGATCTTGACGCTGGCGGCGCTGGTAGCGCGCGCGCTGGGCGTGGTGCAGCGCATCCCGCTCGTCTATTTGCTGGGAGATATCGGGATGGCCGCGTACGGGATTGCTTTCAACCTGTACTCGGTGCTGTTGGTTGTCGCGACGGCGGGCATCCCCAGCGCACTCAGCAAGATGATCTCGGAGCGGACTTCGCTCGGGCGACATGAGGAAGCGGACCGCATCTATCGGGCTGCGCTTTGGTTTGCGGCTGTTGCCGGCGTGGTGATGACGGCGGTCATGTATGCGGGGGCGCCGTATTTCGCCCGCAGCATCCTTAACCCGCAGGCGACGCTGCCGATCCAGGCCATCGCCCCCGCCTTGCTGTTATTCCCGCTGATCGCGATCATGCGGGGGTATTTTCAAGGGCGCCGGATGATGATGCCGGGCGGCATCTCGCAAATTATCGAGCAAATCTTCCGCGTCGCCACCTCGGTGGCGCTGGCCTACTTGCTGCTCAGCCATAGCCTTGACGCAGCGGTAGCCGGCGCGTCGTTCGGGGGCGTGATGGGCAGCGTAGCCGCGGCTGCGGTGATGCTGTACTACGCGCTGCGCCTGAGGAAGCGCGACCGGGGCGAGCGCGCTCAGAGCAGCGGCGTCGCTGTCCCGGCCGCCGAGCCGAACCAAGCAGACCGTACCGGCAGGGCCGAGAGCGAAGCTGCCGGAGGACTGCTTACTTTCCGCACTATTTACGCGCAGATGTTCCGGCTTTCCGTGCCGATCGTTATTTTTTCCATGACCGTTACGCTGATCTATACGATTGACTCCTCGATCGTTACTCTTCTGCTGAAGGATCAGGTTGGCGAGCATACCGCCCGCGAGCTGCTGGGGATCCTGACAGGCCGGGCTCAATCTCTGGCAGGTATCCCGATTATACTTGCGGTTGCTTTAAGCCAGTCGATCGTTCCGATTATCTCGGGGGCCTATTCGCAGAACGATATGAAGCAGGTTTCCGCCCAAACCTCCAAGGTGCTGCAGCTGGCCTTGTTGTCGGGCCTGCCCATGGTGCTGCTGATCGCATTGGGCGCCCGGCCGCTGAACGGATTTATTTTCGGCAATGCCGCGGGGTCGGTCGTTGTGGATGCGCATGCGGGGCCGATCATCGCTGCCCTGACGGTATCGGCTATTTTCCAGATCGTCATGCAAACATCCGGCGCTGTGTTGATGGGGATGGGAAGGATGAAGCCTCTGGTGCTTGGCGTAGCGGTCGGAATCGCAGCGAAGCTGCTGCTCAGCTTCGTCCTCGCGCCGATATGGGGCATCTATGGCATTATCGCCGCCACGGCCCTATGCTTCATCTTGATGACAGCGATTAATTTGCGTGTGCTTCACCAGTCCGTTCCTTTCCGTATTTTCAGCGCTCGGCGCTGGGCGGGGCTGATCGCCTCCACGCTGCTTGTCGCGCTTGGAGGATTGCTGCTGGATGCCGTTGTCTATAAGTCGGTTCAACCATTCGGCTGGGTTCGGGCTAACGACTTCGTGCAGGCGGTCATCGTGTGCGGTGTCGTCGGCGTGCTTTATACAGGCTTGCTCTTCGCTACGCGCGTGATAAGCGTTCAGGACTTGAGCAACCTGCCTGGACCGCTTCGCAAATTGCTTTCACCTCTGCTGCGACGCTTGAAGAAATAGCTTTAGCTTTGCAAGCCTTACCTGAACAGCTCGCCCGCCCGTACGGCCAGCTCAATCTTCTTCAGGCCGCTGCCGTATGCTTGCGTCAAATCATAGCGGGCTGGTATCGGGATATCGCCCAAGTAATCGAGCGCGGATAAGTCGCAGAACCAGTCTCCAGGCTCCGGATCGGCAGCCGGCCAGTCCGGCCATACGTCCGCCAGAGCCGGGCTGTATAGCTTCCTGGCGCCTGCTTTCAGCCGAATGCCATCCAGATCCAGCTTCTCCTGAAGCTCTCCACGCAGGCGTGGAGGCTCTTCCCTGGCGGGAGCGAACAAATGCGGCCAGTAGTCGGCCCTGGAACCGGTATGGGGCCTGGCAAAGGCAAAGCGAACCGCGCCTTCGTGCACGGCAGGAATGGCGAATAGCAGGGCATACATCTGCTTGCCGATTTCAATCCGCTCCTTCAAGCTGGTGAACCTCTCCAGTGTGAGACCTGCCAGGCGGCATGCTTGTGTCCGAGCATGAGGAAGCAGCATCTGGTTCAGCTGCAGCAAAGCCTGGGCCTGGAAGAAAACAGTCGAGATGACATGCTGCCGGTAGGCCGGGTTGCGGACGACGCGTTCTTCGATGTAATGCTGTTCGTTAATGATCAAGCCGATCGTAAGCAGGGAAACGTCGGGCTTCTCCCAGTGGCTTTCCCAAAGCAGCCGCATAAAGCGCGATACCCCTAGCTCCGGAAGCAGATGAAACAGCGGTCTGCGAGCCTTGATGCTTGCTTCGTAGACCAGCAGCTGAGGGTACGCGTCCCGAAAAATAAGCGCGTTCGCCCGCTCGAGAAAGCCGAATATCCAGGTGCGCTTCTCGCCATCCAATAAGAAGGGGACGAATTCTCCGCATAGATCCGTCATGGCCCAGCCGCCGTTCCGCGATACCATATGCGCGAGAAACGCCCAGTGGAGCTCGGGGCGATCTCGATAAACCCGCAGGTACGCCTCTGTGCGGGTCACGTTGTTTCGTCCCAGCTCGTCGCGTTCAGTCCGGATGCGGGCAAGCAGTTGTCTTTCCTCATCGGACAAAGCCTCCGGCATAGCGTCTGACAGGGAAATCCCCGGGTTCCCGGAGCAGCGGGCTGCGAGCTGAGAGACCGCATCCGCGCTCAGGCGTATATACCGGATTTCCTTGTCCTCCCTTGCTGTAAACCTGCCCCATGCCGAGCTGAGCCGGTGACGCAGTCGGTTTCCGAGCTTGCGGGCATTAGCGCTCATCGCCTTCAATATCCCAAGGCTTATCCAAGAGCGGCGCCGCTCGCGGGACTTGCTGCGATTCATCTCATCGCCACCTGAGCATAAAGTAAAAGCTACAGATTGTAGATTTTTTGTCTGGAATAACGAAACATTTCCTGATATGGTTACGTATATAACTATTGAGCTTTTATTTATGTAAAATCGTAGGAGGTAGAAGATGAAGAAAAGAAATTGGAACTTCAGAGCCGGCCTGATGGCCTCGGCGCTCGCAATCGGCCTTGCAGGCTGTGCGCCTGTAGGAACGGTCGATGTGAGTAAAGCCATCTCGAATTCGTACGCGATTAAATCCGCGCAATCTTCGTCAAGCTTGACCTTTGAGCTGATCCAAGAGCCGTCGGCGAGCTTGACAGCGGAACAGAAGCGCGTGATGGACTTGTTTAAAAACTTCAAGATCGATATCACGGATTCCAAGCAGCAAGGGTTGACCAGCGCTTCCATGAAGGGTACATTGTCTTACGGCAGCTCGAGCATTCCTTTTCACCTTACCATGACTGATTTGGATTATGTCCTCGATATTGAAGGCGCCAAGAAACCGATCGTGGTCAGCAATAGCGACATGGCGTTTGGCAGCAACCCGGCTGCGGTAGCTATGCTGACCGAGGAGCTGCAAAAGCAGATCCAGGATCTTACCTTAAAAGCCGTTGATTCGATGCCGAAACTCTCCAGCTTCTTCACCAATAATTTCCCGAATCCGAAGAACATCAAAGTTGAAGACGCTTTGATCACGGTAAATGGGGAATCCATTGAGACTCAGAAGCTGTCCCTAGAAGTAAAGGGCGGCGAGCTGATCGGCTTGGTGAAGGGCTTCCTGCAGAACGTACTTAAGGACGAGCAAGGTCTTAAGGACTTCATCGCCGTGATCTACGATCTGTATGTGCCGATTGTCAAGGAATCCATCAAAGCTGCTGAGGCATCCATGCCGGAAGGCGAAGGCAACCCTATGATGGATCAGATCACACCTTTCCTGGAGAACAAAACGCTGGCGGTTGAATTCCTTTATACGTTCGTCAAAGGCAGCCTCGAGCAAAGCGTAGCAAACTTCGATCAGACCATCGACAACCTCCCCGGCGCCGAAGGCGGCTCCTTGAAGGATGCGTTGAACGATGACCAATCTTTGAAAATGGACTTGTACTTGGATAAGGATCACTTTACGCGCAAGTCGTTGACAGAAGTCCAGCTGGCCTTCCCGGCATGGTCGGAGCAAGGGATCAAATCGCTTAAGGTCACGTCCGCTAGCGAGATGTGGAACATTAACCAGCCGGTTTCGATCGATAAAATCGATGTGTCGGGTGGCGTAATCAACTGGAAGGGCAACTCGGGCAGATTGACGGCAGGAAAGCTGGTCGGCTCTCTGGATCCGAAATCCGATCTGTACAAGCTTCTGAAGGATGAGCTGAAAATTACTAAGAAAAACGTAAGCATGCATGTTCCGGCGGCAGGAGACGACAGTCTGAACTTCTTGCCTCAGCCATACAATAATGAAGGAACTGTCATGGTTCCGGTTCGTTTCGTAACCGAGCAGTTGGATGCTGAAGTTGAGTGGGATGCCGCTGCTAAGCAAGTGAAGATTACAGATCCGCTGACAGGCAAAGTTGCTGTGCTGACGATCGACAGCAAGCAGGCGACGGTTGACGGCAAAGCGTTCGAGCTGGAACAGCCGGCTGCACTGGTAGAAGGTAATACTTACGTGCCGGTCCGTTTCGTAGCCGAAAGCATGAACGCCAAGGTTGGTTGGACGCAAGAGACGCAAACGGTCGAGATTACACGCGACTAGATGATAGAAGGTCCGGGATGCATGAGCATCCCGGGCTTTTTTGTATGGAGAACGGGCATAGCGATTACGTTCATCCGGCACTCCGATTGCGCCTAGTATGGTTAGGTTATCCTATCAAGCGGTTTATTATACGGATTGATCAGGAGACGTAAAGAAGCCAGCCCCCGATCAGCCTCCTCTGGTGAAGGAGCTTCGGGAGCCGGCTTTAGGATAGGCCTGCTTATTCGACTTCGTCATTCGGGCTGGACGTTGAGCTGGATGAAGGGTTCTCTGCGCGGCTGGTGGAGGGCGGACGCTGCGGTCCCAGTCTGCCGGCCCGGGCTGCGGCTTCCCGCAGCAGGTATTCGATATGGCTGTTCACACTGCGGAAATCGTCTGCCGCCCAACGCTCGAGCGCCTCATAAAGCTTAGGATCCAGCCGCAGAGCAAAATTTTTCTTCGCGGCCATGGCGGACGCCTTAGTACAGGCTACCCGTGTTGATCACCGGACTAGCCGAGCGATCAGACACGATGGCCACCAGCAAATTGTTAATCATCGCCGCCTTGCGTTCCTCATCCAGCTCGATGACGCCTTCTTCCTGCAGCTGGGAGATCGCGAGCTGAACCATCCCGACAGCGCCTTCTACGATCTTCGAGCGGGCCGCTATGATGGCGGCGGCCTGCTGCCGCTGCAGCATAGCGCTGGCAATCTCAGTCGAGTAGGCGAGGTGGGTAAGGCGGGCCTCCATCACCTCGACCCCTGCTACGGAAAGCCGGTCCTGCAGCTCCTGGGCAAGCTGGCCGGCGACTTCATCCGAGTTGCCTCGCAGAGAATAGCCCCCGTCTTCGAACGTATCGTACGGATATTTGCCCGCTACGTGCCGGAGTGCGGTTTCGCTCTGGATCTCAACAAACTGCTCGTAATTGTCCACATCGAACGTCGCTTTGGCTGAGTCGACCACGCGGAATACGACGACGGCGGCGATTTCGATCGGATTGCCTTCGATGTCGTTAACCTTCAGCTTGGCGCTGTTAAAGTTGCGGACCCGCAGCGATACTTTCCTACGGACCGAGAAAGGAATCGTCATCCAGATGCCGCTCTGGCGAATAGTTCCGGCGTAGCTGCCGAAGAAAGTAACGACCATGGCCTGATTAGGCTGAACGATCGTCAAGCCGGACAGCAGGGAAATGGAAATAATGGCCAGGACAATGCCGAGAACAGGCGATTCGGTCTGAACCATAAACCAGGCTCCGACGATATCGACAAGGACAAGCGTGAGTAATCCGACAAAACCGTTCCAAGTCCAGGGTTTCTTTTCGTGCATGCGTTTTTCACTCCTTGAGATTGAGATTTGGATATCGAATTGATATTTATATGATATCACTATTAGGAAATAATGTAAAATGTAATAAATGGAAAATAGCCAAAATAGGCAAGTTTGACAGACTGTCTGCCGAATGCTATAAGTGGGTAGAGGTGATCAGGATGGAACAGGTCAAAACCGACCAGCGCTTCAAGGAAATTGTGGCAGACGATAAGCCTACAGTGGCCGTGTTTAAGACGACGTGGTGCAAGGACTGCCACTTTATCGATCCGTTTATGCCGCAGGTTGAGGCGGCTTATGAGGATCGTTTGCGGTTCATTCACATTGACCGCGACGATCTTCCCGATCTATGCAGCGAGCTCAATATTCTGGGAATCCCCAGCTTTATCGTGTTTCGCAACGGGCAGGAGCTTGTTCGCTTTGTCAGCAAGCTGCGCAAGACGAGAGAGGAGATCGAGCAATTTCTCGACCGTGCGCTTGAGGTTTCCGGAGCCGTCAGCTCGTAGGCAAACGGCTGCTTGAAGCAAGGCTCGGACGCTCCGGCCGGAAGAAGCCCAGAAGGCGAAGTAGCGCCTCCTCTGGGCTTTTCTTCTTTCATGGCTTTGTAACATTTCCGCATGGAATTGACCCCCATTAATCGTTATAATATTAATGAACGTTCGTGCTGTCTGAACATCATCGAATGTCCATACCAAGCAAGTAACGAACGAAAGAAGCGGGTGAGAAGCGGATGAAGATGGAGCGGAGAATGAAAGCCTGGTCTCTTGCCAGCATGCTGGGCATGTTCTTGATTCTTGTTATGGGGGCGCTCGTCACCAAAACCGAATCCGGACGCGGATGCGGAGACGACTGGCCGCTTTGCAACGGAAAATTTGTTCCTGCGTATACGATTGAATCGTTTATTGAATACAGCCACCGCTTTGTGGTGGGGGTTGTCGGTCTGATTTTGCTGGCTACGACCATTCTGGTGTTTCTGTACAGCCGGCGCAAGGATGCCAAGTGGTATGTCGGCGGTGCGATGTTCTTTACGGTGCTTCAGGCGATACTGGGGGCTATGGCGGTTGTTTGGCCGCAGTCATCGGCGATCCTGGCTCTTCATTTCGGGTTTTCGCTGATGTCATTTGCCTTTACGCTGCTGCTGTATCTGGTTTTTACGAAATTCGGCGATGCGATGAACAAGGGGGATGGCACCCGCCTTTCAGGGGGCGTTCGTTTCTCGGTCTGGGCTATTTTGGTCTACAGCTACGTTGTAGTGTACCTGGGCGCTTTTGTCCGTCATACGGAGGCGATGGGCGGCTGTATCGGTTGGCCTCTCTGTAACGGCCAGGTGATCCCCGAGCTGTCGGGTCCGACGGGAATCGCTTTTATTCACCGAGTTGGAGCAGCGGTTCTCGGTATTGCTCTGCTCGTCTTATTTATGTTCGTGCGCGGACAAGCCAGCCGGGACAGCGGTATGTATCAGTCGATCCGCCTAGCCTTTTATCTGGTAATCCTGCAGATCCTGAGCGGCGGCTTCGTCACCCTAGCCATCGGCTACGACATTTATTTGCTTGCCAGCTTGCTGCACGCGATGCTGATTTCTTTTCTGTTCGGAGTGTTATGCTATTCCGCGATCGCTTCTCTTCACACGAAGGGGGCGCAAGCTCAGGCTTACGCAGCACGCAGGCTGCCGTAAGCCTTTTCTTCAAGCGTATATACGTGAACCTATATCTCCTCATCCATAGGTTGTTTGGCAGGTAGCCTATATAGGGTAAAAAAAGACAAGGGAGGAATGTACGATGTATGCCAATATTCTGGTTGCTTATGACGGGTCCGAGATTTCGGAACGCGCTCTCGAAGCGGGAGCCCGGCTTGCGGCGCTGACGCCGGAAGCGAAGCTTCAGGTGCTTCACGTTTTTTATTGGCCGACGCTGGTGATTGGGGATGCTTTCATTGCGGCTCCACCTGCTAGGGCCACGGAAGAATATGAGTACACCCAAGCGCTTGAGGAGAAGGCGAGGGAGCATGCCGCAAAGTTCGGAGCCTCGAACATCGAGGTTACTACGCTGCAAGGCTCTCCGGCCAAGGTTATACTTGAGTATGCCGTAACTACTGCGGCTGACGTTATCGTTATCGGCAGCAGAGGATTGAGCGGAATTGGCGAATTCGTGCTTGGTAGCGTCAGTCATAATGTTGTGCAGCATGCGCGTGTTCCTGTTCTTGTCGTGAAATAAGGCGATGCCCGGGCATCGGCCTGTCGAAGTCCTGCCGAAGTCCTGCCGAAGTCCTGCCGAAGTCCTGATGATAAGGGCTTCGGCCTTTTTGCATAGGCCCCAGGACGGAAGAGATTGCGTCCAGCTGCCGGCAGGTCCCCCATAGTGTTCGCCATCTTCATAGGGTATACTAGCAAAGAGACCGGGCACTTCCGCAAGAATGGAGAGCAAACGACATGTTAAGAGCATTATTCCAAGAACCGCCCCGCAAGGAAGAAGGACTGCTGTTGGAGGCCAATGAAGCCATCCGCAAATACATGCGTACCCTGATGCTGATCCCGCAGGAGAAGCAGACGACGCAGGAGCGGCGCTTTGCCATATGGAGCCAAAGCTTCCTGCGCTCAATCGATGAGCTGGAGCAGAGCCAATACGCGGCCGTCCGCTATGGTGAACTCATGGATACGATGCTCGTCCATCGGATGCCGCCCGATGAGCGCGAGCAGTATAATCGCCATTTGTATTATTATAAAAATGCCCTGATCCGGCTGTTCTCTATATTGGACAAGCTGGGACAATTTATGAATGAACGCTTCGAGCTGCAAACGGAAAAGATCAAATCGCGGTTTTCTTATTTCACCGTCTTGCGGAACATGCACCAGAATGGGTTACATACGGGTCTGGAACAGATGCTGTACGATCTGAAGATGAAGTACAAGGAGCCGGTGGCTCGCCTGCGCAATCAGCGCAATATGGAAATACATACGATCGATGCGGATCTGCTGGACGATCTGATCCGGGCGAGAGAGAGCAAGCCGGGAGAACGCATCAGGCCCGAGGCCGAAGAAATGGAAGGCAATCTGGCGGATTTGAAAGCAGGCTGCGATATGGCGTTTCGTATTATCGCCATCGTCTTTAAGTATATAGCCAAGCATCCGCCGTCCAATCCCGAGGCTCACACCCGTACCAAGACGGGAGAGGGGAATACCCGGAGCCGTGTCAGGCGCCGTTGAATCGGGCTCCCGCATCCACTATACTGAGAGGTAGAATAAGCCTGCAGGGGGAATGGGCATGATGCCATTACGGAAAGTCGCGCTCATTACCGGAAGCGCCAAGGGACTGGGCAGGATGACGGCGCTTCTGCTGGCCGAGCGAGGCTTCGATATTCTGGTCAATTATGTGCATAGCGAAGAGGAAGCCCAGGCTCTGTGTGAACGGGTGCGTGAGCTGGGCGTCCGCTGCTTCGCGGTGCAGGCTGACATCTGCCGAGCGGCTGATCGCGAAAGGCTGGTCGCCGAGGCGGTCAGCCGGTACGGTCAGATTGACGTGCTGGTTAACAATGCCGGACCGTTTATCCGAGAACGCCGGTTTTTCAGGGATTATGAAGCTGCCGAGATCGAAGAACTCATGCAGGGGAATCTCCTCGGCGTCATGCATCTGGATCATTTGGTTATCCCGATGATGCGTGCCGCCTCGTGGGGACGTATCATCCATTTTGGCTTCGGCCATGCGGCGGAGGCAAGAGGCTGGCCGCACCGGGCTGTCTATGCGGCGGCCAAGGTAGGTCTGGTTTCCTTCACGAAAACATTGGCGGCTGAAGAAGCCGGAGGCGGCATCACCGTGAATATGATCTGTCCCGGCGATATTCGTGGAGCCAATAAGGAGAGGCTGATTCAGGAGGTCGAGCATCTGCACGACGACGAGTCGCCGCGCGGGCGTCCCGGTACGGGAGAAGATATCGCACGCGTCATCGCCTTTCTGTGCGAGGACCGGTCGGATTTTTTGACCGGCAATATCATCGATGTGTCGGGAGGACTCGATCCCATCCGGGCTATCGTAGGCGGCGGAGCGGTCCGGGATGGGGCGAGCGCGGGCCCTGCCGCATCCTACTGATGCGGTATGCTCAGCTCGAAGATGCAGAAAAGGGCCGACCGTTAACGGTCGACCCTTTCGCCTCTATCCCTGAGCGGGATATTAGAACACCTGCATAACTTCCTGAACGCCCTCGACCTCTTCGAGCAGCGCGCGCTCGATACCGGCTTTCAGTGTAATCGTGGAACTCGGGCAGCTGCCGCAAGCCCCCATCAATCTCAGCTTAACGATGCCATCCTCCACATCCACCAGCTCAACGTCACCGCCGTCACGCTGCAGGAATGGACGAAGCTTATCTAGAACTTCAAGCACCTCATCATACATGGTACTTTGCTGCGTATTCTCGCTCATGTGCCTCATCTCCCTTCTTACTCTTATTATAGTACAATAGTCAGAAAATTAAAATGGCTGTAAAGGAGCAATGCCGTCTGTGAGACCCATCATTGAATTTTGTGCCAGCAATATGCATCATGGGACGGATAAGCTGATGCATGCGCTGGAGGCCAATCCCGATTACGATGTTCTGGAATACGGCTGTCTGGGCAACTGCGGGGAATGCTACCTGTTCCCCTTCGCGCTCGTGAACGGCGAGATTGTAGCGGGCGAAACGGCCGAAGCTCTGGAGCAGGCCGTTCTGGCCAAAATCAAAGAGATCGAAGACATGTTCGATCTCTTGAGTGACAGCGACTAGCCGGCTTTAGCCGAAATGCCGTTTGGACATCCAGAGCACGCCGCTCTTGATGGCCCGCGGCATCATGCCGGTCATGACGGTACGCTTGCCCATCATGCCGAAGCCGGATTTTTTTCCAAGCGATCCGAGGACTCCCTTGAGCTTGATCTTGCCAAGCCGGGGAGTTTCGTTTTTCCATAAAGCTCTAAGTACATCCGCGACCTGCTCGCCCTGTGCCTCGGCCGCTTGCGCACTCGGCGAGAAGGGGAGGGAAGCGCAATCCCCTACCACATAAATATTCGGATAGTCCGGCACTTGATGGTAGGGATTGATGACCAGCCGTCCCTGCGCGTCCTTGGGCAAGTTCAGATTTTGCACGATGGGGCTAGGCTGGATGCCCGCTGTCCAGATCGTGACATCCGAGTAGATGATCTCCGGTCCGTTGTGCAGCATTCCGGGCTCCAGCTTGCTCAAGGAAACATGCGTACGCAGCTCGATATCATGCTCAAGCATCCATTCGCGTACGAAGCGCCGCACCTTCTCAGGGAAAGGGGACAAGACGCTGGCTCCGCGGTCGATGATGCGGATGTTCAGGTCCGGGCGACTCTCCCGCAGCTCGGCCGCTACCTCGACGCCGCTAAGTCCGCCGCCCACGATGGAGATCTGTCCGTAAGGCTTCGCATCGTTGACGCTTTGGTAAGCCTTGCGCGTAGAGGATAGCGATTGGATGCTTTGTGAGAACTCGGGGGCCCCTTCTATGCCGTGGTACTTGTCGACGCAGCCAAGCGCAATAACGAGCCAGTCATAGGACAAGGGCTCATCGTCAGCGAAATGGACGAGCCTGGCTTCCGGGTCTACGCTTATGACTTCCCCATACTTGAGAATAAGCCGGGGGTCGACAGGGAACTGTACCCGGATATCCTGATCCGAGACGGTTCCGGCTGCTAATGCGTAATATTCGGTTTTGAGTCCCTGGTAGGGCATCCGGTCGACCAGAATCATCATCGTATCGGCCGGCAGATCGCCATCGAGCAATTGCCCGGCCACCGTTAAACCACCATAACCTCCGCCTAGAATGACCAGTTTTTTCATAAGAGAGGGAACCCTTTCTCACTTCTGATTATTCGTAAACCTGAATCTCATTGTAGAAGGTGTCGCGTTCGACCGGAATGCGTCCGGCTCCCTTGATCAGGAAAACAAGCTCGTCCCGGGTCAAGCCCTCAGGGGAAGTAGCCCCGGCTGCATGGCTGATGCGTTCCTGGATAATCGTGCCGTGCGCATCCGATGCGCCGAAGGAGAAAGCAATCTGGGTCAGCTGGGTGCCGAGGTTAATAAAATACGCTTTGACATGCTGGATGTTGTCCAGCATCAGACGGCTGATAGCGATCGTTTTGAGGTTGTCATAAGCCGATACCCGCCGCTTCAAGCCTGCATCTATGCTGGCCGGCTGAACGGCGTTGGGGATGAAGACCATGAAACCGCCGGTTTCATCCTGCAGCTCGCGCAAGTACATCAGATGCCGAATCCGTTCTTCATACGTCTCGATCGAGCCGAACAGCATCGTCGCATGCGTCTTCATGCCGAGCTGATGCGCAGCACGGTGAACATCCAGCCACTGATCCGCCGAGGCTTTGTCTACGAGACGCATTTTTTTGCGGTAACGCTCGGATAATATTTCAGCGCCGCCGCCCGGCATCGTACCGAGTCCCGCATTCATCAGCTCCTGGAGCACTTCCTTATAGCTAAGCCCGCTAAGCCTGGAGAAAAACTCGATTTCGGCAGCCGTGTGCGCCTTGATGGTGACATCCGGGTAGCGCTGTTTCAAACTGCGTATGCTGTCTACATAGTATTGGAAAGGTACGTTCGCGTTATGCCCGCCCGTAATATGAAATTCCCGCATACCGGGGTGGTAATGTTTGTCGATATAGTCGAACATTTGCTCGGGAGTCAATGTATAAGCCCCGTCCTCGCCTTCGTCGCGGCGGAAATGACAGAAAGCACAGTGCTCTTCGCATACATTCGTAAAGTAAAGACTCATGTTGTCGACGAAATACACTTTTTTGCCATTCTTGCGTAAATTGACGGTATTGGCCATCTGGCCAATGGTCAGAAGATCGTCGGATTCATAGAGGAACACGCCGTCCTCCAATGTGAGGCGCTCGCCATGCTCCACCTTCTCGGCGATTGCCGCCATGCGCAGTTGTTCGTTGCTGATTGCGGTGCTCATCGATCCACCTCCGTAAACTGGATAGGCGCCCATGGGCAGTTGGCTCATGGGCGCATTCTACAAATCTGGCACAAATTAAACGAATATCAGGCACATGTTTCTTCTGATACTAGCTATGGACAATCCATCTTATTATAAACCTCATATCCAAGCGGGGCAATACATCATAAATTTTTGATTCTCTATTTTCTTCGTCTCCGAAATCTAGTATACTTCTTTTTTGTTAGCATGTAGACGGTACAAGTTGGATAGGCGGTGTAAGCTTGCTTAATGGACAATTTAGCTGACCAGCAATTCACACTGACTCGGGAGATCGAACATATCCGCGAGCGGATGGTTCGATTAGGTGTGGAGCTAGGTTTGATGCATCCCGAGGTTCACCGCTGCAGCGAACAACTGGACGTGCTCCTGCTGCGGTATTATCGAATGGAGAGGCTGAGGAAACAAACCGGCTATCCAAAGTCCCTTGAGGTGTCCGACGCAAAGGAGTATACTTTTATATAGAACTAACTTTTAGGCAAGGGAGGCTGAGTTTCTATGATTACGATCAGTGAGACGGCTAGCGATAAAATCAAAGAAATGCTGCAAGCGGAGGAAGCTGACAATTTATTTCTGCGTATCGGCGTGAAGTCGGGCGGCTGCAGCGGCTTTTCTTATGGCATGGGCTTTGACGACAATCAGGAGGAAAGCGACAAGGTCATGGAGATCCATGGACTGAAGGTTGTCGTGGATGAGGAGAGCGCCAAGTACCTGTACGGTGTCGAGATTGACTTTCAAGACACCGGAATCGGCGGGGGCTTCACGATTCAAAACCCGAACGCGGTGGCTTCCTGCGGCTGCGGACAATCGTTCCGCACGAAGGAAGAGGATGCGGTGCTGGCTCAGCCTTGCGAAGACTAACCCCCTGAGCTAGTTATCATGGAAATGCTGTCTTCCGCGCAGGATGTGTGATGTGTACACACCCCGCGCGGAAGGTTTTTTTATGTGCGGATCATCTTTTGTGGATAAGTCAGGTCGGTATTCATGATATACACAGGCACGATGCAAGATCTGGCGCCTTATTAGATGCTTTATGCACAGTATCCACAGTTACATGCAGCCGAAGAGCGTGAGTCGATCTTGAACCCGAGCATGGGTGGGTGACTTGCTTGGAAGGCTCGCATCCATAAGAAAAGCAGCCCTCCGTGTCGCGTGAAGGACTGCATTCCCGTTAAGCGGTTATTTAGGCGGTATATGCCGGTTCAACGCCGCATAGTTGAGCAGCACAGTCGCATATCCAAGCGCGATATAAAGGAGCGCTGCGATCCAATTCAAAAGAAACGCAAAAGGAAAAATGAGGAACGATACGCCGCAGAGCAGGGACACCCAATGGGGCGCAGAAGACCAGCCTGTCTGACCCCGTGCGGATAACGAGGAGAAGAGCTGGAGGAAGCCGAGCACCGCTCCTGTCCAAACGGCATGCTCATTGTCGGCAAAGCCTGCCCACCAGGGCCCGGCAACAAAGAGGATGCCGATCAACGCGGCAAGTCCATTGTAGAAGGCCATCCGATCTCACCATCCTTTCTACAGCGCTGTAAGGGCTATAGAGAGGCGTACCCGAGTCCGAGCCCTTGCTTTACAATATGCAAGCGATTGCAGAAAGGTTACGTAGACCTTGGCTTATCTATCCATCAGCACCCTGATCCCTTGAATCACATTATAAATCATGACGGCCAAGTACAAGACGGCACATAGCACCGAAGCCAGAATTATGCTGCCAAACGTAGAGGAACCGAAAAACAGAACGAGGAAAAGAATAAGGGATGCGAAAGGAAGTACATGGGATACCAGCGCTTTCTTGGCGTGGTGTTGGACTTCGCGGTCATCCGTTATGAAGTAGATCACAATCGGTATAATAAAGCCTGCAAAGAAAATGCTGAAATAAGCGATGGATGAAATGATTTTTCTTGTTTCCATACTAAACGTCTCCCTTCTAAAGGCAATGAATTGGTAGTCAATACGTAGAGAAGAAAGCATCGTTTCATTCTTTTGAGAAATGAGGATCATCCGGATTGTGATTAAATTTTTTTATAGCCTGAGGCTAACTACAGGTTGTGTATAACGTTGTCCACATATCCTTCCGTATCAGTCCCTATAATTCTACACTTGTCAACATGATATGCACAGGATGTACACAGCTTCATGTGGATAACGGAACGGTTGTTCTATATTCCAGGTCATGGTAATATGACTGTACTTTAAGAATAGTAAGGTGATGGCTATGAAACTGATCAGTAATGAGATCTTGGTAGAATCCTACTTTAAAGCCCTCGACTTGAAGCTTGAAGAAGAATTTGTCGAATTACTGTTGGAAGAGATAAATCGTCGTCAGCTTGACTTGGATTTTCACAGAGAAAGCGATGCGCAGGTCAGCTGACCTGCTTTTTTTTTTGGGAATCAAACGAATCAAACAGCCCTCTATCCTAGGTTAGGTAGAGGGCTGTTTGAGCGCAAGCGATGTTACAGCTTCATGTTGGAGCTGTGTCCTGGGGACAGCTTCGCCGTAGGATCAATGTACACCTTGGCGTTGTTAATAGCGGTCGGCGCTTCTCCGAACCCTACAGCGATCAGCTTGAGCTTGCCGGGGTAGGTGGTGATATCGCCGGCAGCGAAAATGCCCGGGATGTTGGTTTCCATGCGGGAGTCCACCACGATGGAGCCGTTCTCGATTTCGAGTCCCCATTGGCCGATAGGTCCGAGGGAAGAGACGAAGCCAAAGTTGACAATGACGGCATCGACATTGATGATCGTCTGCTCGCCTGATTTAATATCGCTCAGGACAACGGAGGATATCTTGTCATCTCCGCCATGGAGGGAAACGATTTCCTTAGGCGTCAGAACCTTGACTTTGGATTTCATCAGGTTTTCTACACTGTGCTCATGCGCGCGGAACTTATCGCGGCGGTGAATCAGCGTGACCTCTTCGGCGATCGGCTCCAGCATGAGCGCCCAGTCTACGGCCGAGTCGCCGCCGCCGCTGATCAGCACCTTTTGATTTTTGAATTTATAGAGATCGCTGACGAAGTAGTGCAGGTTTGTCTTCTCATACTTGGCGGCTTCCGGCAGCTCGAGTCTTCTTGGCTCGAATGCGCCTACGCCTCCCGTGATAATGACGGCTCTGGATTGATGAACGCCTTTGTCCGTCGTAACTTCGAATAACCGCTCGTCCTTTTTCTCGACCTTGTGTACCTTTTCCTCGAGGCAGACGTTGATTCCACTGAAATGCTTCATTTGGGCATCCAGGTTATTGACAAGCTCCTGGGCGGTAACTTTAGGGAAGCCCGCAACATCATAAATATATTTCTCCGGATACAGCGCCGCAAGTTGTCCGCCGAGCTGCGGCATGCTCTCGATCAGTTTGACTGAGGCCTGGCGCATTCCGCCGTAAAACGAAGCGAACATCCCGGCAGGCCCCCCGCCAATAACAATAATGTCTACAATTTCGTTGCTCATGAAAGATAAAACACCTCCGGTACGGGTATGAATCCCCTCTATTATAAACGCAGGTCTCCTCTATGGAAATATAAAGAGAACAATTATCAATTAAATTGTGGAATGACGTTCAAATTTTTTTCAAATTGCGATGGATCATAAAGTGATTTTTGTCATATAATCGTTACTTTGTAATCAAAATAACACTTGCTATTTCAGACGTAACATTATATCATTTCATAAGAATTGGTTAGTTCTGTTCATTTATGTTTTCGGTGTACGTTGTCCCGGTTAAACAGAAGTATACGGACCGGGCTCGACTCAAGAATATGGGGTATGAACCTCTCGGTTCAAGGGACCTTATGGAATTTGTATATGAGGGCAAACACTTACTTTTGATATAGATTGTGTAAAATTTCACAAAGAATTTTGTAAGAACCTACAAAGCTAAATAGAAAAACTACCTAGGATGGAAGGGATAGAGCATGAGTCGAATTCCAAGAATTGTAATTTTGGGTGCTGGCTATGGCGGTATTGTTACGGCGATCCGGTTGCAGAAGGAGCTTAACTATAACGAAGCCGATGTTACCTTGGTAAATAAACATGATTATCATTATATCACTACGCATCTGCACATGCCGGCGGCAGGGACGGATAATCCGGAGAATGCGCGCGTTAATATTTTGAAGCTGATCGATGAGTTCAAGATCGACTTCGTCAAATCGACCGTTGTCCAAATTCGCCCGCAAGAAAAGAAGGTTATTCTGGAGGAAGGAACGCTTTCCTACGATTATTTGGTGATCGGACTCGGCGGGGAGCCGGAAACGTTCGGTATTCCGGGCTTGAAGGAGCATGCATTGAACATTCGTTCGATCAACAGCGTGCGCTTTATCCGCGAGCATATCGAGTATCAGTTCGCCAAGTTCAAGCGGGAGCCTTCGCGTTCGGATTACTTGACCTTCGTAGTCGGCGGCGCCGGCTTTACAGGTATCGAGTTTGTCGGTGAGCTTGCAGACCGTATCCCGGAGCTGTGCAAGGAGTTCGACGTAGATCCATCTCAGGTGCAGATTTACAATATCGAGGCCGCTCCGACAGCGCTGCCGGGCTTTGATCCGGAGCTTGTCGAGTATGCGATGAACGTCCTGCAGAACAAGGGCGTTACATTTAAAATCGCCACGGCGATCAAGGAATGCACTCCCGACGGAGTCGTTCTCGCAACCGGAGAAGAGATCAAATCCTCTACCGTTATCTGGACGGGCGGAATTCGCGGCAACCACATGCTGGATGAGGCGGGCTTCGAGACGATGCGCGGCCGCATCAAGGTAGACGATACGCTGCGTATCCCCGGGCATGAGAACATCTATGTGCTCGGCGATTGTTCCATCGTGATGAACCCGGAAGGCCGTCCGTATCCGCCGACCGCTCAGATCTCGATGCAGCAGGCCGATGTTTGTGCGCATAACCTGGTCGCCCAGATCCGTAATTCGGACCTGAAGAAGTTCGAATACAAGCCGAAGGGAACCGTTGCCTCGCTGGGCCGGGGCGAAGCCATCGGCATCGTCGGCTCGCGCAAGATCAAGGGCGGCGTCGCAGCGGTGATGAAGAAGATCATCGATGTCCGTTATCTGTATATTATCGGCGGAATTCCACTCGTGCTGAAGAAAGGCCGATTCTAGCCTATGCGCCACTGCAGCGTTCAAGTTAGGGGGCTGCTGACTCGGGAGGAGCTGGACCGTTACAATGCCTTGATCGAGGTCGGTCATTTCCTGGAGGAGCATAAGCGTTATGATCTGGTGGCCCCGGTGCAGAAGGAGATCGATATTTTGATCCTGCCGGCTATCGAACGCTTGAAGGAGAAGTCGCGGCAGCGTGATCGCGATACGGAGGAATATTTGCGTCGCAAAGCCTTGGAGCAGGAGCTGGCTAAGCTGGCGGAGGAAGACGACGATTAGTTAGATACAAACACCTTGCGAGTCGGCATGGAAGCCGATCCCGCAAGGTGTTTTTGCGTACTCCGCCGGATCGGTGAGAATCAGAGGTAGGTTGACTTTTGATAATGATAACCATTATCATTAAAGTGACCTTATTATTTCCTTCATCTGCCACACACCTTCAACTTGAAAAGGAGAGATCACGTGAACCTCACCCTGCCTAAAGGAACCGTTACTGAAGTAATCAAGGAAAGAAGAACGATTAAGAAGTTCAAACCGGACCCCATCCCCATGGAGACGGTAACCGAGCTGTTGAATATAGCGGCGTGGGCCCCGAACCATGGTCTGCGGGAGCCTTGGCGGTTTATCGCATTTAAGGAAGAGGGCAAGGAAAGACTGACCGAAGCTCTCAGCAGCTTCCTGATCGAGGTTCGCAAGATGGATGCGGAAGCCGTGATGAAGCGAATGGACTATTTCTTAAGCATTCCGCTGCTGCTGCTGGTGGTTGTCCCTTACCGGGAGAAGGTGCTGGAGCGCGATGAGGATTATGCGGCAGCGAGCGCGCTGATCCAGAATCTGCAGCTAGCGGCTTGGGAACGCGACATCGGGGTGCTTTGGAGAACGAATCCTGCCTTATACGCAGAAGAGGTGAAGGAGAAGCTGGGCGTCGCTGCGGAGGAACGGATTATAGGCCTGCTTCAGATCGGCTATCCTGAGGTCATCCCACCGGCGCAGGGCAGAACAGCGGCCGAGACGCTGCTGACGGTGGTCGATAGCCGTTGAGAGGAGACGCGCCGAGAAGCAGCCTCTAGGGCCAAAGACTTGCCTAAATGGGCGGGCCATCCGCCAAGTCATGTGAGAAGATAGCCAGCATTGCTCGCCCATACCGTCTACTCATAACAAAGAACCTTCAGCTCCGCTAGTGCAGAGGAGCATGAAGGTTCTTTGTTACGTTATGGAGCTATGGAGTTATGGAGGCAGCCAGCCTGCCTACAGCTTTAGCAGATTGACGGTTTTGTCCGCATCGAGCAGGTTGCCTACATAGAAGTCGCCGAACTCTCCGAAGCGTGCGCTTGTTTCGTCGAAGCGCATCTCGGTCACGATCTTCTTGAACTGCAGAGCATCGTCAGCGAACAGGGTCACGCCCCACTCCCAATCGTCGAGGCCGATGGAGCCTCCGATAATCTGCTTGACCTTGCCTGCATACGTCCGTCCGATCGTGCCGTGACCGCGCATAAACGTACGGCGGTCTTCGGTGCTCAACATGTACCAGTTATCGTTCCCCTCGCGGCGCTTGTTCATCGGATAGAAGCAGAAGTGCTTCGCTTTCGGCAGAATAGGCTTCAAGCGGGCGACGATGTCCGGGTCCTGCATAGGGTCGGTGCCTGGCTTGGCCATATAGCCCCCGAGCTCGACGACGGAAACATAGGAATAGGTAGGGATCGTCACTTGCGCAAACAAGGTCTTGTTGAAGGCGGTCTCGAGCTCATTCAGCTCCTCCAGCGTTTCACGCAGATGCATGAATGCGAAATCAGCCTTCTGTCCGACGATCGAATAAAAAGCGGTGCTGCCCAGCTTCTGATCCTCCGTCGACTGATACTGCTTGAGCAGGGTCAGCAGTTCATCCTCGGCACGGCCCCGCTCCTGTGCGCTCAAGCTTCTCCAGGCATTCCAGTCGATAGCGCGAAAATCATGCAGGCTGTACCAGCCTTCCAATGTATGTACGGCTTCACTCATGCTTCATCTCTCCCTTTGGCAACTTATCGTGATTTCTTAAGCTTGTTTCATTGTAGCTAAAGAAGCCCTTCAGGGCAAATGTGTGGCAAAGCCGTGAGCAAATGGTGACAAAGTGTTCACAGCCTCGCGGCAGGGCAGACTTTACCGTTTGCGGGAATTGATTATAATAGTAAGAGAGAGAATGCCAAAAGGAGTTGTTCTTGCCTTGCTGCAACTGATTATCGTGACGGTGCTGCTGTTTGTGTTGTTCTTCGGACTTGGGTTTATATTGAACATGCTCATGAAAACAACCTGGTTCCCTATATACGGATATATTGCGCTTGTGATCGGGCTTGTCATTTACTGGGGCTGGGGGACGGGGTCGCTCGGACAAAATATCGCCGAGTATTCATTTGCCGATTACGTACCTGCGGTAGGCGGGTTGATCGGCGCGGTGCTTAGCGGCTCTACGATCAAGTCGCTGCGTTCGAAGGGCTACCGGATGTTTTAGGACGGCGGTAGGCGGTAGCGGCCATACAGGTTATTAGGGAGGGGGCTCGTCGAGGAAACGGCGCAGCCTTCTTTTTCTTCTACACCGCTGTCGATTGCTGTGGTAAAATGGAGATTATCACTTGGTAATACGGATGGGGTTGGACTGCTTTGAGAATTACCAATATGCTTCATTTTTCAGAATATCACCGGTTTGTGGTTGTTCGGGACTTTGCCTTAAGCAGCCTGGATTATAAAATGCTGACGGCGATGTATCAGCCTATGATCGGCGGTTATGCGATAAGCCTGTATCAGACGCTGTATCATCAACTCCCGGGGGATAGAACGGGTTGTTCGGATATCGAACAGCAGAGACGGCTGTTTCTGACACTAGAGCTGGAGGCCGGCGAACGGGGCCGGAAATGGCTGATCGAGCAGTCATCCAAGCTGGAGGCTGTCGGATTGCTGAGAACTTCCCGCAGATTTGCCGCGGCTTCGGAAGATTATGTGTACGAGTACGAATTGTTTCAGCCTCTTTCGCCGGGAGAATTTTTCAAGAACCATCATTTGACCCTGCTGCTGAGGGATAAGGTCGGTAAATATGCGGTGTTCGCGCTCCGCGACGAGCTGATCGTGCCTGAAGCGGACGAGCTGAAGCTGGCCAATACGGAGAACATATCGGTACCGTTCTATGACTTGTTTCGTCTTAGCGCGGAGGTTGACCCGGAGCTGGAGCAGGCGTTCTTCGAATCGGCAGCGACCGTTATGGACGATCGGAAGCCCGTGGTCACGAACAAAGGGTTCTCGTATGCCGAGATTATTATGCGTTTTCCTCACGATTCGGTGAACCGGGAGTATGTGGAGAGTTTGAAGTACGAGCCGGAGCAATTGGCGACGATCAATTACGTAGCCAGGAAATACGGACTATACTTAACGGATGTTTGCAAGCTGCTCGATGAGGACGGCGTCTTCGAAGAGGGAGGACAGCTTGTGCTCGAGCTGCTTCAGCACCGGGCCAATCAGGTATTCCGCCAGGATAAGAAGCGCAGCGAGGACCGTGTAAGGTGGATGGCGAAGCTGCCTGGCAGGGGGGAGACCGCTGGTGGCGGCATGTCAGGTGAGGAAGAGGGGCAGAGCAAGGACAAGCCCGTCGAAATGGCTTTTTATCTGGATGTGCCGGATTTGTTTCAAGGTGAGTGCAATCAGCATCAATACAATTACATTCTGCGCAATGAGCCGTATACGTTCCTGCTCGAGAAGATTTTTTCGCGGGGAACGGTGCCTGACGGTTTGCTGGACACCCTGTCCCGGGTGGAGCTGAACTACGGGCTGCACGAGGAAGTGATTAACGTGCTGATTCATTTTATTTATATTACGAAGCGTTCCTGGTCCAAAAAATACATGGAGGCCATCGTCACCGATATGCTGGGCAAGCAGGTTGGCTCGTTCGAGCAGGCTGTCCAGTATGTACGGGAGCAGATGGAATATAGCGAGAAAAAGGCGCGCGCGGCCAAGCCGGCTTTCGGCGGCTCGTCGTCAGGGACAAGCAGAGGACGGAGCGGAGCCAGGCAGAAGCCGGTGATCCCTGTGGTCCAGGATGGGACGAAGTCCTCCAGGGTGTTGTCGGCAGCCGAACGCGAGGAACTTCGTAGGAAGGCGCTCCTGCTGGACGGCAAGATGTAGACGGCGCGGCCCAGGTCCAAGTCCCGAGGTCCGAGGCGAACCCGACAAACCGGCAAGGGGAAGCGGGACGTCAGGGAGGACGGACAGGAAGGCTGCCGCATAGGAATGATGGCTTCAATTGCTTCATGGGGAGGTGCGGCCAGAGATGGCAATGGAATCGCTGGGAGAGCTGCTTAGAGGAATGCCGGGCCGCAAGCTGCTGCAGCAGGCGGAGGAAAAAGCCCGGGAGATCGCGTCAGATCCGCTTATCGTAACGCTGCGGCAGAAGCACCCCGAGCTGGACAGACAAACGATCAAGCTGAACTTGAACAAGCTGCATCAATATGTGCGGGAGCATAGCAATTGCTCAAGCTGCCCCGGGCTGGATAAGTGCCCCAACGACATGGAGGGGCATTATACGATGCTGAAGGTGGAGCCTGGCGAGGATTGGACGCGGGTATATGATCACAAGGTCGCCTGTAAAAAATTCATCGCCCAGTCGAACCAGGACGCCATCCGCAGCCGGATACGCAGCTTCTATGTCGATGAACGGGCGCTGTCGCAAGGGTATTCTTCGCTGGAGATTCTGGATAAGGATCAGGAGCGGGAAGAAGCCGTTATGCAGGTGATGGATTATATATTGAAGGTGCGCAAGGACGGGCTGCCGCAGGAAGGCATGTACTTGAGCGGTCACCTGGGTACGGGCAAGACGTTCCTGATGTGCTATTTGCTCTATGAGCTGGCCAAGGACGGATATACCGGAGCTATCGTGTATATGCCGGACTTTGCCGAGGATTTGAAATCGATGTTTCAAGACCCGTTGAAGCTGAAGGAAACGATCGATGCGCTGAAGGAAACCGATCTGCTGATCTTCGACGATATTGGGGCGGAAAATTTGAATCCTTGGCTGCGCGATCATGTGATGGGAGCGATCCTGAACTACCGGATGAATCGCAAGCCGACCTTCTTTACGTCCAATCACGATCTGGACGCCCTAGAGAAGCACTTCAGCTTCACCAGCAAGGACGGGGATGAGGAGTTCAAGGGGCGGCGGATTATGGACCGGATCCGTCCGTTCGTGGAGGTCGTGGAGGTTAACGGTTATAACAAGCGCGGTGCAGGACGCGGGAGCCAGCAGTAAGGGAATGCTCGGGACCGCGTTCGGACAGCACGCTGGCCATACAAAAGACCGTCCGGTCAACGATCCGGACGGTCTTTTGTATGGGGCTGCGAACCTTACTTCACCACGAGTGAGATAACCGTAGCGGCAACAGCGATCACCAGCAGGACGACGAAAAATCCTGCAAAGCCCAGCGCTACATCGATAAAGTCGTTCCGTTGTTCCTCGTACACGTGCAATTCCGGATGTCTCGGATCGTTGCTCATTTCAGTTCCTCCTTATCGCTTCGTGCAGGGCAGCATACAGCACATGGCCGGACTTTGTCCAGCAGCTTGCTCGACCGCACACGTCAGGCAGCTTATCGTAAGCGTATAGGGCTAGTATACCCAACTTCGCAGATTGTTGTAAAGGTTCGGAAGTGACAATTATGCAAACTTTGTCTCGGTTGAAAACTCGGGGCAATGTGGTATACTTTACATGTTGATATTATCCTGCTTGAGAGGAGATTTCCCCTAATGGCTATCGTAAATGTGAATGATCAATCTTTTGCCGGTGAAGTGGAAGGATCCGGTACAGTTCTTGTAGATTTCTGGGCTCCATGGTGCGGCCCTTGCAAAATGATCGCTCCGGTTCTGGAAGAGCTGGACAAGGAAATCGGCGACAATGTAAAAATCGCCAAGGTGAACGTCGATGACAATCCGGAGTCTGCTTCCCGCTTCGGCGTTATGAGCATCCCGACGCTGATCGTCTTCAAGGATGGTCAACCGGTGGATAAGGTTGTCGGCTTCCAATCCAAGGATGCTTTGAAAAGCGTCATTAGCCGCCATCAATAATTGGCTGCACTCGGACGAAACAGATGTGAAAAAGCTCTTTTTCTGCTATGCTGAGGAAGAGCTTTTTTGCTTTGTTTGGGGAGAGGAGGAATCAGAATGACCGTCTCGCATGGGGACTGGAACCCCGAGGAACGGAAGAAAATCCGGGAAGCGATCAAGACGAAGCTATCGCTCGTTCCTGAGCTGCCGGGCTGTTATTTGATGAGGAACAGGGAAGGCACGATCATCTACGTGGGCAAGGCGAAGGTGCTCCGCAACCGTCTGCGCACTTATTTTACAGGAAGCCATACGGCCAAGACACAGCTGCTCGTTAACGATATCGTGGACTTTGAATATATAGTGACGGCCAGCAACATGGAAGCGCTCATACTGGAGTGCAACCTGATCAAGAAATATGTGCCTCGCTACAATGTACTGCTAAAGGACGATAAGTCCTTTCCGTATATCAAAATTACGCATGAAGCGCACCCTAAGCTTGAGGTGACACGACGGGTGCTCAAGGACAAGGCCAAGTATTTCGGTCCTTATCCGAATGCCTATGCGGCCCAGGAGACCAAGAAGCTGCTGGACCGGTTGTACCCGCTGCGCAAGTGCAATACGCTTCCTGACAAGGTTTGCTTGTATTATCACCTCGGACAGTGTATCGCTCCTTGTGAATATGAGGTGGAGCAGGAAACCTACGACAAGATGGTCGGGGAGATCACCCGGTTTCTGAACGGCGGGCATGATGAGATCAAGCAGGATCTGAAACGAAAGATGCAGGAAGCGTCCGAAGAGCTGAATTTCGAACGGGCGAAGGAAATGCGCGATCAAATCATGCATATCGACGCTGTGATGGAAAAGCAGAAGATCACGACGACGGACAAAATGGATCGCGATGTGTTCGGCTTTGCTGTCGATAAGGGCTGGATGTGCGTGCAGATTTTGTACATGCGCCAGGGCAAGCTGATCGAACGCCATGCGACGATGTTTCCTTATTACGGGCAGCCGTATGACGATTTCATCTCGTTCGTTACTCAGTACTACAGCGACAATCCGGCGCTGCCGAAAGAAATCTTTTTGCCGATCAGCGCCGAAGGAAGTACCGACGATGGAGAGTTTGAGGACGGTAGAGCAAGCGACGCAGACGAAGCAGGCGCAGCACTTGCGGAGGCGGCTGCGGGCGGGCAAGCTGCTGGACCCGGCGGACTCGGACTCAACGCCGAGACAGCTGATGCTGCTGCAGCGTTGGCGGCTGCGGAAGCCGGTGTCCTTTTCCTTGCCGATGAGGATGCGATCGGCGCTGCCGAAGCGCACTCCGATATGGCGGCTGCTGTCGGGGACGGGGGGATTGCCGAAGCGAAGTCGGATGTGAAGGAAGCGCTGGAGAGCTGGCTGAAGGTACGCGTCCATATGCCGCGCCGCGGCCTGAAGAAAAACATGGTGGAGATGGCCGGCGATAATGCGAGGGTGGCGCTGGAAGAGAAGTTCAAGCTGATCGAGAGGGATGCCGAGCGGACGATCAAAGCCGTCGAGAACCTCGGGCAGTACCTGGGGACCGGCACTATTCACCGGATCGAGGCATTCGATAACTCCAATATTCAAGGCTCGGACCCGGTCTCCGCGATGGTGGTGTTCACCGACGGCAAGCCGGACCGCAAGGAATACCGCAAGTATAAGATTAAGACCGTGCAAGGACCCGACGATTATGAGACGATGCGGGAGGTCGTTCGCAGGCGCTATGAGCGCGTCCTGAAGGAAGGGCTGCAGCTGCCGGATCTCATCGTCATCGACGGAGGCCGGGGGCATCTGGCGGCTGCCATCGACGTGCTGGAGAACGAGTTGGGCCTCTACCTGCCCGTGTGCGGGCTGGTCAAGGACGCGAAGCATAAGACGGCGCAGTTGCTCATTGGCGACCCGGCGGAGGTCGTTCCGCTGCCGCGCGACAGTCAGGAGTTTTACCTGCTGCAGCGCATCCAGGACGAGGTTCACCGCTTCGCGATTACGTTCCACCGCGAGACGCGGGCCAAGTCGATGACCGTCTCCACGCTTGACTCGATTACGGGCATCGGGGAAAAACGGCGCAAGGCGCTGCTCAAGCACTTCGGCTCGCTGAAAAAAATCAAAGAGGCCGAAGTCGCCGACTTCAAGCCTCTGGGTATCGGAGAGAAGCTCGCTCTCCATATCTTGAGCTCGCTGAATGGCCCCGGCGACGCCGAGTCCGCAGGTGCCGCCGAGTCCGAAGGCGGGGCAGGAACCGAAGCCGGGTACTCCGAGGAAGCAGGAGAAGCCGGCGGTTTGGAGAACGCTCGGCTGATCTAGCGAAAAGACCCTGGTAAATGCCCCAGGGTCTCTTCGTGCTTCCGCTGAAAAGAGGGTTTACGTCGCGGATGGGAAGATGCAGGGAGTAGGGTGAGGGCGGAGGAGAAGGCGGAGGCGGAGAAGAAGGCAAGGTCGGAGAAGAAAGAGAAAGAGAAGAGTAAAGGGAAAGAGAAGGCGGAGCAAAAATAGAGAAAGAGGCCGCGCCGTACGTTTGCTGCTAAGGAAACCAGAAGCCTGCGAATGCGCAGCTTTTCCGCTACAAACACGTGTTCGATTCGGAATTCATACCAATATACAGTTTTTTTAGCCAATATGACTATTCAGCGTAAAAGGGAGTAGAATACCTGTATATTTGCAGGCTCTCCGCCTCCCGGGAGAAAAAAAGGAAAAAAGCCTGCAGATTTGTAGGCTTTTTCTTTTCCCGGTCAAAGAAGCCGTTAGAACGCGCACAAGCAGTATCGGGCCGTTAACCGCTGCCTCTCAGGAAGAACCTGTCATCGGTTCTTAATTCCCGTCAAGACTTCGCGACCGGTGCATGAGAGCCGAGCCAGCTATACCCCGAGAGTGGTACTAGAGCAAGGCTAAGTCTCGACAACCTGCCTAATCTCCGCTAATGTCTCGTGGACATACTTAAGTCTGTTACTGGGTTGGGAGCGATTAACAAAGAAGCGGAATCCGGAGGCTACGAGGCGTGCTACTACAGCGATTCATTCTGCCTTGTTACTCGGCTCTGTTTCCGTCACATCGTCGCGCCCAGGGCTACCCGCCACCGTCGCCCTAGCCCCCCGCCCCACCGGCGGGGGACTGGCGCTGCGTCTCAAGGATAGCGAGTGGACGGCAGCGAAGGAGGGCGGCGCTTGATCCGCCGATGGATCGCATAGAGCAGCCAACCGGCAGCTGCAGGGACGAGAAAGTATATAAATCCTACGACTGCCTGCCGGGCGTCTCCATTGTAAACGAGCGACAGACCCATCAGGATGCTATCCATCGAAGCATGGGCGAAGACGACGGTTAGGAAGCCGTAACGCAGGAAGGCATATCCGAAGGCAATGCCTAGTACCGTCACCTCGATCAGTCGTGTATAGACGGGATAGATCGGATACTGCGTATGGCTCATCGCCCAGATAACGCTGGGGACCAGCACGGAGACGAACGGGCTGCGCGTCAGACGCAGCATCAGCGATACCCCTAGCAGGCGATAGATCGCTTCTTCGGAGATAGCTGCGGACCATGCGAGCAGCGGGAACCATTCGGGATGCAGCATATTGTAGACGGAGTCGGCGGGGTCGTTGACGGCCCAAACGTCGAACAGCGCAGAAGCTCCCAGAAATAACGCCTGCTGGATGCCGAGAATAAACAACCCGAGGATGTAGCCGTCCTTCATGGAGCGCTTCGCCTGTTCGCCGAAATCGAGATCCCGCCAGACCGGCCAGGGGCGGACGCCGCGGTTCTGCGTGAGCTTGCCTCCCGCGAGCAAAGCGAAATACGTGGATACCGCCATCAGCGTCACATAGACATTGGTGATCCAGAGATACAAGACGGCGCCAGGCTCGGAAGGCCCGCTGCCGTGCATACTGCGGAAAGCGGGCAGCATGTTGTAATTGTTCAGCACATACACGGCCAGAAAGACCAGGGACAGCACGAGGCCGCGGGCAAAGTTAATTTGGCGCCGGTTCCGAATCACGATGACCAGTGCTGCAAACGCCATCGCCAGCGAAGCCAGCATGCTGATCCGCGTCATGAGGCCGGATCGCTCATCTTGGGCGGTTTGCCAGCTTATGAAGCTGTCGGGAGGAGGGAAGAGCGGCCGGAACGCGGTAACTTGGCCGTTCGCTGTCTGCAGCCGAAGCTCAAGCGCGGCTTCGCCGATCCGCTCCGTTCGGCTAACGTAGGCGAGCTCCGGCGAACCTTCTCCGCTAATCCCGCTACGCACGGTAAAGTCGGCCGGGTCGAAGCCCATATCCCGTAGAGTCTCGGCAGCCGCTGATGCGGAATCGTTTGCCCGCGACGGCAAAGTCCCGGTCTTGGCGGCAGCCGATTTGTGAGCGCTGAAGCTGAATACCTCGCGATTCGTAAAGTTGATGCCGACGTAATAGGTAAAGGCTCCGTCACGGATTTCCACCTCGTAGAAATCGATCGGGAAACGGCTTGCATATTTCTTGCGGTATTCCTTGCCAAGATCTGCTTGCTGCAAATAGCCGCTGCGGCTTGTGGCTGACTGGAAAAGGGTATGAGTCGTGCGCTCTTCCGACAGACCAAACCGTTTCTCGATGAAGGCAACGGCTGTCTCCTCGGCTTCCTGCTTGCTGATAGCCGGGACGGAGAGCTTGACCTCCTCCTCGGAAGGGGGCTTGGTGAACAGCGGAGCCGCGTAGGACAAGCCGAAGTAGAGCAGGAGGCCGATAACCGCGAGCAGCAGCGGGGGGCGTTGGTAGAAAGTAGGCATGGCGCACTCCTTGTCCGATTGAAGTCTCCCTATGGGGCTATTTCCGAAATCCTCGTTTCCGTACGATGCGGCTTATGGTGAACGCGGTGCCGAAATGTCGGATTCACCCTCGCCGAGCAGGTTTGCACCTGCCTTTGTATTGTATTCGCAAGGATTCGTATCCATGCTTCCGGGTAATATCATGATAACATGCGTAAGAGACGGAAAAAACAAGAGAACGCAAGCGCTGGCTCCATGGGATCGCTTACATATGCCAGGAAGCTTGGTTTATCCCTGGAAACCCGTTAAAAACAGCTTTGTACTTCCAACCAAACACGCTTATAATTCATTCATATCAATTGAATAGAAAGCCGAATTTCGAATCGCGTTTCGAAAACGGGGGAACCATGAATCATAGGGGTGAATTCCGTGCTTGGCCGATCCGGCCGCATGGATAGGGTGCCTGTACATCCGAATCCGTCAGCTAACCTCGTAGGCTTATTGCAGGAACCTTGTACACATGGCACTGGGTTTCCCGTGCTTTTTTTGTTGTTCACAAAAGACGATGAGGTGGCCGATGCGATGAAACACCCTGGTCCGGTAAAAAAGAAATTCGAGCTGACGCCGCCGCAAATTCTTGTGCTTGGATTTTCCGCTATTATCCTGCTCGGAACCATGCTGCTTATGCTGCCTTTTTCGTCCGCCGACGGCCATCCGACTCCGTTTCTCGATGCGCTGTTTACAGCTACGTCGGCGACCTGTGTGACCGGGCTTGTTGTTGTGGATACCGGGCTGCATTGGTCACTGTTCGGCAAAATCATCATTATTCTGATGATTCAGGTCGGGGGCTTGGGGTTTATGACAATGTCCACCTTGTTCGCCTTCGTACTGAAAAAGCGGATCTCCTTGAAAGAGCGTCTTATTCTTCAGGAAGCGATGAACCAGGGCAGTATGGAAGGGATTGTGCGGCTGATCCGCAAAGTCATCGTCTATTCGCTTACCATCGAGCTCATCGCGGCGATCTTGTTTTCGATTCGCTGGTCGTTCGATCTAGGGCTGGCTAGAGGGATCGGCTTTGGTTTGTTTCACGCGATCTCGCTATTTAACAACGCGGGCTTCGATCTGTTCGGCTCGATAACCGGACCCTTCACCAGTCTTTCCTCCTATGTGGATGATGCTCTTATTAATATCGTATCGATGGCGCTTATTGTGCTCGGGGGGATCGGCTTTGTCGTTCTATCGGATCTGCTGGAATACAAGGAAAAGAGACGCTTGTCTCTGCACTCCAAAGTTGTGCTGTCGGCCAGCGGAGTATTGATCGCTCTAGGCGCCATCGTCATCTTTGCCTTTGAATATTCGAACACGAGAACACTGGGCCCGCTAACCTGGGACGGCAAATTGCTCGCTGCCTTCTTCCAGTCTGTATCGCCCCGGACCGCTGGCGCAAATAGTGTGGATATCGCGGGGATGCGGCAGGCGACCCAGTTTTTCATCATCATCCTGATGTTTATCGGGGCCTCCCCGGGCTCGACGGGCGGCGGGGTGAAGACGACCACCTTCACGACGCTCGTCGGGGCGATGATCGCCATGATTCGCGGCAAGGAAGATATTGTCCTGTTCCGCTATCGTCTCGGCCAGGATCGTATCTTGAAGGCAATCACGCTGACGATGCTGGCTTTATTTCTGGTCATGGCGGTAACGATGCTGCTGTCGACGACCGAGGATCATCACTTTCTAATGATTCTCTTCGAGGTGACGTCTGCCTTCGGCACAGTCGGTCTAAGTATGGGCTTGACGCCTCATCTAACCGTTTTTGGGAAAATAATGATCGTGTTCACCATGTTTGCCGGCCGTCTCGGACCGCTGACGCTTGCTTATGCGCTCGGCCCCAAGGCAGAGAAGGAATTGTACAGATACCCGGAAGGGAAAATCACCATCGGATAGGGGAAGAGACACAGGATGAAACGCAGCCAATATGCAGTGATCGGGCTGGGCCGGTTCGGCTCCAGTCTGGCCAAGGAACTGGTTAAGCTGGGCTATGAGGTTATGGGGATCGATAAGGATGAAGAAGCCGTCGAAGCGTTAAGCGAGGCACTGACGCATGTCGTCGTCGCAGACTCCACGGAGGAGGAAGTGATCCGGTCGCTTGGTTTACGCAATTTCGACTGCGTCATCGTTGCTATCGGCAACGATATTCAGTCCAGTATTTTGACGACGATCCTGCTCAAGGATATCGGGGTCAATATAGTTGTAGCGAAGGCTTTGTCCGAGCTTCATGGGAAAGTGCTGAGCAAGATCGGCGTTGACCGTATTATTTTCCCGGAGCGCGATATGGGCGTGCGGGTTGCGCATCAGCTCGTATCCCCGAATCTCCTCGATTATATCGAGCTGTCCAGCGAGTATACGATCGCCGAGCTGACCGTGCCGAAGTGCCTGGACGGTCGGACGCTCAAGGAGCTCGATACAAGAGCGAAATACGGCTGCAGCATCGTCGCTATTAATAAGAAGGAAGGCGTTATTATCGCGCCGACGGCGACCGATTCCGTAGAAGAGAAGGACGTGATGGTCATCATCGGTACGAACGACCAGATCGACCATTTTGAGAAGTCGGTCATCCGCTGACGCTGAATGTTGAAGAGCCTGGACTGTTTCATACTGTCCCCCAGGCACAAACAGGTCAGGCAGGTCAAGCAGGGGGCAGGCAGGACGGTCGCCCCGCCGATGCAAGCGGCTCCGTCTACTTGCAATGCTTGACGGCCAGATCGATGAACAGCCGGATCGGCGGCTCGAGGGCGGCTTCCTCCGTATACAGGAGGGAAGTCGTCCTTTTGGTTTGCTCCAGCTCGGGGATAAACCGGACGATCAGGCCATTGTTCTCCACCAGCGTGTGCCGCAAATAAGATTCGGGCAGCAGCGTTGCCGTCTGGCAGGTGGCCGCCAGCCGGATGATCGCCTCGAAGGAGTCGATCTCCATCTTGACATCGGGATGGATGCTGTAGCGCTGGAACATCTCGTCCATCAGCACCCGATACCAGGTCCCCCGGGAGAATAGGATCATCGGCAATTCATGGAGATCCTCCGCCGTCAGGTCGGTACGATCGACAAACGGGTGACCGGCCGGCAGCACCAGGCAGAGCGGATCGTCGAATAAAGGGAGGCACACCAGACCGGGATCGTCGATCTTGGAGGCAACGAGGCCGATGTCGACCTTCTTCTCCTTGACGAGCGGCACAATCTCATGCGTCTTGCCGGTCAGCGCCTTAATGTCCGTCAGCGGATGCTCCCGGGTATAGATAGTAATAAGATCGGGCAGCGTCGACTGCAGCGTCGTCAGGCTGGCGCCGATGACAAGGCTCGCAGGCTTCGTATTTGTCTTGAAGAGGCGGAGCGCCTGCTGCAGCTTGCGCTCCATGCGCTGTTGATCCAGCGCGTACTCATAGCAAATTTCGCCGGCTCGCGTAAGCTCCAGCCGCTTGCCCTTGCGCCGAAAGAGCTCCACTCCAAGCTCTTCCTCCAGCTTCATGATTTTACGAGAGAGCGCAGGCTGGGAGATGTTAAGCACCTGCGAAGCTTTATTGAGGCTTTGCTGCTGGACAACCGTAACCAGGATATCGAAAAGCTCCATGTGTGCTCTATCTCCTTGACAAATTTTACATATGTGTAAAGGTTATAAGCGATTATAAGAAATCGGCACTTCCATTATAAGCGAAACAGGAGTAGTATGGTAGTGTCACGGATTGTTCACAAAATATACCGCGAGTGGTATAAAAGACTGTCGAATCATGGAAAATAGACGTAGCGTTTTATGTTGACGCTCTTAGGCGTCGGGAGTACAATGAGTAGTGGTTTTCACCAAGGCCGTGGCTAGCCAAAATCATAGGGGGGAACGAAAGGTAATGTTCAAAAACTCGTACTTTTCACGAAAGCTTCATTCCTTGCTGGGTGTTATTCCGGTCGGGTTTTTCCTGATCGAGCACCTGCTGACGAACTATTCGGCGGCAAAGGGCGGACCTGTAGGCTTTCTTGAGTCAGTCGAATGGCTACATAGCTTGCCGCTCGTCTTGGCGCTCGAAATTTTCGGAATCTGGATTCCGCTTGCGTATCACGCGATTTACGGATTGTATGTCGCTTATACGGCGCGCAACAACGTAAGCAACTACGGTTATTTCCGCAATCAGATGTTTTTTCTGCAGCGTGTGACCGGAGTCATTACGTTTATTTTTGTGGCTTGGCACTTTTTCCAGACTCGTTTCCAGATCGCAATCGGCAGCGTAGATCAGATGGCTATCGGCTCGCATATGCACCAGATTGCTTCAAATCCGGTTTATTTTGTCTTTTATGTCATCGGTGTCGTGGCTGCAACCTTCCACTTCAGTAACGGAATGTGGTCGTTCTTGGTAAGCTGGGGCATTACGATCGGTCCTCGTGCGCAGCGCGTTTCAACCTACGTATGGATAGGCGTGTTCGTAGTCATGACCGTTATGTTCATTATGTCGCTGGTTGCTTTCCTGGATCCTGCTTTCCAGCAAGTGACATCACTAACGAAAGGTTAAGGGGGGGCGTACATCGTGGCGAATTCGAAAGTTATTGTAGTCGGTGGAGGTCTGGCTGGCTTGATGGCAACCATCAAAGCTGCGGAAGCCGGAGTTCATGTGGACTTGTTCTCTCTGGTTCCAGTTAAACGTTCTCACTCTGTCTGTGCTCAAGGGGGCATCAACGGCGCCGTTAATACGAAAGGCGAAGGCGATTCTCCCTGGGAGCACTTTGACGATACGGTATACGGCGGCGACTTCCTGGCCAACCAACCGCCGGTAAAAGCTATGTGCGACGCCGCGCCGGGCATCATCCACTTGATGGACCGGATGGGCGTTATGTTTAACCGCACACCCGAAGGACTGCTCGATTTCCGCCGGTTCGGCGGTACGAAGCATTCCCGTACGGCATTCGCCGGAGCAACGACAGGCCAACAGCTGCTGTATGCGCTGGACGAGCAAGTGCGCCGCTGGGAAACAGCGGGTCTTGTCAAGAAGTATGAGCATTGGGAGTTCCTGGGCGCTATCCTTGACGATGACGGCGTATGCCGCGGGATTGCCGGACAGGACCTGCGCAGCATGGAAGTCAACACATTCGGGGCGGATGCCGTTATTCTGGCAACAGGCGGTCCCGGCATTATCTTCGGTAAAACGACTAACTCCGTTATCAATACGGGTACGGCCGCAAGTGCTGTCTATCAGCAGGGCGTACATTATGCGAACGGCGAGTTCATTCAGATTCACCCGACGGCTATCCCGGGCGATGACAAGCTGCGCCTGATGAGCGAATCGGCCCGCGGCGAAGGCGGACGGATCTGGACCTACAAGGACGGCAAGCCTTGGTACTTCCTCGAAGAGAAGTATCCGGCTTACGGAAACCTCGTGCCGCGGGATATCGCAACGCGGGAGATTTTCAGCGTCTGCGTTGACCAGAAGCTGGGGATCAATGGCGAGAACATGGTTTACCTCGACTTGTCGCATAAGGATCCGAAGGAGCTAGATGTCAAGCTCGGAGGGATCATCGAGATCTACGAGAAATTCATGGGCGACGATCCGCGGAAAATTCCGATGAAGATTTTCCCTGCGGTTCACTATTCGATGGGCGGCATGTGGGTCGATTATAACCAGATGACGAACATTCCGGGGCTGTTTGCAGCCGGCGAGTGCGAGTACCAGTACCACGGTGCCAACCGTCTGGGCGCCAACTCCCTGCTGTCCGCAATCTATGGCGGTATGGTGGCCGGTCCTAAGGCGATCGAATATATCAAGGGCCTGGACAAACATGTGGACGATATTTCGTCTTCCGTGTTCGAACGTTACGCCAAGCAGCATACGGAGAAATACAATAGCATTTTGTCCATGAACGGAACGGAAAATGCTTATGTGCTCGGGAAAGAGCTCGGCGACTGGATGACTAACCAGATGACCGTCGTGCGTTACAATAAAGGGCTGCAAGAGACGATCGACAAGATCAATGAGCTGAAGCAGCGCTATGCTAATATCAATATCAACGACTCGGCGCGTTTCAACAATCCGGGCGTAGCCTATACCCGTCAGCTGTGGAACATGCTGGAGCTGGCGCATGCGATGACGCTGGGAGCTCTGCTCCGCAACGAGAGCCGCGGCGCTCACTACAAGCCTGAATTTCCGGAGCGCAATGACGAAGAGTTCATGAAGACGACGAAGGCGACTTGGACGCCTGAGGGTCCGACCATTACCTACGAGGATATCGACGTTTCCCTGATCGCGCCTCGTAAACGCGACTACACGACCGACAAGAAGAAGAAGGGAGGAAATTAATCATGGCCGAAGCAACCGCAGCAGCAAACAAAAAGATTAAGTTTATCGTCACACGTCAGGACACGGCCGAAAGCAAGCCTTATAACGAAGAGTTCGAGATTCCTTATCGCCCGAACATGAACGTCATCAGCGCTTTGATGGAGGTCCAACGGAACCCGGTAAATGCCAAGGGCGAGAAAACGACGCCGGTCTGCTGGGAATCGAACTGTTTGGAAGAAGTGTGCGGAGCTTGCTCGATGGTCATCAACGGCAAGCCGCGTCAAGCCTGCAGCGCGCTCGTGGATAAGCTGGAGCAGCCGATCCGCATCGCGCCTATGAATACCTTCCCGGTTGTTCGCGACCTGGTCATCAACCGGGAGCGGATGTTTGCGGCACTGAAGAAGGTCAAGGCATGGATTCCGATTGACGGAACGTATGACCTCGGTCCTGGGCCCCGTATGGCCGAATCGAAGCGTCAATGGGCCTATGAGCTGTCCAAATGCATGACTTGCGGCGTCTGCCTCGAATCCTGTCCGAATGTCAACGATAAGACTTCGTTCATCGGGCCGGCTGCGATTTCGCAGGCACGTTTGTTCAATGCTCACCCGACTGGCGAAATGAACGCTCACGAGCGTCTGAACGCCTTGATGGAAGACGGCGGCATCGAGGGCTGCGGCAACTCGCAGAACTGCGTTCGCTCTTGCCCGAAAGGCATTCCGCTTACGACGTCGATCGCAGCGATGAATCTCGATACGACGAAGCAGTTGTTCAAAAACTGGCTGAGCCACTAAGCCAGACGATCAGACTCTCCTTCATCTTCGGATGGATGGAGGGTCTTTTTTATTATGACATCAAGGCACTAATTATTGCCGGGCTGCGCAGCGGATACCGAGGCCTGTTCCGAGGGAAAACAAGAAGGAAGTCGAACGTATCCTACATCTATCGGAGGGATGAACTGTGGCTAAATCTAAGAACAGAACGATTCAACAGCAGCAGCAATCGCTGGCCGACCACGCGGAGCAGACGAGTAAGGCGGACACTATGCCAACCTACCATAAGGACAAGCACGAGCCGAACCGTCCGTCTGTGTAGGCAACGCTCTTTAGCCGCCACTCCGTTTGGAGGCCGGGCGGCTATTGGCGTTTTCGCGACAAATAGCAGACTATTGATCACCACTCCGTATGGAGTGTGTGGATTGAAATCGCCAACTCCACTCAGGATCGTACGGCCTTCTGGATCGTATTTCATATAGAACCAATGTATTATAAAAAAATATAAATGATGGAAGGGTTTCGTAAAATGCTGTCGAATACTCATTATATGATCCTTTTTTCCTAAATTATGGGCTTATCGATTGAAATTGAGCGAATGGTCCTGAATCTGGAGGGTTGTATGGATTATATTGCCCATATTCGTCAACGAGACGGAGAGATTCAAACCGTTCCTGATCATCTTCAAGGGGTCAGGCAAAGCAGTGAGCGTCATGGAGCCAAAATTGGCGTCCAGCATCTGGCGGGCTTGTCCGGGTGGCTGCATGACCTTGGTAAATATACGCTTGCTTTCAAGTCGTATATTGAAGAGGCCGTCGCGAATCCTGAGCGTGCCCCGCGCCGCGGTTCCGTCGATCATTCAACCGCAGGGGGCCGGCTGTTGTTCAGTCGGTATCACGAACGAGCACGAGCTCCCGGGGACCGGGAGACTGCCGAATGGATAGCCAATTGCATCATTTCTCATCACCAGGGACTTCGAGACTATTTCGCTCCCGATATGACCTCGCCGTTTCTTGATCGAGTGGCAGGGAAGGTGCTGGAAGAGTATGAGCAGGCTGTATCTGAATTTTTTTCCTACGTGGCAGAGGAGGAACTGGATAAGTATTTTGCAGCGGCAAGAGCCGAGTTAGTCCAAGTATTTACTCAGATTAGAGAAAAGGGTCTACCTCCCATCACATACACCCTAACGCTCAAATATGTATTCAGTTGTTTGATTGATGCCGACCGTACGAATACGAGGGAATTTGAAGAAAATGAGAAATCCGATCCTACGCTGGACAGGCTTGCGTTTTTTAAAAGGTGCTACGCTACTCTAATGCATGCCATGCAGGAGCTGGAAACTGTACCGGACGCTGGCAATCCGATTAATAAGCTAAGGAGAGAAATGTCTCGTCAATGCGACGAATTTGCTTTGCGTCCATCCGGCATGTATACGCTTTCTATACCGACGGGTGGGGGCAAAACGCTGGCTAGTCTGCGTTATGCACTCAAGCATGCTACTCGGTATAAGAAGGACCGAATCATTTACATCGTGCCATACACAACCGTAATTGAACAGAATGCCGACGAGGTCCGCAGGATCCTGCAGGAAGACGACTTGATCTTGGAGCATCATTCCAACGTAGTGGATGAGGCGAGGGAAGGGGCGGACCAGGAAGAATACGATGTGCGCAGCAAAAAACTCAAGCTGGCTCGGGACAATTGGGACAGCCCGATTATTTTCACAACGCTGGTGCAGTTTCTGAATACCTTCTATGCCAAAGGAACACGCAATATTCGCCGGATGCATCAGTTGGCCAATGCGGTACTGATCTTTGACGAAGTCCAGTCCGTGCCGGTTTCCTGCGTGTCGATGTTCAATGCGGCCTTGAATTTTCTCCACGTCATCGGTCGATCGAGCATTGTTCTCTGTACGGCGACGCAGCCGGCCCTGGACTATGTTAAGCACCAACTGCATCTCTCCGATCAGGCGGAGATGATCGGCAATCTGGATGAGACCGTCAGGAAATTCAAGCGGGTCGAGCTGATCGATCAGACGACGCCGCAGGGTATGGGGGCAGATGAGTTGTCCGCATCTATCGCAGAGCGGATGGAGAGCGTTCGGAGTGTGTTGGTGATCCTGAACACGAAGACTGCCGTGCGTAAGCTATATAACCGATTGGAGAAGGAAGAATGGGTAAAGGGCGGCGTGAAGCTGTTTCATCTCAGCACAGGCATGTGCGCCGCACATCGCAAAACTGAGCTGGACTTGGTCAAGGAGGCCCTCAAGGCTGAGGAACGAGTCGTGTGTATCAGTACCCAGTTGATCGAGGCGGGGGTCAACATCAGCTTCGAATGCGTCATTCGCTCACTGGCAGGGCTAGATTCGATCGCGCAGGCGGCAGGACGGTGCAATCGCCATGGCAAGGACCCGACGCGGGATGTTTTTATCATTAAGTCGGCAGATGAGGTGCTGACGCACTTGCCGGAGATCAGGGCCGGGGCTGGGATGACGGAGCGGGTTCTACACGAGTTCAGTCAACATCCGGAGCAATACGGTCATGATCTGCTGTCAGCCGACGCGATGAAGCTTTACTTCCAGTATTACTACGAGCATCTCAAGGAGAAGCTGCACTACTGGGTTCCCAAGCTGGAGCAAAACATGTTTGATTTATTGAACAAAAACAAGGCCTATTATGATGCCTACAAGGCCAAGCACGGCAAAAATAAGCAGCCTTCCTTGGAGAGCCGTCCGGCACTGGCGACGGCCGAGCAGTATTTCGAGGTCATCAGCAGCGCTGCCCGATCGGTACTCGTTCCCTACAACGACAAGGCCAGGGAGCTGATCCTGTCGCTTAACGGAGAGCTGGATATACGGGAACTGGAGGGGCGGCTGAAGGAGGCACAGCCCTATATGGTCAACATCTTCGAGCATGAACTGCGCAAGCTGGAGAAGAATGGGGATGTATTCCCGGTTTTGCATGGCAGCGTCCTGGCTTTGCGGGAGACGGCTTATTCGGACCGCTTCGGTCTGGAGACGAATGGCGAAGGCGAGTGGCAGGCGGCGATGTGTTAAAACGAAAAACCCGCTTCCAGCGGGTTTTTCTGCAAATAATAACCTATAAATTTCAATCCACGCTTTGCAGCGACAATTGCAATGAAAGTGTAGCATAGAGAAATGCAACAAATCAATTTAAATTAGGATGGAAAGTATTGTATTTAATTGAATTATGATTTAAAATGAAAATGTTAGTATATAAATGATAACATATAAGAAGAAATGAAGAAAGGAGGACGCTATGCGCAATCAAATTGAGTTCGAGGTATACGGCAACTACGCGCTCTTCACAGACCCTCTATCAAAAATTGGCGGAGAAAAGTTCAGCTACCAGATTCCCACCTATCAGGCGATTAAGGGGATTGTCGAATCCATATACTGGAAACCCACATTGATCTGGTATGTGGATGAAGTGCGAATCATGAATCCGATCCAGACAGAGTCCAAGGGAATCCGGCCCATTGAGTATAGCGGGGGGAATACGCTGGCCTATTACACGTACCTGAAGGATGTAAAATATCAGGTACGGGTCCATTTTGAATTCAACCCATATCGCGAGGATCTGGCCCATGACCGCAATGAGCATAAGCATCACCAGATCAGCAAGCGCGCGGTGCAGGCGGGGGGCCGGAGAGATATTTTCCTGGGAGCCCGCGAATGTCAGGGGTACGTGGAGCCTTGTATCTTCGGCGAAGGCAAGGGCTTCTACGACGAGGTGCCTGAGCTGGATTTCGGTGTGATGGTACATGGCATCAGCTATCCCGATGAGACCGGCCGAACGGAGCGGGAAACTCGGTTATGGCGGGCCAAAATGGAACGGGGAGTCGTTCGGTTTATTCGTCCGGAAAATTGTCCGTTCGTGCGGCAAACCGGTTCGGGCGCGGCGAAGCCGTTTGACTCTGACACTATGCAATCCGTAGATGATTTGTATGAGGAATGCTTTCCGAACGGAGGCGAATAAATGACCTGGCTGGCTCGGCTTAACCAGACGTATGAGAACCACGCCCATATTGTCGGGCAATTTGAAAAAAAGCGCAACGACCGCGAATACGCCTTGATTCCCGTATCTCACACGACTCAATCCGCCCATATTGAAGTGTATGTGGACGGAGAGGGGAATTTCATATCCGCGAAGGTGGTGGACAAAAGCGATTCCAGTACAATCATCCCTTGTACGGAGGCATCGGCTAGCCGAACAAGTGCGCCCGTCCCTCATCCTTTGTTCGACAAGCTGGTCTATTTGGCCGGCGACTATGCGCGATATTGCGAGGAAGCCAAGGGAACTCCCCACAACGACTATATGGCCCAACTGCAAGACTGGTGTGAGTCGGAAGCGGTGCATCCAAAGGTGAAGAGCGTGTATGCGTATTTGCGCCGAGGGACGCTGATGGAGGATCTGATACGCGCCCAGGTCTTGTGGACCGATGAACGGCACAAATTGATCGAGAAGTGGACATCGGCGGAGGAAGAGAGACTGGGCTTGAAGCCTGAACTGTTCAAGGTGATCGCCTCCGATCAAAGTGCCGCATTCGTCCGGTTCGCCGTCCAGATTCCGGGAGACGCGGAACCTCGTCTGTGGCGTGATCTGTCCGTGCAGCAAGCCTTTATCCGCTACTATGACAGGAAGCTGACCGAGTTGGAGCTCTGTTATGTCACCGGGGAACGGCTGCCTTATGCCGATAAACATGCGTCCCGCATCCGCAACTCCGGAGACAAGTCCAAGCTGATTTCGGCCAACGATACGAGCGGGTTTACGTTCCGCGGGCGATTCCGCACCAGTCGGGAGGCGGCGGCCGTCAGCTACGAGGTGTCCCAGAAGGCGCATAATGCGCTCAAGTGGCTGATCGACAAGCAATCTTACGCTCTGGACGGCAAAGTCTTTCTTGTCTGGGGAACGGGGCAGCTGGAGATGCCCGACCCGCTTGGCGATGGGCTGAGCTTAGGCATGTACGATGAGGCAGACGAAGAAGAGGAGAACGGAGACAGCACGCGCAAGCAATTTGCCGGTCAAGTGCGGCGAGCGCTCCAAGGATACCGCTATGATGGCGATTATGAAGCCCATGTTATTGTGATGGTGCTGGATGCGGCCACGCCAGGACGGATGTCGATCGTCTACTACCGGGATATGAACAAGGAGCTGTTCCTGGATCGTCTGCAGCATTGGCATGAAACTTGCTCGTGGCGTCATCGCTTCCATAAGGATGAAGAGAAGCGGACGCTGACCTTCGAGGGCGCGCCGGCGTCGCGGGACATCGCTTATGCGGCTTACGGTCCGCGCGCTTCCGACAAGGTAGTCAAGGGGCTGATGGAGCGAATGCTGCCGTGTATCGTGGACGGGCGCAAGATTCCGCTTGATATCGTCCGCAGCGTTACAGCCAGGGCTTCTAATCCTATAGGACTTGATGAATGGGAATGGGAGAAGACACTGAGCATAGCTTGCGCTCTGATCAATAAAACCTATGAGAGTGAGGGATTCAGCGTGAGTCTGGATGTCCGAAATACAGATCGCAGCTATTTGTTCGGCCGCATGCTGGCCATTGCCGACGTGCTGGAACGAAGGGCGCTTGGACGGGACGAGAAGCGCGCCACCAATGCGATCCGGTACATGAATGCTTTCGCGCAGCGTCCGGGGCGGACCTGGACGATTATTCAGTCCAATCTTCAGCCTTACCAGGCGCGGATGGGAACGGATGCCGGCTACTACAACCGGTTGCTCGATGAAGTAGGCGCGCAATTGGAAGCCGAGCATTTTACAGACAGACCGCTAAGCGGGTTATACTTGCTCGGCTTTTACAGCCAGCGCCATGACTTGTACCAAAGCAAGAAGGATCGGGAGACAAACGCTGCCCAGGATGGGAAGCTTGAGCCTGAACATAAAGAAGAGGGGGAAATCTGAACATGAGTACATTGGATCGTAAGATCGACTTTGCCGTTATTTTGTCCGTCCGCAATGCCAACCCGAACGGGGATCCGCTTAACGGCAATCGCCCTCGGCAAAATTATGACGGGCGCGGGGAAATCTCCGACGTGTGTCTGAAGCGGAAAATTCGCAATCGTCTGCAGGATATGGGGGAGTCCATTCTGGTGCAGTCGGACGAGCGGCGCTCGGACGGTCATCGCAGTATCAAGGATCGCGTGGATGCGAATGCGGAGGTCCAGGAGTTTGCCAAAGGGAAGAAGCAGAATAACGAGCTGTATGCCCAGGCGGCTTGCCGCTCCTGGATGGACGTGCGCAGCTTCGGACAGGTATTTGCCTTCAGCGGCTCGGAGAGCTCGGGCAGCGGGGTTTCCATCGGAGTGCGGGGGCCCGTCTCCATCCATACGGCTGTCAGCCTGGACCCGATCGATATTTCTAGTATGCAGATTACGAAGAGTGTGAACGCGGTTACCCCTAAGGCCGATCCGAATAAGAAAAGCTCCGATACGATGGGGATGAAGCATCGGGTGGATTTTGGGGTTTATGTATGCTATGGAAGCATTAATACACAATTGGCCGAGAAAACCGGGTTTACTTACGAGGATGCGGAGAAAATTCGTGAGGCGCTTATCACTTTGTTTGAAAACGATACCTCTTCTGCACGCCCGGACGGCACCATGGAGGTGCATCAGGTTTACTGGTGGGAGCATCCGTCCAAGCTAGGGCGCTACTCTTCTGCCAAGGTGCACCGTTCTCTCCAGATTCATTTGAACGAAGGTGTGATCGAACCAAAGTCGTTGGAGGATTACAAGGTGACTGTGGTGCCGCTTGAGGGTCTGGAAGTGCGGCAGTATGCAGGGCTATAACGAAGAGGACTACCTGCTCCTTTCCGGAATTCAGCACTATAACTTTTGCCGAAGACAGTGGGCTCTCATTCATATCGAACAGCAGTGGGAAGAAAATGTTCGCACCATCGAAGGGGCTCATGTGCATCGAGTGGCTGATCAGCCTTTTATTCGTGAGAAAAGAGGGGATAAGCTGATCGCCCGAGCCTTGCCGGTCCATTCCAGGCAGCTCGGAATCACGGGAGTATGCGATGTCGTGGAGTTTGTACGCGATCCGGATGGTATCCCGCTCGTGGGAGAGGAAGGGCTGTACCTTCCTTTCCCTGTGGAGTATAAACGGGGGAAGCCCAAGAAAAACGACTCCGACTTGTCCCAACTGGTAGCGCAGATGATGTGTCTGGAAGAAATGCTCGGATGCGAGCTGTCGCAGGGCTACTTCTACTACGATGAGATTAAGCACCGGGTGGAAATTACGGTTGCCGAGGCTGATCGGGAGCGGGTTCGCAGTGCGTTAAAGGATATGCATCACTATTTCCAGAGGCAGCATACTCCGAAAGCCAAGACGGGACCTCATTGCGCGAGCTGCTCGCTGAACCCGATCTGTTTGCCGGAGATGATGAGCAAGAGAACGGTTGCCAGCTTTATCGAAAGCAGGTTGATGGAATGAAGAAGCTCCTGAATACCTTATTCGTTACGACGCCTGACACTTATCTGTCGCGGGATGGCGAAAACGTGGTGATCAAGAATGAGGAGGAGGTCCTGGCTCGTTATCCTCTTCATAATCTGGAGGCGATCTGTACGTTTGGCTATGCGGGTGTAAGCCCGGCCTTGATGGGAGCCTGTGCCGAACGGCATATCTCGCTGACCTTCATGACCCGAAATGGCCGATTCTTGGCCCGGGTCACCGGAGAAGATCGGGGCAACGTCGTGCTGAGGAAGGAACAGTACCGGATCTCGGATGACGAACGAAGAAGCGCTTTAGCGGCCAGAAATATGATTATCGGTAAGCTGTACAATCATAAATGGATCCTGGAGCGGGCCGTACGTGACTACGCACTGAGGATAGATACGGCTCGGATTAAGCAAGTGTCGGCGTCGTTGAGCGAGACGATGAAGCTTGTACGGCATGTGGAGGATTTGGATATTTTGCGCGGGATGGAGGGCGCGGCCGCTGTGCAGTACAACTCCGTATTCGACAGCTTGATCTTGCAGCAGAAGGAGCATTTCTTCTTCCATGGACGAAACAAACGGCCGCCGCTGGATAACGTCAATGCGTTGCTCTCCTTTGCGTATACGCTGCTTGCAAATGATACGAAGGCGGCGCTGGAGTCAGTGGGGCTGGACGCCTATGTTGGCTTTCTTCACCGGGACCGGCCGGGACGGGCATCGCTGGCACTGGACCTGATGGAGGAATTAAGGGGCGTTTATGCCGACCGGTTTGTCTTGTCTTTGATTAACAAGCGGCTTATTCACGATAAAGGCTTTCATAAGAAAGAAAATGGAGCTGTTATCATGGATGAAGAGACGCGAAAAAAAGTGATTATGGCTTGGCAGGAGCGTAAGCAGGAGAAGATTATGCATCCTTACCTAAATGAAAAAATTTCCTGGGGGCTTGTACCCTATGCCCAAGCCTTGCTGCTGGCCCGGTATATCCGGGGAGATCTGGATGAATACCCGCCATTTCTGTGGAAGTAGGTGATTGCATTGTTAGTCTTGATCACATATGATGTCAGCACATCCACCAAAGAAGGTCGACGAAGGCTGAGCCAGGTGGCGAAGACGTGCGTGAATTACGGCCAAAGGGTACAAAATTCCGTATTTGAATGTATATTGGATGCGACCCAATTCCGTAAGCTTCGGTATGAGTTGGAAGCCATGATCGATAAGGAAACCGACAGCTTGCGATTCTACAACCTGGGCGATAACTATAAAAGCAAGGTTCAGCACGTCGGAGCCAAAGAATCTTACGATATGGAAAGTCCGCTCATCTTATAAAGTGCGAATGTGAAGCTCCCATGAAAACCCTGGTTCCTTCGCACCTCGAAATTTGTCGAATATATACTAGAATGATACAAAATAAAAAAAGTCAAGCACGGATTCATTCTTGTTTCCGTGAATCGAATAGAGAAATACACTAAATTGATGCCGCTATGAGATCAATGCTGTGTATTTTCGCTGTCGCACCTCGTATGAGGTGCGTGGATTGAAATACAAACCAAGGCGGGCAGCGAGAGACAGACTTTAGTCGCACCTCGTATGAGGTGCGTGGATTGAAATCCAAGGGAATGTTGCATCCGCCCAGGTAATCCCCTCGTCGCACCTCGTATGAGGTGCGTGGATTGAAATTGTGTTGCCGAGTAGACCGGACCGCATCCGTTCGAGTCGCACCTCGTATGAGGTGCGTGGATTGAAATAGGCATGTATCCGTCCACCAATTACGCCTTATCGGCGTCGCACCTCGTATGAGGTGCGTGGATTGAAATTGCCCCAATGGCGTTATGCTCCAATTTCTGCGCACGGTCGCACCTCGTATGAGGTGCGTGGATTGAAATCCAATAAGGTTTACTCACCTTTACTCACCCCCTTGTCGCACCTCGTATGAGGTGCGTGGATTGAAATATTAAGGGTATGCGTGCCGGGGTTTAATACCTTTCGTCGCACCTCGTATGAGGTGCGTGGATTGAAATGGAGTGTCTCCATTGTCCTTATAAAATCAAACCCGTCGCACCTCGTATGAGGTGCGTGGATTGAAATACCTGACGGGTTAATCGTACCAAAATTTAGGCAGAGTCGCACCTCGTATGAGGTGCGTGGATTGAAATAATTCGCATTTGCAATTCAAGCGAGTTCCGAGCGCGTCGCACCTCGTATGAGGTGCGTGGATTGAAATCATCCGTTCATGGCCGCTGCAACGGACCCGTCGTGTCGCACCTCGTATGAGGTGCGTGGATTGAAATCCCGCCCTTTTCGGGAGGTAGCTCTTCCCAGGCGTCGCACCTCGTATGAGGTGCGTGGATTGAAATCCGGCAAGCTGGTATATTACGCATGGATACAGGGTCGCACCTCGTATGAGGTGCGTGGATTGAAATGTCTCCGTTCGGTTTACTGAATAGCGTGTATATCCCGTCGCACCTCGTATGAGGTGCGTGGATTGAAATCATCCCCTCCAATCCTATCCGGTCGATCATTTCGGTCGCACCTCGTATGAGGTGCGTGGATTGAAATTTCGCGTCCCATGCGGGGTGGTGCGTGGTGTAGACGTCGCACCTCGTATGAGGTGCGTGGATTGAAATCTTGCCAGTCGATGAAAACCACTCCTGGAGGTCCTGTCGCACCTCGTATGAGGTGCGTGGATTGAAATTGGCCAATGCCTGCGAAGAAACTGGACAATAAACCGTCGCACCTCGTATGAGGTGCGTGGATTGAAATTGCATGCTCAGCAAATGCCGCGAAGAACTCACGCCCCGTCGCACCTCGTATGAGGTGCGTGGATTGAAATCTTACCGCCAAACCGTTCCTGTGCCCCATTCGTAGTCGCACCTCGTATGAGGTGCGTGGATTGAAATTCCACAATGATCATGGTTACCGCTCCATCGATTTTGTCGCACCTCGTATGAGGTGCGTGGATTGAAATTTGAATCAGAGCTGACTCAAAATACATCCCCGATCGTCGCACCTCGTATGAGGTGCGTGGATTGAAATAGTGCACTATGTCCGTATCGCAATTCCCGAGGACGTCGCACCTCGTATGAGGTGCGTGGATTGAAATTAAGCACTTCCCGCGAGCATGCGTATGAGTCCGATAGTCGCACCTCGTATGAGGTGCGTGGATTGAAATATTAGGCGCTCACCTCCGTTTCGTCTTCGCGGCTGTCGCACCTCGTATGAGGTGCGTGGATTGAAATTATACGTCTTCGGACGTTAAGGACGATGTTTACGTGTCGCACCTCGTATGAGGTGCGTGGATTGAAATTATACGGTAACTAACGAGACGGAGGCAGCGGCCCTTGTCGCACCTCGTATGAGGTGCGTGGATTGAAATCGATCCGGACGGCAAATAGGTTATAAATTGGGCGTCGCACCTCGTATGAGGTGCGTGGATTGAAATCAGCAGTTACACAGTCACAGGAGTAATCAGCAATAGTCGCACCTCGTATGAGGTGCGTGGATTGAAATATCACATCCGGGAGGTCTACCACTATTTCCGTGGTAGTCGCACCTCGTATGAGGTGCGTGGATTGAAATCAAGCTGGAGACGGTGAACGACGTAAACGGCAGCAGTCGCACCTCGTATGAGGTGCGTGGATTGAAATCACCCGTCGTTCCGCAGCCGACCGGCCTGTACGAGGTCGCACCTCGTATGAGGTGCGTGGATTGAAATACATACTCCGATCCTGGGCGAGGCAGGAAAGATTTGTCGCACCTCGTATGAGGTGCGTGGATTGAAATCTCACGTCTACGCTCCGCCTCCTCGGCCGCTAACTCGTCGCACCTCGTATGAGGTGCGTGGATTGAAATAGACGGGTCAAAATAGGGAGGCGGTCGCGAGGCGGGTCGCACCTCGTATGAGGTGCGTGGATTGAAATCCCCAAAACAAAAGGTAAGGTCAACTTATTGGTGTCGCACCTCGTATGAGGTGCGTGGATTGAAATCGAGGCTATGATCGACCTGAAGCGCCTGAACGCCGGTCGCACCTCGTATGAGGTGCGTGGATTGAAATCTCATAATCGGACGAGAACAAGGTGTTAAGCCTGGTCGCACCTCGTATGAGGTGCGTGGATTGAAATGCCACTTTCGGAACACTCATCCATGTGGGCCGGGGTCGCACCTCGTATGAGGTGCGTGGATTGAAATTCGAAGGGCTGAACGACAGAGATTTATCAATTATGTCGCACCTCGTATGAGGTGCGTGGATTGAAATCCTCCCTTGTATTTACTCCTGCTCGGGATCATACAGTCGCACCTCGTATGAGGTGCGTGGATTGAAATTCGTCTTTGACCTGATCGGCGACCACAGATGTTTGTCGCACCTCGTATGAGGTGCGTGGATTGAAATAAGTATCGTCGCTTATTGACGAAAAGTCACAAGCGTCGCACCTCGTATGAGGTGCGTGGATTGAAATTACAACCTGACCATGGCGGCGGATAACACCCAGGTCGCACCTCGTATGAGGTGCGTGGATTGAAATTTAACCTTCCACACCATCCCCGGCTTGCTCTGCCACGTCGCACCTCGTATGAGGTGCGTGGATTGAAATTTCTTGAGTTGCTTCTGACGACGCTCAATCGCTGTCGCACCTCGTATGAGGTGCGTGGATTGAAATAATCACTTGCCCCTGCTTCCAAACGAGCTGGTCGTCGCACCTCGTATGAGGTGCGTGGATTGAAATCGGCATGCTGCCACCGTTGAAGACAAACACGCCAGTCGCACCTCGTATGAGGTGCGTGGATTGAAATTTAGCCAGCGCCGGATTTCCAAGCTCGCTGGCGATTGTCGCACCTCGTATGAGGTGCGTGGATTGAAATGCTTCCGGCCCATCCATCCTGGTCTTGTCCTGCATCGTCGCACCTCGTATGAGGTGCGTGGATTGAAATACGATAACCTGTTGAAGCGCCGACTGCGGGCAAGGTCGCACCTCGTATGAGGTGCGTGGATTGAAATAGAAGTTGTTGACATAATGTTTTGGTTAGAAACCGTCGCACCTCGTATGAGGTGCGTGGATTGAAATAGGCCGAGGCCGGGGAGATCCGTACGGAAGTCCTTGTCGCACCTCGTATGAGGTGCGTGGATTGAAATAGGCTTTGCTCGATGAGCAATATTTGCAAGTTACGTCGCACCTCGTATGAGGTGCGTGGATTGAAATCCGGCAAGATTATGGAGGCAGCAGAACGATTGCAGGTCGCACCTCGTATGAGGTGCGTGGATTGAAATATCCATCGGTAATGCGTCGTTCTATCTATTTCTGGTCGCACCTCGTATGAGGTGCGTGGATTGAAATGTAGATCCGTCTGCACCGCGTATGTACGTTATGCACGTCGCACCTCGTATGAGGTGCGTGGATTGAAATTTGATGGCAGCAATCTCGTCCGGTCCTTCTCTCTCGTCGCACCTCGTATGAGGTGCGTGGATTGAAATACCTACTTGGTTATCAACACGGACGAACCGTATACGTCGCACCTCGTATGAGGTGCGTGGATTGAAATACTTATGCGGCAAATGCTTGTCTAGAGCTAGTGGGTCGCACCTCGTATGAGGTGCGTGGATTGAAATTCCGTTCGGACCGGGCTCCGCGTTCAGCGGTCGAGTCGCACCTCGTATGAGGTGCGTGGATTGAAATTCCGTTCGGACCGGGCTCCGCGTTCAGCGGTCGAGTCGCACCTCGTATGAGGTGCGTGGATTGAAATTTTCAAGTTGTACGTAGACGGCGTTTACAGGCAGGGTCGCACCTCGTATGAGGTGCGTGGATTGAAATAACCACTGCATTGATTGGTGGTACCGGAATCGTGGTCGCACCTCGTATGAGGTGCGTGGATTGAAATTGCTCCATCGCCCATTCCTTAGCATCGTCCACCGTCGCACCTCGTATGAGGTGCGTGGATTGAAATTTCGTTGGGCTAATCCGGCATGACTAACCTAATAGTCGCACCTCGTATGAGGTGCGTGGATTGAAATCTCCATCGCCCTGACCTGCTTCATGTACCTCGGGTCGCACCTCGTATGAGGTGCGTGGATTGAAATTCCTTGATGATCTCCGTCGCATTCTTCCACTTCGTCGCACCTCGTATGAGGTGCGTGGATTGAAATTATCGCGGGTATCTCTGACGCACGGGTCTATCCGTCGCACCTCGTATGAGGTGCGTGGATTGAAATTCGCCGGCTTGCGTACGATTGAGAGCGTACCATTGCGTCGCACCTCGTATGAGGTGCGTGGATTGAAATCGGGACCATGTCCGAGTTGGTTAAGGAAGCCATGTCGCACCTCGTATGAGGTGCGTGGATTGAAATAAGGCTTCAACCTTGTTAGTGTTAACCGGCACTTGTCGCACCTCGTATGAGGTGCGTGGATTGAAATCAAAATTGAAACCAGCAGATCGGCAACTGCTGGAGTCGCACCTCGTATGAGGTGCGTGGATTGAAATACTCGATGAGCAATACCTGCAGGTGACAAACCGAAGTCGCACCTCGTATGAGGTGCGTGGATTGAAATCTCCGAGTTTCAGTACACGCCCCGCTTCGTCGCCTGTCGCACCTCGTATGAGGTGCGTGGATTGAAATAAAGTAACAATCGTCAAAAATGTTGTAGTAGCCATGTCGCACCTCGTATGAGGTGCGTGGATTGAAATAAAGTAACAATCGTCAAAAATGTTGTAGTAGCCATGTCGCACCTCGTATGAGGTGCGTGGATTGAAATTTGGTAATCTCCGCATCTAGAATGTCCATGTTGTGTCGCACCTCGTATGAGGTGCGTGGATTGAAATACGCTGATTAAAAAGCTCCAATACGCTAGGCATGGTCGCACCTCGTATGAGGTGCGTGGATTGAAATCATAATGGGACGGGCAAACCTTATTATCATGACGTCGCACCTCGTATGAGGTGCGTGGATTGAAATCCAGCTGCTGACGAAGTATTCCAGGCTCAAGTCCTGTCGCACCTCGTATGAGGTGCGTGGATTGAAATATAACTTATATATTAAGGAGGAAATAAAATGAAAGTCGCACCTCGTATGAGGTGCGTGGATTGAAATGTTCGTAACAAGGTGGGGAAACCTGAAGCCATGGAGTCGCACCTCGTATAAGGTGCGTGGATTGAAATCTTTTTTCTCAATTGTTCGGTGAATCCACTCACGGTCGCACCTCGTATGAGGTGCGTGGATTGAAATACTTCGCGCCCAGCATCCGGCGCAAGTGGTCACGGGTCGCACCTCGTATGAGGTGCGTGGATTGAAATTGATTGAAAACGTGCCCAGAATCACTACGAGAGGTCGCACCTCGTATGAGGTGCGTGGATTGAAATGCATATAATACAAACAAACGTTCCTATTCAGGAGTCGCACCTCGTATGAGGTGCGTGGATTGAAATCGTTGGAAGAGGAGGCGATCCAGCGGGCCAGCAAGGTCGCACCTCGTATGAGGTGCGTGGATTGAAATTCATCGATTACCTTCAGTTGATTTCCGGCACCGGGTCGCACCTCGTATGAGGTGCGTGGATTGAAATGGTATGATTTGCTATGATGACGGATGCGAAAAAAGTCGCACCTCGTATGAGGTGCGACGGATTGAAATCGGCATCGTCGTGGGGTTATCCTCTATGGGATTGTGTCGCACCTCGTTGACGGGCTTCTATTTTCTTAGGTAAAATAAAGAGATTGAAACGCTTCAAGCGATAGGGAGAGGGAGTACGTGCGATGAGCAAGAAGCGGCAAGTGACGATCGTCGATTTGGCTGAAGCCGCAGGCGTATCCATCGCCACGGTATCCAACGTGTTGAACCGGCGTAAGGTGCCGATGTCCAGCGAAACGATCCGTAAGGTGGAGCAGGCGGCGGAAGAGCTTGGCTATCGACGCAATGTGATGGCGGCCAGTCTGAGCCGGAAGAAATCGTATGAGCTCGGCATGCTGGTCCCTAGCTTCGAAGGCTATTATGGACGCCTGGCGGAGGATGTGCAGCGAACGGCCCATGCTTATGGCTATCATCTGTCCGTCTTTTCAGCGGCGGGCTTCGATCCCGAGATCGAAAAAAGGCATCTTGATGTGCTGCTGCAGCGCCGGGTGGACGGGCTGATCTGTCATGGTCTGGCGATGTCGCAGGAGGCTACGCGCCAACTGGTCGGGGTCGGTACGCCGCTCGTGCTGTTCAACGCCTGGGGGTGGCCGACGGACATTGCTATTGGAGCGGTCAATTTGGACTTTGTCGTCGGCTGCGACGAAATCGTGCAGCATCTGTATGCACAGGGCTGCCGCAATCTGTTCTACCTCGGGAAGTCCAGTCTGTACGCAACGGACCGCCAACGTCGGATCGGGGTGCAGAACGGCTTGCAGGGCATGCCGGAGCCCATCGCAAGCGGAAGTCTGGACGCGGATGCCTTCGCCACGATCGATGAGGTGCTTGCTCAGGTCGAGGCTTTCCGTTCGGGCAGGCCGCAACAGCCGACAGGCATTATCGGCTTCGATGACGTGCTGACGCAGTCGTTCATGTCAGCCGCGTTAAGGAAGGGGTACCGGGTTCCGGGAGACTTCCTGATTGCGGGTATCAATAATGATCCGGCCACCTCGATTTGTTATCCGGCTATGACATCCCTGGCGCTTCCAACGGCCATGCAAGCGGAATTCGTTATGCTGCTGATGCTGCAGGCGCTCGACGACGCGGCCGCGCTGAGTCAGTTTTCCCAAGAGTCCTTGGCCAAGGCCGATAAGGAAGGACATGAGATTCAGATCCCGCTCCGGCTTGTTCCCCGGCGTTCGACCGGCGTGTAGACGAAGAAAAGCCAGCTTCACTCCCCTACTGGTGGAGAGAGCTGGCTTTTTCGCTTGGCTTTAATAACAGCTGCCTGCTTATGGCGTGTGCCCGGGCATACCGGTCAGTTGAGCCGCCGCTTCCTTATGCTGGAGAAATTGCTTGCCGTATTCTCCATGAGGATGGATCGCGGCGTTCTCCATCTGAATCGTCGTATGCTCGATGCCATAGCGTTCCTTCAGTGTCTCGTTAATGGCCAGAATGATGCAGAAGGGTTGAATATTGTCATTAATAAATACATGAGCGGTTAGCGAATAATGCTCGGTAGAGATCGCCCACAGATGCATCTCGTGCACGTCTTCTACGCCCTCTACGCTAGCAATCGTAGCGCGTATCTCATCCAGGTTATAGCGTTCGGGTACGGATTCCATCAGAATCAGATACGATTCCTTAATGATCCGTGCTCCGCCGACAAAGATGATGACGCTGATCACCATACTGATAAGCGGATCGAACCAGATCATCCCGGTCAAGTAGATGAGGACGGCGGAGACGATAACCCCGATCGAGCTGAGCAGGTCGCCGATAAAATGCCAAAGCGCGCTTTGCACGTTCAGATTATCTTCTTCCTTCATACTCCTGCTGAGCACCAGAGTGAGTACGAGGTTAACGACAAGCCCGATGGAGGCAATGATCAGCATCAGCTTGAAGTCGATAGGCTCGGGCTGCAGGAAGCGGCGAATCCCTTCAACGCAGATCCCGATTGCGATGATAGCCAGCGCCAGTCCGTTCAGGAAGGAGGCGATGATCTCGAAGCGGAGATAACCGAACGTGAACCTGCTGTTCGGCTGCCGTGTCGCCAGATAGATCGCGATCATACTAAGTCCGAGCGCTAGCACGTCGGAGATCATATGGGCGGAATCGGATAGCAGCGCAAGCGAGTTGGACAGAAGCCCCCCGATGATTTCGACGATTGTAAAGAATAAGGTTAAGGCGAGCGTAATCCAAAGGGTTCGTTTTGAACGCGTCTGCTGCTTGGCATGAGGGAGATGATGGTAATCATACATGAGCGTTCATCCTTTCAACAAACAAGTTTAAGTTTCTATCTAAAGTATACGTCAACATTCATTTTCCATCAAATACTTTAATTGATAGCGATTTTCAGCCTTTTGATGATAATTATCACTCTCATAGTCAGTTTTACTACCGTTAGGGTGGTATATCTCACTATTTTTGAAATTGATTATCAATCCCGAGTATAGCGCTTTCAATTTTGTTACAGAAATGAAATATGTCTGTTACGTATTTAACATGTTAAGGGTGTAAGATAACTAGCAAGACCCCCTTTTTAATATAAACACTTGTAAGGCTCGCCCCCGTTGGGCGGGCCGATTTTTTTTATCCGGATATAAAGTGCGCGGCACAAGGTTTATAAGTCAGTCAACGATAAAGAGCCTGCGCGAAGATGCGCAGGCTTCGTTATTCAGGACCGTCCGGAGCCCCTTCGAAGAAGTTTGTTCCCAAGGAGCAGGGAGAAGGCGATAACGATAAGGATAGCGAACCAGTCGCCCCATTGCGTATATACCGAGCCTTTTCCTTCGTACAGGAAGGTTTCTCCAGTAATATATCCCCGTTCATTCACAGGGCCTGCGGCTATCATCTCTCCGTAGGGGTTAATGATCTGCGACATGCCGGAGGTCGTCCCCGTGACAAGGCTGACCCTGTTCTCCACCGCACGGAAGACGGAGTCAGAAGCGGCGTAATTAGGGAAAATCGTATTGGCTCGAAAATCGTCATCGACGGGAACCAGCACGAGCTTGGAGCCGTTTCGAGCGAGATCCCGGATGATTCCCGTCACATGCCGGTCCCAGCATACCGCAAGTCCCACTGGACCCAAAGCCGTCTCGTATACCTTCCCTCTCTCGATTCCGGGTACGAACCCGAATGCTTTCTCGCCGTCGGTCAAATTTATTTTGGCGGTTTTGCCTATCTCGCTTCCGTCGGGTCCGATCAGAAGCGCCGTATCGTGGAGGCCGACGTCCGAGGTCCAGGTCACATCGGCTACCAGGTAAGCTTGAGCGGAGCGGGCCGTTTCCTTGAGCTTGTTGATCATAGCTTCGTTGCTGTAATCGGTGAATTCGTTTTCCCCCCAGACCACTACGGACGGAGAGAAGGCTTGGCGGGCCTGCATGGTCAGCTCGGTGTTCACTTTCCATATCGCTTCGGTCATCTCGGGTGTATCGGCTACATATCCGTCTCCTGCCGAGGCTTTGCCTCCCGCCTCGACGATTGCCGGGTCCTGATTGGCGAGATCGGTCATAGCAGCAGCACGAACGCCGTTCCCCTGATGGGCTGAATGTAAATCGAACAACCCCCATCCGGCGAGTACGATCGGCAGCAGCATAGCCAACAAGGCTGCACGGTTCAATCTTCTTTCCTTTATCCAGGTGATCAAAGCCTCGGCAATAGCGCTGTTGGCGAGCATGATCACAAAGCTTAATCCGGCAAAGCCGGTTATCGACAGGAGCTGCAGAGGAGCTGGGGAGGCCCACTGGCTCTTGGCCAGTACCTCAATCCACCAATCCCCGGTGACGGGCAGCGCGAATCGCAGCCATTCCAAGGCCGTCCAGACGGTCGGCAGCACCCCTACCCGCCAGGGGGAACGGATCTGCCGCTGTAAGCTGTGTCCGAGTTGAAGGAAACCGCCATACATAAAGCCGCTGGCGACCATCAGGAAGCCGCCCAGCCCCTTGCCGAGTACGTCTGGGTACCAGATATGAATGCCGACGGAGCCTACAATTCCCGCGAGCGTGAACAGCCAGTAATAGGAACTTCCGTTTCGTCCGTGAACGGCGAGCAGAAGAGGGACAAAGGCGATCCAGGCCAGCGGTCCTCCGCTTGTACCGGAACCGGGCATGCTGAGGACGAATAGGATCCCGGATAATAGGGACAGCGAGATAGCTGCCCAGCTCTTCGCAATAAGCTTGCCGCCCCAAGGGAGCGATTGTTCAGTAGATAAGTGTGTTGTACTCATGTGAGGTTCCTTTCTGGAAACGTGGTGAGGGAGAGTTAGGTCTGGGAAAAGTATAAAACAGTCTGCCAAGCTCTGTCATGTGAATCTTGTCATGAAGTTAGATAGAACGGGTGACGAAAGTCATTTGCCGTCCTGCCGTCCTGCCCTCCGGCCGAATAAGTTACGGAAGTGGAGATCGCATCTGATCGCGGCTATAATCGAACTACAAGTTCTATAGCTTGCTAAGGGGGATGACGATGAGAACGATAGATCTGAACTGCGACATGGGAGAGAGCTTCGGCATCTATAAGCTTGGGATCGATGAGGAGGTTATGCCTTGGATCACCTCTGCGAACATTGCCTGCGGCTTTCATGCCGGCGATCCGAGCGTGATGGATCGCACGGTGCGGCTGGCCACGGAGCATGGTGTCGGCATCGGCGTCCACATGGGTTACCCGGATCTGGCCGGGTTCGGCCGCCGGGAGATGAGCATGTCCCGCGCGGACTTGCTGCATGCATGCATCTACCAGATCGGCGCACTGGAGGCGTTCTGCCGCAAGCACGGGACCGGTATCTCGCATGTGAAGCCTCATGGCAGCATGAACAACATGGCAGACAAGGACGCAGGTATCGCGGATGCTATCGCCGAATCGGTGGCGCTCACTATACCGGGCACGCCTATGCTGGCCAAGCCGGGAAGCGAGCTGCTTCGGGCTGCTCAAGCATGGGGGCTCCCGGTCATCCGGGAGCTGTACGCAGATCGTGCCTATCAGCCGGATGGTACGCTCTCTCCCCGCAGCTTGCCAGGTTCTGTTATTCATGACCCCGGAGAGGCGGCGGAACACGCTGTGCGGATGGTGGTGGAGGGCCGAACGAAGACGCTGGACGGACAATGGATCGATGTTCAAGGAGATAGCTTGTGCGTACACGGGGATACGCGCGGAGCATTGGAGATGATCCGCCGGATCCGGACAGGGCTGGAGAAGGCGGGGGTTCGCCTTGCACGACCTTGAGCGGATAAAGACTCGGCCGAAGGAGGCTGATGACGCGATGATCGGAGGCAAGCAGCTGGAATGGCTGCCGCTGGGGGACTCCGCGGTTACGGTGCGCTTCGGCAGCAGCATCGAGCTTCATACGCACCGCCGGGTGATGGCGGTGTCCGATCATTGGAGCCGGCACCGCTTCCCGGGCATGATCGAAGTCGTCCCGGCCTTCGCAAGCGTGACCGTCCATTATGAGCCTGCTGCCGTCTGGACATGGAGCAGGCATGAACCGGGACAAGGGGGCGGCTCCACGATTTTCGAGGCCGTATGCGGGCGGCTCGGCAAGCTACTGCAACAGCTGTCGGCGGAGGAAGAGGCGCCATCAAGAACCGTGGAGGTTCCCGTCTATTACGGCGGTGAAGCGGGGCCAGATCTAGAGTTTGTCGCCCGGCATAACGGGCTTGGCATGGAGGAGGTCATTGAGCTGCACAGCAGCGCCGTTTATACCGTATACATGATCGGCTTCGCGCCGGGCTTCCCCTATCTTGGCGGCATGACGGAGCGGATCGCGGCTCCGCGTCGTGCAAGCCCTCGTCCTTCGGTACCGGCAGGCTCAGTGGGGATTGCGGGCGCCCAGACCGGCATCTATCCGTTCGAGACGCCGGGAGGCTGGCAGCTAATCGGACGTACGCCGCTGCGGCTGTTCCTTCCGGACCAAGACCCTCCGAGTTATTTGCTGGCGGGAGATCGTCTTCGGTTCCGCCCTGTATCCCTGGAGGCGTACCACGAGCTCAGGCTCAGCGGGGAGGGGATGCTATGAGCCTACAGGTCATGCGTCCGGGCATGCTGACAACGGTGCAGGACTTGGGACGGACAGGCAAGCAGCGGTATGGAGTGGTCGTCGGCGGGGCGATGGACCCGGTCTCTCTGCGCATCGCCAACCTTCTGGTCGGCAACGAAGAGGGTGAAGCGGCGCTGGAGATTACGGTGATAGGTCCGACGCTCGCTGTACGGGACGATCTCGTGCTGGCCTGCTGCGGAGGCGACCTGTCTCCTACGATAGACGGACAGCCGCTTCCACAATGGAGGCCGGTGCTTGTCAGGAAGGGGAGCGTCATCAAGTTCGGCGCCTGCCGTTATGGCAGCAGGGCGTATCTGGCTGTGGCGGGCGGCCTCGACGTCCCGCTTATCCTGGGCAGCCGCAGCACTTATGTGCGAGGAGGCCTCGGCGGCTTCGAAGGCCGGGCGCTGGCCGCCGGAGATGTTTTGAACCTCCGGGCTCCGGGCGAGCTGTCCTGCCGCTTGGCAGGCAGCATGGCCAAGCGGCTGGGAGCCGAAGAGTCATTCGCTTGTTCCCCTTGGTACGTAGACCCGCCTGTCTCCCTTCATCTGCTGGGAAGAGGGGAGCCTGTCGTCGTACGTGCGATGCGAGGGGCTGACTTCAACAGCTTGAAGGAAGACAGCCGGGAGCGTTTTTTTGCACAGATCTTCCAGCTAAGCACGCAGTCCGACCGGATGGGGTATCGGTTACACGGAAGCCCTCTTGAGCAGGAAGAGAAGACGGAACGGCTATCCGAAGCGGTATCGCGCGGTACCGTCCAGCTTCCGCCGGAGGGGCAGCCGATTTTGTTGATGGCGGATCGGCAGACGACGGGCGGATATCCGAGAATCGCGCATGTCGCCAGCGTAGACATCCCCCTTTTGAGCCAGCTCCAGCCTGGTCAGAAGCTCGGCATCCGGGAAATCTCCTTGGGCGAGGCGGAGCGTCTGTACATACGCCAAGAGCAGGAGCTGAACCGGATTCGCCTGTGGCTTCGATGGAAGCTTAGGAAAGAAAGCTAGGGGAGTCGAAGGGAAGTACCGCCAAGCGGAGTCCATTCGATTTCATCCTTATGGAACAGGGCTGCGTAGTAGCGGATATGGTAGTCCATAGCGAAGTATCCGCTACTTGTCTCATCCGTCAGGGCTATGCGTACCGAGTGATTCATCATTTCTTCAAGCAGACGAATGACTTCTTTTCTTTCAGCAGGGTCGGTGTAGATATCGGATGATACCTCCAGAATGCGAAACCGGGCTCCTTGCGGCGTTGTTAAAAGTTCGGATAATCTCATATCTCACGGCTCCTTGTCCATCTTATGTTGAGTATACTCTCACTCTAATAGTCGGAATAGGGCGGGACATCGTTGCGATGAAAACCCCGATTATCCGAAATAAACCTAGCACCCATTTCCTGCTCCCCACCCCACCATCTGTTCTAGTGATTATTGACGCACCTGCTTGAAAGCGCTTATAAAAGGGGGGTATACCCAAAATACTGCGAGACAAGGAGAACAGGTGGAATGAGAAAATCGATGCAGGTCGTTGCCATGATCATGTCCTTCGTCATGCTGGTGTCCACGGTCGCGCTCAGACCGTCTAGGGCCGAAGCGGCGGAACCGCCGGAAGGGATGATTCAGATTGCGGGCGACAGCAACTGGAAGGGGAGCGTTTTTGGCGATGTGGGGTCGGGTGGCATCACGGCGGCCAACTTTGGCATTGCCGAAAACCAGGATGGCACTGTAACGCTGCGCAGCTCCAATAACGTCGGCAAGATTGCGACGGGCTCTACGCCTACGGAGGGGCTCGCTTACTATTATCAGGCTATACCCACAGATGCCGACTTTGAGCTGACTGCTGTGGCGAAGGTAGATACGTGGACAGCGAACAGTCAGGTATCCTTTGGTCTGATGGTGCGCAGCAGTGTATTCGAGAATGTATACGGGGCTGTATATTCGGCTGGCGATTATGTGGCAGCAGGCGCCATTTCCCAGAAAATGCAGGCCTTCCATAAGCGACTCACCCTTCAACCCGACGGCAGCGAGAAGCCCGTTGTGGCGATGGATCCTGCGAATGGGGCCGAAGCCCCAGCGGCCGGAGCTTCCTACCCGCTCAGTATCAAGCGGACGGGCAGCCATTATGTGCTGAAGATCGGCAGCGAGACGAAGACGATAGAAAATGCGGCCGCAGGCATGGCATTTGCCGGGCTGTATACGGCCCGCAATACGCAGGTGACGTTCAGCCAGGTGCGACTTTATGTGGAGCCTAAGCTGGATCTGGGAGCATGGAAGTTCAATGCCTTCGGGGCCAACACCAGTACGGGCGACTCGGGACGCAATCCGGACCCGATCGCGAATGCGGACGGATCGGTTACGATCAAGGCGACCGGGGGCAAGGTGGCTGGAGCAGACGAGGGCCTCTCTTATTATTATAAACAGCTTCCGACGGCTTCGAGCTTCGAGCTGACGGCTCAAGCGGCAGTGCGCAGCTTTAACGCGACAAGCTCGATTTCTACGCCTGCCCAGAAGTCCTTCGGCTTGATGCTTCGCAATGACTTCAAACCGGACACGTCCACGCAGTCCTCCAACTATGTAGGAGTAGGCGGCTTCGGCGGTACGCCGAATGTGATGCAGGCTTTCTACAAGCAAGGGGTTATCGGCACGACAAGCGGCGGCAGCAATACCAAGCTGGACTTGCCTGGCGTTTCGGCTCCTGCTGCTGGCGAGGTCTATGATCTCAAGATTAAGAAGTCTGGGAGCGCTTACGAAATTACGGCCAATGGCGTCAGCAGGCAAGTGGTGCTGGACAGCCTGTTTCCGGACAATCTATATGCCGGACTGTATGCGGCCCGGGATGCCGAGGTAACGTTCAGCCGGTTCGATCTTAAGGTGAATACGAAGACGACGAATCAATTGCTGATCAATCCAGCTGCGATGAAACACACTTACTTGATCGGCGAAAGCCTGGATCTGAGCGGTCTGCAGGTTACGGCCGTCCATGCAGGGGGCGTTCAGGAGGAGCTGTCGCGCTTCGATTACCTGGTAACGGGCTTCGATAGCAGCACGGCAGGGCCTCAAACTTTGACGGTCCACTATAACGGCGCGACCGCCACGGTGACGGTCCGGGTGATTGCCTTGTCCGTAACCGAGCTGGACATTTCGTTTTATCCGGCTAAAACGACGTATTATCTGGGGGATACCTTCGACCCCGAGGGGTTATCGGTGCTCGCCACGTACAACAATGGGGTGACGCGCGAATTAACCGGCGACACCTACACGTTCTCCATCGATGGAGCGCCTATAGCAGGCGGTACGTACGTATTCCGGGAAGCGGGAACGAAGACAGTCGTCATTACCTCGACGGAAACGCCGACGATGACGGCAGCGTTTGACATTACGATTAAACGTGCAGCATTGACAGGGCTGGATATTCGCCAGCTGCCGCAAAAAACGCTCTATTACATAGGCGATACGCTGAACCTCGACGGACTGGTTGTGTATGCCAAGTACGATGACGGCACTGAGGCCCGTTTGCTCAAAGGAGAATTTACGGTTAGCGCGCTCGATACGGCCAGTCCTGGCGACAAAACCTTAACGATCTCGCATAAAGGCAAGATCGCCGAGCTGTCTCTGACTGTAAAGGTGAAGGCGTTGATAGGTATTCAGGTGACCGGCTATCCAAAGACGACGTATGTGGTGGGAGAATCCTTTGATCCGGCAGGCTTGCAGGTATCGAAGGTATTTGACAACGGCGACCGGGAGGTGCTGCCGGCCGATCAGTATGCGGTAGATGTCTCGGGGTTCCAATCGGACCAAGCAGGCACTTATGATATCGTCATTACTCCGGCCGATCCGTCGATTCAGCCGATTGTGCTGAAAGCGACAGTACGCGAAGCTCAGGCAGCCGAATGGAAGTCCATCCGTTTCGGACAGTCCACCTCCGCAGCGAATAACACGGTGACGGTCAAGGATGGCGGAGATACCGTCCAACTGGTTGCTTTGGAAGGCGGAGGCAAGGTGACCGGCGACCATGACGGCATTTCGTTCTACTACACGGAAATTGACGCGGCCAAGGATAATTTTGTCCTGTCCGCCGATGTGAAGGTTGTCGCTTATGCGAAAACTCCGCATGACGGTCAGGAATCCTTCGGCCTGATGGCAAGGGATGCGATCGGGACTGCTGGAGATTCCAGCGTCTTTGGCTCCAACATCGCGGCAGTAGGGGGCTTTAGCGGCGGAACGGGCTCTGCTAACGGTACGCAATTTTTCATCCGGACCGGCGTGGAGTCCAAGGATGGAGCGGGCAGCAAGGGGATTCAGAAAATCATGCTGAAGGAAGAGCGTCCCGCTCCCGCCAACACGCATCCGGTTAAGCCGTACCGTCTGACGCTTGCCAAGACGAACAGCGGCTACACAGGTAAGCTGAACGACGGAGCGGAGCAGATTTTCTTTACGCCCGATATTCTGAATGTTCAGGATGCTAAGATCTACGTGGGCTTCTATGCAGCGCGGTTGGCGACGATTGAGGTCAGCAATATTCAGCTAGAGGTGACGGCTGCCGAGGCGGATGCGCCCAAGGTAGCGGCTCCGGTCTCGCCGGCAACGCCGGAGCTGGAGATCGTATCCTTGAACCGGACGTCTCAGACCGATTATGCACTGCGCGTGAAATCCAATGTACGCGGTACGGTAACTGTGAAGCAAGGCCAAACGGTGATCGCGCAGGATACGGCAGTCGAAGCAGAGAAGCTTACGGTGATTCCGACGACGCTGGCGGCGAACGGCCGAACGAACTTCAGCGTAACCTTTCTGCCGGATGACACTCAGTTTCTAACCTCTTATGACAAGCTGGTTCGTAATCATTCGGTGACCGTGAAAAGTTACGTGCCAGGCGGAGATATCTTTGTGTCGCCTGCGGGTACGAGCGAGGGAACGGGTTCAGTGGATCAGCCGCTCGATCTGGATACGGCCGTTTCATTCGTCCGTCCGGGGCAGAAGGTGATTATGCTGGACGGTACGTATGTACGCAGCTCCAGACTTGAGATTCAGAAGTATAACGACGGTACGGCGGAGTCGCGTAAATATCTGGTGGCGGCGCCGGGCGCGAGGCCTGTGATCGATTTTGACAAAAAATCCGAGGGTGTCGTGCTTAGCGGTCATTACTGGCATGTGTTGGGCATCGACTTCAAGCGGTCGGCCGGCAATACGAAGGGCTTTACGGTCGGCGGCAGCCACAACATCGTGGAGAACAGCCGTTTTTACCAGAATGGTGATACTGGTTTGCAGATCAGCCGAACCGATGGATCGGAGGATCGTTCCGAGTGGCCGTCCCATAACCTGATCCTGAACAGCACGTCGTTCGACAACCGAGACCCGTCCGATAACAATGCCGACGGCTTTGCCGCCAAATTAACCTCGGGCGTAGGCAACGTGTTCCGTGGGACGATCGCTCACAATAACATTGATGACGGCTGGGATCTGTATACGAAAGCCGGCACGGGCGCGATTGGCGCTGTGTTGATCGAGGACAGCATTGCCTTTAACAACGGCTTCCTGACAGACGGAACGGTGGGAGCCGGCGATAAGAACGGCTTCAAGCTGGGCGGGGAAGGCATTCATGTGCCGCATGTAATCCGGAACAGCATCGCGTTCGGCAATGGGGCCTATGGCTTTGCCAGCAATAGCAATCCCGGCGTGATCGCCGAGAACAACATTGCATTTAACAATGCACGCGGAAATCTGAATTTTACGACGTACACGGGCATTCCCACTGATTTCAAGCTGAAAGGATTCGTGTCCTATCAGAAAGCTTATACGGCCAAAGACAGCTATCCGGCCGGGCTGGAGTCCAACACGAACTATTTGTTCAACGGAACGGCATCGGTTAATAAGTCCGGTGTGAAGCTGACCGATGCGAACTTCGTAAGCCTGCAGCCGGTAAGCGATTATTTGAGAGATGAGTCGGGTCGTATCATCTGGGGCGACTTCCTGAAGTACGTGGCGCCGACAGGACCAGGAACGGAGCCTGAACCAGATCCGGGAACAGATCCAGGAACAGATCCAGGAACAGATCCGGGTACAGATCCAGGGACAGACCCAGGAACAGATCCAGGGACAGACCCAGGAACAGATCCAGGGACAGACCCAGGAACAGATCCGGGCACAGATCCGGGTACAGATCCGGGCACAGATCCGGGTACAGATCCAGGAACAGACCCGGGTACAGATCCAGGCACAGGTCCAGGCACGGGGACGGGCTCGGACGAAGGCAGCGGATCGGACGGAACCTCAAGTCCGACTGCCCCTGTATCGCCAGGCCCTGGGGCATCGAGTGACGCCGATAGCCGTACACCCGTGAAAGTCACGATCACGCAGGGCAGCGGAGGAAGTGCCCGGGTGACGGTCGACGCAGCAGCTCTGGATGCTGCACCTTCGGTGATCAAGCCGGATAGCAGAGGCAAGAAGACGGTCCGCATCGAGCTGCCTGCCGAGGCGTCGTCCGCGGAAGGGGGCTACGAGATTGTTATGCCGGCGTCGGCTTATCTCGGGGCTTCATCTGCCGTGCAATATGAAGTGAAAGCGGGATTGGCGAGCTTGCTGCTGCCGGGTCAGATGTTTAGGTTCTCGCAGCTAGCCGGAGCCTCGCAGGTTGGTATAGCGGTGAAGCCTGTCGCCCCGTCCGCATCGCTGGCCGAGAAGCTCGGCAATCGTCCGGTTTATGACTTCCAGGTGACTGTGGATGGAAAGCCTCTAAGCTGGAGCAACCCAGCAGCGGCGGTCCAGGTGTCCATTCCTTATACGCCGGCAAGCGGAGAGACGGATCACGCGCTGATCGCGGTATGGCATATTGGCGAGCAGGGGCAGATTACTCCGGTTCCGAATGGGGGCTACCGCTCCAAGGAAGGGCAGGTACGGTTCTCCACCCATCACTTCAGCCAATACGCACTCCTGTATAATCCCAAGACATTCGCCGATATCAGTCCGGTTCCTTGGGCAAAGCGGGCCATCGAAGTGATGGCGGCGAAAGGCATCGTGAACGGCGTGTCCGATCTGGAATTTTCCCCCAACAGCCGAATCACGCGTGCAGATTACGCGCTGCTGCTGATCAGGGCGCTCGGTCTGACGGCCGAGGCGGAGGAAGCTTTCACGGATGTGCAGCCTGCTGATTACTTCTACGAAGGCGTAGGCATAGCGAGTAAGCTTGGCATCGTCAACGGTACGACCGGCGGGCAGTTTGAGCCGAGAGAGCGCATCACCAGACAAGATATGATCGTGATGGCCTCCCGTGCCATGAAAGCAGCCGGTATCGCTCCAGCGGTCTCCGGTAAAGCTTCGGAAGGTATCGCATTCGGTGACCAAGCCGCGATCTCCGACTACGCTCAGCAGGATATGGATACGATGGCCAAGGCCGGGTTGATCCAAGGCGATGATGCCGGCCTGCTCCGGCCTGCTGCGGATTCATCCCGCGCAGAAGCAGCCGTGTTGATCTACCGTATCTACCAGTTTGTGAACGATTAATAGAGAGACAGAGTGTATTCCAGAAAGCCCGGTCCACGCGGCAAATAAGCTGCAGAGGACCTGGCTTTCTTTATCTTCCTTTTAGGAACGCTTAATCCTCTCTTAAGGTCCATAGGTGATGATAGAGATAACGAAAGGCTAGATTATTCGTTACTGCGATTCACCCTATTTCATAGGACTGGGAGGCTGAAATCATATGGATAACAACACGAAGCCAACAACAATTACGGTTAGAAGCCCCAGGCTTCGGGGCATGGTAGCCGCTTTTCTGGCGGGTACGCTGATGACGGGCGGCCTGATGATCGCTTCGGATACACTGAATTTATTTACGCCCGCTTCAGGAGCGGCATCGGACCCTGTAGCTGTCGCGACGGTCGGCACAAGCGCTACAGCAGCTGCCCATGCGGGAGTCGAGAACGCATCGGCCAGTCTTGGAACGAATGGAGGTATCTCGGCCATCGTTGATCAATCGAGGCCAGCGGTCGTGAAGATCGAAACGAAGGTCAAAGCGGAAAGCAGCCCGAATTCGCGATTCAGCGATCCGAGGTATCGTCAATTTTTCGGTAATGGCAGTCAAGGGGAAACGGATGAGCTTCAGGAGGGCGGGATGGGGACCGGCTTTATTTTCGAGAAATCCGGTTACATCTTGACCAACGAGCATGTTATCGATGGCTCTGAGGAAATCTGGGTGACGGTGGAGGGGTACGAAAAGCCGTTCAAGGCGACCTTGCTTGGGAACAGCTACGAGCTGGATCTGGCGGTGCTTAAAATAGAAGGCGATAAGGAGTTCGACTACTTGACTTTAGGCGACCCCAATCAGGTGAAGGTGGGAGACTGGGTGCTGGCGATCGGCAACCCTTATGGCTATGATCAGACCGTCACGGTCGGGGTGCTGAGCGCCAAAGAACGTCCAATCTCGATCCCGGATGAGCAGGGAACAAGAGAATACAAGCATTTGCTGCAAACCGACACCTCCATCAATCCGGGTAACTCTGGAGGCCCGCTGCTTAATATGAACGGCGAGGTTATAGGGATTAATACAGCAGTCAACGCTGAAGCACAGGGTATGGGCTTCGCAATCCCCACGAGCACCATATCTTCCGTCCTGGAAAATCTCAAGAACAACGTGGCTATACCGAAGGAGCCTATTCCTTACCTGGGCGTCGGACTGGAGGACGTGAATGACGAATGGGCAGCCGACTTGCAGCTGGATGGCAAGAGCGGGGCGGTTATCGTACAGATAGATCCGAAAAGCCCCGCATTCGCAGCGGGAATCCGGACTTATGATGTCATTACGGCCGTAAATGGCCAGGCGGTGGCAGGTGCTGAAGCCCTCTCCGCTAAGGTCAAGGAGCTTGCGGTAGGCGATCAAGTGACGCTGACGACGATCCGCAACGGGCAGAAAAGCGACGTCTCGGTCACCGTAGGCAATAAGAACGCCAATTGACGACCTCCGTCTCGGTTACTATGTCTCTTATCGTTCCTCATTATGCAGGTTGATCGGCGCATGCCGTGAAAACATGAGCAGACCCTTTCCCTTCAAAAACTGAAGCGGAAAGGGTCTTTTTTATTGGAAGAAGGCGGGGGCGATGGTTGGAAGAGGGCTTAACCCCGACCGGGGTTTACCTGGCGGAACTAAACCATAAGCTCCAGAAGGCCGCTTTTTTCTTCGGGACAACATGTCGTTTGGAACGGGGCAGCAGGTAATCCTCCGAGTTGTCAGGCTCATGTACGGAAATGTCCGAAACAAGGGAGCTTAGAGACTGCTGCTCCATCGGAACGGTTAACCATTGTACGGCCGCGGCGACTTCGATATGGAATTGGTTGCAGGATTCAAGCTGATCCAGCCGATCGGCGAGAACGCGATTTCTTTCCTGCAGCTCCTCGATGAGCTCGTACAAGACTTTCATCGTTAGCTTGGGGGGCTTGGACGGCTCTTGAGCTTGATCGGGGTATAAGGACGGCGGCATTGGCAACGATTCCACTTCGCGAATAACCTCCATGGATACGGCAAACCTCCTCTAGTAAATGGATGTAGTTCTATGATAGAGCAGTTGGTTCGAGAATGCAGTCGAAATGGACTGTCAAAAACAAGGTAAACTTGCTTCACTTTGTCGCAATTACCAGCACAATCATTTGCTCAGAATTCCGGAATTTCCTCCTAGAAACCAGGGGATGCGGCATCATACAACCAAATGATTGTTGGAACAATCAGGAAATGTGGGTATGCTTCACCTGTAGGGAACTGGCCGTTGAAAGGAGGAACGTTTACTCAACAGAAAGGTAAGTGTTTGTTTCATGCGTATTCACTAAGTCAACTTTTATGGGGGGAAACTATGAAAGCCAAACGGGTGGTAAGCAAGCTAGCAACGCTTGCGCTTGCGCTGAATGTCGCGCTGGCCGGTACGGCCATGACAGCAGCGCCTGCTGTATATGCGGCTGCAGACGATGTGCTGCAGACGGATCTTATTCGGGATGACTATGAGGCCTGGTCGGGCGCGGGGGATCTGGAAGCCGCCGGCTACACGCTGACGCCGAATCCGGGCACGGCGACCAACGAAGTCCGGGTGCTGGAGGCTGGCCAGATCGTAAACGGAACGGTCAACAACGACCGTACGGGCAAGGTGCTGCAGGTAAGGGACGAGAGCAGCAGCGATACGAAGTTTGTCCGTCAGCTGCCGGTTTATGCAAGCGGTTTCGTAACTGTGGAATTCGACTGGCGGATCGACAAGACGGGCATGGACAGCCACGGCTATAAGGTGCTGCGGGTCGAAAATCCGGCCGGGCAAGCATTCGCCGAGCTGCGTCTCAGCGACAGCGGAGCGAATCTGTCCCAGTATTTGTATGGGGCAAGCTCCAATAAGAAGATCATTACGGGCTACAAGCAGGACCAATGGTATCAGGTGAAGCTTGAAATCGATATGGCTGCGAAAAAATCCCAAGCGTTCGCAAGAACGGCCGGTTCGACAGGGGCGTACACGACCGCGGGCGTGTTCGACTTCTCGGAGACAGCCGCCTCCTCGGAGCTCGCGGTATCGCAGCTCACCGGCTTTACGACCGGTACGCAGACGGCCAATATGTACTATGACAACCTCAAGGTATATACGAAAACGACGCTGCCGGCAGCGCCAAGCGGATTGAAGGCGGCAAGCGGCAGCGGACAAGTGACGCTTTCGTGGAATGCGGCAAGCGGTACGACCTATACGGTGAAGCGTTCCTTGACGAGCGGCGGACCTTACACGGACCTTGCCGCGAATGTGGAGGCAGGCACGTTCACCGACAGCGGTTTGGTAAACGGCACGGCCTATTATTACGTAGTAACGGCGCAAACCGGAGGGCTGAGCAGTGCGAATTCGGCCGAGGTGAGCGCAACCCCGCAATCTGCTTCGACTCCTCCCGCGGCGCCGACAGGTCTGAAGGCGATTGCCGGCGACCGGCAGGCTGTGCTGTCTTGGAATGCGGCGAGTGGTGCGACGAGCTATACCGTGAAGCACAGCACGAATGGCGGTGCTTATGTGCCAATTGCGTCTGAGATAACCGCCACCAGCTACACGGCTACTGATCTGACGAATGGAACTTCGTACTCGTTCGCTGTAAGCGCTAACAACAAAAATGGTGAAAGTGCTCCATCGGATGCGGTTTCCGTGGTTCCTGCCGAAGGCGCTTCCGTCGATGTTTATAACATGACGGGCTTCTCCACGACGAATGTCGGCGGGGGGACGCTTCCAGAGACCGACGCGAAATACATCAAGGTGTATAACGCCAATGATTTTGCCAAAGCCATCGGCAAGAAGAATGGATATAAGGTCATCGAGATCATGAACGATCTGGACCTGGGGTGGAACGAGATTCCCGCCGAGGCGAAGACGACGGCAGGCTCGTTGTTCTCCGCGCATAACGCGGCGAAGACGCATCCGGTGCTGCTGCAGACGGGCGTCACCAAGATCTATATTCAGGATCTGGGCAATATGACGATTTTCTCCGCCAATGGCGCGAAGATCAAGCATGCCAGCTTTGTCGTCAAGCGCGTGAATAATCTTATCATCCGCAACCTGGAGTTTGACGAGCTGTGGGAGTGGGATGAAGAATCCAAGGGCGACTATGACAAGAACGATTGGGACTATATTACCCTGGAAGCGTCGTCCCAGGTGTGGATTGACCATTGTACCTTCCACAAGTCTTATGACGGCGGGATCGATATCAAGGAAGGCTCCTCCGGCGTGACGATCTCATGGTCGCTGTTCAAGGGAGACGACCGCAGCCCGAACGGCTGGGTCGGCCAGCAGATCAACGCGATGGAAGCGGAGCTGACGGAGAATCCGGGCTCGACGAAGTACCCGATGTATAAGTTCCTGCGCAATCAGGGACTGAGCACCCAGGATATTATCGACGTATCCGCCGGACAGAAGAAGCAGCATTTGGTGGGCGCCAACGAGCTTAAGGCGAACAATGCCGATCTGCAAGCTACGCTGCATCATAACTACTATTACGATATGCAGGATCGTATGCCTCGTCTTCGGGGCGGCAATGTCCATACCTTCAACATTGTCATGGATACGGCAGGCAACTGGGCGGCGAAAAAACGAATCTCCCCGGCGCAGGAAACGGCGATCGCTTCGGCCGGCTATCATTTCGGCGTGACGAGCAACGGCGCCATCTCCACGGAAGACGGTGCGGTGCTGGTGGAGAATTCGCATATTATCGATATCCTGTATCCGATCCGTAACAATCAGAAGGACCCGGCCAAGCCGCAATATACAGGGAAGATCGCTGCCATAAACACGATCTATTCGCTGGACGGTCAAGTGTTCCAAGGCGATAGTACGACTCCCGGAAGTCCGCTGGCTCCTGTTCCGGCCCCTGTTAAGGATTTCTCCTGGAGCGGCATGACGGAGCTGCCGTATACGTACACGCCGGACGATCCGTCGACTCTGATCGCACGGTTGACGGCTCCGGACGGAGCAGGTTCCGGTAAGCTGCAGTGGAGCAAGGAAAACTGGCAGCGCACGTCCGGGTACACGGGCGGCACGACTACGCCGACTGCCCCGGCGGCCGTGTCGGGTGTCACGGCGACTGTGACGAATGAAGGTCAGGTTGCGTTGACCTGGAACGCAGCCGCGGGCGCCACGGGCTATACGGTGAAGCGCAGCACGACGGACGGCAGCGGGTACGCGAAGCTGGCCGCGGTGTCGGCTCCCGGTTATACAGATACGTCCGTGACCGCGGGCACCACCTATTACTACGTCATTGCCGCAACAAACGCTGCCGGAGAAGGCGCTCTATCCGCTCAGGTCAGAGCCAAGCCGGAGGCTTCGCAGGGCGGCGCCACGAAGCCGGCGGCACCGGGAGCGCTCCAAGCTTCCGCAGGGGATGGCCGGGTTACTCTTTCGTGGGGAGCCGTGGCGGATGCGCTCTCTTACACCGTAAAGCGCGGCGCGTCACCGGCAGGACCGTTCACTGTAACAGCGGCGAATGTATCGTCCACGTCCTATACGGATCTGACGGTCTCTAACGGTACGACCTATTTCTATGTCGTATCCGCTTCTAATGCGAACGGAGAAGGTTCGGATTCGGTTACGGTTATGGGTACGCCGGCCGCCGCAACTTCCGTCGTGCAGCCGGGCGATCTCGTCGTATCGCCGGAAGGGCTGGACGGAGGAGAGGGTACGCTGAGCAGTCCGCTGTCTTTGACGGCGGCGCTAACCCGGATCGAACCGGGCAAAACGATCCATATGCGCGGTGGCGTCTACGCCTATGACGTTCAGGTGACGATCGACCGTGACAACAGCGGTACGCCTGGAGCGATGAAGAAGCTGATCGCTTACGGGTCCGAGCTGCCGATCCTCGATTTCTACGCACAGCCTTACAATGCCAAGGACCCGTCGCAGAATGCGAGAGGCTTGCAGATCAATGGCAGCTACTGGCTGGTCAAAGGGCTGGAAGTCCGCGGGTCGGCCGACAATGGCGTGTACGTGGCGGGCCACTACAACCGCGTTGAGAACCTGAACATTCACCATAACAAGGATACCGGCCTGCAGCTCGGACGTTATACGGCTGGAGCTCCGCGTGAGGTATGGCCGACCTATAACCAGATCATCAATGTGTACTCGCATGATAACTTCGACCCGGATGACGGGGAGGATGCCGACGGCTTCGCGGCCAAGCTGACGGTCGGCGCAGGCAATGTGTTCGACGGCTGTATCGCCGCGTACAACACGGACGACGGCTGGGATCTGTATGCCAAGTCCGATACCGGGCCGATCGACCCGGTCGTGATCCGCAACAGCGTCGCCCATCATAACGGCGCCACCTCGGACGGCCTGTCGACGTCCAATAGCGACGGCAATGGCTACAAGCTCGGCGGAGAGAAGATTCCTGTCGACCATATCGTCGAGAACAGCGTCGCTTTTCTGAATAAGAAGCACGGCTTTACGTACAACAGCAATCCGGGCTCGATCCGGCTGACGAACAATACGTCCTGGAGCAACGGGCAATCCAACTTTGCCTTCGATGCGGGGACGCATATGTTCACCAACAACCTGTCTTACATGGGCGGAGCCAGCGATAAGAAGTCCGGTACGGACGTCGAGAACAGCAATGTGTGGTGGATCAGCAAGAAGAGCACCAACGGCAAGGGTCTGAAGGCCACCGATGCCGACTTTATCACACTGACGCCTGCGTTGACGCGTAATGCCGACGGATTCCCGAATCTGGGCGATTTCCTGAAGCTGGCGACAAACAGTCCCTTGAAGGGGGCGGGTACGCCGGCAGGCACGGATATCGGCGTACTTCCTGCGGTTTCTGCGGGCGGGGGCAGCGGCGGGGGCGGTGTCATCGAGACGGCTGCCGCCTTGAGCGGTCCGGAAGCCGTTGGCTTCGGCCAGCCGTTCAGCCTGGAGCACGGGTTGACACAGGTCAATCCGGCAAATGCGATCTATGCGCAGGAGCTCAGCTTCCAATATGATGCCGCGGCTGTCGAGTTTGTCTCGGCGGATGCGATACAGGCCGGTCTGTCCGTCGTACGGGTGACGACCGCGACGCCGGGGCAGGTACGGATTTTCGCAGCAAGCCTCGGCCAGCAGGCCGGCGTGAAGGCGGACGGAACGCTGCTTAAGCTGAATTGGAAGGCGAAGACGCTGGGTCAGTCCCAGACTTCTGCGATAGTTCTGGCTTCCGTGAAGCTGGCCAATGCCGCGGGACAAATCTCGTCCGCAGCCGGGTCCACGGTTAGCGTCGTGCTTGGCAGCCCGCTGCAAACGTCGGCGCTCCAAGCGGCGATCAGTTCGGCTCAAGCCGCTCATGACGCCGCGGTGGAAGGCACGAAGACCGGCCAATATCCGGCCGGCTCCAAGGCGGAGCTGAAGGCAGTCATCGATCTTGCTATCCAGACGCTGGCGTATACAACGGCTTCCCAGCAGCAGCTTGATGAGGCCGAGGCGCTTGTGGATTCCGCGCTGGCCGCGTTCCAAGCGAAGAAGCTGGCTGCCGTGCCGGGTGATCTGAACGATGACCGTCAGGTCGATATCGGCGATCTGGCCATGCTGGCGGCCGCATACGGTTTGAAGTCGGATCATGCGGAGTGGAGCCGGTATGCGCATATGGATATCAACCAGGACGGCATCCTCAACATTGTGGATCTTTCCTATGTAGCCAGCTTGATTCCTTAAGCTTGAGAGATAAGAGCGGGAGAGGAGCGCAGCTTCTCTCCCGATTCTTTAACAATGAAAGGATGGGCCTTCTCTATGAAATTCAAACTTTGGCTGACTACGCTGGCGCTGCTGTTCTCAATAGCGGTACCGCCTGCCGCGTCGCATGCGGAGGGAGACGCTTCTTTCTGGCTGACAGCGGATGCCTCGTCTACGGAAACGGGCAAGGAGTGGCGGGTCGCGCTGATGGGACAGCATCTCGAGAGCTTGTATGCATATGAGGCCGTATTTGAATATGATCCCGCTCTGCTGAAGCTGGCGCAGGCTGTTTCCTCCTTGGGCGGTACCGGGAACGGCTTCGCGATTGAACCAATCGTGGAAGAGGGAAAAATTACGTTCGCCTACACGCAAACCGGCCATGCACCGGGTATAAGCGGTGATCTGGAGCTGGGCAGCCTGGCTTTCCAGACCTTGGCTCCGGGCCAGGCGGGCGTTCGCTTGTCCGAGGTGCTAACGGTATCGTCTGAGCGGAAGGAAGCCAGATGGACAGGGAGCCAAGCGGCTTCGACCCTTATCGTGACTGCCTCGAATTCCGATTCCGGGTCAGACACGGATTCTAATACGGGAGGCACGGGTGCCAGTACAGGAGGCTTACCCGCGGCTAACCTGCCTTCTACGGTTGAGAACGGCAAGAGCGGAGTACGCATCCCGATTGCAGAAATGAAAAGCGTCCGCCGCGCCGACGGGCAAGCTGTCGCAGTTGCCGCCGTAAGCGCGGACAGCCTGGCCGAGGTGTTGGCAAAGCTGAAGGCGGACCCCGCGCTCGGCAGCCGTATTCAGATTGAGCTTCCGGCAGGAGAGCAGACGGTGAAGGTCGAGCTGCCTGCGGCATCCCTCGCCGCCGCTGCCAGCCAAGATGCCGGCATAGCTGTGGTGATCCAGACGGGCGGAGCCTCGTATGAGCTTCCGGTCCAGGCCCTGGATATCGCCAAGCTGGCCGCTCAACTGGGCGTGAAGCAGCAGGATGTGAAAATTACCGTACACATCGGCAAGCCATCCGCGACCGATCTCCAAGGAATATCCAAGGAAGCGGAGCGTTCGGGCGCTTCGATGATCGGGGAGGCGCTTGATTTCCATGTAACGGCAGAAGGCGGCGGCAGCTCGCTGGCAGTTGGGGATTTCGGGGGCATTTATGTGACAAGAACGATCTTGTTGCCCGGTCAGCTTGATCCGAGTACAGCTACAGGAGTTCTTTACGATCCTGCCACCGGGGAGCTGAGCTTCGTCCCCACCCGATTCCAGGCAATGGACGGAGGCCGGACACGGGCCCTGCTTAAGCGGCAGGGGAACAGCACGTATGCGGTCATCCGGCATACGAAGTCTTTCGACGATCTGGCCGGGCATTGGGCGAAGGATGAGATCGCTCTGCTCGCCTCCAAGCTTATCGTCGATGGACGGACGGAGCATAATTTTGTGCCGCAGGGGGATGTGACGCGTGCCGAGTTCGCGACGCTGCTTGTGAAGGGACTCGGCTTGCAGCCACAGGTATCTTCCTTGTTCCGCGATGTATCCGTATCGGATTGGTATGCGCCGTATGTCGGGGCGGCTGCCGGAGCGGGCCTGGTCGAGGGGCTGGAGCCGGGAGCATTCAAGCCTGACGACCGCATCACACGGGAGCAGATGGCGACTATGCTCATCCGGGCGCTGAAGATAGTGGGCACGACTGTCACGGCAAGCCCAACTGACGCGGCGCAGACGGATCGGTTTGCCGACCATGCCATTATCAGCAGCTGGGCCCGAGAGGGCGTGACGCAAGCGCTCAAAGCCGGATTGATGAATGGAAAGTCGGCCGAAGCGTTCGAGCCTTCCGCTCCTGCGAATCGGGCAGAAGCCGCGGTCGTCTTGAAGCGGCTGCTCCAGTATGCGGAATTGATCGACTAATGATAAAGGGGCGCAAGCTCGCACCTCATAGGGGGATATGAACGATGATGAGAAAGGAAGGTCTACACGGAAGATGGCTGGCGCTTGTGGCCGCTATCGTCGTGGCGGTGTTCGGATGGCCGCAGACCCCCGTCGCCCAGGCGAACGGGGCCTTGCCGCCAGGCTGGTCAGAGGCGATTACGGATAGCGCGCTTGTCACTTCCGGGGGAGGCAGCTACAGCAACGGCGTCTTCACACTGTCCGCCAAGGGCGGGAAACTTCAGAGCTCGGGAGACAGCGCGTATTTCATGTCGACTCCGGTTGAAGGCGACTTCACGATGACGGCCAGGCTCGTCTCCTGGTCGTACCCGGCAGGCGCCAGCTCGTTCAGCACGAGCAATTCTATCGCGATGCTGATGGTCAAGGATGGGACGGAGAAACAGTCCTTATCTTATTCAGTCTGGTTCCAGCCAGCGGCCGCTTCCACGGCTGCTCAGGGCATGACCAAAACCTACAAGCGGTTCTCCGCGGCTTCCGGGGGCTCGGCGCGATCGGACTCTACCGTGCTGTCGCTGCCCGTCTATCTCAAGCTGCAGCGCACAGGCAGCGTGTATGCCGGCTATTACTCGACCGACGGAATAACCTACACCAAGATTGGAGGCGCCGATACGACCGGCGGCATGACGACTCTCTCACCGATGCAGGTCGGCTTGGCCGTATCGGAGGCTTCGAACGTTACCTTCGACCAGGTCGCCATCGTGAAGGCAGACGGGACGGTCGTATTCGATTCTACCGATACCGGCACGCCGCCCGGCGAGCCTTCGGATCACCCGACCGTCGCCTTGTCAGGGCCTATCAGCTCTGTCGCTCCCGGGGAGTCCTTCATCTTGAAGTACGGACTGAGCCACGTAACCTCCAGCGTCTATGAAGCGGTATATACGCAGAAGCTAACCTTCGAATATGACCCGTCCGCCATTAGCTTTGTGGATGCGCGGCCGGTTCGTTCCGAGCTTTCCCTGACACAGGTCGATGCGGGCACGCCGGGCCGGCTTGTTCTCACGGCGCAAAGCCAGGGACACGGAAGCGGGAACACGGCGGACGGACCGATGCTGGAAATGATCTGGCTGGCCGCGAACCCGGCCGTCAAGAATACAACTGAGGTGAAGGCGGTTCAGGCGCTGCTGACCGAACGATCCGGCCAGCAGATAGCGGCAAGCGGAGGCTCATATACGGTGTCCATTGCTTCGCAAGTATCAAAGACTGCGCTGCAGTCCGCTTATGCCGCCGCGCAGACGCTCTATGACGGCGCGATCGAAGGAACGATGACCGGGCAGTATGAGCCCGGCTCCAAGCAGGCGCTGCTGCCTGTGCTGCAGGCTGCAGCGGCGGTGCTGGAGCTGCAGATTCCAGAGCAGGCTCAGCTAGACCTGGCCTTAGCGAACCTGCAGCAGGCGGTTCAGCTGTTTAACAGCCGGCTGCTTGCTCCTGTGCCGGGCGATGTGGACGGCAACCGCGTGGTGGACTTGGGCGATCTCGGCCTGGCGGCCGTCTCCGTAGGTTTGCATGCAGGCAGCCCGCAATGGGATGCGGTGAAGGCGGCCGATGCGAATCAGGACGGCATGGTGGACGCCAAGGATCTTGAATTGGTCTCGTCGTTGATTCCCTAAGCAGAAGGGCCGAAGAGCCTTCTTCATTGGCTACAGGAAAAACGCTGCTGTAATAGCGGTGTTTTTCCTGTTTATTTTAGGAGAGAAACGCCCGACTCCCAGCACTCGGGAACCGGGTCCCCGTTTTCTGGCGTCATTGCCGGGGTTCAATGGATGGAAGGTGAAACATCGCTCTCTTCCTTTTCGTCTAAAGATAATCGAAACCGAACTTATAAGGGGGATTGGCTTGTACGATTATATACAGCTCGGGGTTATGGTTGCGTTACTGATGGGCAGCGGAGTATGGCTGTTCCTGCGCTCCAAGTTCTCGTCCAGCCGTGTAAGCTTTAGAGGGGTGGGGGCAGCGCTTATTGTCATGACGTTTATCCTCATAGCTTTTGCTATCCTATCTTTCTTCGCTGAAAGCTCTCATAACGTCGGTCACTAAGAGGCTATCATTATGCAATACTAGAGAGACGATATTATGGAATGAAGGTCTTGCAAAATAATGACGAATATGATACATTACAACTCGGTCGTTCGAAAGAAAGCGACAGCAGCCTAGTTTGGAAGCTTCTGCACATGCGGTTAGACCCCTTGAATGGAAGGTAAAAAATGAGGTTGCAAAACAGATTTGAATATGGTACATTACTTCTCGCCCCTTGAGAGAGAGGCAAGCAAGAGTGAATGAGAGCTTCTGAGCATGAGGATTACCCCTTGAATGGAAGAATCGAAAAACACGGTTGCAAAAGAGATTCGGATGTGCTACATTACGAATCGCAAGTGAAATACTAGCAATTGCCCTTTGAAAACTGAACAACGAGTGAGTGTTAAATAGAGAATGAAAATTCTCGCTAGCAGTAACTTTTGAGCAAGTCGAACGAACCTTGTAGTCATTTCGGCCTTCGGACCGAAAAGACTAC